>CAMVTO010000081.1 GCA_947170435.1 uncultured Clostridia bacterium | reverse complement strand
CTTAAAGGATACCGATATCCTTGAGCCACTTTTCAATGGCGGTGCTCTGTCCGGCCTCCGCTTCGTGCATCTCAACGGGAAGGCCCGTCAGCAGCTTTGCGTTCGGCTCCAGCTCCGCAATGGTCTCATACGTCCCGCCGTCGCCGCTGCCCATGTGAGTGTTGAACGGTATGATCGTCTTGCCGCTGAAATCGTACCGGTCGAACAGCGTGTAGAGGATCATCGGGAAGGTGTACCACCACATGGGATAGCCGATGAAGATGTTATCGTAAGGCTCGATGTTGATCTCATTCTTGATGGCCGGACGTGCATCCTCATCGTGTTCCTTCTTCGCCAGCTTTGCCAGCGCGTTATAGTGGCCGCGGTCGCTGTCGTAGGGCGTGACCGGCTCGATCTCTACAAGGTCCGCGCCCGTCTGGCGCGCGATCTCCTCCGCTGTTTTCTTTGCCGTGCCGTAAACCGAGAAGTAAAGCACCAAGTTCTTAGCCATGTTCTGTACCTCCAATTCGTTCTTTACTTGCCTGTTATGATACAGGAACAAATCAAAAAAGTACAATGCCGATTACGCATAGCGCTATGCGCTCAAGTTATAGCGTTTTATCGGCTTGTTTCCCAAAACGCCGCCGCGTCGTTGATCCAGCCCTCCGCGACGGTGTCTGTGCCGAGGCCGAAGCCGTGGGATAAACCGCTATAGCTATGGAACTCGGTGGGGATGCCGTAGCGATTTGTCAGCGTGTTCAGCCTGCTTTGCATCGTGCGCCAGTTGGCGATGCCGTCCGAGGTGCCGCAGCAGGCGTAGGTCGGCGCGTCGCTTTGGGAGGTTTCGCTGTGACCCGTATACTGCATGACGACTGCCGCCGCTTGAGGGATGTCGCTTCTGCCCGTGTAATAGGCAAGCTCGTCCGCGTTTCCCAGCGTCGCCGCCATTCGCGCACCCGCGCTGCCGCCCCAGAGGGAGTAGCCCTCCCGCGCGACGCCCAGCGCGTCCGCGTTGTCCTCGATGAACGTGATCGCACGGCCCAAGTCCTCCATCGCCGTGTCCCAGCCGGGGCGATAGATCAGGGCGAAGGCATTGTAGCCCATCTTGGAAAGCTCCAATGCGTGGGGAAAGCTGTCGTGCATCGCACCGACGTAGGCGAACCCGCCGCCCGCGTTGCAGACGGCGAACGGTGCGCCCTCGTCGCCCTTGAAGAAGAACAGCCCCGTGTTCCGCTTGGCGGGGTCTGCCGCCTTTTCCGCGTCGGTGTAAATGTCGTAGAAGACGGTTTCGCCCGACAACGCGCGCTCCCGCAGCGTGTTGACCACCTCGACGCTCTTGTTCGGGTCGATGTTGCTGTACCACGTGAGCCGCAGATCGCCCAGCGTATCGCCGCTGTAGTAGCCGCTGTTCACCGGCAGGAGCAGCCGACCAAAGTCGCCAAAGGCTGGGTCGCTTGTGACCTCGCTCAGCTTGGTATTGGTCGTGAACGGTTCCACGGTTTTCTTTGTGTTGTCTGCGGGGAAGAACAGCGGCAGGGCGTTGTAGAGGTATTCCTGCACCGCGTTCATGTCGTGGTACCCGCCGTCCTTCTGATAGAACACATAGTGCTCCGGCGTGAATGTGTCCCGCGACAGCATCTCGTCGGCCATGTCGATGGACTGGCTCTTTACCGCGTCGTTCGTACCCACAGCGTGATAGATGAAGTAGCCGCGCTCGTCCAGGTTCTGCTCCCTGACCAGTTGCTCGATGAAGTCCACGTTCCGCTCGATCTGGAAGTTGCCGTAGCCGCCGTAGTACCACGACGAACCGCTCATGGGCGCGAAAAAGTGGATATAGTCGTAGTCATAACAGAACTGGAGCCACGTCGTCACCGAGCCGAGGGAGAACCCGCCGAAGGCGCGGTGGTCGCGGGAGGCTTTCAGGTCCTCCGGCGAGGTGGATCGGGCGTAGGTGTGGTATTTGCCCTCGACAGCAGGCATGAGCGCGTTTTCAAAGTCGCTGTGGTATGCCCGCAGCGCCGCGACGGAGCTGCCGAAATCCGTATCGCTGCCGTCATGGTAGAACGTGGCGGAGACCATGATGACCGGCTTCATATCGCCGCGCTCGATGAGCTGGTCGTAGGTGTTCTTCATGGTGCCGAGGTTGAAATACTCGCCCGCGGAGCCGCCCCAGCCGTGCATGAGATAGACAATGTCATAGCGCGTGGCGGTGTCGTTCGGGTCGTAGCCATAGGGCAGGTAGACATACGCCGTCTTTTGGATGTCCCCGCCATTTCCGGCGTAATCCTTGGTGGCGTAATCCAGCCGCTCGACTGTACCGGGGTGTTGCGCCGCCGCCCTGTATTCCGCGGGAACGGCGGTCGTCCAGCCGGTCTGGGGGACTTGGGTTTGTATCGTTTTTTCCATCATCTGTTTCTCCGGCGCAGTCTGTTCTGTGGTATTACCCTGTGCTGTACAGGCAGCCAAAAGCGCGGAGACTGCCAGAATAAATATCGCTGCTTTCATCCTGCTCCCCTTTCAACAAGCAAGGGCGCAAAGCTCACCTTGCGCCCTTGCTCTTTTTTCCTGTTACGGCTGCTCGTTGAAGTCCGGCGCAAATTGCAGATAGCCCTGCAGCGCATCTTCGGTCGCCGTATAGTACCGCTTGTTCTGATCGACCTTGGCAATCTCGGCAAGCTCGTCGTCCGTCAGCGTGAAGTCGAAGATGTTGATGTTGTCGCGGATGTGATCGACGTTCTTGGAGCCGGGGAT
>CAMVTO010000080.1 GCA_947170435.1 uncultured Clostridia bacterium | reverse complement strand
CCTATGAGGTGCTGGACCGCGCGTCCTCGCGCATTGTCAACGAGGTTTCCGGCGTTAACCGCGTCGTGTATGACATCACGGCAAAGCCGCCGGGAACGGTGGAGTGGGAATGACAGGCAGCTTGACGAATTTTCGCGGTATCATTATTTGTAAATTGTGATATTATAACGATTGATTTTAGCTTTTCCCTGTTTTATACTGCTTGCATTGAGACAAAGGCGTCTCAGAGAGTATTTTGCACTCTCTGAGGCGCCTTTTCTTTTTTATTTCGTTTCGAAAGGGTGTTGGATATGGCAGGTATTCCCGATGATTTTGGCTCTCTGGTATTTGATGAGCGGGCGATGAAGGCGCGGCTCCCCGGCAAGGTCTATCATTCCCTCAAGCAGACCATCCGCAGGGGCGAACGCCTCGACCCGACTGTCGCTGACGCGGTGGCGGACGCCATGCGGGACTGGGCGGTGGAGCGGGGCGCGACCCACTTCACCCACTGGTTTCAGCCCATGACCAACGTGACCGCCGAGAAGCACGACAGCTTTATCTCTCCGGCTCCGGACGGCGGCGTCATTCTCGAGTTCTCCGGCAAGGAGTTGATTCAGGGCGAGCCGGACGCGTCGAGCTTTCCCTCCGGCGGACTGCGGGCCACCTTTGAGGCAAGGGGCTACACGGCGTGGGACCCCACCTCTTACGCCTTTCTCAAGGGCAAGACGCTGTGCATCCCGACGGCGTTCTGCGCCTACGGCGGCGAGGCGCTGGACCAGAAAACCCCGCTGCTGCGCTCGATGGAGGCCATCAACAAGCAGGCCATGCGGGTACTGCGGCTGTTCGGGAACGAGGACGTCAGCCACGTCACCACCTCCGTCGGCCCCGAGCAAGAATACTTCCTCATCGACAAGAGCGTGTACGAGCAGCGCCGCGACCTCATCTACACCGGCCGCACACTGTTCGGCGCGAAGTCGCCCAAGGGGCAGGAGCTGGACGATCACTACTTCGGCTCCATCAAGCCCCGTGTGCAGGCGTACATGGACGAGCTGAACGAGGAGCTGTGGAAGCTCGGCATCTACGCCAAGACGGAGCACAACGAGGTCGCGCCCGCCCAGCATGAGCTGGCGCCGATCTACACCACCACCAACCTCGCCACTGACCAGAACCAGCTGACCATGGAGATCATGCAAAAAGTCGCGGCGAAGCACGGACTGGTCTGCCTGCTGCACGAAAAGCCCTTTGCCGGCGTCAACGGTTCCGGCAAACACAACAACTGGTCGATTGCCACGGATACCGGCGTCAACCTGCTCTCTCCCGGCGATACGCCCCATGAGAACGCGCAGTTTTTGCTGTTTCTGGTGGCGGTGATTCAGGCGGTGGACGAGTATCAAGAGCTGCTGCGCACCACCGTCGCCACCGCCGGCAACGACCATCGCCTCGGCGGGAACGAGGCGCCGCCCGCCGTCGTGTCCGTCTTTCTGGGCGACGAGCTGACCGCCATTCTGGAAGCGCTGGAAACCGACACGGCCTACAGCGCGGCGGAGAAAACCGTGGTCAAGCTGGGCGTCCACGCCCTGCCACGCTTCGCCCGGGACATGACCGACCGCAACCGCACCTCGCCTTTCGCGTTCACAGGCAACAAGTTCGAGTTCCGCATGGTCGGCTCGTCACAGTCCATCGCCACGGTGAACACCGTCCTCAACACGGCGGTGGCGGAATCCCTGCGGCAGTACGCTGACGAGCTGGAAGGCGCGGAGGACTTCAACGCCGCGCTGCATACCCTCATTCAGAAGGCAATCACCGCCCACAAGCGCATCATCTTCAACGGCAACGGCTACGACGAGGCGTGGATTCGCGAGGCGACGGATAAACGAGGACTTTCCGAGCTGCGCACGACGCCGGACTGTGCGCCCTCGCTGCTCAAGAAGAAAAACGTGGAGCTGCTGACCGCCCACAAGGTCTTTACCGAAAACGAACTGCGCTCCCGCTGCGAGATCATGCTGGAAAACTACAGCAAGACCGTCATGATCGAGGCGGCCACCATGGCGGACATGGCACGGCGGGAGATCCTGCCGGCGGTGTCGGCATACTCCGCCGAAATTGCGGAGGGCGCGGCGAAGAAAAAAGCGATTGCGCCGTCGCTGGCCTGCGCCTATGAAACCAAGCTGACGGAGCGGCTATCGGGTCTTGCGGACTGCATCGCGGACAAGACCGACGCCTTGGAGCGGGCCATGCTTGCCGTGCAGGACACCGAGGAATCGGTCAACGAGGCGTTCACCATCCGCGATATCGTGCTGCCGCGCATGGCGGAGCTGCGGGCAGTCTGCGACGAGGCGGAGACAATTACGGCGAAGTCGTTCTGGCCGTTCCCGACCTACGGGGAGCTGCTGTTCAGCGTAAGATAGGAGGAAAAACCATGTGTTCCATTATGGGATATTGTGACCCCATCGTGCCGGTGGACGCTTTCAAGACCGGCTTTGAAAAGACCGTTTCCCGCGGCCCCGACGCCAGCGCTGTCGTCCACACCGGCGGCGGGGTGCTGGGCTTCCACCGTCTTGCCATCATGGGTCTGCACCCGGAGGGAATGCAGCCATTCAAACGTGACGGCAGCTATGTGGTCTGCAACGGCGAGATTTACGGCTTTAGCGCGCAGCGGCAAATACTGATCGAGAAGGGCTACACCTTTGTCAGCGATTCCGACTGCGAAATACTGCTTCCACTGTGGTTCGAGTACGGCGTGGAGATGTTCCCGATGCTGGACGCGGAGTTTGCGCTCATTCTCTACGACGGGAGAACGCGGGAGTTT
>CAMVTO010000079.1 GCA_947170435.1 uncultured Clostridia bacterium | reverse complement strand
GGCGCTGCGGCGGCTGGAGACCATGCGAGGCGAGCACCGCGCCTTCGACGGCAAGGCGGACGTGTGGCTGCTGGATACCGGTTACGACGGCGTGCTGGGCATCGGCCGCTACTGCGACGGCGAGAAGCTGCTGGCGTACTTCAACTTCGACGTGGTGGAGCGCGTGGTCTGGACGGGCGAGGACGGCGAGCTGACCGACCTCTGGACGGGCGAAAAGCGCGAGAGCGTGCTGCCCATCCCGTCGGGCGACTTCCGCTGGCTGATCCGTACCTTTGACACGGAGGCGGAGCAGGCGTGAAGCTCATTTTTCTGGATATTGACGGCACGCTGACCGAGGCGGGCACCAATGTCCCGCCGGAGAGCGCGCTGAACGCGATCCGCGCGGCGCGCTCGGCGGGAAACAAGGTGTTCCTCTGCACGGGACGCAACTATGCCATGCTCTCGCCGCTGCTGCAATACGGCTTTGACGGCTTTGTGGGCAGCGCGGGCGGCTATGTGGTCTGCGGCGACAAGGTGCTCTACGACCATCCGATGCCCCGGGAACTGAGCGATGAGATCCTGCGCGTGCTGCATGAAAACGGCGTCCACTGCACGGTGGAGGCGCGGGACGCGTCCTACAGCGATGAGGACATCGTGGACTTCCTTGCCGGCGTCAGCGGCGACGGCAACAGCGAGCTGGTGCGCTGGCGCAAAGCGCTGAACGAGAATCTCCACATTCGCCCCATGCATGAATATGACGGTGCGCCGCTCTATAAGATCATCTTCATGTGCCGGGACACAGAGGAACTGGCGGCGGCCCGCGCGGCGTATGACAAGGACTTCAACTTCGTCGTGCAGGACGTTTTCTCCAAGGGCTGTGTCAACGGTGAGATGATCAACCGCGCGTTTGACAAGGGCCGCGGCGTGCGCATGATTGCGGATGAGCTGGGCGTTTCCATGGAGAACACCGTGGGCTTCGGCGACAGCATGAACGATCTTGAGATGATCGAGGCGGTAGCCGTGGGCGTCTGCATGGCCAACGGCAGTCCGGCGCTCAAGGAGCGCAGCGACCTGGTTTGCGCCGCCGTTTCCGAGGACGGGATCGCCCGCGCTTTTGAACAATTAAAGCTGATTTGACGATTTTACAAAAAACTTGCGCCCCCGGCGCAAGTTTTTGTTTACATTGTTAAGTTCTTCCGGTATAATATCGCTCGTGGCCGTTTGTGTATGCGGCCAACAGATGAAAGTGTAAGGAGAAAACTACTTATGGCATTGGATTACCGTAAGTGCGCTGAGGAGATCTACTCCCACCTCGGTGGCAGAGAGAACATCGTCAGCGCGGCGCACTGCGCCACTCGTCTGCGTCTTGTCATTGCGGACAACAGCAAGCTCGACAAGGCGGCTCTTGAGAACGTGGACGGCGTTAAGGGCATGTTCGAGTCGAACGGCCAGCTTCAGCTCATCATCGGCACCGGCACCGTCAACAAGGTGTACGACGAATTCCTCGCCGTCACCGGCATGACCGCCGCCACCAAGGACGAGGTCAAGGCCGCGGCTGCCGCGCAGGCGCCGCTGTGGAGACGCATCCTCAAGGTCCCCGGCGACGTGTTTGTTCCCATTCTGCCCGCCATCGTGGCTTCCGGCCTGATGATGGGTATTGTCGAAGCCATTCCTAAGTTTGCGCCGGCCTTCGGCGCGACGGACTGGTTCTCGTTCCTCGACCTCGTGGCGAACACCGCGTTCGCGCTGCTGCCCGTGCTGGTAGCGATCTCCGCCTCCCGCGTGTTCGGCTGCAACATCTTCCTCGGCGCGGTCATGGGCCTCATGATGGTTCACCCGGCGCTGATCAACGCATGGACCGTCGGCAACTACGCCCCCGGCGAGATCCCCACATGGCATCTGTTCTTCTTCAACGTCCAGCAAGTGGGCTATCAGGGCCACGTGATCCCCGTGATCCTGTCCATTCTGCTGATGTCGTACATCGAAAAGTGGCTGCATAAGCATGTGCCTGAGATGATCGACCTGTTCGTCACCCCGCTGTGCACCGTGCTGGTCACCTCGTTCATCACCTTCACCATCATCGGGCCGGTGTTCTCCGTGGTGGAGAACTGGGTGCTCGCGGGCGCGCAGGTGCTCATCACCATCGGCGCCGGCCTCGGCGCGGCGGTCATGGGCGCGATCTATCCGCTCACCGTCGTTATGGGCCTGCACCACATGTACAACGTCATTGAGGCGGGCATGATCTCCAGCACCGGCGTCAACACCTGGATGCCGATCGCCTCCGCCGCCAACTTCGCGCAGTTCGGCGCGTGCCTTGCGGTGGCCCTCAAGGTCAAGAACCAGAAGACCAAGTCCGTGGCGCTGCCGTCCTCGCTCTCCGCGTCCCTCGGCATCACCGAGCCGGCGATCTTCGGTATCAACTTCCGCTTCATGAAGCCGTTTGCCTGCGGCATGGCGGGCGGCGCTGTCGCGTCCTTCCTCGCCTCCCACATGCACGGCACCGACATGGCCGGCAACGTCGTTCCCTTCGGCGCGACGACCTACGGCGTCACCGGTATCCCCGGCATCCCCGCCGTCAACAACACCGGCATGTACCTCGTTGAGCTGCTGGTCGCCGCGGGCGTTGCGTTCGTGCTGACCTGGGTCATCTGGAAGGAAGACGAGCAGCCCAAGGCAAAGAAGGAAGCCGCCAAGGCGGAGGAGAAGATCGAGGCTCCCAAAACCAGCGTCATTCGCTGCGCGGCGGGCGCGGTGCTCCAGCCCGCGAAGGGCAAGGTCATCGCCCGTGAGGAGATCCCCGATGAGACCTTTGCCGCCGGCATCCTCGGCGACGGCGTCGGCATCGAACCCGAAGAGGGTGTCGTGGTCGCCCCGTTTGACGGCGAAGTGACCTCGGTCGCGGACAGCAAGCACGCCATCGGCCTTGAGTCCAACGGCATGGAAGTCCTCATCCACGTTGGCGTGGATACCGTCAGCATGAACGGCGACGGCTTCACTCCCGCGGTCAAGGAAGGCGACAAGGTCAAGGCCGGTCAGAAGCTCCTGACCTTTGACCGTGCGAAGATCAAGGCGGCGGGCCATCCCGACACCGTGGTCGTGCTGCTGACGAACTCCGA
>CAMVTO010000078.1 GCA_947170435.1 uncultured Clostridia bacterium | reverse complement strand
GCACACGGGCGATCTTACGGAGGGCGGAGTTCGGCTTCTTCGGCGTCGCGGTACGGACCGCGGTGCAGACACCGCGCTTCTGCGGGGAGCTGAGGTCGGTCTGCTTGTTCTTGAGGGTGTTCAGGCCGTACTGCAGCGCGGGAGCGGTGGACTTGTAAGTCGACGTCTCTCTGCCCTTGCGAACCAGCTGGTTAAAAGTAGGCATTCATGTTCTCCTTTCTCATTTTTTGTACATGGACGCACCATGCAGAGCGGAATTATAACACGAAAATCCCTTTAAGTCAAGAAAAAATCAGAGAAAAACCCGCCCTTTCGGGCGGGTTTTTCGGGCATATTGACAGAGCTTGGCTTATTGCACCGCGTTGGTGAAACCGCGCAGCGCCGCGTACATGTCGGGCTCTTCGGGCTTCTCCGGCTCGGGCACGATCTCCTGCGCGAAATCGCGGTAGGCCGTGAGGCCGGCGCCGGCAGGGATCAGCTTGCCGATGATAACATTTTCCTTCAGACCCACGAGGTGGTCGACCTTGCCCTTGATGGCGGCCTCGGTCAGCACCTTGGTGGTCTCCTGGAAGGACGCCGCGGACATCCACGAATCGGTCGCCAGCGACGCCTTCGTGATACCCATGAGCAGCTGTGTGGCTTCCGCCTCGCGGAGCGGCTCGCCGGTCTCGGCGTTGACCTCGCCGGCGGCAGTGCGCGCGCGCACCTTCTCGTTCTCGTCCTCGAGCTCGAGGAGGTCGACCATCGCGCCGGAGAGCAGTCCGGTGTCGCCCGCGTCCTCGACGCGCACCTTGCGCATCATCTGACGGACAATGACCTCAATGTGCTTGTCGTTGATATCGACGCCCTGCTGACGGTAAACCTTGAGAACCTCGGAGATGAGGTAGTCGTGAACCGCGCTGGTTCCACGGATGCGGAGGATATCGTGCGGGCTGAGCGCGCCATCCTGGAGCTGGAAGCCCTTCTCGATGGTGTCGCCGTCCTGCACGCGCAGGCCGGTGTGCGGGATCGCGTAATTGCGCACATCGCCATCATCGGCGGTGACGATGATGTTGACAAGGCTGCCCTTCTGGGACTCCTCGAAACGCACCTTGCCGGAGATCTCGGAGAGCGTCGCCATCTTCTTGGGACGACGCGCCTCGAACAGCTCCTCGACACGCGGAAGACCTTGTGTGATGTCGCCGCCGGCAACGCCGCCGGTGTGGAACGTACGCATGGTCAACTGCGTACCGGGTTCGCCGATGGACTGCGCCGCGATGATGCCAACCGCCTCGCCGGGGCCGACGGGCTTAGAGGTGGCAAGGTTCATGCCGTAGCACTTCGCGCACACGCCGCTGTGCGCCTTGCAGGTCAGCACCGTGCGGATCTCAACAGCGTGGATATCGAAATCCTCCAGCGTCTTGGCATCATCGGAGGAGAGCATGTGATCCTTGGAGAACAGCACCTCGTTCGTGCCGGGCTTGAGAATGTCATTGACCGGATAGCGGCCGTTGATCCGCTCGGAGAACTGCTCGATGACCTGACCGTTCTCGCTGATTTCGGAGGCCATGATGCCGGTGGTGGCACCGCAGTCGTCGCTGCGGATGATGACGTCCTGGCAGACGTCGACCATGCGGCGGGTCAGATAACCGGAGTCTGCGGTACGAAGCGCCGTATCGGCCAAGCCCTTACGGGCGCCGCGGGAGGAGGTGAAGTATTCCAGCACGGACAGACCTTCGCGGAAGTTCGCCTTGACCGGGATCTCGATGGTGCGGCCGGCGGTGTTCGCCATCAGGCCGCGCATACCGGTCAGCTGACGGATCTGCTTCATCGAACCACGGGCGCCGGAGTCCGCCATCATAAAGACGGGGTTGTAGCGGTCCATGTTCTTTTGCAGCGCGTCGGTAACATCGTCGGTCGTCTTTTCCCACTCCTTGACGACCTGACGGTAGCGCTCCTCATTGGTCATAAAGCCCATCTTGTACTGATCCTCGATGTCAACGACACGCTTCTCAGTCTCTGCGATGAGGGTGTACTTTTCGGCCGGAATGGTCATATCCGCGACGGAGATCGTGATGGCGGCGCGGGTAGAGTACTTGTAGCCTGTAGCCTTGATATTGTCCAGCACCTCCGCCGCGATGGTGAAGTTGTGGCGCTTGATGGCACGGTCGACGATCTTGCCCAGCAGCTTCTTGCCGCAGGTATCGGTGATCTCATAATCAAAGTACTGCTCGGTGGGCTGGCCGTTTTCGTCCACACGCCTGACAAAGCCGAGGTCCTGCGGGACATTGCGGTTGAAGATGATGCGGCCGATGCTGGTGCGCACGATCTTGCTGCCCATCGTACCGTCGGGCAACGCCTTGCAGACGCGCACCATGATGGGCTGATGGATACCGATGAGGTGATCATCGTAGGCGAGCATCGCCTCGTCCTCGTCGCGGTAAACGTTGAGATGGATCGAGGCGCGCTCGGCGTCGGTCAGCTCGTCATAGTCCTTGCCGGCAAGCTCGAAGGGAATGTTCGAGGGCCAGAACTCGTCGTTGTCGAGCTGGGATACGCCGTTTTCAAAGCGCTCGAGCGTCAGATAGTAGGAGCCCAGCACCATATCCTGCGTCGGCACCGTGACCGGGCCGCCGTCCTGCGGACGCAGCAGGTTGTTGGCGGAGAGCATCAGGATACGCGCCTCCGCCTGCGCCTCGGCGCTCAGCGGAACGTGGATCGCCATCTGGTCGCCGTCGAAGTCGGCGTTGAACGCCGTGCAGTTCAGCGGGTGCAGCTTCAGGGCGCGGCCCTCGACCAGCACCGGCTCGAACGCCTGAATGCCCAGGCGGTGCAGCGTCGGCGCACGGTTGAGCATGACCGGATGGTCCTTGATGACCACGTCCAGCGCGTCCCAGACCTCGGCAACGCCCTTATCCACCATCTTCTTGGCAGATTTGATGTTGTTGGCGCTGCCGTCCTCAACCAGCTTCTTCATAATGAAGGGGCGGAACAGCTCCAGCGCCATCTCCTTGGGCACGCCGCACTGGTAAATCTTCAGCTCCGGGCCGACGACGATAACCGAGCGGCCGGAGTAGTCCACGCGCTTGCCCAGCAGGTTCTGACGGAAGCGGCCCTGCTTGCCCTTGAGCATGTCCGAAAGGCTCTTGAGCGCGCGGTTGTTCGCGCCGGTGACGGCGCGGCCGCGGCGGCCGTTATCAATCAGGGCGTCGACTGCTTCCTGAAGCATGCGCTTTTCGTTGCGCACGATAATGTCGGGCGCGTTGAGCTGGATGAGTCTCTTCAGACGATTGTTGCGATTGATGACGCGGCGATAGAGGTCGTTGAGGTCGGAGGTCGCGAAGCGGCCGCCAT
>CAMVTO010000077.1 GCA_947170435.1 uncultured Clostridia bacterium | reverse complement strand
CGGCAGGAGCCGGTCTACAACGCCCGCGGCGGCGTGATCCCCGGCTACAAGTCCAACGTCCGCGACACGGACGGCAGCGTCCTCGGCATTGTCGGCGACCGCTACAAGGTCGTGCAGAACATCGACGCCTTCAACTTCACCGATGATCTCATCGGCGGCGACGTGCGCTATGAGACCGCGGGCTCGCTGCGCGAAGGTAAGCAGATCTGGCTCTTGGCGAAGATGGCCGCGCGCCGCGTCGCCAGCGATGACGTGGAGCCCTACCTGTGCTTCACCAACTCCCACGATGGCAGCGGCGGCCTCAAGGTCTGCATGACGCCGATCCGCGTGGTGTGCAACAACACGCTCAACCTCGCTCTCGGCTCCGCGAAGCGCATCTGGTCGATGCGGCACACGGAAAACATCCGCGAGCGGATGCAGGAGGCGCGGGATTGTCTCGCCCTCGCGGACGAGTACATGAGCGGCCTTGCCCGCTACGCCGACCGCGCCGCCAACAAGACGCTGTACGACCGCGACGTGAAGGCGATCCTCGAAGAGCTGTTCCCGATCACGGACAAATCCACCGAACGTGAGAAGGCGACGGCGGAGAAATGCAGGAATGAGTTCATGGTGTGCTACTACGCACCGGACATCAAGCGGTTTCGCGGCACGGCGTGGGGCGTCATCAACGCCGCAAGCGACCTCGCCACGCACTCAATGCCGCACAGGAACACCAAGAACTACGCCGAAAACAACTGGGCGCGGGTGATGGACGGCCACGCGATCATCGACAAGGCCGTGAAGCTGTGCGGGGTGGCGGCATGACGGCGCGGGTATTGACCTCCACCGAAAACCTCCCCTACGCCGACTGGCTGGAATACCGCAAGCGCGGCATCGGCGGCTCGGACGCTTCGGTGGTGTGCGGCATCAACCGCTATAAATCGCCCGTCGAGCTGTGGATGGAAAAGACGAACCAACTGCCCTATCAAGAAGCGGGGGAAGCGGCCTACTGGGGTACGCGGTTGGAGTCTATCGTCCGCGCCGAGTTCACCAAGCGCACGGGCATTGAGGTGGAGATCGTCAAGCAACTGCTCCAAAGCACGGAAAATCCGTTCATGCTTGCGAACCTCGACGGTATATGCCACCACCCCGACTATGGCGACTGCATCTTCGAGGCAAAGACCGCTACAGCCTATAAAAGCGGCGAATGGGACGATGCCATCCCCGACGAATACACCCTGCAAATCCAACACTACATGGCGGTTACGGGTTTCCGTGCCGCCTTTATTGCTGTCCTGATCGGCGGCAATTCGTTCAAGTGGAAGCTGGTGGAGCGCGACGACGAGCTGATCGACATGCTGATTCCCTTTGAATCCGTATTCTGGCGGCACGTCCAAGATAAGACCCCGCCGCCGCTGGACGGTTCCGACGCCTCGGCGAAGTTTCTTGCCGAGCGATTCCCGAACAGCGTCCCGCAGTCTCAAATCGCGCTGCCACCGTCCGCGACAGAACTGCTGGCGCAATATGACGAGGCTTGTGAGGACCTCGACGCCGCCACCGAGCGGAAACAGAAAGCCGAAAATCTGCTCAAAG
The DNA here is from genome assembly GCA_947170435.1 of uncultured Clostridia bacterium. Lineage (GTDB taxonomy): Bacteria > Bacillota > Clostridia > Oscillospirales > Oscillospiraceae > Hominicoprocola. The sequence continues at coordinate 1,780 of CAMVTO010000077.1, read as the reverse complement.
AAATGCTGGGTGAGAACGAGATCGGCACCGTGGGCGACAAGATCATCACATGGAAGTCGATCTCGCAGGAGCGTCTTGACAGCAAAACGCTGAAAGCGGAGCACCCGACGCTCTACCAGAAATACACGAACAAGATTTCATACCGTCGCTTCTCTGTGAAAGCGGCAAGTTAGGAGGATCATCATGGATAATAGCACTAAATTAAAGGCAAAAATGACCACAAAGGCGCAGGAGTTCACCGCTCCCACGCCTTTGCCTTTTGAAACCGATCTCATGCCGATGGAGGCCGACTACGCGGCCCTGTCGAACAACGCGCTCTCCATCATCCGCGAGAACTTGAAGAATCAGCCGCTTGCGCTGGACTTCTTCGATGTGGTCAAGTCGCCCTCCGGCGGCTCGACCGTATTCTCCGTGCCAGGGCTGAACGGCGACGAGCCGGAAACCGAGCTGACGGGTATCATTCTGGACTATACGACCCCTCGCGCCTACTGGCATACGCCGGAGCCGGTGGAGGGCACGCCGCCCGACTGCATGAGCGTCAACAGCATTATTTCCGCCGATGGGAAGTCCTGCGCCCACTGCCCTTATAACGATTTCGGCTCCAAGGACGGCGAGAGCAACGCGAAGGCGTGCAAGGAGTCGGTGTTACTGTTCCTATTACGCCCGAACACCATCCTCCCGCTGCTGGTGCGCGTGCCGGTGACGAGCAAGAACCGCTTCTTGAAGTACACGACACGGCTCGCGGGCGCGCTGACGCCAATCAACGGCGTGGTGACGCGCATCACCTTGGAGCGGGCGACGAGCAAAGGCGGGAAGCCGTTCGCCCTGTTCAAATTCGAGGCAAGTAGCACCCTCGACATGGACACGACGGTGCAGGCAAAGGCGTATGCCCAGCAATTCATGGAGATCGTGAGCGCCGCCGACATGGTGCCGGAGCTGGACGAGGCGAGCTGAAATGTGGGACTACATGACGGCGCTCCAACGGCGTTTTCTGGTGGTCTCACAGCAAACGCAAGACGCGGAGCGCGATGCAGAGGCCGCCTACGACACCCTGCACGCGGAACTGAACCGGGAGCAGCAACGGCTCTTGCTTCGCCTTCACGATGCCTACACGCTCCACAAAGATGATGCGGCGCTGGATAGCTTCATTTCCGGCTTTCGTCTGGCGGACGGTATCCACCGGGAGCTGGCGAAGATCCCGCCGTATTCGTATGAGCAGGAAAGCGAGGAGCTGGGGAGGGAGGCAATGCAATGAGGATCGGGTACATCCGCGTATCTTCCGCCGAGCAGAATACCGCGCGGCAGGAGGTGCTGATGGAGGAGCTTGGCGTGGATGAAGTCTACATCGACCGCATGAGCGGCAAGGACGCCAACCGCCCGGAGCTGCAAAAGATGATGGAGTATGTGCGCCGCGGCGACACCGTGATCGTGGAATCGATCTCCCGCTTTGCACGCAACACCCGCGATTTGTTGGAGTTGACCGAGCGGCTGCACGAAAAGGGCGTGGAGTTCGTGAGCCAAAAGGAAGCCATCGACACCTCTACGCCCACGGGGAAGTTCATGCTCACGGTCTTCGCCGCCATCGCGGAGCTGGAGCGGGCTTATATTCGTCAGCGCCAGCGGGAGGGCATCGAGATCGCCAAGGCGAACGGCGTCTATAAGGGCCGAAAGCCCATCGTGCGCGACAACTTCGCCGCGGTGGTTGCCCTTTGGCGGCGGGGCGAAATCACAGCGGTCGAGGCACAGAGAAGGCTGGATATGAAACCGAGTACGTTCTATA
>CAMVTO010000076.1 GCA_947170435.1 uncultured Clostridia bacterium | reverse complement strand
CCGTGGGAGTTGATGAGCTTGATGCCGTTGTCGTAGTAGGGATTATGCGACGCGGAGATCATGATGCCGCAGTCGAACTCGTCCACGCGCGCGATGTAGGCAACGGACGGCGTGGTGGTGACGTGCATCAAGTATGCGTCCGCGCCGGAGGCAACGATGCCGGCAACCAGACTGTACTCAAACATATAGCTGGAGCGGCGGGTGTCCTTGCCGATGACGATGCGCGCCTTCTCATGGCTTCCGAAAAAGTGTTTTTTCTCCGAATAATACCAGCCGAGAAAGCGGCCGATCTTGTACGCGTGCTCCGCGGTCAGGCCGATGTTGGCTTCCCCGCGGAAGCCGTCGGTTCCGAAATATTTACCCATTCCTGTTTTACTCCTTGCTTATGATAGGCCCACTTTCGCAAAGGGAGCCTTAGAACCCTGCTTATGCCCTGTAGCCGTTCGGGTTGTTCTTCTGCCAGTTCCACGAGTCCCGGCACATCTCCTCGATACCGTACTGCGCCTCCCAGCCCAGCTCGCGCTTCGCCTTGTCCGGGGACGAATAGCAGGTTGCGATGTCGCCCGGGCGGCGAGGCTGGATGACATAGGGCAGTGTCAAGCCATTTGCCTTTTCAAACGCCTTCACCACGTCCAGCACCGAGTAGCCGTGTCCCGTGCCAAGGTTGTAAACCGCGAGACCGCAGTTTTTCTCCACCGCGCCGAGCGCCTTGACGTGGCCCTTTGCGAGATCGACCACATGGATGTAGTCGCGCACGCCCGTGCCGTCCGGGGTATCGTAATCATCGCCGAAGACGTTGAGATGGTCCAGCTTCCCGACCGCCACCTGCGTGATATATGGCATGAGGTTGTTGGGGATGCCGTTGGGGTCCTCCCCGATGCGGCCCGACGGGTGCGCGCCGATGGGGTTGAAGTAACGCAGCAGCACCACGTTCCAAGGGTGCGCGTCGCCCGCCTTCACGTCGGCGGTGTAGAGGTCGGACATGATCTGCTCGAGCATGGACTTCGTCCAGCCGTAGGGGTTGGTGCACTGGCCCTTGGGGCAGTCCTCGGTGATGGGGATCACGGCCGGATCGCCGTAGACCGTGGCGGAGGAACTGAAAATGATGCTCTTGCAGCCGTGCCGCCGCATCACGTCGAGCAGCGTCAGCGTGCCGCCGATGTTGTTCTCGTAGTACTCCCACGGCTTCGCCACGCTCTCACCCACCGCCTTGAGTCCGGCGAAGTGGATGCAGCAGTCGAAGGGACGGCTCTCGGCAAAGACCTTCTCCAGCCCCGCGCGGTCACGCAGATCAACATTGTGAAAGGGAATCTCCTTGACAGATGGCTTCTCCTCGCGTACGATCGCCAGCACGCGGCGCAGCGACTCCTCGGACGCGTTGGAGAGGTTATCCACCACCACGACCTCATGGCCCGCAAGCAGCAGCTCCAGTACGGTGTGGGAGCCGATATATCCCGCGCCGCCGGTCACCAGAATGTTCATAACAGCACCTCGCATTATTATAATGGGCATCAACCGGTATATTTTAGCAAAACTCAAGGATGGTGTCAAGGCGAGAAACCCTTTGCGAATCGTGGGCAAAAATCCTGAACCGTTTTACAGCATCTGCACTTTACATTTCCGCGGCTTCATGGTAAAGTGTCCGTGTATGCAAACCGTGTATTTTTCGTGAGTGGGAGTGTACTATGGGAAAGAGTTACTTACTCAAGGGCGACGTTGCCCGCCCCGGCCGCATTGAGGTCGAAAAAGGCACAACGCTGCGCCAGATCGTCGAAGAACTCGGCGGCGGCATGGCAAACGGCAAGGCGTTCAAGGCCATGCAGATCGGCGGTCCCTCCGGCGGCCTCATCACCGAGGAGCAGCTGGATCTGCCGCTCGACGCCAAGGCGCTTGCACCCTATGGCTGCCGCCGCGGCGACGGCGTGATCACCGTGCTCGACGAGGACCGCTGCATGGTGGACGTGGCGTACAGCTTCCTGCGGGCAACGCAGGCGGACTTCTGCGGCAAGTGCATCTCCTGCCGTGAGGGCACGAAGCGCATGGCGGAGCTGATGGGCGACCTGGTCGAGTACAAGGCGGACGACGCCGCCACCGGTATGCTGCTCGAGCTGGGCGAGGTCGTGCACATGACCGCGTTCTGCGCCCTCGGCAAGGGCAGCGCCACCACGCTGGAGACCGCCGCGGCCGCGTTTGCCGACGATTTTCAGAACCACATCGAGGGCCGCTGTCCGCTGTGCGAGAAGGAGACGCGTCTCCCCATCGCGCCCGGTGACGGCGTGCCCTACGACCGCAAGCGGATCGTCATTGATCCCGACAAGTGCAAGGGCTGCTCGCGCTGCGCGCGCTCCTGCCACGCCGAGGCGATCACCGGCGAGCTCAAGAGCCCGTTCAAGATCAACCCGGACAAGTGCGTCAAGTGTTACACCTGCATTGAGCTGTGCGCCTTTGGCGCGATTGAGGAGGTGACCGTCGATGGCTAACGGTATCATGTATGTGGACAGCATCCGCGTGGAGTTCGACGACAGCGACAAGACCGTGCTGCAGGTCTGCCAGAAGGCGGGCGTCGAGGTGCCGAACTTCTGCTTCCACTCCGATCTTTCGGTCTACGGCGCGTGCCGCATGTGCATGGTCGAGGATGAAAAGGGGCAGATCGAGGCGGCGTGCCAGATGGCGCCGCGCGACGGCCTCAGCATCCGCACCAACACCTCGCGCCTGCTGCGCTACCGCCGCACGATCATGGAGCTGATCCTCGCAGCGCACTGCCGGGACTGCACCACCTGTGAGAAAAACCGCGCCTGCCGCCTGCAGGAGATGGCGATGCGCTTCGGCATCCACGACCTGCGCTTTGAAGATACCCGCGACCTGCCGCCGATCGACCGCACCAGCAAGGCGATCACGGTGGATATGAGCAAGTGCATTCTCTGCGGCGACTGTGTGCGCGTGTGTGAAGAGATGCAGGGCATGAGCATCCTGAAATTTGTGGGCCGCGGCCCGAACCTGCGCATCGCCGCCGACGGCGACGCGAAGATGAGCGAGACGCATTGCGTCAGCTGCGGTCAATGCTCCGCGGTGTGCACCACCGGCGCGATCACCGTCAAAAATGAGATCGGCCTTGCGTGGAAGGCGCTGCACGACAAGACCAAGCGCGTCGTCGTCCAGATCGCACCCGCCGTGCGCGTGGCGCTGGGCGAGGCGTACCAGATCCCCGCGGGCGAAAACGTACTCGATCAGCTTGTCACCGCACTCAAGATCATGGGCGCGGACGAGGTCTACGATACCATCTTTGGCGCGGATCTGACCGTGCGCGAGGAGGGCGCGGAGTTCCTGCACCGCCTCGAAACCGGCGAGAATCTGCCGCTGATGACCTCCTGCTGCCCGGCGTGGGTGCGCTATGT
>CAMVTO010000075.1 GCA_947170435.1 uncultured Clostridia bacterium | reverse complement strand
AAAAGGCGTCCATTGGGGGCACTTGTCCCTCAATGAACGCCTTTGTTCAACAAACGGGAGAATACTACGCTTTTTTGCGCTTGTCAATAGGTTTTGATGATGTTTTCCGCAATCTCTTTCCGCGGGAGGCGCAGATCCATCGCCTGCTTCTCAATGTAGCGGTGGGCTTCGGCTTCGCTCATGCCCAGCCGCTCGATCAGCAGCCACTTGGCGCGGTTCACGGCGCGGATCTCCTCGATCTTTTCCTCCACCGTTGCCTGCTTTTCCTCCATGCGGCGCAGCCGTTCCCGCGCGGCGCACAGGATGCGAAGCGTCTGCGCCACCATCTGCGTAGAAGTTGGCACGGGCAGCACCATGACGCCGTGCTCCATCACCTTGGCGTACACGTCGTTGTAGGCCTCGCTTTTCACGAACAGCAGCACACCCGCGCCGGAGCTCTGGCAGATATCCGACGCAAGGCGGCTGCCAAATTCGTCCCGCAGCGGCGTTTGAATCAGCACAAGGTCGAAAGCGCCTTCCAGTAGAGTGCGTCGTGCCTCGCCCGCGCTGTGAGCGGTTTCCACCGGGTAGTAATCCGTGGGCGGCAGGAGCGCGCGGGTCGCTTCGATGAACTTGTCGGACGTGGAAACGATCAGGACGCCGTAGGTGCGCTCCTGAAATACCATGCGCGTTCCTCCTTCAGCGGTCGCAGTAAGCCGACAAAATCAGCTCGGGAAGATGCTCTTTAATGAAGCTGCTGCCCTTTGCGGCGGCCTCCGCCTCATGCAGCGTGGCGGGAATACGCTGATACTGCCGCAGCGTCTCCGCGTCGGCGGTGTAGAGGTTCACGTCCGCGCTCTTTGGCAGGGGCAGACGGTTTTCGATGCCGTGCAGCCCCGCGTAGATGAGAAGCGCGTAGGCGAGGTACGGATTCGCGGCGGGATCGGGGGAGCGCAGCTCCGCACGGTACTGTTCCTGCGGCGCGGCGGGGATGCGGATGAGCTGGGAGCGGTTCTCACTCGACCAGGTGATGTAGCCCGGCGCCTTGCTGCTGCCCAGACGGCGGTAGGACTCCTCAATGGGATTCAGGAACACCGTCAGCTCCCGCGCCTTGTCCATGATACCCGCGATGGCAAAGGGGAGCTTATCCTGCCCGTCCTCTGCGCGGACGGAGAAGTTGATGTGCATCCCGTTGCCCGCCTCGTCGGGGAGCGGCTTGGGGGAGAAGTCGGCGGCGAGGCCGTTCCGGGCGACGATGGTTTTGACCACGGAGCGGAAGGTGATGGCGTTGTCCGCCGCGGAGAGCGGATCGGAGTAGCGGAAGTCGATCTCGTTCTGCCCCGGTCCCTCTTCGTGGTGGGCGCACTCCGGCTGAATGCCCATCTGCGAGAGCGTCAGGCAGATTTCCCGGCGCACCGCCTCGCCCTTGTCGTCGGGGGCAATGTCCATGTAATGGGCACGGTCGTAGGGGATCTTCGTCGGCTCGCCGTCCTCGTCGGTCTTGAACAGATAAAATTCCATCTCCGCGCCGAAGGCGAAGGACACGCCCGCGCGCTTTGCGTCCTCCACGGCGCGAGCGAGCAGCGCACGGCAGTCGCCGGCAAAGGGTGTGCCGTCCGGGTGGGTGATGGAGCAGAACATCCGCACTACGCGCCCGTTCTCAGGGTGCCACGGGAGGCTGGACAGCGTGGCGGGATCGGGGTGGAGGATGAGGTCGGAGCGCACCTCGCCGCCGAAGCCGGGAATGGCGGAGGCGTCGAAAGGAATGCCGAAGGAAAACGCCCGCTCCAGCTCATCGGGAAGGATGGCGAGATTTTTTTGCCGCCCGAACACATCACAAAACGCGAGGCGGATGAATTTCACATCCTCCTCTCTGACGTATTGGATCACTTCTGCTGCCGTGTATCTCATAGCCGCACCCTCCAAAAGTGTAAAAATACTGGAAAAGAATACAACGAAATTCCTAAAGCTGTCAACAAAAAGATTGACAAACCGGCGTATGCCGCCTATACTCTTTTTTGTTGAGACAAGGGCGTCACAAAGGGCTTTCTATACCCTTTGAGGCGCTCTCTTTTTGCTTTGGAGGAAAATCTATGCAAGAGAAAATCCTGATTTTGGACTTCGGCGGACAGTACAACCAGCTCATTGCCCGCCGCGTGAGAGAGCAGCACGTCTACTGCGAGCTGAAGCCCTATTCTACCGGAATGGAGGAAATCCGCGCGTTCGACGCGGCCGGTATTATCTTCACCGGTGGGCCGAACAGCGTCTATGATGAAAGCGCACCGCACGTGAATCCCGCAATCTTTGCGCTGGGCGTTCCCATCCTCGGCATCTGCTATGGCTGCCAGCTCATGGCGCAGCAGCTCGGCGGTCAGGTCAGCCCCGCGCAGAGAGACACCGCACGGGAATACGGCAAAACGCCGACGCACTACGACACCGCCTGCCGCCTGTTTGCGGGGCTTGCGGAAGAAAGCGTTTCATGGATGAGCCACGGGGATTATATTTCCAAGCTGCCGGATGGGTTCACCGCCTGCGCCCACAGCACCGCCTGTCCTACCGCTGCGATTTGCGACGAAGCGCGTGGCTTCTACGGCGTCCAGTTTCACCCGGAGGTGGCGCACACGGAGCAGGGCGCGGAGATGCTGCGGAATTTCCTCTACAACGTCTGCGGCGTGTCGGGGGATTGGAGCATGGGCAGCTACAAGGACAGCGCTATCGCTTCGATTCGAGAAAAGGTTGGGAACGGACGGGTGCTGCTGGCGCTGTCGGGCGGCGTGGACTCGTCCGTGTGCGCGGCGCTGTTGGCGGAGGCTGTCGGCAGTCAGCTCACCTGCGTGTTCGTCGACCACGGCCTGCTACGCAAAGACGAGGGCGACGAGGTCATGGCTGCGTTTGCCCGGTGGGATATCCGTCTGATCCGTGTCAATGCGCAGGAACGGTTCCTTGCGCGGCTCGCAGGCGTGACGGAACCGGAGGAGAAGCGCAAGCGTATCGGCGAGGAGTTTATCCGCGTGTTTGAGGAAGTGGGGAAGCAGCTCAGCGCGGTGGACTTTTTGGCACAGGGGACAATCTACCCGGACGTGATCGAATCCGGCAATGGTGACGCGGCGGTCATCAAGAGCCATCATAATGTCGGCGGATTGCCGGACTTTGTGGACTTCAAGGAGATCATCGAACCGCTGCGTCTGCTGTTTAAGGATGAGGTACGGGCATTGGGCCGTGAGTTGGGGCTTCCCGATTATCTGGTGAACCGCCAGCCATTTCCAGGCCCCGGTCTTGCCATTCGTGTACTGGGCGAGGTGACAGAAGAAAAGCTGATAATGCTGCGCGAAGCGGACGCTGTCTTCCGGGAGGAGATCGCGTGTGCCGGTCTATCAGGCGCGGTCAATCAGTATTTTGCCGTGCTGACCGACGCGCGCTCGGTGGGCGTCATGGGTGACGGCCGCACCTATGACCGGGTTCTGGCGTTGCGCGCTGTGACCACGGACGACTTTATGACGGCGGATTGGGCGAGGATTCCCTATGAGGTGCTGGACCGCGCGTCCTCGCGCATTGTCAACGAGGTTTCCGGCGT
>CAMVTO010000074.1 GCA_947170435.1 uncultured Clostridia bacterium | reverse complement strand
GCTTTACTGATTGCTCCGAGGTGAGATGGAAGCGACGCTGGAGCGCCGTCATGTAATCTCTCATAGCGAGAGCACCAGATAGCGTGTATATTGATAGGCACCGCCGTGGTAGAAGTCAAATGCGTCGACGTAGTACCGACTGTTGGGGCGACTGTGCACGAGGTCGGTGAGGTTGCTCTCGTTCCACGGCCAGAACTTCGCGGTGTAGGCTTCGTATTCCGGCGGGATGACCGTCGAGACGGTCGCCAGAGGCTTGCCGTCGCGCCACGCGCTCGGTTCTTCTCCGAGGGCGTTGTAGATCGTGTAGACCATGCGCCGCACCTCGTAGACGTTGCGCACGAACAGGTCGTCGCCGTACTGGTCGTGGTAGTGCCTGACCTCCGGCTCCGGCAGCGTGAGCGTTGGGAACTTCGACCAGTCGCACTTCGGCGCGGGGAGCGGCGGGAGCTTCGCGGTCTGGTACACGTTGTTGTCCCAGCGCTCGACGTTCTTGATCTCATACTCCGCGCCGTCAGCGCAGAGGATACGGTCACCGACCTGCGGGATGTATTGTGAGCCGTCGGTCGGGAGCTTTACCGTGGCGCTTGCCGAGGCCGCATCCTCGTATGCCTCTTTGGTGTTGATCCGCACGGTGTTGGTCAGCGGATCGTAGCTGACGTGGAAGCCAACTGCCTTGCCGACGTCACGCAGCTTGCAGTAGTTGCTGCCGTTGATGCTGTACGCCTCGATCTGCGCGGGCTTGCCGTCTATGACGATCTTCTGGCTGGACATCTGCGCGGTCAGCGCCGCTCCCGCAACCGGGGCGGCGAGCGCCGTTCCAAGCAGGATGCCACTTGCAACCAGCGCGGCTTCTTTTTTGACGTTCTTCATGTTCAAGACTCCCTTCATATATCCAGACTCTCTTGGAGCGCGGCGCTTGCCGCGCGCTTGTTTTTGTCGAAGGAGTGGCTGTAGATATCCAGCGTGGTGGAGGGCTGGGCGTGGCCGAGGATGCCCGCCACCGTCGTGACGTCTGTGCCGTTGGCGATCATGAGGCTGGCGGCGGTGTGCCTGAGCGAATGGACGGTCAGCTTTTCCGGCAGGCCGGTTTTCTTGAGAATGAGCTTGAACCGCCAGGTAAACGTGGTGGGCGTCATGGGGAGCCGTTCCCCATGGCGGCGGAAGAGGTAGTCCTCGTCGGTCAGCTCCCGCTCGTCCTCATGCTCCGCTTCAATTTCGCAGAAGTGCCGGTATTCACGCAGCAGGCTTTCCATCTCCGTGGAGAAGAACACCAGCCGGTTGCCCGCGGAGGTTTTCGGCTCTTTCACGATGATCTCCTCGCCCGTCAGCTTGACCACGTTGCGGCGGATGTGGATGCTCCGGGCGGCGTAGTCGATGTCCTGCCATTGCAGGCCGCAGCACTCGCCGCGCCGCATCCCCGTGGCAATCAGGAGCTTGAAGAAGGTTTCGTACTTGATGCTCTCATCCTCCAGCGCCAGGATCAGCTTTTGTGCCGTCTCCTCGTCCGCGATGACCTTTTCGCTTTTTCTGCCGCTGTAGCGGTACGTCCGCCACGCGGGGTTGTGCGTGAGAAAGCCGCCCTCCATCGCATCGGAGAGGATACCACACAGACAGGCGTGGACACCCTCGACCGTATGCTCGGAGAGCGGCTTTCCGGTATGTTTACTTTTTTGCTTCCGCAAATTGGTGTAGAGCTTGCGAAAGTGCTCGGGACGGAGTTCCGACAGCTTTACCTGCCCCAGCGAAGGCAGGAACCGTTCGGTGTCCTGCCGCTCGCGGATGAGCGTGGACTTCGCCAGCTTGTTCGGCGCGACGTCCCGAAGCCACAGCTCCGTGTACTCCGCGAGCGTGATGTTCCGATTCGTTACTTGTGGTGCGTTGCGGCATTCGCGCTCGAAGTCCATTGCCTGCTCGCTGAGCCATTTCTCCTTCTGCTTTGGCGTCAGCCCATCGGGTGGGCGGACCGTCTTTTGCTGTGCTGCCCGCCGCTTCCCACTGGGATCGTAACCCATGGACACCACCAGCAGATAGCTGTTGCCGCGTTTTCGGATGCTTGCCATGACTTTCAACCTCTTTCCTTTCTCGCTCAATCCAGTTGAGCTTTGTTGCAAGCAAACAATATCCGAAGTCAATTTGAATAGCTACTGAAAGATTTCCGAAACCGCAGATTCTACCAAAGCGACAAGTCACGCCGTAAGTGGATTGTCGGATTCTTCACTGTAGGTGACGGGACCGAACACCTGTGTGGAAAGACATTCCGACGCCTCGAGCCTCTTCTCCATCTGCGGATGGCAGTAGGTTCGTTCCAGAAACGAGGTGTCCCCGTGACCGGCGAGGTCAGCGACCGTCTGCTTGTCCACGCCGCCGTGGAGCAGGGAGGTCACAAAGAAGTGCCGCCATGTGTGGAGATGGTAGTCCCTGCTGAGACCGGCGCGGTCATAGATCTTGCGCAGGTGTTTTGTGAACGTGTCGGGATGGATGGGCTTGCCGTGCTCATCGGCAAAGAGGTATTCGCTGAGGGGGAAGCCGCCGATGCTGGCTTCCTCCATCTTCGCCATCTTGTAGCAGGCGGCAGACCACGACATGGCGTCGTCAAGGACAATCATGCGGCTGCGCCCGTTCTTCGTCGGGCCCTCTACCACGCCGACGCCCGCGACGCTGCTGCGGGAGCGGCTGACGGTCAGTGTGGTGGTATCATTGATGATGGAAAAGTCTGTCCACTTGAGCGCGCAGAGCTCGCCGCGCCGACAGCCGGTGTAAATGGCGTAGAGGTAGAAGAACCGGTAGTGCAGCGGCTCGTCCGCCAGCGCGCGGAGGAACCGGTCGACCTCGTCGGCGTTGGGAATATGCTGCTCCCGCGACTCGGTATCGGGCAGGTCGATCATCCGCGCCGGGTTCTTCTGGATGATCTCGTTCTTCTTCGCGTCCGTGAGGACGGCAGAGACGGCGGTGAGGTATTTTTGCACGGTCGCCTCCTGGACAGGCTTTCCGTGATGTGTCCGCTGTCTCAATTCAATGAGCATATTCTCCAGCGCGATGGGGCGGAGCTTGGAGAGCGGGATCTGACCGATGTACTGATACGTCACCTCCAACATCCGCCGGTACATTGCGAGCGTCGAGGGAGCGAACTTCGTCTGGCGCTTGAGCCAGCTCCGGGCGTAGACCTCGAAGGGCGTTTCCGCGTCCTCGCCGAAGCCGCGTTTAACGTACCGCTCAAACTCCTCCGCCTCATGCGCGACGTACTGTTGGATCGACCGCGGGTGGACGGTGGCCGGGACGCAGATGGTTTTGGCGCGGGATATTTTGCGACCATCCAATCGGTAGCCGTTGCTGACGGTGATCTTGTACTTACGGGAATTGATTTTCTTGATGCTTGCCATGGTTCCTCCTTCACATACTTTGTTGCCGCGGAGCCTCCTCCGCTTCTTCGTGCCGCGTCTCGGCGATGCTGAGCGCGATGCCGGCGGCGAGGCCGATTGCCGTGCCGAGATTCTCCGCCGCCTCTTTTGCAAAGATCTTTCTGCGGAGCTCTTCGGCGTCCTCACTGTCGTCGCCGTCAAGCGCGGCAGCGATCC
>CAMVTO010000073.1 GCA_947170435.1 uncultured Clostridia bacterium | reverse complement strand
TGCCCGGAGATCACCTCATATTCATCGGTCGTGCCCTCCAACGGGCGAACGATCAGCGGCGACATGACGCCATGTTCCCAGATGCTCTCGGTAAGAGCGTCCATTTCCTCGTTGTCCAGCACCTTGTAGGGATGCCCCTCAAAGGCGTGGAGTCTGGAAATCTCAATATTGATATAGTCTTTCATCTTGAACGATTCCTTTCTTTCTGGAGCGCGTGTTTTTCCATTTCGCGCTCGGATTTCAGCATTTCGTAATAGCGCCGCCATCTTTCTTCGATCCATCTGGCGGACTTGAGGTTGCCCCGCAGGGGCGTGATTTGCTCGGTGGTCTCGGCGATCTTCCGCTTGGTCTCCTCCTCGACCTCCCTGGGCTTGGGACGGCGAAGCGAGTTGCGGCAGAGCTGACGCTCATGCTCCAGCTCCTTGATCTTCGTTTCGGTTTTCGTGATGAACTGGGACAAGTCCTCAGGCGTGTGGATGTCGTTTTCCGACATGAGCATATACGCCGTGTGGAGCCGGTCGAAGCGTTCCAGCTCAGCACGGACAGACGGCGAAAGCGGACGGTAAGGTATCTCACCTTCCTGTTCGCCGCGTGTCAGCTTCACCATCTGCAAAATGATGAAGAACACCACATCGACGAGAACGGTCACGGTATCATGGGAGTGCTCGATCTCAAAGTCCAACTGCTGCTCCATCTCCAACAGCGGGAAGCGCTTCGGACGATACGGCAGATTGCTGTTCCAACCGTGCAGCGCGGCGGGATCATACAGGTTTATCCTGATTTTCTCCTGAATGACCTCATAGGTGAAGCCAAGTCGGTCGAGGCGGATGCCGCGCTCCCAGTCCGGCGCTTTCACCGTGCCGCGCTGCCAATCGTACTGATAGCCCTTTGACCGGAGCTGCGCGATCACACCGTCAAAGTTCATGGCATAACGCATACTGTCCTCGATGTCGCGTTTCAGCATGGCACGGTGCGTCAGCTTGCCGCTGCGCTCCGCCCAATACGCGCCGCGACTCTTCCCGCCGTAGAAGTTCGCGTTCTCCAAAACAGAGAGCTGGCGCTCCCGGCAAATCGCGTCGGAGATCTCGCGCAGGTGGATGTGGTCGCGGATGTGGTTCTGGAACTTCTTGCCGTCCTTATAGGAAACGGCGTTCACGACCATGTGATTGTGTATCGTGCCCGTGTTCAGATGCGTCGTGACAAGCACCTGAAAGCGGTCGCCCCACATCTGCTTCGCGGTCTCGATGCCGATGCGGTGCGCCTCCTCCGGCGTGACCTCTCCGGGCTTGAAGCTCTGATACCCGTGGTAGGCGACGATTCTTCCTTTCAGCCCGAAACGCTTTTGCACCGCCGCCATATCCTCGTAGGCGTGCTCCGCCGTGCAGTGGACACCGGTGACGAAAAGTCGCTGGTCGGTCTTGTCGTCGTTCTCTGCATAGCGAAGCACCTGGGCGAGATCATCGTCCAGGTACTTCGGGTTCGTGGTCTTGTCGGGATTGTCGGCGTAGGCGATGACAGCGCCGAGCGAGCTGCGCACGGGCCAGAAGCCGGTGGTTGCCATTACCCGTCCCTCCCCGGCGAGATCACCGTCTCGCGCAGGGCGTCGAGCACTTCGAGCACGGCGGCGCTGTTGTCAGCGGTCCGCGCGGCGTCAAGCTTGTCGCAAAGCTCATAGAAGGCGTCGGGCGGGATGGCGCGGGGCTCGTAGCCGAGACAGCGTTGACGGGCGTATTCGGAGAGTTCCAGGCCGCATCTCTTGGCGAAGCGGAGGACTCTCTCTTTTTCGGCGGGTGTCACGCGGAGCGCGATCCGCGCGGTCTTGTTATCATTCATATAAATATCAACCTCACTTTCATGCAGGGGATTGGGGGCGCAGCCCCCAAAGAACGAGCCGCCTCCCGGCGGCTCTGAACCGGAGTTTGTCGAACAAACTCCCTGCTGGTTATTCCCTTAGACACCACCCCTATAGGGCGTGGATGGTTCGGTCGGGCGGTGTCGCGGGCTTTTTGGAGTACGTTGGGCATCGGCAATTCCGCATATACGGGAAAAACGCGCGGGATTGACGGGACCGGAAACGAAGACCGTACAGTCGGCCAAGTATTCGTCACTTTCGGCGGTTTTTACCGTAACTCGAAGCCGGAGAGGAAATCGGACACCTCATCTTCCATCTCCTCATCGTGCTGCTCGCCCGTTGACGGCACTTCCACCGCGATCTGCGGAGCGGACTGTACCGCTGAACGGATCGTGTCGAGTACCTGCTGACAATGAGCGTTCCATCGGGCCTCCTCCGCCTGCATGTCGATGAAGGCGTTGAGCGCCGTGATGACGAGCCGGTTGTTGGAGCCCTTCTCGTTTTGGAGATACTCCCATGCCCTGCGGTCTGTCTCCTTTCGCAGATTGAAGCGGAGCTCTGCCCGCTTGATCGTGTTCATACAACCCCACCGCTTTTCCGGATTTTTATCTCCGCCATCCACTCGTACCCCTTCGCGGTGGCGCAGATGTCGTCGAGAATGAAGGTACGGGAAGCGTCATACTCGCCGAAGTTCTTGATGAGGCAGCCTCCGCCACCCACGACGTAAAGCCGCATCAGCTTGGGATCGAACTTGTGCTTTCGCAGCACGGCGAAGATTTCCCGCACATATTTCCTTGCGGCGTCGGTCATCACGGCGAGATAACCCTCGTCAACGTCAGCGGTGCCGCTTTGCATCACCGCGTTGAGGATGGACTCGTCCACATCAACCTGATACTCCTCCATGAGCGCGGCTCTCATCTTTGCCGCGCATTCCTTTGTCCCGAACTCCTCGGTAAACATCTGCTGCGAGTCGGCGTGATGGTCCGTGATCCGCAGAAGATTCATGGTGCCGTTCCCGATGTCACAGAGCATATGGCTCCCACCGAAGTCGCGGAGTTTATCGGCGACGGCGGCAAAACCCTGCGGGAACACATCGGCTCCGGCGAAGTCGATGTGGTAATCGACGCCGCGAAAGTTGAACTCCACGCTCTTGTTCTTTAAGAGGTAGTCCCGGAACGCCGCGCCTTGCTTCACGACCCATGTGATCGGGAGGCCGACGGCGAGGAACACCTTCACGCTCGTCAGGCTCTCCCTCAGCAGCTCCCGAGCGATGGCAGCGAGGGTCAACACATAATAATCGTCGTCATCGACCTTGCTCCCATCGTAGTCCTTGTGCTTTGCGCCGATCAGGTAGTATTTGCCCTCATAGATGAGCAGGTTTTCCGCGAGAGGTGGCTTGGCGTCATACACCGCTACCCCAGACTTGAAGCAACAGTTCGCGGTCTTGATGTTTCCGTAGCCGTGATCCACGGCAATGATCTTGATTCCGTTCATGTCTTTCATAATCAGTAGACCTCCTTATTTTGCTTGATGATCGTTTCGTACAGCTCCTTTTCAGCCGGTAACACGTTTTCGCGGAAATGCCGGCAGTAGATGGCGCTGGAGCAAATGAGCTGTACGCAGGTTTGCGCGTCGCCATCGTCCAGAAGCAGGCAGTTTCCATCCGAACAGTTGCAGCAGCCGCTTCGCACCAACTGTCGGACAGGCTCGACCTGCTCCGGTTTGATCTTCCATCTCATTGGCAGACCTCCTTTCGTGATTTCGGGCAACAGCAAAGCCGTCGGGACCAACCCCGGCGGCCTTTTTGCTGCCCTCTACTTGGATAATACGTCGAAATCACGGTTTTCAATGGAATCGCGCAACAAGGTAAAATCAAAA
>CAMVTO010000072.1 GCA_947170435.1 uncultured Clostridia bacterium | reverse complement strand
AAGCCGCCATCAGGTTGACCATGTCGCCCGTGCCGGTGGTGTTGTGCGTGTGCAGATGGATGGGGACGTTCACCGTCTCCTTGAGACGTTTGACAAGGGAGTAGGCCTCCATCGGCAGCAGCAGGTTTGCCATGTCCTTGATGCAGATGGAGTTCGCGCCCATCTGCTCGAGCTGCTTGGCGAGGTCCACGAAGTAGTCCTCGTTATGGATCGGCGAGATGGTGTAGGAGAGCGTCGCCTCGACATGCCCGCCGTACTTGCGGGTGGAGGTGATCGCCTGCTCCAGATTGCGGATGTCGTTGAGCGCGTCGAAGATGCGGATGATGTCAATGCCGTTTTCAATGGACTTCGCGCAGAACATATCCACCACGTCGTCAGCATAATGCTTGTAGCCGAGGATGTTCTGGCCGCGGAAGAGCATCTGCAGCTTCGTGTGGGGCATGTGCGCGCGCAGGGTGCGCAGACGCTCCCACGGGTCTTCATCCAGGAAGCGCATGCAGGCGTCGAACGTCGCGCCGCCCCAGCACTCCAGGGAATAGTAGCCGATCGAATCCAGGATCTCCAGCGCGGGGAGCATATCCTCGATGGTCATGCGCGTCGCCGCCTGGGACTGGTGGGCGTCGCGGAGGATCGTATCGGTGATGAGAAGAGGCTTATCAGACAGAAATTCCATAGCATAATTCGCCTTTCTAATAGATTGCGTCTATTTTAACATAGCGATTGACACAATGCAAGCAAAAAGAAAGGACTCCGCGCAATTGCGCGGAGCCCTTGTGTATTGCCGGGGCGATCCCCTGTGCGGCTCAGCAGCCGCAGCTGCCGCAGTTGTTGTTGCCGCAGCCGCAGCCGAAGCCGTTGCCGTTGCAGCAGAACAGGATGAGGATCAGAACCAGGATCCAGCAGCAGTTGTTGTTATACATGACGCAACCTCCCATGAAGATGTGGGGCAGCCGTTCTCGGCGGCCTCAGTTCATAGTATGCGTCCTGCGTCAAAGGGTGCCTACAGCCGCGGCGAGGTGACGAGCGCCTTGGCGCTGCGATAGGCGTCGGCGGCGAATACGCCGGAGGCTTCCAGCTTGCTGTGCAGGGTTTGAGTACTGCCGGCGACCGGCGTTTCCAGCGCGTACCACGAGAGATACACCATGTCAGAACGCAGGAAGCCCTCGTGATCCAACGCGGCTTCCTCGCCGGCGGTGAGCACGTTGGCGCTCCGCGCGCGGCTGATGGAGGTGGTGATGTCGGTATGGGTCGTGTCGCTGTACCCCAGCGCGCGCATGACAAACTCCACATACATGCTGGCGCTGGCCTCGGTGTTGGACGCAAACAGCGTCTCAGATACGCCGTTGGTGTAGCCCTTTTCGTAGGCATAGGCAACGTAGCGGTCGGCCCATTCGGGCACGTCCCGGAAGGGCTGGGGAGCGGTGCTCTCCAGTGCTGCATCCTCCTCGCCCAGCAGGCGCAGCAGCATTGTGATCGCCTGAACGCGGGTGGAGGCTTCCTCGAGATCAAAGCCCTCGCCGTAGCCGCTGAGCGTGCCGCGGAACAGCGTCAACGAGCGCATGGCGGCAGCCATGGCGAAGCAGTCCGGCGCATCGGCGGAGGGCGTGACGTGGTAGCGCCCGCAGTGATCGAGCACCGCGGTGGAGGAAGAAACCGTAATCAACACGGTGGTATCCTCAGCGGCAAGATAGCGGTGGCGCGCCTTGAGCGCCGTGCCGGAGGCATGCTCGGTGCCGTCCGATACGTCGATCAGCGCACCGGAGGGGAACTGCGCCGTCGCGCTGCCGGAAAGCAGCATGACCTGCGAACCGGTGAGGACGGAGAGAATATCTCCCCGCTTGAGGCAGGCCTCCGCCCATGCGGCGGTATGCTCGGAGCCGGCCGCTGCTTCAGCGGCTGCGGCAGCGGCGCGCCAGGACGATTCCGCGGCGTCATAGGCCGCCTTGCCGGAGGCGCCCAGCTTCTCCTCCACAGCGGTTTCCGCGGCGGGAGTAAAGATATTCTGCAAATAATCCAGCGAGATCAGCGGGTCGCCGGCCTCTCCGCCTGCGGCATAGGCCGTGCTCAGCAGCAGCAGCGCGGCACAGAGCACAAGGGAGGGCAGTATCCTGTGTTTTTTCATAGCGTAACCTTCTTTGGGCTGTTGTGTTCCTTGGAGATGCGGTAGCTCAGCGTGAGCAGACTGTCAGCAAAGTGGACGTTCTCCACAAATACATGCTCGGGCAGAGACAACTCTGTGTTGGTGAAGTTCCAAATGCCGCCGACCCCGAGGGCAACAAGCCGGTCGGCAACCTCCTGCGCGGCAGACTTCGGCACCGTCAGTACCGCGACAGCAGGGTGGAGAGCGGCGCAGTAGCTCTCCAGCTCATCCATGGAGCGAACCGTAACGCCGTTGACCTCCGCGCCGATAAGGGCAGGTGAGACATCAAAAGCGGTGTCCAGCCGGAATCCGCCCTGGGCAAAGTCATAGTTTTGCAGCAGCGCGTGGCCCAGATGTCCGGCGCCGACGATGATAAGGCGCCGTGGCTTGTCCACGCCGAGAATGTGACCGATTTCGGCGCGCAGCTCAATGATATTATAGCCGTAGCCCTGCTGACCGAACTCGCCGAAGCAGCTTAAATCCTGCCGGATCTGCGAGGCGGTGATGCCCATGCGCTTGCCGAGAGTGCTTGACGAAATGCGCACAATGCCGCGGGAGTGCAGCTCGTCAAGATAGCGATAATAGCGGGGAAGCCGACGGATGACCGCGTCGGAGATGTGCTGTTTTTTCATAGCGTATCTTCTTCCTTCCGGTCTCTTAATCTGCATTGTAGGGGAAGGATGGCGACTTGTCAACTTTTTTAACAATCTTTTTGGGCTGCCAAATTTTGCTTTACTTCCGACGGAAGATTTGCTATACTACACTTGTACGCGCCCGTAGCTCAGCTGGATAGAGTGTCAGACTCCGACGTTTCAGACGCTCTCAGTTGAGATAAGCCCGCAAAGCCGCCTGTGGTCTGGCATAGCGGGAACGGCGGGAGGCGGGAGCGCCCGCCGTTGACTACTATTTGACCACTAAATTGAAAAATCGGACTTCGCCGCGAGGCAAGTGACGATCATATGTGCCTGTAGCTCAGTTGGATAGAGTGTCGGACTCCGACTCCGAAGGTCGCTGGTTCGAATCCAGTCAGGCATACCAACGGCAGACTGACCCTGTGCCAAATTTGGCACAGGGTCGGTCTGCGTTTCCGTTTGTTTGCGATTGAGATGGTGCAGAATTCTGCACCATCTGAGATTGCTTTCTGACCATGTGCCAAATTTGGCACATGGTGCTTTTTTGCACCCGAACGTCGCGCCAACGCCGTGCCCAAGCCGTTCTGCCGTGTCTGCATCCGCCGTGAGGCAACCGAGGGCACAAAACGCCAACAACGGCGCGACAGGGCTGAAACGGAGCGGGGCGGCATCGCCGCCCTCACTCGTTCTGTTCCTGCTCTCGCCGGAATATCTCCCGCGCCCGCTCCTCATCTTCGGCTTCATAGGAGTACGGCGCACCCAACTCACGATGGATGCCGTCCGCCAGCTTGAAGCCGGAGAAGAAGGCGTCCAGCTTTTCCTCGTCGCGCAAGCGTTCCTCGGCGTCGAGGAGACGCAGCAGGAGCTTCTGCTGCTCACGGGTAAGCGTTTCGTGCAGCGTGTCGTAGGCTGTCTCTGCCTCACGCTTGAGCTTTACTGATTGCTCCGAGGTGAGATGGAAGCGACGCTGGAGCGCCGTCATGTA
>CAMVTO010000071.1 GCA_947170435.1 uncultured Clostridia bacterium | reverse complement strand
AACGCCGGGGCGTGGAGCAACAAGGCAAAGGTCGGCAACCTCCAAGCGCGTGCCAACGCATACAACTTCTTGATGCAACGCAAGCTCTACACCGTGGATGATCTGATCGCCCACACCGATGCGCTTTATCATCATATGGGCGAGGTAAAAGACGCGAGCAATCGGAGACGGGCGCGCGTCAAGGAGATCGACGAGCTTCTGAGGCAGGCGGAAAACTATCGGGAGTTCAAGCCTGTCTACGATCAGATGTACGGCATCAAATTTAAGAAGCGCCGTGAGGACTTTGCGAGGACGCATGAGCGCGAGCTGGATATGTTTTACATGGCGCGCCGCAAGCTGAAACCGTATGCCGCAGACAACAAGCTGCCTGTCGCAAGCTGGAAGCAGGAGCAATCACGGTTACAGCAGGAGATCGCCGTCACCGACGCGCAGCACACGGAGATCTGGCAAGAGGTAAAGGCACTGCTCAACATCCAAAAATGCGTCGAGGACGTAAAGCACCGACAGAGGACGCAGAAAAAGGAGCGCGGCATCGACCGCTGACGGCATCGTGGTTTGCAAAATGCAATCCATGACGCTTTTCTTTTTGCCGTCACTTGCGATAATCCCATCGAGTAAAATTCTGTCATTATGACAGTGATAAAGAAGCTGACAAAACGCCTTGCCTGCGCTATACTGTTCCCAACGGAATAGCAGGGCAAGGCGCTGTTGGAAAGGAGAAGAAATGTTAAGACAGCAAACCACCAAAGCCCCTATCACCGCCCTGTATTGCCGTCTGAGCCGTGATGACGAGTTGCAGGGTGAGTCAAATTCGATTCAAAATCAGCGCAGGATGTTGGAAACATATTGCCGCGATCATGGCTTGACAAACTACAAGTTTTTCGTGGACGACGGATGGAGCGGAGCAAATTTCGATAGGCCGAGCTTCACGGAAATGATGGAGGGCGTCGAGAACGGCGAGATCAAGACCGTCGTGACCAAAGACCTCTCCCGCCTCGGACGAAACTACCTGCAAGTCGGGATGTATACGGAAATGGTTTTCCCTCGAAAGGGTGTCCGATACATCGCCATCAACGACGGCGTGGACAGCGCACAGGGCGACAGCGAACTCAGCGCACTAAAAAACCTTTTTAACGAATGGATGGTGAGGGATACGAGCAAGAAGATAAAAGCCGTATTCAAATCCAAAGGCATGAGCGGCAAGCCGCTGACGAGCCTACCGCCCTACGGTTACATCAAGGGCGAGGATGGTATGTTTGTCATCGACGAAGAAACCGCGCCGACGGTAAAACAAATCTTCGCACTCTGTCTCGCCGGAAACGGGCCGGGAAAGATTGCGCGGACGCTGACCGAGCAGAACATCCCGACGCCGGGAACGGTCGAGTATCAGCGCACAGGCAACACGCGGCGCTACTACCCGGACTACCCCTGCCGGTGGTCTGCGACAACGGTAGGTCACATCTTGGAGCGTCAGGAGTACATCGGCAACACGGTCAACTTCAAGACCGAGAAGGTGTCGTACAAGGTCAAGGCCAGCGTCCAAAATCCAGAGGACAAGCAGATGGTCTTTGAGAATACCCATGAGCCGATTATTGACCGCGCCACATGGGAGCGCGTTCAAGAGCTGCGCAAACAGCGCAAGCGCCCCAACCGCTATGATGAAGTGGGCTTGTTCTCCGGCCTCGTTTTCTGCGCCGACTGCGGGAGCGTCATGTACCAGCAGAGATACGACACGCCGACGCGCAAGCAGGATTGCTATATCTGCGGCAGCTACAAGAAGCGCACCACCGATTGCACGTCGCACTTCATCCGCACCGACCTTTTGACCGAGGGTGTGACCGCCAACCTCAAAGCGATCACCGGCTACGCCGCCAAGCATGAGGCGCAGTTTGCGAAACTGCTGATGACGCAGACCAAGGACGGCGGCAAGAAAAAAACGCCGCCCGCCGCCGAGAGCTGGACGCCGCCGAGAAGCGTATCGCGGAACTCAAAAGCATCTTCAAGAGGCTTTACGAGGACTCCGTGAGCGGACGCATTACGGACGAACGCTTTGCCGAGTTGTCCGCCGACTATGAGCAGGAGCAGGCGGCGCTGAAGGAGCGCGTCGCGCAGCTCCAAGCGGAGTTGGACAAGGCACAGGAGGTCAGCACGAACGTCGAGAAGTTTATGAACGTCGTGCGCAAGTACACCAGCTTTGAGGAACTGACACCGACCTTGCTCCGCGAGTTTGTGGAGAAGATCGTCGTGCATGAAGCGGTGGCGCTGGACGGCAAGCGGCGCGGCAAGCAGAGGACGCAGGAGATCGAGGTTTACTACAGCTTTGTCGGCAAGGTGGACTTGCCCGAAAAGTGAGCTGACCAAATCCGGCGCGGAGCTGACGCCGGATTTGGTCAGGCGAACATGGTACTAATTTTTTTGAACGGTTTTACTTCTTTATCGAACACGAGCTAACTGAACGGGCTGCTAACAAACAGAGGCGGTGCTGCGTACCTGATGGGGTATGCGGCGCCGCCTCTGTTTGCATTTTCGAGGCCATGTACGTCGGTTGCATTTTGCAATCAGCGTGCACGGACGAGAAAATGACGGGGGTATCCAAAGGGGGCAGCGTCCCCTTTGGCACACGACTTTGCGAAGCAAAGTGTAGTGTGTTATACCTGTCGGCGCGACTGACGGGGCAAACGAGGGCGCGGGACGCGATGCGCCCTCGCTTGCACCGGCAGGAAAACGGACGGGAGATGTGCGAGCGGCAGCGAGCATATCTCCCGCCCGTTTTCAGAGAGCGGCGACAGGTATATGAAGCCCTCGTGTTCTACGGAGCACAAAATATCGAAAAAAGGTTGACAAATGTTACCCCTTGCGTTATGATAGCGATAACAGCTGTTATCCTATTTTGGCTAAGAGGTGATTTTTGATGAATAAGCTATCCCTGTCCGACGGCGAGTGGAAGCTGATGAACCTGCTGTGGGACGAAAGCCCGCTGACCATCGGCAGCATGGTGACCGCTTTGCGCGACGACACAGCGTGGACGAAGGCGACGATCAACATTATGCTCAACCGTCTTTCCGACAAGGGCGCGGTGTGGATCGACGCAACGGGACCGCGCAAGCTGTTTTACCCCCTGCTTGCGCGGGACGACGCCGTGCGACAGGAGGCGCGGAACACGCTCTCGAAGATCAGGACGGGCGGGCTCGGTCTGCTTGTCAGCACGATGGCGCGGGAGAGCGACCTGAGCGATGCGGAGATCGACGAGTTGTACCGCATCCTGAAGGAAGGGAGGCGGGAGCATGACTGACTTGACATGGGTGCTGTCCTCCTGCGTGCTGATCGGCACGGTGATCGCAATCCGCGCGGGCTTCGGCAAGCGGATGCGTCCGGGGCTTCGGTACGCGCTGTGGGCGCTGGTGCTGCTACGGCTGCTCTATCCCGGCACGGTGTTGTCCAGCCCCGTCAGCGTACAAGGTGTCGCGGAGCAAACGGAGGTCGTGCAGAATTTTGAAGCGGTGTGTGACGTCAATAGCATCGAACACATGGCGAACGGCTCGGTGGAGGGCTTCAACCGCTATGCGCTGATGCCGGAGCGCCCCGTGACCGTTGCGGAGCAAGTCACGCCGGAACGCTTTGCGCGGATGGAAACGGCAATCCGTGCGCGTGACGTGCTGGAGCCGATTTGGGCCATCGGCATTGTCGTAACGGCAATCGCTTTCCTCATATCCAACCTGCGCTTCTACCACACGCTCCGCAAGCGGCGCAAGCCAATGGATGCGGATTGCCCGCTGCGGGTGTACTCCGTCGAAAACCTGGCGTCCTCCTGTCTGTTTGGGAACGCGATCTATGTTGCGGCGGAGACGGCGGCGGACGAGACGCAGCTGCGCCATGTCCTCGCGCACGAGTTGAGCCACCACCGGCACGGCGACCATGTTTGGACGTTTTTGCGCTGCGTGGCGCTCTCGCTCCATTGGTACAATCCGCTGATATGGTGGGCGGCGGCGTTGTCGCGTCAGGACAGCGAGCTGTGCGCCGACGCGGGCGCGCTCAAACAGTTGGGCGAGGCCGAGCGGGAGAACTACGGCACAACGCTGATCGAGCTGTCGGCGCATCGCGCGCCGAAGGCGTCGTTGCTCTGCGCGGCGACTGCCATGACCAACGGCAAGCGATTGCTCAAAGAGCGCGTGACGATGATCGCGCGCCGCCCGCGCATGTCCGCTGCGGTCGCAATCGCTGTTGTGGCGATTGCCGTCGTCGCGGCAGGCTGCGCGTTCGCGGGGGC
>CAMVTO010000070.1 GCA_947170435.1 uncultured Clostridia bacterium | reverse complement strand
TTGAAACGCAGAAAAAAGACCTTGTGAACGTGCTGGAAGTGCTGACACCGACCATCGAATACGACAACGGACACTATTCCGGCGTTCTGGCTTTGGACCACACCACCATCCGCACCGAGCCCGCGGGCTATACCTCCGGCAGCTACACGATCCGCGAGACAAAGGAGATCGGGAATCTTGACAGCAACGACATGGCGTTTGTACCGCAGACCACGGTGAAGGACGGCAAGACGCTCCAACTGGAAACGGTGGACTGGCAGGTGCAGAGTACGGCGCTCGTAGACGACGTACTGGTTCCGTCAAGCTATGTGGCGGTCGCCACTTATGCGGGCAAAGCAACGTACAGCAAGCCGACCGGCTACATTACGACGGCGGAGTACAGGGGTGTGGTTTCCTGCGATGAGGTGACCCATGTGACCTATACCGTTCTCTATGTGGGCGCCAAAGCGAGCCAAGCGGAAGATCCGGCCCAATCACAGTCTGGCTTGGCGGACGTGCTGGCTGCCCATAAGATGCTCGTGCTTGGCGGGGTTGCAGTGCTGGCGCTGATTGCGGTCGGCACGGCGCTGTTCATCCGCGCGAGAAGGAGCGCCCGCGCTGTGGCGGAGGACGAAGAAAATGCAGAGGAGGAGCAGGAAGATGAAACTGAGAAGTAAAGCGATGTCAGCGGCGCTTGCGCTGATGCTGACGGCGGCGTTGCCGATTTGCGCCGACGCCTCGGACTACAGCTTCAAGGGGGCAATGGCGCCTGAGTATTATCCCTCAACCAGCTATGATGAGGTCTACGGCTCGCGGTACAACTATGGCGGAAAGAACGTGTCGGACTACCAGATACCGGAACTTCCCTACGGCACCTACAGTAACACGAGCATCGGCATCATGGAAAAGGTGCGCCTGCCCGGACAGACGGTGTCTTACGGTGGACTTGCCGTTGACTTTGGCGGCATCTCCGGCGCTGTGAGCGGCAGCACGATTACGGTCATCCCTTCGGTTCAGCGCGTGCCGGTGTATGAGAAGACTGCCTATACCAGCGCCACGGACATGGTGCGCTCGGACGGCAGCATCGGTACGCTCAAGATCCCAAGTCTAGGCATCAATATGAAAGTGTGGGAAGGCGAGACCGACAGCAGCATGGCGAAGGGCATCGCCCACTACAGCTCCACGACCGGATGGGACGGCAATATTGGGCTGTGCGGGCATAATCGAGGAAGCCAATACTCCATTGGCGCGATCAAAGATATGGAGATCGGCGATACCATCACCTATACCACGGTCTACGGCACGCGCACCTATGAGGTCAGCTACATCGGCACGATTGCCAGCACGGACTGGAGCCGCTTGCAGGCGACGGCGGACAACCGCATCACGATTACGACCTGCCTTGCCAATCAGCCGGAAAAGCGTGTGGTGGTGCAGGCAATCGAGAAATAAATATGTTTGCCGATAAAAATAATTTTTGCGTTTTTTCAACAGAACTTACGGGTTAACTGCGAAATTTTATGAGTTTTACGAGTAATCGTAATTTCAGCAAAATATCGGCAAAGGTATTTAAAATAAACCTTTGACAATACGGAGTGCCTTGCCGTATTCTCTTTCTACACAAAGAGAAAGGGGGCTTGATCCTATGAAACAAATTACCAATTTAGCATTGGGAATCCTGATTGGGGCCGTCGCCTTTGGCGGCGGTGCCGCGACGGCGGCTTCCGGCATCATGGCGACCCGAAGCGAGATGCCGTTCTTCGTCAACGGCTCGCCGGTGACGGTGGATGCGTACCTCATCGGTGAGAACAACTACCTCAAGCTCCGCGACATCGCCGCACTTGCGGACTTCGGCGTCACATGGAGCCCCGAGAGCGGAGCTGTACTCATTGATACGATGGTCGGCTACTCCGGCGAGTTCAAGCCAGCGGAGGCGGTGACAACCACACCCCGGCAGGAATCGGCAGAGCCGCAGCCCAACTACCATGAGAAGGCGAACGCATCGGCGTTTGACAACGCCTACACCGCGGAAGCCTACGACGCGCTGCGTCAGTGCATGGCAGATGGGCAGAGCGCTCCAATCACGATAAGCGCGGAGACCCGCGCTGCGATGCAAGGCGTCACCGCGGCTATCAGCTCGTATCCATCCTACGACCTCAAGCCCGATGGCAACGGCGCGGCGCACTTCCAACGTAAATACTCCTCCGCATACGAGAATGCGGCGCGGACTGGGCAGGCGTTCCTTGACACGCTCGCAGGAAAGAGCGCGGACGACAAGCTCTATGCCATCGCCTGCTATGTATGCGATCGTCTGGAGTATGACGAAAGCTCCACGGCGACCCCGCGCGCATTGCATGCCACGGAGGGCGTCAAGAAGGGCAACTGCATGTCATACGCGCATGGGTTCCAGTATATGTGCAACCTTGCCAATATCCCGTGCATCCTTGTCCACAGCGACGTACATCAGTGGAATGAGGTCTACACCAACGGACGCTGGTACAGCGTCGACCTCACCTCGTTTGATATTCGATACACAGAAACAGGCAGTGCGCGACTTCTCGCTGATGCTTCTGAATTACAAGGGAGTATCTATTTACAAAGCGAGCCGCAGCTGGCGCGCTTTGCCAAGGAACTGTTTGTACCGAACTCTACCAAATAACCACATCCATATCAACTATGTGAAAAAGCATCGTCTTTGGACGGTGCTTTTTCTATTGCCGCGGGAACAGGAAATACACAAGAACCATGCCTGCACCGCAAAATATCAAGAGGAGGATTTCGTTGAAAATCAAGAAAAAGCATCTTTGCCTCATGGCGGTGATCCTTGTGGTCATCGTCATTTTGCTTTTGTTCCGTTGCTGCGGAGATCAACCCGGCATCGACATTCTCGATGATGAAATTCCGCTTGGCGACGTGTTTGACCTTGCACTCGACGAAGAGGCGGGAGAACGTGACGAGGTTTCGAAAGAGGAAATCGTTGAGGAACTTAACCGCAAGGTTTCAGAAGGCATGATCACAATCAGCATGAACCTTACCCCAACGTTTTACGATGGCAACTCAAAGGGCAACCTGTTGATTGTCAATGAGAACAGCAACAACTATCCCCAGATTGTTCAGATCTATGAAAACGCCACAGGTCGCCTGCTTTATGAATCCGGCCTGATTCCGGTGGGGCAGACCGTCAAGCAGTCGAGGCTTGCGACGCTGCTGCCCGCGGGAGAATACCACTGCACAGCCTGCTTCCACAATATCGACCCGGGAAGCGGGCGCTCCCTCGGAATGGCTGCGGCGTTGATCCAAATCAACGTCCTTCACTGATGTATCGCCGTACGGCTTTACATACCAATCCGACCGACATTGGGAGTGCCGGCCGGAAATATTATTTCAGGAGGATTTTGTTATGTTGAAAAAATCCAAAACTCTCTCCCTCGCAATGGCTCTCGCTCTCGGCGCGAGCCTGTCCGTACCCGCGCTGGCTGCTGTTCCTGGCAGCAATCCTGTCGATCTCAGCTCTGAAGTGGACTTGAGTGCAGCCGCAGCGACATTCAGCGTAAGCGTGCCAACGCATTTGAGCGTCAACATCGCGGCGGACGGCACCGTGACGACGGCATCCAATGCTGCTATCGTCAATAATGGGAACGGACCGGTAAAGATCAGTCAGGTGAAAGTCCAGACCAAAAACGGCTGGGCGATTGCGCCGTGGGGTAAAGATTTCAGCAACACGCCAACCGGAACAAAAGAGTTCACCATGAGAATCAATGGCGAGGGCGCATCCGAAAGCGGCAATGTGCCGCTGGCAGGCTTTCCGACAATTCCCGGCGGCGAAAGCCTTGCGCTGACATACGATGCGGATGCTGCGGTGCAGTCCAGCGCCGTCAACGAGGAAATCGCAGAGATCGTTGTTACAGTCGACTGGGATAGAGCCGCGTTGACGCCCAGTATTTATCCTGACCCTGCACCGATGCACTCCGGCGGCAGCAACAACTAAAGGATGAGGAGGGGCGCGTCAGCGCCCCTTCCACCAGAGCGATGTTGGCTTTCGCAGTGCTTTCTCGGAGGATATGGAGGTGCGGACAGCAGATATGTTGAAAACCGGCCTCCTTTTTCGTATAACCCAGTAGGTGGAAAAGCCATCGCTCGTCAAAGCGGTGGCTTTTCTCATGCCATTCTATCAAAGAAGGAGAACTCTATGAAAACAAGACCGCATCTTGTTAAGAGGGCGCTTGCCCTGCTTCTCACGCTCTCCACGCTGCTTTCCCTCCTGTCCGTCGGCGCGTCGGCGGCTTCCATTGAGGATGGAAGCCGCACCGCGGCCATGACGCTGGGCAAAGGGCAGTTCTACCTGCATACCACGGCGGGTACTGCGCTTGGCGCGTGGAGCTACACCTACAATACGGACGATGGATTGAGCGGCCCCGCTTACTGCATCGACCACGGCCTGCACTTCACCAGCAGGACGCTCCCCATCGATGGGAAGTACACGTCCAGCCCCAAGACCGCGGGGGTCTATGCCAACGGTTACCCCCAGCATTCGCTGGATACGTTCCTGGGATTGTACCTCGCAAAGAACCCCGTTTTATCCGGGCTGACTGAAGCCGAATACGCCTACGCCACGCAGCTTGCGGTATGGGCGTCTCTCGGACAGCTCGGCATCGATGGAACGCAGTTCACGGCGGGGCGTGAATACATCGCGCAGCCCACCGGCGATACCCAGCAAATGCGTGTGTTCCGTGCCGTGCAGCTTTTGCTTGCGGTAGGGGCCTCGTGGAACAAGATCCCGCAGACGGGAATGTATATCCGCACCGAGGAAGATGAACTCGGCGGGAATATCTCTGTCCCCGCGGACATGACGCTGGAGTTTGCCGCGGACGAAAACCGGCTTGGCTTCAA
>CAMVTO010000069.1 GCA_947170435.1 uncultured Clostridia bacterium | reverse complement strand
GCGAAGATCAAGGTCATCAAGGTCGTCCGCGAGATCACCGGTCTGGGTCTGGCCGAGGCCAAGGCGTTCGTCGAGAGCGCTCCGAAGGCTCTGAAGGAAGGCGTCAGCAAGGACGAGGCCGAAGAGCTCAAGAAGAAGGTCGAAGAGGCTGGCGCGAAGGTCGAGCTCAAGTAAGACACTTCCTACAAAAAGAGAACGTACACAAGTACGTTCTCTTTTTTTATTTCCGCGTATCCGAACTGCCATCAGCATCGCTGGACAACTTGTCCTCCGTGCGGGGGCGTCGGAATAGGAATAAAACAGCGGTACCGACAAGGATCACGCCGCCCAGGGCATACCAGAGAGCGTGTTGCGCCGAGCGGCCGAGCAGCGGATTCAACTCCCGCGCCAGAGCGCTCGCAAGACGAGCGACATCCGTGCCGTCCGTAGGGTCACCCAGGCCGTTATCATACAGCACATCGAAAAACCACGCATCCGTCCGGGCGGCGGAGACCTTCAGATAGGCGTCCACGGCCTTTTCGCGATCATGAAGGGACAGCAGCCAGAGCTCCAAAGCGGGCAGCGCGGAAGTGGCGTAGGAGATGTAGTAGCAGGGACGGTCAAACAGATGCGTGATGTATACCCACCCCGGCTCGCTGCCATAAAGCTCGTCCAACCCGTATTCAACCAGCAGCTTTCGCTCCAACGCATGGAGCTCGGCAACCGTGAGATCCGGCCGGCTGTAGACCGCCTGCTCGAACTCATCGTACAGGCAGCCGCTGACCACAGAGTCCAGCATACCGCTCAGCACGGCGACAGTGATAGCATTCCGCTCCTGCTCGTTTTGAGCGAGGATGTTCTGCAAAGCGGGAAGAAACAGCAGCTCCAGTCCCTGCGACTGTATCTCGGCGACGTCGGTGTTGTCCAGCTGATAAAGCATTGGCGTCGGATCGTGATATGCCGCGTTGAAATGCCCGAATTCGTGGACCGTATCCTGGTAGGCGCGAAAGCTTGTATCATCGCAGTTGAAGATCAGCGCGGAACGATAGGCGGGCAGGGAAGCGGTGTAGCCCATCTCCAGCAGCTCATCGGAGGTACCGAAGCAATAGAGCCGGTTGCGTTGCAAATAGTCCATCGCCTCGCACAGCTCCGGTGAGACCTCGGCGATGTGGGAGGCGATATTGCCCAAGAGCGTTTCCGGCGACGGCGCCTCGCCAAAGGTCGGCTCCTCGTACGCTTCATAGCAGCGCACCATGAGCGGAGCCAGCTGGTTTTTAACCACGCGCTGCACCGCCCTGAGATCAGAAGGCTCGTACTCGCGGCCGTAGAGCGTGTAATAGGCGTATTGCGGATAATTGTCAAAGCCTGCGCGCTCCGCTTCCGCGCGACGCAGCGCGATGAGCTGCAAATAAAGGTCGCCCGCCGCATCGGCAAAGTCTTCATCATCCGGCAGGAGATAGTACCGCCGGGTGAGCTCATCTTCTGCGCTCATGGACGCGGACGCCTCGTCGGAGAGCGGTGCATAATCTGCAAAACCGTCCGACTGCCCGTCCGGCATCAGCGCTGCCAGCGATGCGCCCTGCGGGCCTTCCAGCGTATCGCTCAATGCGGCGTAGAGGCGATCACCGGCATCGGCAAAAGCGTTGGCAGCGCGGCCGGATTCCTCGGCGGCGGCTTTGTCACCGGGGTGCCGACACATTTGGATGTAGGCCAGCTCGTTCTGGGTGTAGAGTTCATCGTAGAGCGCCAGAAAATCGGGATACAGCGCGACCGGGTTCTGCACGAAGCGTGTACAGAAGTCTTCGACAGACGCTGTGTCAATGCCGGAATAGCGCATTTCCTCGAACGGTATGTCCGGGTGATCAAATGGTTCGTAATACGCTGCCGCTGCGCTTGTCAGCAGGAGCAGCGCAGCCAGAAAGACGGACAGAAATCTGCGGATATGGTTCATGTGGCCTCCGATATGCTGCATATGTATTTCTTGCCATAGTATACCATAAGTCTCGCGACTGAACAATGACAATTTGTCGGATATCCACAAAAATCGGTTGCCAAGCAATGCGTTTCATGCTACAATAAAAATTGTTATATTGGGTAAATGCAGTGTCGCGCGGAAAGGGTGATGCGGTTGGGCGCGAAGATCATCGCTGTCGCAGGAAAGGGCGGCGTCGGCAAGACGTCTATCTCTGCGGCTGTGCTGCGGCTGTTGACAGAGCGGCATCCCGACGCAAAGATCCTTGCCATCGACGCCGATCCCGCGGTGGGACTCTCCACGGCGCTGGGCGTTGAGGTGACGGAGACGCTGGACGACATCCGCAAGAGTCTTGCTGACAGCGCCACCAAAACGAACCCGGACGAGCTGATTGCCGAGGCGCGTTTCCGGCTCTTTGACTCCATGGTGGAAACGCGGGGCTTTGCGTTCCTTGCCATCGGACGGCCCGAGACCGCGGGCTGCTACTGTACGGTGAACGGGTATTTAAAGGAAGTCATCAGCCTGTTGGCAGGCGACTTTGATTATGTGGTCATTGACGGTGAGGCGGGGATCGAGCAGATCAACCGCCGCGTGATGGAAAAGGTGACGCACTTGCTGCTCATCACCGACCAGAGCCGCAAGGGCTATCAGGTGATCGGCACGATCAAGCGCGTGGCAGATGAGCTGGTGATGTACGACAAGTGCGGCGTCATCATCAACCGTGCCACCAGACCGGAACTGGTGACCGATCCTGACATCGCTGGGGCAGAGGTGCTCGCGGTGATCGAGGCGGACGCGCAGCAGTCGAAAAACGACGTGCAGGGCAAGAGCGTTTTTGAACTCAGTGACGATTCTCCCGTGATCTCCGGGGCGCGGCAGGCGCTCCTGAAACTGGAATTAGAATAGGAAGAGAGGTGTACCATTTGAAGGATCTCAAGCATTTAATCTACTTTGAGAACCTGCTCGAGGAGGCCAACAACGAGCTGGTACAGCAGGCGCAGGCAGCGGGGAAGCTCGCCATCGGCTACACCTGCTACCACATTCCTGAGGTGCTGCTCAATCTGGGCAAATGCTTCTCTGTGCGCCTGCGCGCGCCGCGCACGGGGTCGATCGACATGGCGACCTACTACATGTCGAACTACACCTGCGAGTTTGCCCGGGCACTTTTGGAGCGAAGCATCGAGGGCGGCTATAACTTCCTTGACGGTCTTGCGGGTGTGGACGCGTGTTCGATGATGAACCGCTTCTATGAGCATTTTGAGTTGCTCAAGCTCAACGAAAAGCCGAAGATGTTCGTCAGCCATGTGGACGTGCCGTTCAAGATCGAGGACTATACCATTCGCCAGTACGTCAAGCAGATGAAGCACCGTTTGCTCAACTACATGGAGGACAACTACGGCATCGACACCTCGGACGCCGCGCTGCGCAAAGCGGTGGAGGAGCACAACGAGGTTTGCCGCATTATCAGCGAGATCGGCGAGATGCGGGCGCAGGAGAATCCGCCCATCACGGGCTATGAGTTCCACATCCTCAATCTGGTGAGCTACACCTGCCCAAAGTACCTGATTTTGCCGCTGCTTCGCGAGACGCTGGATGAAATCAAGCAGCGCAAGGTCGACGACAAGCCCTGGTACCGCGCCCGCGTTGCCATTGTTGGCAGCGAGATCGACGATCCGTCGCTGACGAAGATGATCGAGGAGGCGGGGGCGTTTGTGGTCTCCGATCGCTACTGCTACGGTTCCACGCCGGGCCGCGAGGTCATCGAGCTGAACGATACCGACGATGTGCTGACGCAGATCTGCGAGCACTATATGCGCCATTCCGAGTGTGCGCGCTACATCGCGGACGACAAGGTGCTTCAGCGCCGTGAGACCGCGGACAAGCTGGCGAAGAAGTACCATGCCGACGGCATCATCTACGAGCAGATGAAGTTCTGCGATTACTGGGGCTTCGAGCGTGCGCTCGTCAGCCATATCATGAACGAGGAATACGGCTGGCCGGTGCTGTCCATCGACCGCCCGTACAACGCACGCACCTCCGGGCAGCTCCGCACGCGCTTCCAGGCGTTTGTGGAGTCGTTGGAGATCAAGCGTATCCATCAGGCGAAGGAGGTGGCAGGCAATGGCTGAGACGAAATTCCCGAATCCGTCGTTCTGGCGCTATAAGGATCACATCGACTGGAAGGCGCAGGCGAAGAACCTCAAGGAGGTCGGCGGGATCATCGGCGACATGCTCCGGGAAACCGACTGGGGTGCTGTCGCGGCACGACACAAGAAAAATCTGGTGCTGACCGGCAAGCGCATCGCGGACGAGGCGAAGGCGTTCGCCGCCATGTCCAATGACGAGCGCAAGGACTTGCTCCTCAACGGCGAGAAGAAGCTCGGCAAGCTCTACCGTTCCGGCTGCATGGCGACCGTCCGCCGTGAGTGGCGCGGCGTGGGTGACACCGCCTATGACTTTTATGAGTGGTGCCGCATGTGGGGCATGTTCCTCACAACCTTCGGCAAGGATTTGATCCCGGCGATGAACGCAACGCTCTACTACCGCTGGATGATCTCCTATTTCTGCGCTCACTCATTCATGGACAAGAACACGCTGGGGCAGCGCGGCAGCGCGCTGCGCATGAGCCATCTGCTGATCTATGACATCTTCCGCTATGTGGCGGAGAATCTGGTGTTCCTTGCCAAGTGCGACGAGAAGAACGGCAACGCCAAGGAGCTGAACAAGAAGGTCGTGCTTTTCGATGAAATGACCATGGGCCAGATCATGGCGGGCTTCCCCGACCTGCTGGGTATTCCGTACCAGCTGCTGCCGGTGTTCCTCGTCTCCGAGGTTGACCAGCTCACCTGCGTGCCGTATATCGACGCGGTGGAGAGCTTCGGACTCCCGTCCGACACCTGCCCGGTGCCGTCTTCCGAGTGCGGCGCCATCGTTCTCGACGCGCTGCCGCACATGGGTTCCTGCTTCATTTCCAGCTCCATGCCCTGCGACGGTTCCACCATGGCGTCGTCCTATATGGCGCGCCGCTTCCCCGACCTGCCGGTGTTCCACCTGACCTTCCCCGTGCGCTACGAGTACGAGGAGACTGTCGAGGACGCGGCGGAGGACATCAAGCACTGCATCAAGTTCATCGAGGAGACCACCGGCGCGAAGTGGAACTGGGACGCGTACTTCAAGCAGATGAAGCGCTTCAACCTCGAAACGCAGTATGAGCTGCAAAAGTGGGAGGTCAACCAGACCCCGTATCCGCAGCTCATCGGCCCGTGCTACGAGTTGTTCCGCAAGTGGAACTATGAGATGGACGGCGGCGCCGATCCGCGCGTGATCAAGACCTTTGAGAAGGTCAACAAGATCATGCTCCAAGCCTACGAAAAGCGCGAGGAGGCGTGGCGCGGCA
>CAMVTO010000068.1 GCA_947170435.1 uncultured Clostridia bacterium | reverse complement strand
GATGGCTTTTGCGCCTTTTCAGCTTTCCGAGACTTGTGCTCGTTTTTCAGTAGACCCTATTTACAGACTACAACAATCGGTGGAGCAGTATTAGCTCAACGTATTCAGGGCTGCGTTTTACATTTGCAAGAATAGACAAGATGCGGAGGATGTTACGCAGAAGGTCTTTCTGGCATACTATCATAACCAGCCATTCCGGCTTTGCGACGCTGGAGGAGGTGCTACAAAGCACGTTTGTCCTGTAAAAAG
Source organism: uncultured Clostridia bacterium (assembly GCA_947170435.1). Lineage (GTDB taxonomy): Bacteria > Bacillota > Clostridia > Oscillospirales > Oscillospiraceae > Hominicoprocola. The sequence continues at coordinate 5,580 of CAMVTO010000068.1, read as the reverse complement.
CCCGTGCATGCTTTCGGGAGCGCTAAGTGGAAGTGAAAAATCTCAGGAAAAGGGTATTGACAAATCTTCAAGACGGGTGTAGTGTTTTTCACTATCCGGGTAGTGATATGGGAGTGCCTTCACAGAAAGGAAATCGTATGGAAAAAAGCTACAGGACGCCGAGTTAAAAGTGATGAATGTGATCTGGCGGGAACAGCCTGTGCGGGCTGCCCGCGTCGTCGAAGTTATGAAGCAACAGACCGGTTAGAATATGAACACGACTTATATACGAGCGACGGATGTGCTCCGGCCCTTTCTGGAGAAAGAGTTGCTGCACAAAAACGATAATTCGACGCAAAAGAAAGGGACGAATTATTCATGGAACGGAGAAAGAGACTATATCATATTGCCGCGAACAAGCGCGTGGTGGCGTTGGCGCTGGCAGCGGGACTGCTGGCGGGCTGCGCCGCACCCGCTTCGGGGCCGGACACCCTGAAGCAGAGCACACTGCCTGGGGCAATCGCGCTGACGGCGACGTCATACGCGTGCGACCCGGAAGAGGTCATGTACCTCTCTGGCGTGAAGGTGGCAGCGGAGAGGTATGCTTATGCCCTGTCCGACATGGACGGCGACGGCATTTCCGAGCTGTTTGTCCGCGACGCGGGCGGCACTGTGGTGTCGTACCGTTATAACGAAGGGCTGGCGCGGCGGCAGGAGGGCACGGATATCCCGGCGGAGCTTTTGTGGGTCGAGCCTGGACAGTGGGCGGATGGCAGCGTGATTGGCGTCGCCGCCCAGACCGGAGACCCCGGCACGAAGGAGGACTTCTACCTATCGGCAAACTATGGCTGGCTGTCCGAGGAGCACGTTTCGGCGGCGGGAGAGTCCGGCAGCGCCACCGATGAGCTGGAAGCCGCCGTCTCCGCGCGACGGGAGGATATGTTCGACAACGTGGCGAGGTACCAGGGCGCGGACGTCCAGCGCCTTCGGGACTATTACGCCCTCGCGTCCAACTGGGACAGGCGCAACGAAGACGGCGTGGAGCCAGTGAAGAAGTATCTGGATGCGGTGGCGGGCGTGGGGACGCTGGCCGAGCTGTCGGACTACCTCACCGACCCGGCAAAAGACCCATTCTGCACCATGCTGAATTTCACCGTCACTCTCGACCTGAGCGACACATCCCACTGGGCAACGGAGCTGGCGGAGGACAGCTTTTCTGTGCTACCCCGCGTATTCCACAATGGCAGTGCTGAGGATGTGGCAGACGCTCGCTATGAGTTTGAGGAGGAGGCAAAGCACGTCCTGACCCGAGCTGGGTACGGGGCGGAGACAGTGGAACAAATTCTCACGGACTGCTTCGAGGTCGAAGACCAGCTCCTTGCCGCCGCATGGCTGGCGGAGGGGGAGCAGGAAAGCGATTTCCTGCCCTTTGACGAGGCGGTGGCGATGTGTAAGCGCTTCCCGCTGCGTCGACTGCTGAACGCCTACCATATTACCGGGGGAAGTGTTCGCGCCTACTTCCCGCATTACCTGCCAACATTGGACGGGATGTATACGGAGGAGAACCTTCCTAAGCTCAAGGCGTATGTTCTGGCACACACTGCGATGGCCGCCTGTGGCTTTTTGGACGAGGAAGCGGCGACCTTCCTGACCGGGGAGGACAGGGAGACGCTGGAACGCGGCTACCGCCGGGAACTGCTCAGCCCCAGAGGGACGCTGGGCGTGGCGGAGGAAAACGCCTACATGACCTACTTTGCCCCCGCCGATGTGCGCGCCGACCTGACCGCGCTGGCGGAAGAGATCCGCGGCGCGTTCCGCGAAATCTTGCAGGGCGAGGACTGGATGTCCGACGCGGGCAAGGCGGCGGCGCTGGAAAAGCTGGACGCAATGACCTTCTGCGTCATGGCGCCCGACACGCTGATCGACAGCGGATATCTCGCCGTTGACCCGGAGGGCTGCTTCCTCGACGAGTACGCGAAAATCTTCGTCAGCAGCAGGCGGCACAACGGCGCGTTCGCCGGGCAGGAGCGCGTGAAAGGGGACTGGCGCTACGACCTGCGCCCGGAGATCGCCACCACCTACACCAACGCGTTCTACTACGGCAGCTTCAACCAGTTCTTCATCCTCGCGGGCTTCGTGGACGATTCCATCTACCGCCTCGATATGCCGCGGGAGGAAAAGCTTGCGAAGCTGGGCGAGATTGTTGGGCATGAGCTAACCCACGGCTTCGACCCGCCTGGCATCCAGTACGACAAGGACGGCAACAAGGTCGGAACGGACGAACACCCCAACGGCTGGCTGCCCGAGGCAGACTATGAGGCGTTCCTGAGCCGCGCGAAGCGGGTGGCGGATTACTTCGACGCTATCCGCCCTCTGCCCTATGAGAGCTGCGATGGCTCGACAGTACAGGGCGAGGCGATCGCGGATATGGGCGGGCTTTCCATCGCGCTCAAGCTCGCCGGAGACTCCTTCGACTTTGACCACTTCTTCCGCGCTTACGCGGAGCTGTGGGCGCAGCAGACCACGCTGATGAGGGAGAGATCCGAGATCTACAACGAGCATCCTTTGCGCCACCTACGCATCAACACGACGGTGCAGCAGTTCGACGCGTTCTATGATACCTACGGCGCCGGTGAGGGGGACGGGATGTATCTCACGCCTGCCGACCGCATCCTCGTGTGGTAGGCATGCGCGTATGCCCGCTATGTGATTTGTAATCAGGGATCAACGCCCGTTTGGAGCAAGCGGGACAGCAGGAAGGAATGAATATCCGACATTGTGTAGATAAATGTTAATATGAATCACTGTACGCAACGATTCTGTGCTAATCGACCAATAATTCCCTCAGTCTTGACAAAGTGATAAGACAAGAGTAGTACAACTAATAGGATTGTGAATATAAGAAACACCCAAACAGAAAGGAGCAGGTATGGAGAAAAAGCTACAGGACGCCGAGTTGAAGGTGATGAATGTGATCTGGCGGGAGCAGCCTGTGCGGGCGGCCCGCGTTGTCGAAGTCATGAAGGAACAGACCGGTTGGAATATGAACACGACTTATACGCTGATCAAGCGCTGCGTCGAAAAGGGAGCAGTGGAGCGCTCCGAACCGGGTTTCGTTTGTCGCGCGTTGGTTGCCAAAGAGGACGTGCAGCGGGAGGAAACGGATCGACTGATCGACAAGATCTTTGACGGGTCTGCGGATAAGCTGTTCGCTGCGCTGCTTGGCAGAAAGAAACTGTCCTCCGATGAGTTGGAAAAGCTGCGCTCCATTGTCGGGCCGCTGGACGAATAGAGGCGAAATCAGGCAAATGAATCTGTTGCAAATGAGTTTATCCGGCGCGATCCTGATTGGTTTTGTTATACTTTTCAGGACGCTTGCGCTGCGCGCGCTGCCGAAACGCGCGTTCGTCATCATGTGGATGGTCGTGCTTGTTCGTCTGCTGGTGCCATTTTCACCTTTGTTCGGCATTGAGATCGCATCGCCGGAACGCGCGAATTATCAGACTCCGGCGATCAACGAGGCAAGGAACGTCCCGGCGGCGCCGGAACGTGAGAACCAAATAGCTGCCGTAAAGCCGGAGCAGTCTGACAGCACGAAACCCGATACGTTAAGCATGCCGCAGAAAGCGGAACGAGCGGAAGCGCACGCGGTTTCTGCATTGAGCAGGGAGACTGTGCTGACTGCGGTATGGGCGACTGGCGCTGCGTTTATGGGCATATTTTTCGCTATGACTTACCGCCGCGGCTATCGGAGCTTCCGCAAGGCGCTGCCGGTGGAGCATGAAGAAGTCAGAAAATGGATATCGGCGCATCCGCTGCGCAGATGTTACACGGTAAAATCCTTCGGCGGAGAGGAATCACCCATGACATACGGTGTGCTGCGCCCCGTCATTTTGGCTCCGGGAGCGCCCGCATGGTGGAACAGCGAGGAAGCGGCATTTGCCTTGGAGCACGAATATATACATATGCTGCGGTTTGACCCGGCGCTTAAAATGCTGTTGGCCGCCGCGCTGACCATCCACTGGATGAATCCGCTGGTATGGGTGATGTATGTGCTGGCCAACCGTGATATCGAGCTGAGCTGCGATGAGGCCGTGCTGGAGCGATACGGCGAAAAATCGTGCAGCCGTTATGCAAGTGCGCTGCTTTCGGCTGAAGAACGAAAGTGTGAAATGCCCGTCTTGTATGCGGGCTTTGGAACAAATACGACGAGTGAAAGGATCGTGGAAATTATGAAATACAAAAAGAAATCCGTATTGAGCGTTGCGCTTGCCGCAGTGATGGTACTGTCTCTGGCAGCCTGCGCCGCGGCAGGAGAGAAGGACAGGGATGACTTCGCTATTTCCGGAGAGAGTCTGGATATCAACAATGTTGCGCTTCGACCGGACGGCGAGGCATCAAGCATCTATATGAATGCCGACAGGAAGCTGCTGATCCCGCTGGAGTACAATGAGCTGCTACAGACGGAGACGCCGGAGAATGATGAAAACGGCATCCTGTTCACTGTTTCGGAAATTGCATCCATCGAGGCGGATCAGGCGCAGGGCGGCAGCGGCGAAGGCGCGGGTTGGCTGTTCAGCATCGGCGTGATCAGTGAGATCCAGCTCTATGATATGCTGTGCAACGATATGTCCGGCGTGGATGTTTTCGCGAGGGATCCTGACGGCACCTACTATGTGTACTACCACCCCACGGATGTCCGCATGGTACGCGAGAACTATGACGACGACGAAAGCATCGAGCTGTGGACGACGCTCAACGAGTGGGCGTGGAGCAGCGTGCGTGATACCTTTGTCGCGGAAAATGACGGGCTGATTGCCGAGACCTTCGGCAACGCCGATTTGGACATTTATCTTGCCCGAGCTGCGTTTGTGGACAGCACAGCGTATGCGCTCAGTCCTTCCACATGGCGTCCCGTGACGGCAAACGGTGTGTATGCTGAGCCCTATGTGATGCGGCTGATTCGCAACGCACAGGTTGAAGCGCTGGATAATGAAACCACAGCTGTGCCGGACGGTGAGTATATTTTCCTGAATTTCCCCAACGACGACATGCGCTTCGATTTCTTCCTTGCGGAAGGCAGCGAAAATATCTACCGTCAGGTGTGGAGCGGCAACGAGCAGCTTTTCCGAATCAACTTTGCGGACGGCACGACCAAGGCAAGCGAGATCATGCAGGAGTGGTATGACGCGCTGGCCGAAGCAGACATGATGCGCGAGTTGGGCTATACGCCGGATGACCTGATCGGCCGCTGGGCGGAAAAGATCGCCGGGCGCGGCGTTGTCACGATCACTCAGGGCGCGAAGGGCATGTATGACGTACTCGTTGAGTGGGCAAACGGTGCGGCGGAACAGTATGTCTGGGAAATGACGGCGCGCCCCACCGGCGCGGGCGGCGTGCTGAGCTACGAAAACGGTAGGCACCTGATCCGCACTTATGATAGCGACGGGAAGTTCACCGAGGAAGTGAAGTATGAGGACGGCACCGGCGAGTTCTACCTCAACAGCGCGTATGAGTTGATGTGGCGGGATGACATAGACGGCGCGGGCGAAAACACCGTTTTTGTAAACGCTGGATAATCTGGCGAATCACAGACAATCT
>CAMVTO010000067.1 GCA_947170435.1 uncultured Clostridia bacterium | reverse complement strand
GACTTCGACATCTTCACCGCCGGCCGCAGCGCCTGGTTGCCGTACTTGTCGATCAGCGCCTGCTTTTCCTCCTCAGTCTTGGCGAAGCCCACATAGTGCGGGTTCTGGCCGAGGATCATGCCGTGGCTGGTGCGCTTGGCGTATGGCTCCTTGGTGTGCACCACGCCGATGTCGTAGAGGAATTTATGCCAGAACCGGGAATACAGCAGATGCAGCGTGGTATGCTCCATACCGCCGTTATACCAGTCCACCGGGCCCCAGTACTCCTCCGCCTCATGGGATACGGGAGCGGAATCGTTGTGGGCGTCCATATAGCGCAGGTAATACCAGCTCGACCCTGCCCACTGGGGCATCGTGTCGGTCTCGCGCTTGGCGCGCTTGCCGCACTTGGGGCAGGTCGTGTTGACCCAGTCGGTCATCTTGGAGATGGGGCTCTCGCCGTCGTCGGTCGGTTCGTAGCTGTCCACCTGCGGCAGCACCAGCGGCAGTTCTTCCTCCGGCACCGGGACCCAGCCGCAGTCCGGGCAGTTCACCAGTGGGATCGGCTCGCCCCAGTAGCGCTGGCGGGAGAATACCCAGTCGCGCAGCTTGAAATTGGTCTTCTCCTTGCCCCAGCCCTGCTCGATGGCGTAGTTCTTCATATACGGGATGGCGTCCTTGACGGTCATGCCGTTGAGGATGCCGGAGTTGACCATGATGCCCGTGTCGTCCTTGAGCGTAAAGGCCTCCTTGGTCACGTCGCCGCCCTTGACGACCTCGATGATCGGCAGGCCGAATGCGGTGGCGAAGTCCCAGTCGCGCTGGTCGTGGCCCGGCACGCCCATGACGATGCCGGTGCCGTAGCCCATGAGCACATAGTCGGAAACGAACATCGGCACCGCCTCGCCGGTGGCGGGGTTGATGACCTCAATGCCGTCCAGCCGCACGCCGGTCTTTTCCTTATTCAGCTCACCGCGCTCGAAGTCAGACTTCTTGGAGGCCGCCACCTGATACGCCGCGACCTCGTCCCAGTTTTTGATAATCCCCTGCCACTTCTTCAGCAAGGGATGCTCCGGCGAGATGACCGTATAGGTCACGCCGTAGAGCGTGTCCACACGGGTGGTGTAAACCGTGATATCGTCACCGGTGTTGGTCTTGAAGGTAACCTCAGTTCCCGTGGAGCGGCCGATCCAGTTGCGCTGCTGCGTCTTGACGCGCTCGATGAAATCCACGTCGTCGAGGTCGTCGACCAGTCGGTCGGCGTACTTGGTGATGGCGAGCATCCACTGGCTCTTTTCCTTGCGAATGACCTCGCTGCCGCAGCGCTCGCAAACGCCCTCGACGACCTCCTCGTTCGCGAGCACGCACTTGCAGCTGGTGCACCAGTTCACAGGCATGGTCGCTTTGTAAGCGAGGCCCTTCTTGAACAGCTGGAGGAAGATCCATTGCGTCCACTTATAATACTGCGGGTCGGTAGTATCCACCACGCGATCCCAGTCAAAGCCATAGCCCAGCATCTTGAGCTGCCGGGTGAAGTTCTCGATGTTCTGCTTCGTGACGATGGAGGGGTGGATGTGGTTTTTGATGGCGAAGTTCTCCGTCGGCAGGCCAAAGGCGTCGAAGCCAATGGGAAACAGCACATTGTAGCCCTCCATGCGCTTTTTGCGCGTCACCACGTCCATCGCCGTGAACGGGCGCGGGTGGCCGACGTGCAGACCGGCGGCGGAGGGGTACGGGAACTCAATGAGGCCGTAGAACTTCTTCTTATCCTTATCCCCCGTCACCGCGGCGTAGGGCTTGGTGACCTCCCAGTTTTCCTGCCATTTCTTCTCAATGGCGGCGAAATCGTATTTCATGACTCGATGGTCTCTCCTTTATTGCCTTATTCTTCCGTCAGCACGCCGCTGAGGTCGATTTCCTTGCCGTCGGCCCACAGGTGCTCCAAAGAGTAGAACTCCCGTGCCTCGGCATTGAACACATGAATTGCGACGCAGCCATAGTCCAGCAGCACCCAGGTGCCGCCGCGGTGGCCTTCGCGGTGGAGCGGCTCCTCCCCCGCGGCGCTCAGCTCCTTCTCCACCTCGTCGCACAGCGCGTTGATCTGCGTGTTCGACGAGCCGGTGCAGATGACAAAGTAGTCCGCGAGCGTCGTGATCTTGTCGATCTCCAAAACCTTGATGTCCTTGCCCTTTTTCGCGTCAAGGGCCTTCGCAGCGAGGATCGCGATTTCTTTCGGTTGCAGCATAAGTGACATCCTTTCTTTTATTCTGCGCCGGCGTCTTCCATCGGCGCTGTGTCCGTGATTTCTGTCTGGGGCTCCTCCAGGTTCTCTGTCGGGGCTTCTGTTGGGGCTTCTGTTGGGGCTTCTGTTGGGGGTTCCTCAAGGGTTTCCGCGGGGGGCTCGACGATCGGCGTTTCCATCGTCGTCTCGCTCGGTGCAATCGGTTCCGTACTCTCCCCGTCGGATGGGGGCTCAGCCGTCTCAGCATCGGTGGGATCCGTCTCATGCGAAGGCTCCTGCGCTTCCGCAGGATCTGTCTCCTCCGAGTCCTCATTTTCCTTGACCGGCGGCACCTCAGCACGGCTGTCCGCCACATAACCGGAGGTGGAAGAGATGCTGCCATCGGCATTGATCGACATGATGTCCATGTTTGTAACCGTCACTCTGGTGAGATAGGGGTTAAAATAATCGTTCACCAAGGGGATCATCTGGTTGGTATAGATGGTCACATAGGACTGCATCTGCCGGATCGAGCGGCTCCAAGCCTGCGCGTAGTAGTTGGCGGGAGCGGTCATGGTCTGGAAGCTGTCCTCGCTGAGGTTCATCGCCTGCCGCGCGAACCAGAGCATATTGCCCAGCGTCAGATCGCTCTCCACATTCTTTTGGAAAATCTCCACATAACGGGTGATCTTTGTCCAGTTCTTGACCTGCAGGCACTGCTTGAACATTTCCTTCAAAAACGCCTGCTGCGTGGCCACGCGTCCCGTGTCATCGTAGCCGCTGATGCGGCCGTTGGCGCCGCGGTCACTCTTGCGGAAGCGGACGAGGCCCATCGCCTGTTCGCCGTTGAGGGTCTGCACCCCCGGTTCCAGGTCGATGCTCAGGTCCTGATACGGATCGTGGTAGTGCATGGGGATGGGCACGTCAAACTCCACGCCGCCGAGCAGATCTACCACGTCGATAAAGGCCTGCAAATCAATCTTCACATAGTAGTCCGGTGTAAAGCCGATCAGCTTGCTGACATGCTTCTGCAAGGCTTTTATGCCGCCCATGGCGTAGACGGAATTGATCTTCTTGATGTCCCAGCTGACGTTGACCATCGTGTCGCGGGGAATGCTCATCAGGTTGAGCTTCTGATTCTTCACGTCGTAGCTCACGACCATGATGGTGTCGGTGCTGCCACTGAATTTATCCGTACCGAACAGCAGGAAGGTGTAAAAATTCTCCTTGCGCGCACCGCTGAGCAGCGGCTGCTCGGTGTTGCTGTCGTCGATTTCCTCCAGGGCTTCGCCTTCCTCGCCGTCCACCGGCTCGCCGAGGACGATCGGCCCCGTATCAGGATGGATCTCCGGGGCGCGCACGGAGTCGAGAAACTTCACTGCAAAAATACCGGCAACCGCCAGCAAAACCACGATCCCAGCCACGATCCAATGCGTCGGATCGGTGAGAAAACCATGGATCTGTTCCCATGCCTCCCCGCTGTTTTCGTAGAACTTCAGCTTGGCTTCCGTTTGTTTCAGTTTTAACTTGTCACGGAAATCGCTGTTAGCCATCCTGTTCTCCCAATTTCTTTCTGATGTATTCATAGGCCGCGCGGGTGTGTTCATGCACCGCTCTGCCGTAGCCCTCCAGCTCTTCGATGCTCATTTTGAGGCCCAGCGCCAAACCGCGGTCAATGTCATCATACACTGCCTCGCGCAGGGCTTCCACACCGTCAAAGTCACGGCTCGGCTCGATGTAGTCCGCGAGATAGATCACCTTTTCCAAAATTGTCATGTTGGGCCTGCCGGTGGTGTGCCAGAGGATCGCGTCACAGACGTCCTGCGGCGCGCCGAACACCTCCCGCGCGATCGCCGCGCCGGTTTTCGCGTGTTGGAGCTTGAGGGAAACCCGCTCCAGCTCATCCAGCTCGACGCCGTATTGTGCGCACAGCGCCAACTGCTCGCCAATGTCCAGCTTCTTGGTGCAGTCGTGCAGCAGCGCCGCAAAGCGCGCCTTGTTGACGTCCGCACCGTACTTTTCCGCAAGACGGATCGCCTCCTGCTCCACACCCAACACATGCCGCACACGCTTCGCCTTGAGGTAGGACAGCGCCACCGGGCGCAGTTCCTCTAAAGTAAGACGCTTCAGATCAAGATTGGTTCCATACAGATGCTCCCGCAGGATATAGCCGTAGACCTGCGGTGCAAGGTATTCCCCGCCCGCAGGCAGCATATCGCGCAGCGCGGTGGACGAGACCTCCACCAGATTCGGCAGCACCATCGTCGCAATACGAGCGTTTGAATAGCGTTCTGACAAGTATTTCCGCTGTACAGAGAAAAGCTCCTCCGTATCCTGCTCGCTGCGGCCAAAGGCGCAGATGCCCGCGTGCGTGAGAATCTCCTCCGGGTGGTACCAGTCCTGAAAGGTGAGGAACATATCCGTCCCCATCAGCAGCCACAGCTCGTCATCGGGCTGCTGTTCGTGCAGCATGCGCACGGTGTCGGCGGTGTAGCTTTTGCCGCCGCGTTCGATCTCCATGCGGGAGACCTTGACGGGGATGCCCGTCTCCAGCGCCGCCTGCTGCGCCATAAACCCTGTCATGGCGGCTCGATGCTCCGCGCCCGGCTCGTCGAGCCGCTTGTGGGGCGGAATACCCGCCGGGATCAGCAGCAGCTGATCCAGCTCCAGATACTTCGCCGCGGCGATGGCAGCGTGCAGATGTCCCAAATGCGGCGGGTTGAAGCTGCCGCCGTAAATGCCAAGCTTCATACTTTTTTCTTCGCTTTCACGAGAACGATCTTGTCCTTTTTGTCCTTGCGGTGGGTCTCGCGATAGAGCACAAACTTTGTGCCGATCACCTGCACCTGTTCGCTGCGGGTCAGACGGCTCAACTCGTCGCACGCCTCGCGGGCGGTGAGCTCGCAGTTTTCCAGCACGCGGCACTTGATCAGTTCCCGCGCCTCCAGCGCGTCATTCGCCTGCTTGACGAGGTTATCGCCGATGCCGTCCTTGCCGATGTGCACCACCGGCTCAAGGCTGTTCGCCATGGCGCGCAGCTGCGCGCGCTGTTTTCCGGTCAATTCCATGTGCCCTTATCCCTCCGGGTGTTCTGCCAGATACTCCGCCAGCTTCTCCTTAAACTCTCGCAGCGCATTGCCGCGGTGCGAGATCGCCGCCTTCTCCTCGGCGGTGAGCTGGGCAAAGGTTTTTTTCAGATTGGTGATAAAGAAGATCGGGTCGTAGCCGAAGCCGTTCGCCCCCATGGGCGCAAACGCGATCGTGCCGTCGCACCGTCCCTGCGCGGCGAGCCATTCGCCGCTTGGGAACGCGCAGCAGATGACCGTCTCAAAGTGCGCGCGGCGGTCAGTCAGCCCCCGCAGATTTTCCAGCAGCAGGCGGCAGCGTCCCGCATCGTCCAGACCCTCGCCGCCGTAGCGGGCAGAATAGATGCCCGGCGCACCGTTGAGGATATCCACGCAAAGCCCCGAATCGTCGCCGATGGACGGAAGCCCCGTGGCTTCCATCACCGCTTTTGCCTTGAGCGCGGCGTTCTCGGCAAAGGTCTCGCCGGTCTCCTCGACCTCGACCTTGACGCCTACTTCCTCCTCGGTCACGACCTCGACGCCGAGGTCGGAGAGGATCGCCGCCATTTCCTCCCGCTTTTTCGGATTTTGCGTTGCCAATACAAATTTCATATCATGCGACCTCCTGTCGGGTCAATCAGATAAAGTTCTTGAGATATTCCTTGGCATCGAACGGCTCGAGGTCGTCAATGCCCTCGCCAAGTCCGACGTACTTCACCGGCACGCCCAGCTCCTGCGCAATGG
>CAMVTO010000066.1 GCA_947170435.1 uncultured Clostridia bacterium | reverse complement strand
TTCGCTTCCGCAGCCGCTTCTTTCTTTTCCTCTTTCTCGACCTTGGCCGCTTTCTCGGGCGCGGTCTCCTTTGCAGCCTTCGCAGGCGCTTTCTTCTCCGCCTTCGGCGCTTCTGCGTTCACGACCGGCGCTTCCACTTTCGCCGGTTCCTCAACGGTCACGACCGGCGCTTCCACTTTCGCCGGTTCCTCAACAGCTACGACGGGCGCGGTCTCCACCGTCGGCGCTGCAACCGGAGCGGTCTCCTGCGCCTTTTTCACAGCGGCAGCATTCTTCTTCGCGCTCTTAGCGAGCTTCTTTTTTCCTTTTGCCATGGTTTTCTCCTCCAGTATCAGATAATAAATGCATTGTAGCGCGATAGGATAAAAATAGCAACAAAAATAAACGGCGGCTTGGATGCTCAACACATTCCAAGCCGCCGTATCCTATTGTTTACTCATGCTGCCTTTGCGGATTGCCGCGCACGAAGTCCCTTTGCGCGTACAGACAGCTCCTGTGAGAGCAGCTTCAGATCGCCGAACTCGTCATCGAGGCCATCCAGCTCGCGACGAAGGATCTCTTCGTAGTGCCGCTTTTTCTCCTCCAGATTGGCGATCTTAACAACCCAGTGTTCCAAAACGGACGGGCTGCGGCTGCCGCTCTTGATGAGATAGTCCGCTTTCTCCTGATACTGGGCGATCTCCTTTTTGACCGCAATATAGAACTCCTCCGTCATCTTCTCGCGCTGCTTCGCGTCGTCGATGATATAGAAACTGTTCGCGGTCAGCCTTCGATCATTTCGGTTGTGATCGTTCAGTTCAGCGATGAAGCTCTCAAAGACGTCGACCTGCTCCATCGCGTGTTTCGGCACAAAGTAGAGGTGACCGTTAACGCTCACCTTCGTTGCTTCCAGTCCGCGCAGGAAGTTGAGGCAAACCGTCTCCACCTGCCTGCGGTTTGCGCAGCGCTGATACAAGTCAAACATTTCCTCCGCCCTTCGGCAAATCGCCAAAGCATCCACGTCCGCGTCAGGGGCAAGATCATCAAAGCTGAAGCTCTGATCCGTCTTGTGATAGTGGATATTTGCCAGCTTCCTGTATTGGTTGGTACGCTGGTTCAACGTCTCCTTTACCAGTTCCCTGCACATTCCGTCGTCAGATTTCATGTTGTCTCGGCAATAGATCTCAAAAATGGTCTGTTCGCTCCCGTCTCTCACGCAGAGGCGCTCCCGAATGTCCCCCGTAGCAGAGCGGAATGCGTCTGATACGGTCACTCGATTGCCTCCGGTGTAGGGCGTGCCGAGAATATCCTCGCAAAGCTCGCTGAACTCCGCTTTGTCTACAAGAACGTTAGCAAGCGAGAAGTGCAAAAACTTCCCCAGCACATGCTCTTTATCGCCCGAAGCCGCGCCAATGATGTTTTTCCATTCGTTCACAATGTCAGTCCCCTTTCTCTATCAGTGATAAACACCTTATTCCTTACGCCACTTTCTCAGCAAATCTGCCGAAGTTCAGCTCCTCGATGATGCCCTCGATCCGCTTGTCATCATCCCAGTCCGCATGAAGCGTGATGTAACCCCCATGTCGGTATGTGACAACCTTTACCCGACCGTGCTGCACCATAAGCAGCGTATTTTCGCGCTGTGCGCATACGATTGCCAGATTTCCAACTGTTTCATGTTGTTTTCCTTTCTTACATTGCGGCGACGCGGCTGAGGAAATAGTCGTCCACTCCCTTGTACGCCGGATTCCACGAGTATTTCGAGTATTTGATGTTTGGTATCTTTAAGATTTCTTTTCGCATGGTAAGGATGCCGTTTCGCACCTGCGGATTCACCATCTGATCCATATCCATCGCCTCCACAATCTCTGTTACGCCAAGGTCTTCCAGCGTCCCCTTTAGGCCGTTGGTGGCGTTGACGCCGCCGGTGCAGACGAACAGCGCGTCGTTTGCGAGATAGCTCGCCACGTCGCCCTTGAGCGGGCCTTCCGTGATATAGGCACGTTTCCGTGTGCGGTCGCCGGTGACATGAATCCATGAGTAACTCCGCGTACCGTTGGTAAGGTGCTTGTCCCGGCTGGAAAACCGACGCGCCACGACACGCTCTTGCCGCTCTCCAGTTCCGGGAAGTCCTCGCACTTCTGAATGCGAAGCTCCTCAAAGGTCATAGATGCGTCCTCGATCGGTTCCTTGGCGCCGCCGTAGGAAAACACGGCAGGCTTGTCAAAGAGCGAGACCTGTCCCGCGGGGGACGCCGCCAAAATCGTTCCTTGCGCAGGCGGTTCAGGGGCATCGCCCTGATCATTGAAAGCCGCGAAAAGATCCGGCTCTGCATCGGGTTCCTTTGTTTTGCTTTTGGCTTTTTCGGTGGTTTTCGTCGTTTCGGATTTTGTATTTCTTCGGCAGACGCCGCTGCGCTCTCATCCGAGCGCGCTTCTGCCGCGGGGACGTCCGGCGCAAGGGTTTCCGTTGCGGGGATGTCGGTGGATTTCGGCTCCTCGACGGGAATCGGTGGTGCGTCCGCGGCTTCTCCGCCAAAAATAGCGTTGAAGTCGGGCTCCATCCCATCCTCCTGCGGGGTTCCAAAGATTTCGCTGAATTCACTCATGGTTCTGTGCTCCTTTCGATTTTTCTTTGGACGCAAAAAAGACCGCAAACCGCCGCAATCGGCAATTTACAGTCTTCTTGGTCCTTCATATTGTGCATTTCACGGTCTTAATGGGAGCAAAAGGGCATACTTCCCCCTTGTCTCTTCGCTCCGCCCTAAGAATGATCCGCCCTGAAATACGCTATCATTCTATCCCTCGACCCTGCTCGTGTAAACTTGCACTTCGTGCAAGGGCAAAGATCTGCGCTTTTCATACAGCGGGAATACCAGCGCACCTACAACCGGCAGCAGCACCAGCGCCGCAAGAAGGGCGACACGGAGTACAACCGTCAGGTGGCACAGGCACAGGACCTCCGCGACGCCTACGCGCGCGGTGCGCTCGGCGAGGAGGACGCCATCGCGATCAAGTAATAGAAACACCCATGAGACTGGAGCGTCCAGCCTCATGGGTGTAGTTCTTATTTACTGTGACGATGGTTTTGCGCCGATTCGGCAATTTGATGCACGCATTATCTCACAGATTCTTGCTGAAGAACGGCAGGATGAACTCGAACGCCTCGGAAACAAAGGGCGCAAGGTCGTACAGGTCGAAGTGGCTTGCCTCGGGGATGACGTGCATCTCCTTGTTGTTGTGAGGTACGGCGTTGAACACATCCTCGGACGACGGCTTCGACCAGGCGTTTTCGCCGGTGATGACGCAGTAGGGTTTCGTCATGTCCTTCATGATGTTCGGCACGTTGTACTTGACGAGCTCCAGCTGGCTCCACGCCACCACCTGATTCGTCCAGCGCGGATGCGTACCGCGGGCGCTGTAATAGTACGCCGCGCCCTCATCAAATGCGCGGGGCATGAAGTTGAGATGCATCAACTTGCCCTCGCCCTTGTCGTAGGCTTCCTTCGCTGCCTTCACTTCCTCCTCCGGCTTGAAGAAGCCCATCATGGGCGAGGTGGAGATGTCCGCAATAGCGGGGACGATAGCCGTAACCGCCTTGATGCGCGGCTCCTTAACGCCCGCTACCGACATGTACGAGCCGGAGCCGCAGATGCCGAGACCGCCAATGCGCTTGCTGTCCACATAGGGCAGGCTGCACAGATAATCCACCGCGCCCTCGATGTCGCTCTCCTTGACGTCCGGCAGTTCCTGACCGCGCGGCGTGCCTTCGCTCTCGCCGAAATAGGTGCCGTCAAACACCAGCGTCACATAGCCCGCCTCGGTCAGCCGCTCGGCATAGACCGACTGCGCCTGCTCCTTGACAGAGAGCATCGGGCCGGTGACGACGATGGCGGGATAGTTCTTGCTGAGATCGAAGCTGTCGGGGATGCGGAGCAGGCCCGCCAGACGAGTGTTCAGCGCCTTGTTGATGAATACGACTTTCTGAGTTTCCATGGCGATGCCTCCTTTTCAAATGTTCAAATGGTTTTTATTTCCAATACTCTCCCAGTCCGTCCAGCCAGCTTTCAATGGCTGCTTTCTGCCCCGCAACGCTGCTTGCGCTGCTGACAAAGGCGTTGTCCAGCACCGTCGCGTTGGGCTCCTCCGCGCGCAGCACGGAGAGCGTGCCGCCGTCGCGGCTGCCGGCGTGGGTGATGACCGGGATGATGGTCTTGCCGCTGAAATCGTATTCATCCAGCAGGCTGTAGATCGGCATCGGCACCGTGTACCACCAGACGGGATAGACCAGAAATACCGTATTGTAGTCCGCAAAGTTTTCAATTTTACTCTTGAGCGCGGGGCGCTCGTCGTTGTCGCGCTGTACTTTTGCCATATCCGCCATGGCGTTGTACTCCGCGGGATAGCTCTGCTCCGTCACGATGGCGGACACGTCCGCGCCGGTGTAATCGCCGATGAACTTCGCCGCCAGCTGCGCCGAGCCGTAGTCGCTGCCCTCATGCGCCACCACCGTTGCCGCCGAAACCGCGTCGATGCCGTCGTTGTCTGCCGCGCTGAAATACACCACCAGCGCACGCTTTGCCGCCGTGACGGGGCTTTCCTGCGTTTTTGCTTGCAGATACCGTGAGACGATGACCGCGATCTGCGCGCGGTTGGCGTCGGCTGCGGGCACGAAGGCCAGCTCACTCCCGCTGACAAGTCCCTCGGCCCGAGCCCAGCCCACCGCCTTCGCCGCCCAGCCGGAGGCGTCAGATGCCGCGCTGCTCTCCGGCTCGCCTGCGTCGCGGTAGAGCATGGTCATCAGCTGCTCCTGCGTGGTAGCGTGCTCCGGGCCGAACTGCCCGTTGCCGATGCCGTTGACCACCTTGCTCTGCTCCGCCCAAAGCACGGCGGGCGCATACCACGCGTCATCCGCGGTGTCGGCGAAGCTGTCCTCACCCGTCACGGCGGGACTGCCCGCCATGCGATAGAGCACCGTCGCAAGCTGCGCACGGGTGAATGTGCCGCTTGGAGAAAAGCGATTGCCGCCGATGCCGTTCATCAGTCCCCGCGCCGTCATGTCCGCCACGGCGGGCGCGTACCACGCGGCGGCGGATACGTCGCTGTAATCCGCCGCAAGAGTCGGTACGGCAACGCTAAAAGCCATCGCTGTCGCCAGCAGCATAGGAAGAAGTCTCTTTTTCATCGTGTTCCGTCCTTTCCGTGTTTCGTGTCTTACTGAACAGCCAGGTCATAACGCTTTCGTCCCGCGCCGCCAGCCCACCGCCGCCGTGCTGATTGCTTATCCCGCGCTCGGTGAACCATTTCTGCTCCTTCACGTCCAGCACCAGCAGCTTCGCGATCTCGTCCTCCGTCAGACCCTGCGCGAGGTAGAGGTCACGCAGCGCGTTGTATGCGGTTTTGGTCGGCTGGGAGCCGTAATACTCGTCGCTCTCACCGACAAAGAGGTACACCGGCGTTCGCGCCTCGACCACCGGCTCATACGCGCCGTCCCACTGGGAGCTGACGTGCAGGTACGCCGCGAACAGCTCCGGGCGCTTCGCCATGACAAGCGACATGGTCTCCCCGCCGCCGGAATAGCCGTTGGCGTAGACCCGCGCGGGGTCGATGCTGTAGCGCTCCAAAAAGAATTCGATCAGCGCGATGGTCTGATTTGCCGAGGTCTCGCCCCAATCCGAAAGCTGCGGCGCGACGACGATCATGTCCTCGATATACTTCTGTGCCTCAAACCCGAACGCCTCCGCGCGGAGGTTGACGCCGACGCCCTGAAAGTACAGCCCCTCATAGCCCGGCAGCGTGAAAAATAGCGCATAGGGCTTGCTTCCGTCGTAGCTTTCGGGAATGTAGGCGTTGTAGTGAATGTCCCCGTCGTGCGGCGAATGCAGCACATTGTCGAGGGTAAAGCCGCGATAGGTTTCCGTACCTTCCGTCACCGTTCCGGTCGTCGACGGCTTCTCGGGTGTGCCGTTTGCCGCGCAGGCGGCGATGATCAACGCAGCAAATACCATCGCAGCGGAAGCGATCCGTTTCATCCTCTGCACGCCTCAAAAATCTTCAGCACATCCTCGTGCGTCAAATGTCCATAGCCGCCGCTCGTCAGCGTCACGCTGTCCGCGATCTCCTGCCACGGCAGATCGTCGGGGATGCCCA
>CAMVTO010000065.1 GCA_947170435.1 uncultured Clostridia bacterium | reverse complement strand
CGGCGCAGGTCGCCCTCGACGATGTAGCCGTGGTCGATGACCTCACGCAGCTTTGCTTCGTCCGCGTCGGACAGATCCTTAACGCGGGTATCAGGATTCACGCCAGCCTTCTCGAGGATGTCGCAGGCGCTCTTTCTGCCAATGCCGTAGATGTAGGTCAAGCCGATCTCAATGCGCTTGTCCTTCGGCAGGTCAATACCGGCAATACGTGCCATTCAATTTACCTCCAATTCTTCTCAGCCCTGGCGCTGCTTGTGCTTCGGATTCTCGCAGATGACCATGACACGGCCTTTGCGGCGAATGATCTTGCACTTCTCGCACATGGGCTTCACGGACGGTCTTACTTTCATGTCTGAACCTCCATTATCCTTGTTACTTGGTACGCCATGTGATCCGACCGCGGGTCAGGTCGTACGGGGACATCTCCACCGTGACCTTATCACCGGGCAGGATCCGGATGAAATTCATTCTGAGCTTGCCGGAAATGTGGGCCAAAATTGTGTGGCCGTTTCCGATATCTACCTGGAATGTGGTGTTGGGCAGGGATTCAACCACCGTGCCCTCCACTTCGATCATGTCGGATTTCGCCAAGTGTTATCCCTCCTGGTCGGAATTGTCTGCACCGTTGTACGATGCGATTGATTTGCGAAGCTCACTGTTTGTGACTTTTTCGTTCTCTCTGATCTTTGCAGCGACGCGGTCTTCCGTATCGGCGATAAAGCGGGTATGCTTGCGCTTTTTCCGCTTCGGCGCTTCGACCCGGCGGCTCTTGCCGTCCGAGAGAAGCAGGTACTCTCCGTCTGTCTCCATGACGTAAAAGAGCTTGCCCTTCTCGCGACCGGCCGTCGCCTCGACCAGATGCGCTCTCGTGATTTCCATACACACTTCCTCAAGGGGCGGGAACCGTCAGAAGTTCCGGCTCGCCGGCTGTAATGAGCAGCGTGTTTTCATAGTGCGCGGCGTATTTGCCATCCGCCGTCCGAACAGTCCAGCCGTCCGGCATCTGCTTGATGGCAGCCGTGCCCATGTTGACCATCGGCTCAACCGCGATCGTCATGCCGCGC
The DNA here is from genome assembly GCA_947170435.1 of uncultured Clostridia bacterium. GTDB lineage: Bacteria > Bacillota > Clostridia > Oscillospirales > Oscillospiraceae > Hominicoprocola. The sequence continues at coordinate 5,132 of CAMVTO010000065.1, read as the reverse complement.
AGGAGCTTGGGGCCGTGGCCCGGTGCGCCGTAGTTCGGCACCTCGGGGCTTTCGTGCATCTGTCTGCCGACGCCGTGGCCGACATACTCACGCACAACGGAGAATCCGTTCGCCTCCACATATTCCTGCACCGCGTGTCCGATGTCGGACACCCGACAGCCTTCGCGGGCATTTTTGATGCCTTCAAAGAAGCTCTGCCTCGTGACGTCGATGAGCCGCTGCGCCTCTTCGGAAATTTTTCCGCAGGCGTAGGTGGCCGCACAGTCGCCGTGGAATCCCCCGATATACGCGCCCACGTCCACGCTGACGATGTCGCCCTCCTGCAGCACCCGGTTACCGGGGATGCCGTGGATGATCTCGTCATTGACGGAAATGCAGACGCTGGCGGGGTAGCCGTTGTAGTTGAGGAACGACGGCTCGGCGCCCTGTGACTTGATGAATCGGTGTACTGCTTTGTCGATCTCTCGGGTTGTTACGCCGGGCTTTACCATTTCCCCTGCCAAGGCACGGGCAGCCGCGGTAATTTTTCCCGCCCGGCGCATCAATTCGATCTCTCGTGCTGATTTCAGTGTAATCATGAATTTGCTTACTCCTTTAGCAGCTTGAGGATCGCCGCGGAGGTGGCTTCGACGGAGCCTTGATCCTCCACCGGAACCAGAACGCCGCGGGAGCGGTAGAACTCCTTGAGCGGTTCTGTCTCCTTGTGATAGACCGCGAGACGCGATTTTACCGTCTCGGGGGCATCATCCTTGCGCGTGATCAGTTCGCTGCCGCACTCGTCGCAGATGCCGTCCTGCCTGGGAGGCACCGCAACAATGTGGTACGTAGCGCCGCACTTGGGGCAGACGCGCCGCCCGCCCATGCGCTCCATGATCGTCTCGTCCGAGACTTCCATGGAAACCACGTGGTCAAACTGGATACCGTTTTCTTCCAACGCCTCGGCCTGGCCGATGGTGCGGGGCACACCGTCTAGGATGTACCCCTTCGCACAGTCGGGTTCGGCGAGACGGTCGCGGATGATGCCGATGATGATCTCATCGGACACCAGCGCACCGCTCTCCATGCAGGCCTTTGCCCGCTTGCCCAGCTCACTGCCGCTGGCAACTGCCGCGCGGAGGATGTTGCCGGTGGAGATGGTCGGAATGCTCAGCTCCTTGGCGAGGATGGCAGCCTGTGTGCCTTTGCCCGCGCCGGGAGCGCCCAACAAAATCAGGTTCATCTCTTCTCTCCTTTATTCAAGGAAGCCTTTGTACTGACGCATCAGCATCTGGTTCTCCAGCGCCTGCACCGTCTCCAGTGCAACGCCGACCACGATGATGACGGACGTACCGCCGATGGCGAGCGCGTTGTTGTTGATGGCCTTGCCGACAATCAGCGGCGCGATCGCAACGATACCGAGATAGATAGCGCCAAACAGCGTCACCTTCGAGAGCACCTTCGCAATAAAGTCGCTGGTCGGCTTGCCGGGACGGAAGCCCGGAATGAAGCCGCCCTGGCGCTTCAGGTTGTTGGAGATCTCAACAGGGTTGAACTGGATGGTGGCGTAGAAATAGCTGAAGCCAATGATCATCATGAAGTACACGAACAGGTACAGCACGGACTTCGTGTCAATGGCATTGAGGAACGCAGCGCCGAAGCTGCCCTCCGCCGGAGTCGGCAGGAATGCCGCAACCGTGGCAGGCAGGGAGGCGATGCTCTGCGCGAAGATGATCGGCAGAACGCCGCTCATGTTGACCTTCATGGGGAGGGTCGACGCCTGGCCGCCGTACATCTTGCGGCCAACCTGACGCTTCGCGTACTGAACCGGGATACGGCGCTCAGCAGCGCTGACGTGCACGATCAGGATGATCAGCAGCAGCATACCGACGACCAGCAGGAACATATAGAGCCACGCAAGACCCGTGTTCTCCGCGGTGAGGATATAGCTGCGGGCGGCGGAGACCATCGTCGGGACACGGGACACGATGCCCGCGAACAGGATGATGGAAATGCCGTTGCCGATACCGAACTCGTTGACCTGCTCGCCCAGCCACATGACGAAGGCGGAGCCGGCGACGAACGAGACGATGATGACCAGAGCGACGCCGAAGCCGGACTGCTCAAGGATGCCGTAGTTGCGCATCAGCATATAGTAGCCGAGGCCCTGGAGCAGGGCGATGGCGACGGTAGCGTAGCGCGTGATGGATGCGATCTTCTTCTTGCCGGCCTCGCCGCCGTCACGAGCCAGACGCTCGAGGGCGGGGATGGCGATGGTCAGCAGCTGGATGATGATGGAGCTGTTGATATACGGCTGGACGCCCAGGGCGAACACCGTCGCCTGCGCGAAGGCGCCGCCAGACATCACGTTGTACAGGCCCAGCACCGTGGTGCTCATGCCGTCCAGATAGGACTGGAGCAGGTCGGTGTTGACGTAGGGCACAGGGATCGCATTGCCGAGGCGGAAGATCAAGAGGATCATGATTGTGAAGATGATCTTCTTGCGCAGCTCGGGAATACCCCAGGCCTTGCGGATCGTTTGAATCACTTAGACCACCTCTGCCTTTCCGCCAGCCGCCTCGATGGCTTCCTTCGCGGACTGGGAAAACGCAGACGCCTGTACGGTGACTTTCTTCTTCACGGAGCCATTGCCGAGCACCTTGTAGCCGTATTCGCACTTGGACAGGATGCCCTTGGCAAGCAGCGCCTCTGCGGTGACAGTCTCGCCGTCCTCAAAACGATTGAGCGCGCTCAGGTTGATGATCTCATAGGGCTTCGCGAAGATGTTGTTGAAGCCGCGCTTCGGGGTGGTACGGGTCAGGGGCATCTGGCCGCCTTCAAACCCAATGCGGACGCCGCCGCCGCTGCGGGCCTTCTGGCCCTTGTGGCCGCGACCGCCGGTCTTGCCATTGCCGCTGCCGTTGCCGCGGCCCTTGCGGTAAGCTTCCTTGTTGGAACCAGCGGCAGGAGACAGTTCATGAAGTTTCATTTCGACATCTCCTCCTTATTTCACTTCGGTGACCTTGAGCAGATAGCCGATCTGAGCGATCTTGCCGCGGGTCTGGTCGTTGTCGGGCTGGACGGTGGAATCACCGATCTTGCGCAGCCCGAGGGAGTTGGCAGTGGCGATGTGCTTCGCATGTCTGCCGTTCAGGCTCTTGACGAGCTCAACATTCAGTTTAGCCATGTTCGCTCCTCCTTAGCCTTTGATCTCTTCCACGCTCTTGCCGCGGATCTGGGCGACCTGCTGGGCATTGCGCATGGACTTGAGACCCTCGAACGCCGCACCGACGACGTTGTTGGGATTGTTGGAACGCAGGCACTTGGTACGGATATCCTTGATACCCGCGGCCTCGACGACCGCACGTACCGCGCCGCCGGCGATGACGCCGGTACCGGGAGCGGCGGGCTTGAGCAGCACGCGGCCCGCACCGAACTCACCGATGGTCTCGTGGGGAATGGTGGTACCCTCGAGCGTGACGGTGATCATGTTCTTCTTGGCGGCCTCGAGGCCCTTGCGGATCGCCTCGGGAACTTCGGACGCCTTGCCAAGGCCGTAGCCGACCTTGCCTTTGCCGTCACCGACGACCATCAGGGCGGAGAATTTCGCCACGCGGCCGCCCTTCACGGTCTTGGAAACGCGGTTGAGGAAAACGAGCTTTTCCATATACTCGCTTTGTTCTCTTTCAAATCTGGGCATGTTGATTTCCTCCTCCCTTAGAATTCCAGACCGCCCTCACGGGCGCCCTCGGCCAGTTCCGCGACACGGCCGTGATACAGGTAACCGCCGCGGTCGAACACGACCGTGTCGATGCCCTTGGCCTTTGCACGCTCGGCAATCAGCTTGCCGACCGCACGCGCCGCGGTCTTGTTGCCGCCGTTGCCCTCGATCTCCTTGTCGAGCGAGGAAGCCGCAACAAGCGTGTTGCCGGCGACGTCGTCGATGATCTGGGCATAGATGTTCTTCTCACTGCGGAATACGTTCAGACGGGGTCTTTCGGGCGTGCCGGACACCTTGGAACGGACTCTCTTATGACGCTTTAAGCGCTGCGCTTTGGTATCGGGTCTTTTGATCATTTCGGCACACCTCCTTATTTCTTGACGCCGGTCTTACCGACCTTACGGCGGATGACCTCATCCGTGTACTTGATACCCTTGCCCTTGTACGGCTCGGGCGGGCGCTTCTCACGCAGTTCGGCGGCGAACTGGCCGACCTTCTGCTTGTCGCAGCCCGAAACGACGAGGTGGTTCGGGTTGGGGACATCAATGGTGATACCGTCGATCTCCTCCACCTCAACGGGATGAGAGTAACCGATGGTCAGGACGAGCTTCTTGCCCTCCTTGGCGGCACGGTAACCGACGCCGTTGATATCGAGTTCCTTCTTGTAGCCCTCGGTCACGCCGACGACCATGTTGTGCAGCAGCGCACGGGTCAGACCATGCAGCGCGCGGTTTTCCTTCTCGTCGTTGGGACGAGTCACGTGGATCTCCGCACCCTCCTGCTTGAGGGTCATGGCGGGGCTGAGCTGCTGGGTCAGGGTGCCCTTCGGGCCCTTGACAGTGACAAGGTTGCCATCCGCGATCTTGACTTCAACACCGGCGGGAACGGCAACGGGCATTCTACCAATACGACTCATTGTTCTCTGCCCTCCTTACCACACGAACGCCAGGACTTCGCCGCCGACGTGCGCCGCGCGAGCGGCCTTGTCGGTCATGACGCCCTTGGACGTGGAGACGATGGCAACGCCGAGGCCGCGGAGCACGCGGGGGAGCTCATCCGCGCCGACGTAGACGCGAAGGCCCGGCTTGGAAACGCGGCGAAGGCCGGTGATGACCTTGTCCTTGCCGTTGTACTTGAGCGTGATGTGGATCATGCCCTGTACGCCGTCGTCTTCGACCTGGAAGCTCTTGATGTAGCCCTCGTCGAGCAGAATCTGAGCGATGCTCTTCTTCATGTTCGAGGCGGGAACATCAACAGTCTCATGTCTTGCATTGTTTGCGTTGCGGATGCGGGTGAGCATATCCGCAATGGGGTCTGTGATATGCATTTGGTGTTTCCTCCTAGTTTAGAGTTACGGGCCGGTTCCGGTCCCGTTTTGGCCGCGAGGTATCACTGCTAATGGCATATCGCTATACAATTAACAGTGACCTTTCGC
>CAMVTO010000064.1 GCA_947170435.1 uncultured Clostridia bacterium | reverse complement strand
CAGACAGACAGACAGACAGACAGACAGACAGACAGACAGACAGACAGACAGACATTGATTATTTAAAGGGCTATTCTATTCTTACGATTGTTCTCTTTCACCTCATTTCGGTGTTCATTACAAAGGTACCTTCTTATATAAAATTAGCATCAAATATTGGCGGAACAGGCGTCCACGTTTTCTTTTTTTGCTCCGGTTATGGTTTGTATCTAAGCTATTTAAGACATAAACAAACATACATGGAGTTTCTCAAGAAGAGATTTTTTAAGATTTATATCCCTTATATTATTGTCGTTGCTATTTCTGCCTTATTGCCATGGATGCATGATTCAACGGATACCATCTATGCCTTTCTTAGCCATTTGTTCTTATTTAAGATGGTAGTGCCTAAATATGAAAGTAGTTTCGGCACTCAGCTTTGGTTTATATCAACAATTATTCAGTTTTATTTATTTTTTATCCCTATGTGCCATTTCAAAGAACGGAATGAGAAAGTATTTCTCCCTGTGTGCTTTGGGACAAGCATACTGTGGTGGATTTTTGTTTTTTTACTTAATAAAACGGACATACGAACATGGAACAGCTTTTTTTTACAATATATTTGGGAATTTGCACTCGGAATGCACATGGCGGGAAAAAACTATGAAGGAAACACTGTTCTGATTAAAAAAAGTCATTTGGTTATAGGTGCTGTGTTAGGAATAGGGATTCAAACTGCAATGGCGTTAGCAGAACCAAAATTGCGTGTTTTTAATGACGTTCCGGCTTTTTTTGGCTATATATGCCTATCGTTATTGCTGTATAATATACCTGTTGTAAAGCGGCTGTGTATTGAGCTATCAGCTTATTCTTATGAAATTTACTTGGTGCATATATTAATATTTAAGACAGGCTTTTTCTGGTTGGCTCCTGAAAAAGTGATCAGCCAAATTGTAGTTGGCACGGGATTGTTTTTTGTAAGTATGATTATTGCATATGGTTATAAACAATTCATTTCTAAAGGAAAATATGTTTTGCAAAACCATATCGGCAGATTACCTATGTGCAAGGAGTGACAAGAGAAAAAGGGTGTGCGATAATAAAGGTGAGGTTACTGCGTGACTGCGGATTCCCTATTGATGGTGGTAAGGGTTCTGTGGATGAACACAGCGTTGTGTCGTTTACGATTGCAGGAACAGCGTTTGATACTAATTAGCGACTAAAAATGGCAAAGCCTTGCAAATAGCTTTTAAAGTGGCGTTTACTTTGGTCAATACATCTAAGCTGACGCCGCAACAGCTTGCGGAGCTTGCTTTCACAGACGAAGAACGGGGACAACTGAGGAAAGCACGTGAGATGCCGATTACCTATGACGAGGATTGTCCGTCGGCCACGCCGGGGCGTGAGAAGAACTTTAGACGGGCGAGCGTGAGAAGAAAAGACCAATAGCGGCAGCTCTGCGTCCATACAGCCTTTTTACCGCTTCCAGGTTGGGACTGGTTGCGATAGCTGAGGCTAATTGGGACTGTAGAAGATGGGAAACCGTAATAAACAGGACTGTTTTGAAGATACCGGGACAAGATGAGAGACGGCGTCCATACAGGTCAAGGATATGGTGCTCAAGGACGCCATCGAGGAGCGCCGCGCCAGAGATGCGGAAGCAATCGAAGGCTGATGAAGAGAAAAAGACGCCGTCCCGCAGGACGGCGCCTTTTTTCATACCCAGCATGGTCCGTGGCTCGCGCTTGACAATACCGCAGCGAATGGGGTACAATATCCATGCATATGCAAACACAACAAGAGGGGGCGCAACCGTATGCTTGCCTATATCGGACGACAGGCGATTTACAATACCGTATACAACGTCGCAGGGTATGAGCTGCTCTATCGGCGCAACGATCAGATCGGGGCCGCGGGCCTCGGCATGGACGGCGACGAGATGACCAAGAGCGTGCTGCTGGACGCGATGAATGTGTTCGGCATCAAAAATCTGACCAATGGCCTGCCTGCGTACATCAACTTCACGCGCAACCTCATCATGGATGACTTTGCCTACCTGTTCGATCCCAAGGACATCGTGGTCGAGGTGCCCAGCGATATTTTTGTCAACGACGCACTGGTGAGCAAGCTCTCCGGCTTGCAGCGTTCGGGCTATCAGCTCTCTCTCAACAGCTACAATGAGAAAAACGGCCGCATTAAGTTTGACCGCATCATCAACTCCTTCGATGTGATCCGTCTGGACATCAGCGGCAAAAACCGCCTTCAGGTCAAGGATCTGCTCCAGCGTCTGCGCTTCAGCCGCACGCAGCTGCTGGCGGAGCGCGTGGAGACCGAGAGCGAGTTCGAGATGGTGCAGCAGCTCAAGTTTACACTTTTCCAGGGCTATTACTTCGAGCGGCCCGACACCGTGAGCAAGCAGGTCTCACTGACCGCCACGGGTTATGGCAGGTTGCTGACGGAGCTGATGAGGCTGCACCCGAATTTCGAGATGTGCTGTCGCATCGTGGAGACGGATTCCATGCTGGCGCATCTGTTCCTGCGTCACGCGCTCAAGGCGCGCTATAACCGGGAAAACATCGCCGCGGAGGTGCGCCGTGCCATGACGCTGATGGGCCTCGACGGGCTGCGGATGTGGACGACGGCGCAGTTCCTCAAGCAGGTCAACACCACCGCCTCCGACGAGCTGGCGCGCAAGGCGTTCCTGCGCGGGCGCTTTGTGGAGCGTCTGGTGCAGAACTCCGAGACCTCGATCCACCGGGAGGAAGGCTTCTTCCTCGGCCTGTTCAGCCTGTTGGATCAGGTGACCGGCGCATCGCTGGACAGTATTCTTGAGGAGATGCCTTTGGAGCAGCCGGCGATGGCGGCGCTGCGCGGGCGCGTGGAAAACGAGTATTCGGCGTTCCTGCAATATGCCAAAGCCTACGAGATGGCCTCCGGTGCGGCGCAGTTTCCGCCGATCCGGCTGCGGCTGGGCGACCGTAAGGTTTCCAACCTCTACATGGAGTGCATGTCGGACACCGACAAGGCGTTTGCCGAGGACAAGGAAGAATAAACGAAAAGAGCGGCGCAAGCCGCTCTTTTTATATCTCCACAGTGGTGCTGCCGGCAACGTTCGCCTTGGTGTGCAGCAGCAGCGTGTCTCCCGCCATGAGGCGGGTAGAACCCTTGGGGATCAGCACCCGGTCGCCGCGCTTGACCATGATGATGATGGTTTGGCGCGAGATGTCCAGATCACGGATGCATTGCCCGTTCCACGGGCTTTTCTCCAGCAGAATGATCTCCTTGAGGTCAATAGGCACGTCGTCGCGCAGCGGCTCTGCGCCCAGCACGATGGTGTCCCCCTCCGTCAGTACCAGATCGCCGCGGGGAATGATAACGTTGTGTCCGCGGTGGATCGCTGTCAAAATGACGCCGTGGGGCAGACGCAGCGCCGCGACGGACTGGCCGATCCATGTGTCATGCTCCTCGAGCTGGAACTTGATGAAATGGATGTCCTGCTCCTTGGCAATGGTGGCGTTGGCCTGAATCCGATTATACTGTTCGACGAATCCTGCGCTGATAATACCGGTCGGAATCGCAACCATCAGCACACCGAGGAAGGTGATGACCGTGCTCAGCGCGCGGCCGAGTGTCGTGATGGGGTAGATGTCGCCGTAGCCGACGGTCAAAAGGGTGGATACCGACCACCAAATGCCGGAGAACGCGTTGGCAAACACCTCCGGCTGCGCGTCATGCTCCACGCTGTACATGCACAGGCTGGAGCCCAGCATTAGAATGACGATGATGAACACGGAGGACAGCAGCTGCTGCTTTTTGCCGACGATGACCTCCGCGATGGCGTTGAGAGAGTCATAATATGCTGTGATGCGGAACAGCCGGAAGATGCGCACGACGCGGAACATGCGAAACGCCACCGCGCCCGCCGGGAAGAAGATCGGCAGATAATAGGGCAGGAAGCTCAGCAGGTCGATGATGCCGGTGAACGACAGCACATATGCCGCTACAGACTTCCATGCAGGCTCTTTGCGGTAGATGAATTCTGCCGCGACCAGCCGCAGCACATAGTCCACGGCGAAGCAGGCCACCGTGACCGCCTCCACCGCGTCAAACAGGCGCCCGTACACCGCGTCCAGCTCGTCAAAGGTGCAGAGGATCGACACTGTGAGATTGATGAGGATGATGCCGGTAATAAGAAAGTCATAGCCCCGGCTCAGGCGATCTTCGGAGGCACCGATCTCAATGATGCGGGCGAGATGCGCACGAAACGATGTAATTTTATCTTTCTTTGTGTCCATACTGTTATGATACCCGCGCTTTGGGGAGTTGTAAATACATTTTCAGGAAAGTTTTTGCAAAAACTTGAAAACCTACTAAAATAGTAGTATAATAGGTAAAACGGAGGTGAGGCGACATGATGATCTCAACCCGCGGGCGTTATGCACTGCGGATGATGCTGGATCTGGCGGAGTATCAGGGCGACGGTTATGTGCCGCTCAAGGATGTGGCACGGCGGCAGGAAATCTCCAAAAAGTATTTGGAGCAGATTATCCCGATCCTCAACCGCGCCGAGCTGCTGCAAACGACGCGAGGCTATCAGGGTGGCTACCGTCTCACCCGCGCACCGAAGGACTATACGCTGGGTGACATCCTCCGCACGACGGAAGGAACGCTGGCGCCGGTAGCGTGTCTGGAGGCGGAGCAAAACCTCTGCGCCCGGCGTGCGGACTGTGCCACGCTGCCGATCTGGGAGGGGCTGGACAAGGTCATCAACGACTATCTGGACTCCGTCACCCTGCAGGACGTGCTGGATCAACAGATCAGCCGTCGGGGCGACGACTATGTGATTTAAAGAGAACGGGAACGCTTGCGTTCCCGTTCTCTTTAATAATTCTCGGCTTTGATCTGGAAATATCCCTGCGCGTAGCCGCAGACGGGACAGGTGTCAGGAGCCTTCTGACCGACGACGATGTGCCCGCAGGCAATGCATTGCCAGACGGTGTCGCCGTTGCGCGAGAACACCAGCCCGCCCTCGATGTTTTCGATCAGCTTGCGGTAGCGTGCCTCGTGCTGGCGCTCGATCTCGCCGACCTGCTCAAAGAGCGAGGCGATCTGGTCGAAGCCCTCCTCGCGGGCGGTTTGGGCGTAGCCCTTGTAGAGGTCTGTCCACTCGTGGTTCTCGGTCTGCGCGGCCTCCTGCAAGGCGGGGAGCGTCTGCGGCATCTGATTGCCGTGCAGCTCCTTGTACCACATCTCGGCATGTTCCTTTTCGTTGCGCGCCGTCTCGTCAAACAGCGCTGCGATCTGCTGATAGCCGTCCTTGCGCGCCTGTGCGGCGAAGAATTCGTACTTGGTGCGCGCCTTGCACTCGTCCGCGAACGCCTGCCACAACACGGCTTCGGTTTTGCTGCCTTTGAGTTCCATTGGTTTTCCTCCCATGTGTAAGATGACCTTAGTATGCGCACAAGAGAGGAAGATTTATACAAAAAAGAAGAACGCCCGGCGGCGTTCTTCTTTTTACGAAGGATTAACCTCTGCTGACCGGGGCCACGCTGCGGTTTTGCTCGCGGTGATCGACCGGCTGGATGGTGCGCGGCTGGCGCGGGGTGCGCAGGTTGCGCTTTTGGATAAACTTCGGCGCGACCTGCGGGAACAGCGCGAGCGAGAGCACATCCTCGGTACTCTGCGCGATGTCGGCGTACTCCTCGCTGTACTTGGCGAGCTCCGGCTCGAGCAGGTCGGCGGGACGGCAGGTGATGACCTCCTCCGGCTTGATGCCCGCCTTGGCGCGGACTTCCTCGTTGACGACGCCGGGGAGCTTGCCATACTCACCCCTGAGCATGCCGCGGGACTCCTTCGGCACCATCTTGTAGCGCTCGCCGGTGAGTACGTTCATCACGGCCTGCGTGCCGACGATCTGGCTGGACGGGGTGACCAGCGGGGGATAGCCGAAGTCCTCGCGGACGCGGGGAATCTCCGCCAGCACGTCGTAGTACTTGTCCTCGGCGTTGGCCTGCTTGAGCTGGGAGATCAGGTTGGAGAGCATGCCGCCCGGCACCTGATAGAGAAGCGTGTTGGTGTCGACGTTGAGCACCTTCGGGTCGAGCGCGCCGGTGTCCTTGAGCCGCTGGGCGACCTTGCGGAAGTGCGCCGCCGCCTCGCTCATCTTGGTGAGATCAAGGCCGGTGTCGCGCACCGTGCCCTGCAGCGTTGCGACGAGGGACTCGGTGGCGGGCTGGGAAGTGCCGTTGGCCAGCGGGGAGAGCGCGGTGTCCACGATATCGACGCCGGCGTAAGCCGCCATCAGGTTGACCATGTCGCCCGTGCCGGTGGTGTTGTGCGTGTGCAG
>CAMVTO010000063.1 GCA_947170435.1 uncultured Clostridia bacterium | reverse complement strand
CAGGATACGTTTGCTGCTTTGAGAGGTGAGAATATGAAACTTGCTGCGGTTGGAAGCAACTGCGTGGATTTTTATCAAAATGTGGAGAGCGGAAAAGCCTATCCGGGCGGCGGTCCGGTCAATATGGCCGTCTACACCGTGCGTCTGGGCGGCGAGGCCTCCTATATCGGCCCGGTCGGGAATGATGATTTTGGCGCGCTGATGCGCCGCGCCGTTGCCGAGAAGGGTGTGGACGTGTCGCACCTGTCCGTTCGCGAGGGAAAGACTGCCGTCACGCAGGTCAGTCTGATTGACGGAGAGCGCGTTTTCGGCGATTACGACGAGGGCGTGCTTTCCGATTACGTGCTCTCGGAGGACGATCTTTCCTTCATCTGCACGCACGATATGGTGATCTGCGATCTTTGGGGCAAGGTGGAGGGTCAGTTTTGCGAGCTCAAGCGCCGCGGGATGCAGACAGCCTTCGACTGCGCCACGCGCCCCGAGGATGAGGCAGCGCAGACGGCCATGCCTTTTACGGACGTACTGTTTTTCTCCAGCGACGGAGGGGATACCGGTGCGCTGCGCGAGCAAATGAGAGACTATCATGCGCGGGGACCGCGGCTGGTCGTCGCGATGCTGGGCGAGAAGGGCAGCCTCTGCTTTGACGGAGAGCGCTTCCACAGCTTCGGCATCGTCCCCTGCGAAAAGCTCGTCGACACGATGGGCGCGGGCGACAGCTATATCGCCGGGTTCCTCTTCGGCCTTGTCGAGGGACTGCCGCTGGAGGACTGTATGGCAAAGGGCGCAGCAAACGCTACTGTGACGCTGGGCTATTTCGGCGGATGGTAAAGCCGCCGCACAGAGATGAACGCTTATTCCAGTCCCTCCGTTGACGCCGAGCGTCTGCGCATGAGGACCTGCAGCCGACAGCTTCGCCCGGCGGGCACGTATTACGCCGCTCGCTTTTCCGTCAGCGAGGAGGAGGAGGAGGAGCTTTTGTGCCTGCGCCGTCTTTACAGCCGAGATGGGGATCCGCTGTTCCTTGAGGAACTGGTGCTGCCCGGACACGGCACCGAACGGAAGCGGGCGCCGATACCCGAACGCGGCTCGCTGTGGAGACTGCCTCTCCCCGGCGTTCATACAGCACGCCAGAGTCTTGAGCTTGTCGAGCTTGAGCGGCGCGATCTGCGCATCCTGCGGCTCAGGGAGGAGCGCGCCGCCCTGTGTCTCGAGCGGGAGTATCTTGATAGCGAGGGACGTGTGATCGCGCTGCAGCGCGTTCTGATTCCCGAGGGCGGTGAAGAAGAGCTGATCGTCGAGCGCTGAAAGGAGCAAACATGGGAAGCTTTAGCGGCAACTTTTATTCCGAAGAGCTGAAAACCACCACGCGGATCAATCTGATCCTGCCGGATGCGTCCAACGATGTCACGCCGCTGCTCGGCGGGACGCCGAAGCTGCTCTTTCTGCTGCACGGCCTCGGAGGCAACTGCGACGAGTGGCTGCGCTTTTCAAAAATCGAATACTACGCGAAAAAATTCAATCTGATTGTCGTCATGCCCGAGGCACAGCGCAGCTTTTACTGCGACTATCCCACTGCCCCGCGTTATTTCCACTATGTTGCCGACGAGCTGCCGCAGCTGTGCGAGCAATGGTTCGCGCTCAGGCGGCCGCGCGAGGACTGCATGATCGCGGGCGAAAGCATGGGCGGTTACGGCGCGCTCAAGATCGGTCTGCGCAGACCGGAGCGCTTCGGCACGATCGCCGCTCTTTCGGGCGTGCTGGACTTCCGCCGTTTTGTCGACGAGGCGCGCGCAGGGATGCTGCCGGAGATCGAGCCGGGCGAGTTTGACGCGCTCTACCCGACGGGCGAGCTGCCCGAGGAGGACGATCCGATCGCGCTGGTGCGGCGCGCCGCCGCACAGGCTGACCGGCCGCGGTTGATTCAGCTCTGCGGCACGGAGGACTTCCTTTACGAGCATAACCGGCGCTTCCGTCTCGCGGCGGAGGAGGCCGGATACGGACACTGCTATGGCGAGGGACCCGGCGAGCACGCCTGGCCATACTGGGATCGGGCTATTCAGACCGCGCTCCGTTTCTTCCTCGGACTGGAGACGGACGGAGAATTCTATTAAGGAGTCGTACTATGAGTTTTGAAGCGAAAAAATGGCAGGAGACAGAGGGTCCTTGCCTGCGCAATTTTGATGAAAAGGAAGCGATTGAGAGCGTGCAGGGCGCTCTGGCGCTCCGTCCCCAGATCGAGGCGGTTATCGACCGAATCTGGGAGGAGGGCTTTGACGGGATCTTTTTTATCGGCATCGGCGGCACCTATGCTTCCGCCATGCAGGTGGAGGTCTATATGCGCGGCCGCTCTTCTCTGCCCATCTATGTTGAAAACGCCGCAGAGTTTCTCACCACCGGCAACCGCCGCTTTACTGAACGGTCCGTGGTCATTTATTCCTCGGTTTCCGGCAACACCAAGGAGATGGTGCGGCTCGTCGAGCGCGTCCGGGAAATCGGAGGCAAGATCTTCGCCTTTATCGACACGCCGGATTCGATGCTGACCGCGCCGGACAAGCAGGATTATCTGATCCTCTATCCGAAGAACGAGCAGCTGAAGTTCTATATGGTCGCAAACTATCTCATGTACAAAAACGGCGAGTTCGCCGCCTATGAGGAGTACAACTGCGAGATCGAGGCCCATCTCGCCCTCGCGCTGGCAGAGGTAGAAAAGGCTGCGGACGCCTGGGCATATGAGTACGCGAAAAAGACGGTCGCTTTCCACCGCGAGCGGCCCGATCTGCCGCACTACTTCATCGGCTCGGGCAACCAGTACGGAGCCACCTACTCCTACGCCATGTGCTACTGGGAAGAGCAGATGTGGATCCGCACCAAGTCTATCAGCTGTCAGGAGTTCTTCCACGGCATGCAGGAGATCATCGTCGCCGACACACCCGTCACGCTCTTCATCGGCGAGGACGAACAGCGCCCGCTTGCAGAACGCGTCGCGCGCTTTTTGCCTCGTGTCTGCGCCAACTACACGATCATCGACACGGCCGAGCTGGAGCTAGAGGGAATTCGAAAGGAGTTCCGCGGTAGCATCTCGCATCTCGTGATGCACGCGGTCAACAATCGCGTGGACGCCTATATGGAGCTGTTCCTGCGTCACCCGCTCTCGATCCGACGTTACTACAGGCAGTTCGATTATTGAGCCTCACAATCAAAAGAAGGCTGACGGAGCACCGTCAGCCTTCTTTTCTATCCAGTTTTGCCCTCAGTGTGCCGACCAGCGGGCAAATTCCTCGTCCGTTGCGAGGACGCTGTGTGTCTCGCTGACGGCGTGATAGCTGCCCTTGGTATAGTCGATGCTGGAGCTTTTGTAATCATAGGCGATCGCCGTGCGCTGCTTCTCCACCCGCGGGTCCGGGTGCGGAACAGCAGAGAGCAAGCTCTTCGTATAGGGATGCAGCGGACGATCGAAGATGTCTTTCGTCGTCCCGGTCTCCACCAGATGCCCCAGATGCAGCACGCCGATGCGGTCAGAGATGTACTTGACCATGGACAGATCGTGCGCAATAAACAGATAGGCCGCGCCGAGCTCCTTTTGCAGGTCCTTCATCAGGTTGACCACCTGCGCCTGGATCGAGACGTCCAGCGCAGAGATTGGCTCGTCGGCAATGACGAGCTTGGGCTCCATGATCAGCGCGCGGGCGATGCCGATGCGTTGGCGCTGGCCGCCGGAGAAGTGGTGGGGATAGCGATTGGCGTGCTCCCGGTCTAGTCCAATGCGCTCCATAATGCGGTAGACTTTTTCCTGCCGCCCGTCAGCATTGACATGGAGGTGATGCACATCAAGGCCTTGAGCGATAATATCTCCCACCTTTTTGCGCGGATTGAGACAGGCCATGGGGTCCTGAAAAATCATCTACATGCGCGTGCGCAGATGCCGCGTCTCCGCCGCGCCAAGATGGCCGGAGATTTCCACGCCCTCGAAGAGAACGCGGCCCGCGGTCGGCGTGTAGAGACGAATGATTAAGCGGCCGATCGTGGATTTGCCAGAGCCGGATTCGCCGACGAGGCCGTAGGTCTCTCCCTCGTCAATATAGAACGAGACGCCGTCCACCGCCTTGACCGTGAATTTCTTGCTGACGCGGAAGTACTGCTTCAGGCCCTCCACTTCCAGAGGGTGTTCAGCCATCTGTTCTTTCCCCTCCCCTCATGCTTTCGATGCGACAGCGCAGCGAGTCGGGCATCGCCACCTTGGGCGCGCGCTCGTCCAGCAGCCAGCTTGCCGCAAAATGCGTCTGTCTGATTTGAAACATCGGCGGCTCCGCCTTAAAATCCGCTTCCAGCGCATAGGCGTTGCGCGGGGCGAAAGGATCGCCCGCAGGCAGGTCAACCATGCTCGGCGGCGAGCCGGGGATCGTGTAAAGCCTCTCGCTGCTTTCATCGGAGATGTCCGGCATGCTGCTGAGCAGACCCCAGGTATAGGGATGGCGCGGGTCGTAGAAGATGTCCTCCACCGTGCCTTTTTCCGCAATGCGCCCGGCATACATGACGGCCACATAGTCCGCCACCTTCGCCACGACGCCGAGATCATGTGTGATATAGATTACCGAAATGCCGGTTTTCCGCTGGATCTCCTGGATCAGTTTCAGGATCTTGGCCTGGATCGTAACGTCCAGTGCCGTCGTCGGCTCGTCGCAGATCAGAATGTCCGGGCTGCAGGAGAGGGCAATGGCGATGACCACGCGCTGACGCATGCCTCCGGAGAGCTGGTGGGGATAGTTCCGCATCCGCTTTTCTGCCTCCGGGATGCCGACGAGCTCCAGCAGCTCGATCGCCCGGCGGCGGACCAGCGCTCTGGACAGGTGCAGATGCTGGATCATCCCCTCCATCAGCTGCATGCCGATCGTCATCGTAGGGTCGAGCGAGGTCATCGGGTCCTGAAAGACCATGGCAATATGCGTGCCGTTGATATGCCGGCGCATCTCGCGGCGGGACAGACGCAGAAGATCCCGCTCCGTCCATTCATCCTTCTCCCGGCAACGATAAAGGATTGTCCCGCCTTCAACAATCTGGTTGGAACTGACAATTCCCATGATCGCCTTGACGGTCACGCTTTTGCCGGAGCCGGTCTCGCCCACGATGGCGAGCGTTTTCCCCTGATAAAGGTCCAGATCCACACCGCGCACGGCGCGCACCGTACCGCCGCTTGCCTGGAAGGAGATACGGAGATCCCGGATCGTCAATGTCTTTTCCATGCTCACATCTCCTTCATCTTGGGGTCAAAGGCGTCGCGCAGGCCGTCGGCCATCAGGTTGAAGCTCAGCATCAGCAGTGCCAGCACCGTGACCGGGAAGAGCACCAGGAAGGGATACATGGTCATGGACTTGAAGCCGTCGCTGATCAGCGAGCCGAGGCTTGCCAGAGGAGCGGGGATGCCCAGGCCGATGAATGCCAGAAAGGCCTCGGTGAAGATGGCGTTCGGGATCGTCATCATGCACATGACGATAATCTGGCCGAAGATGTTCGGCAGGATTCCCCGGAAAATGATCGAAAAGGTGCTTTCACCCAGGGTGCGGGAAGCGAGGACGAATTCCCGTTCCTTCAGCCGCAGGGTCTGGGCACGAGTCACGCGGCTCATGCCGATCCATTCAGTGATCATCAGAGCCACGGTGATGCTGGTCAGGCCCGGCTTCATCACCACGATCAGAAGCATCACGATTACTGTCGTGGGGATCGTGGAGAGGATCTCAACGATTCGCTGGAGGAAGAAGTCAAGCTTTCCGCCATAATAGCCGGAGACCAGCCCGAAGCTCATACCGACAAAGGTGTCGATAAGGATGGCCACCAGCGCCACATACAGCGAAACGCGCGTACCGGTCCATGTCCGCGCAAACTGATCGCGGCCAAGGGCGTCGGTCCCGAAGATGTGCGTCACATCCTCGATTCCCTTCTGGGTATAGACGTTGCTGCGGATCGCCTCGCCGTTGACATACTGGGTATAGACGCCAGAAAAAATCGGCGCGGATTCCCAGCCCGCGATGTGCGGCGGCAGGTTACGCTGAGACATGTCCTGCGTGCGGTAATCATAACCGCTCAGCGTGGAACCGGCAAAGGCCATAACCACGATAAGTACGATCATTACAAGCCCGAACACCGCGCCGCGGTTTTTGACGAAGCGGCCAAGCGCGTCTTTCCAGAAGCTCTGTGCACTGTAAACCTTATCGATGCCGAGATCCCGGTTCTGTGCCGGTACGAAATCCTCTCTCTCTACGAGAGAGGCATACTCCTTTGCCGTCATCATGTTGAAGCATCCTCCTTTGCCAGACGGATGCGCGGGTCGATCACACCGAAAAGGATATCCACAATCAGCATCACAGAGATGAACATGATGCTGTAAACGAACACCACCGCCAGCACGACGTTATAGTCGTTGAACTGGATCGCCGACACCAGCAGGCTGCCGATACCGGGGATCGCAAAAATCTGCTCCACCACAAGGCTTCCCGTCATCAGCTCGACCGTCAGGGGCGCGAGCACCGTGACGAT
>CAMVTO010000062.1 GCA_947170435.1 uncultured Clostridia bacterium | reverse complement strand
TGCTGGCGTTCCTGCTCAACCGGATCATGAGCGCAAAGACCAAGCAGAAGATCCAGCTCGTGCTGTACATGCCGAACTTTATCTCGGTCATCGTTCTTTGCGGTATTGTGCGCATCCTGCTCTCGCCGACCGGACTGATCAACTCCCTGTTCGGCACCACGGCAAACTTCATGACGATGCCGCAGGCGTTCCGCACAATCTACATCGCCAGCGGTATCTGGCAGGGCGCAGGCTGGGCGTCGATCATCTACACGGCGGCGCTCTCCAACGCGAGCAAGGATCTGAAGGAAGCCGCAGTGCTTGACGGCGCAAACATCATTCAGCAGATCAAGGCGGTGGAGTGGCCGGCCATCAAGGACACTGTGCTGATTCAGTTCATCATGTCCGTCGGCAACATCATGAGCATCGGTTTTGAAAAGGCCTACGCGCTGCAGACCGACCTCAACCTTGCAAGCTCTGAAATCATCTCCACCTACGTCTATAAAAAAGGTCTTCTGGACGGTGACTACGGCTTCTCCACGGCAGTCGGCCTGTTCAACACCGTCATCAACGTCATCCTGCTGATCTCCATGAACAAGATTGTCGAGCGGATGAACGAAGGCAACGGTATTTGACGGAGGGAACGGTTATGAGTGCAACAAAGAAAAAGAGCGAGTTTGCCAAGCAGCCCCGGGAGGACCGGGCGATCCTGACCTTCGGCTATATCGTCCTTGGCCTGTTTCTGGTGGCGATCATCGTGCCGGTGATCTACATCATCCTCGCGTCCTTTATCGACCCGGTCACGCTGCAAAACAAGGGCCTGACCTTTGACTTCAGCAAGTGGACGCTGACCGCCTACGAGCGCGTCATGTCCAACTCCCAGATCTGGGTAGGCTTCAAAAACGCCCTGGTCTACTCGGTGCTGTTCACGGCGCTGTCCGTGGTCATCACGCTGCTGGCTGCGTACCCTATGTCCCGCAGCGACTTCAAGGGCCGCGGGTTCTTCAACACCATCTTCGTCATCACCATGTTCTTCGGCGGCGGCCTGATCCCGACCTACCTGCTCATCAGCGACCTCGGGATGCTGGACACCATCTGGGCGATCCTGCTGCCCGGCGCGTTCAGCGTGTGGAACATGATCATCGCCCGCACCTACTACCGCGGCATCCCGCAGGATCTGCAGGAGGCGGCGGAGATCGACGGCGCGAACGAGATGGTCTACTTCTTCAAGGTGCTGTTGCCCGTCTGCACGCCGATCATCGCTACCATTGCCATGTGGCAGTTCGTCGGCATGTGGAACAGCTACTTCGACGCGATGATCTACCTCAACAGCGCGTCCAAGCAGCCGCTGCAGCTGGTGCTCCGTTCCATCCTGATCCAGAACCAGCCGGAGCCGGGCATGGTCGCCGATATGCAGAGCACCGCCGAGCGCGCGCAGCTGGCGGAACTGCTCAAGTACGCAACGATTATTATTTCCAGTCTTCCTTTGATGATTATGTACCCCTTCTTCCAGAAATACTTCGACAACGGAATCATGGCCGGCGCCGTCAAGGGCTGATCCGGTCATAAATAAAAAAGGAGAATGAACATGAAAAACAAGCACAACTTCCGTAGAATCGCGGCGCTTGTCCTCACGCTCGCCCTGACCGCCACGCTGCTGGCGGGCTGCGGCGGCAAGGGCGGCGCGACCGGCGGCGCAAGCGCGGGCCTCGACGTCGACCCCGCCACGCTCGCGTTCCCTCTGGCGGAGAAGGCGGAGATCTCCGGTCTCACCAACTTCCCCGCCGGCAGCGAGGCTGAGCCCAACAACCGTACCATCTTCAAGCGTCTCGAAGAGGCGACCAACGTTCATGTGACCTGGAAGGCCATCCAGAGCGACCAGTGGGGCGACAAGATCGCGCTTGAGATGTCCAACATCAAGACCCTGCCCGAGTTCGTGTTCAACGCGCAGTTTGGTGACACGGATCTGCTCAAATATGCCAAGCAGGGCGTCATCATCAACGTCGAGGAGTACATCGACAAGTACATGCCCAACCTGAGCAAGGTCTTCGAGCAGGCGCCCGAGTACCGTACCATGTGCACCGACGAGAACGGCCACATCTGGGCGCTGCCCTGGATCGAGCAGCTCGGCTATGAGAAGACCGCCATCCAGACCGTCGGCAACATGCCGTTCATCAACGTTGCGTGGCTTGAGTTCCTCGGCCTCGATATGCCCAAGACCACCGATGAGTTGGAGCAGGTCCTGATCGCGTTCCGCGACAACGCCGCCGCGCTCAAGGCGGAGTTCAACATCGACGGCGACATCATCCCGCTGGCCTGCATCATCGGCGGCGGCAATGAGGACTGCACCATCCTCTGCAACGGCTTCGGCGAGGGCTACGGCGATCCCGACTCCGGCAAGCACATCGTCGTCACCGAGGACGCGAAGGTCATCAGCGCCGCTACCACCGAGGGCTGGCGCAAGGGCGTTGAGTGGCTGCACAAATTGTATACGGAAGGCCTGATCGATCCCGACGCCTTCACGCAGGAATGGTCCACCTACGTCGCCAAGGGCAAGTCCGGGCGCTACGGCGTCTGCTTCTCCTGGGACGTGGCGAACATCGCCTCCATCAGCATGGACGACCTGATCGCCGGCAAGGGCTGGCAGCCGCTGCCCGCCCTGAAGGCTGACGTGGTCAACATCACTCCCGCCACCGGCTCCTACACCTCCGGCTTTGACCGCGGCCGCTGCGTCGTGACCGCCAACGCCAAGAACCCCGCCCTCATCTGCGCGTGGCTCGACCAGATGTACGCGCCGCTTCAGTCCCCGCAGAACAACTGGGGTACCTACGGCGAAGATGACGAGTTCGATATCTTTGAGATGAGCACCAACGCCAACGGCGAGCCCATGCTCAAGCACACCTGGCTGGGCGACGCCTCCCCGGTGGAGGTTCGCGAGGCTGAGTGCGTCGGCGGCCCGCTGGCCATCCTCGACAGCTACTACGGTGTGTATGTCACCTGCCCGGACGACGCGCAGTATCGTCTTGACTGGATCAAAAACGTCTACACCCCCGACATGAACACCAAGTACGTCTATCCCAACGTGTTCATGAACACCGATGACACCAAGAGAGTCTCCGACCTGAGCGCCGACCTCAACAAGTGCATCAACACCGCTCGTGCCGACTGGATCATGAACGGCTTCACCGACGCCGACTGGAACCAGTTCCAGAGCGATCTCCAGTCCTACAAGCTCGACGAGTACCTCTCCATCTATCAGAAGTATCTCGACGCCTATCTCGGATAACACCGTTCGTCCCGCCCCTTCGGGGGCGGGACAATCAAAAATTGAAGGGAGTTCCCATGACCAGCCAGATTCTAAGAGAAGCCAGACGGTATGAAGCCATCGCGGAACAGGCGATCCCGGCATCGTCAAAGCCGGCGTTTCACCTCGCGCCCCGCGTGGGCTGGATGAATGATCCCAATGGTTTCTCCTACTATAACGGACAGTACCATCTGTTCTATCAATACTACCCCTACGGTACGAAATGGGGTGTGATGCACTGGGGGCACGCAGTCAGCAACGACCTCCTGCATTGGGAGCACCTTCCCGCAGCGCTGGCACCGGACACACTGTGTGACCGGGACGGCTGCTTTTCCGGCAGCGCGGTAGAACTGGCGGACGGCAGACAGCTGCTGCTCTACACCGGCGTCGTCGAGCAGCAGGGAATGCCGGGTGAGCAGGCGGATACCATTCAGGTTCAGTGCGCGGCCATCGGCGATGGCGTGGACTACGAAAAGTACTCCGGCAACCCGGTCCTGACGGATGCAGACATTCCCGCGGGCAGCAGCAAGAGCGATTTTCGCGATCCCAAGGCATGGCGGGAGCCGGATGGCAGCTATCGCTGTGTGATTGGCAATCGTGCAGCGGATGGCAGCGGGCAGCTGCTCTACTACTCCAGCAAGGACGCGCTCCACTGGACGTTTGAGAGCGTGCTTGCCGAGAACCGCGACCGCTTCGGCTCCATGTGGGAGTGCCCGGACCTGTTCCAACTGGATGGGAAATCCGTCATTTTGGTCAGCCCGCAGGATATGCTGCCGGAAGGGTTTGAGTACCACAACGGCAACGGCACAGTCTGCCTGATCGGGCACATCGACCAGGAGACGAAAACCTTTGTTGAGGAAACCAACCACGCCATCGACTACGGTATTGACTTCTACGCACCGCAAACGATCCTGACGCCAGACGGCCGTCGCGTGATGATCGCGTGGATGCAGAACTGGGATACGCTGGCCATCAAAATGCCCAAGATCTCGTGGTACGGCCAAATGACACTTCCGCGGGAAGTGTCCGTCAAAAACGGGCGGCTGTATCAGTGGCCGATCCGCGAGCTGGATGCCATGCGGAGCAATCACGTCGCCTATCAGGGTGTGCGCTTTGAGGGCGAGACTACACTGACCGGCATTTGCGGGCGCAGGGTAGACGTTACCATCACGATCCGACCCACGGACAAAGACAATGTCTACAAGAAGTTCGCCGTATGGTTTGGCCAGAGCGAAAAGTACCACACCGCCATCAGCTACCGTCCTTACGGCTCCGTGCTGAAGATCGACCGCAAATTCTCCGGTTCCCGCCGGGCGGTGATCCATCAGCGTCGCTGCCTGGTGCCCGACCGCGGCGGAGAGCTGACCTTCCGCATGATCCTTGACCGTTTCAGCGTGGAGATCTTCGTCAACGATGGTGAACAGACGCTGACGGCAACGATGTTCACGGAACAGGAATCGGACGGATTCCGTTTCTTTGCGGACGGCAAGATCACCATGGACGTAGAAAAGTATGATCTCATTGAGTGACAGGAGAGCAAAAATCAGGAAATGGTTGTTCCTGTTGCAAAACAAGGAGGCAAAGCCAATGAAAACAAGAAGGATTTTGTCAAGCATACTGGCGCTTACCATGCTGCTGACCCTGTTCAGCGGAGAATTTGTAAACGCGGCGCCGCAAAATGTTTCGGTGGGCGAGGAGCTTGCCTTTGACCCACTGGCGGAGACAGCCAGTATCGCCTACGAACAGCATGCAGCCGGATACGCGGTCTCCCTTGACCGCGCGTCGGACAGCGTGACGATGCACGTCACGGCCGTGCCGGGCAACCGTGCGGCGGAGAAGGCAAAGCTGTTCGTCCGTACCGGCGTGGAGCTCAAAGCCGGCACTTCTTACCGCGTGAGCTTTGCGCTTGCGTCGGAGAAGAAACTGGAGGACTATACGGTCAGCTTTGACGGCAATACGGCGGCTGCCTATGGAAAGCTGGATAAACGCAGCGTAGAGGCAGGCGGCAGCGACCGCGTTGAGTACACGCTCACGCCCAAAACAGATAGCGGTGAGCTTGTCCTGTGCCTGCTGCTTGGCAAGACGGAGGTCAACACGCTGCGTTTCTCGGACCTCGCTGTGCAGAAGGCGCTGGCAGATCAAAGCGGCGCAAACAGGATGCTGGTGGACAAGCTGAACTACGCTGCGCCGGGCAACATTCGCTGCGCGGCGGAAGCGGGCTACAGCACGGAGATGAGCGCCACCGACAGCTCCACAACCATGAGCATCACCAATGTACCGTCGTCGAAGGATGCCGCGGTCTGGAAGCTCAAGCTGTTGGTTTCGACCGGGCTCAAGCCGGAAGCGGGCAAGACTTATCGTTTCCGCGCCACGCTCAACTCCACCAAGTCGGGCAGCTATGAGATCTGCTATAATGAGGGCGAGGTTGAGAAGGGCTATGACGTGCTCTATAATCAGAGCCTGAAGAGCGGCAGCCAGACGGTGGAGCGCCAAATCTACATCCCCACAGACAAGGAAAATGCCGGTGAGCTGGTTGTCCAGTTCTCACTGGGCAAGCTGTCCAAGGGAACCAAGGTCACGATCAGCAATGTCACGGTCGAGGAGGCCAGCCCGGCGTACACGAGTGCGCTGGCGAGGGACTTCGCGTTCAACAAGACAGAGAAGTTCGAGCTGTTCGATCCCAACAATCTGGATGTCAGCAGCGCAAGCACAGTTGACACAACGTTCCAATACAATGGAAACGCGAGCGTCTCGACGTCCGGTGACCGCTCCGGCGGTGTTCTGAACTACGGCAACCGCGTTGCCGTTTTGGTGAACCCAACGAGCAATCCCAATCACAACGTTCTCTGGGGCGTCAGGCTCAACCTTGAAACGGACATTACGCTGGAGGCCAACAGCTTCTATAAGGTCAGTTTCACCATTCAAGCAGAGAAGGCGTACGACGAATACGAAGTGAAATTTGGCTCCGGATTCGCCGACGATACGGACGGAAAAACCGACTACGGCACAAAGAAGCTGGCTCTCGCCGCAGGTTCCCCCGCCACTGTGGAGCGGATGTTCAAGACGGGCGATGCGGGCGGCCTGCTGATCCAGCTTCTGCTGGGCAAGACGGACGCCGGCGGGAACCGTGTGGACGTCAGCGAAGTCAAGGTGCAGAAGCTGAGTGTCGGAGAGGCCACCGGCGAGAATCTTGCGGCTGTGGACTATATGGGCTCCAGCGGTGTGAAGAATTCTGGTTCTTTCCGCGTGAGAGACAACCACGGCAGCATTGCCGGTGATGGAGATTCTGTTACGATGACCTGCGCCGAGGAGGGCGAAACGTGGGAACGCGGGCTGTTTATTGATGACATCTGCTATTTGGCTGCCGGAGCTACATATCAGGTCAGCTTTGATATCCAAACTGACGGACAGGAATTCAAATACAATGTTTGCTACAACAGAAATGTTAGCGCCGGGAACTCACAGCCATTTTGAGTCGGGAAAATTCAGCCAATTC
>CAMVTO010000061.1 GCA_947170435.1 uncultured Clostridia bacterium | reverse complement strand
AATTGGCTGAATTTTCCCGACTCAAAATGGCTGTGAGTTCCCGGCGCTAACACTGATTCAAACCAACCGCACCTCGACGGAGTTCTATTCCGGCAGCAACTGAGCGCAAGCGTGCGCCCCCGAAAAGCATTGCTTTCGGGGGCGCCTTTTTAATACTGTACACACTTATCGACGAGCTTTTTGTAGATGTGCTCCACCATCCATGGCTCCGTGGGAGCGCGCAGGGTTTCGGCGAGAGAAAACCAGCGGACGCCTTGATTTTCGTCTGCCTTGATGCTCAATGCATCGTGCTCCTCTGCCTCCGCGAGAAACGTGATGTTGAGGTGCAGGTGGCTGGGAACATAGGCCCCGCGCTTAATGTGACCGTCCACGGTCAGCGTTTCCAGACTGAAAATATCATCGGTGACAAGCTGTGCGTGGGCAACGCCGGTCTCCTCTCGCAGCTCCCGCAGTGCCACGGCGCGTAAGTCGGGATCGCCGTCGGCGTGTCCGCCGATCCATGACCAGGAATCGAAGATGTTGTGGTAGACCATAAGCGCCCGGGTGCGCTCCCGGTTTACCGTCCAGATCGAGGCGGTAAAGTGCGCGATCTCGTTCTCTCGCAGCAGACAGTCGTTATTTGTCGCCAGAAAGCGGAGCATCTGCGCCTTGTCCCGCGCCTCCTGCTCGTTGGCGGGGACATACGCCTCGATTTCCTTTGCCAGGTCCATGGTTGCACCCTCCCGAAAAATGTGATATGTTGTTCGGGAAGAGTATAGCAGAATTGTCGAAAATTGCAAGATACCGCCGCATGTGCGGCAGAAAAACGGAGAAAACTCATGGACAACGAACAAAAAGCAATGGAGGCGCTGCTGGCGCGGCATGGCTTCCGCTTCTCCAAATCCAAGGGCCAAAATTTCCTGATCGACCGTGACGTGCCCCGTGCCATTGCGGAGGCATCCGGTGCGGACGAGCGCTATGGCGTACTGGAGGTCGGCCCTGGGATTGGCGCGCTCTCTCACGAGCTGTGCCGCCGCGCGTCGAAGGTCGTGGCGGTGGAGCTGGATACGGAGCTGCTTCCGATTCTGGATGAGACCATGGCGAACTACGATCATTTCAAGGTGATCTCCGCCGACGTGCTCAAGCTGGATCTTCCCAAGCTGGTGCGCGAGGAATTCAACGGGCTGACGCCTATTGTCTGCGCCAATCTGCCTTACAACATTACGACGCCGGTCATCACCCAGTTCATTGAGGCGCGGTGCTTCGAGAGCCTGACGGTGATGATCCAGCTGGAAGTCGCGCAGCGGCTGTGCGCGAAGCCGGGCACGGCGGCCTACGGCGCGTTTTCGGCGTATATGCAGTACCACACGGCGCCGGAGCTGCGCTTTGAGGTGCCGCGGGAGTGCTTTGTTCCGGCGCCGAAGGTCACCTCCGCCGTGCTGCGTGCGGAGATCCGCAAGGAGCCGCCGGTTGCCGTGAATGATGAGGCGTTCTTCTTCCGCGTGGTTTACGCGGCGTTTGCTCTGCGGCGCAAGACGCTGGTCAACAGCCTGATGACCGTCTTCGGCGCGCTGGGGAAAGAGAGGCTGACAGAGATCGTGATTGCCTGCGGCCTGGACGCCAATGTCCGCGGCGAGCGACTGGGATTGGAGGAGTTTGCCCGGCTTGCCGCCGCGCTGCGGGAGGCGGGCGCATGCTGACCTGGCTGCTTCCGCTGCTGACGCTGGCTGTGCTGCTGTTCGGCTTCATACTGCTGCGGGAAACCTGTGTGCGCCGCGATTTGCCCGAGGGCTGGGAGCAGAAGCGTATCGCTGAGAGCGGGAACGCTGTCTGGCAGCGGATGGCACAGGACGGCCGCGAGTGGCTGGCGCACCAGGAGACCGAGGAGCTGGAGGTGCAGAGCGAGGACGGCTTTTTGCTGCATGGCCTTCTGCTGCCGCATATCAATCCGCGGGCGACGGTACTGCTGTTCTCCGGCTGGCGTTCGTCGTGGGAGATGGACTTCACCTGTATTCTGCCTTTCCTCCACGCGCAGCGGCTGCAATGCATCCTTGTGGACGAGCGGGCGCAGGGGGACTCCGAGGGACGCTACATTACCTTCGGCATCCGTGAGCGGCTGGATGTGCCGGTTTGGGTGGATTACGCGGCACAGCGCTTCGGCAAGGATCACCCCTTGCTTTTGCAAGGCCTGTCCATGGGCGCGACGGTGGTGCTGATGGCCTCTGCCGTCCATTTTAACGCCAATGTGTGCGGTATCCTCGCTGACTGCGGCTTCACCTCGCCCCGCGCGATCATCGCCAAGGTGTTTCGGGATCGGACGCATTTGCCGCCGCGCTTCGCCGTATGGCTGCTGGACAAGTACACAAGCTTTTTCGCGGATTTTCACCTGGACGAGTACAGCACGCTGACGGCAATGAAAAAGACCGAGTACCCGATTCTGTTTCTCCACGGCATCGAGGACAGCTTTGTGCCCTGTGAGATGACGCGGCAAAACTACGAGGCTTGCCGCAGCGAAAAAACGATGCTGCTGGTGGAGGGTGCGACGCACGGCATGAGCTATCTGGCTGCGCGCGAGCGCGTCGAGGCGGCGTACATTGGTTTTCTGAACAAGCATGTTCCGCAATAAGAAATCCCGCTGGAGGCGGGATTTCTTATTGTTTTCTGCGTTTTCTTCGCACCCGGTTCAGGTGCCGTTCAAAATCCCCGCTGCGCAGCAGCTCCGCAAGGACATACTGCTCAAAGAGCGGGACGGTGCAGGAGTAGAAGCCCACGGAGCGCTCGAAAGCGTCCAGCAGCGACGGCGGCAGCACCATATAGCCCACGCGGATCGAGGGAGCGACAGTTTTGGAAAAGGTGTTCAGATAAATGACCGAGTGCTCCGGCTCCAGGGAGAATACCGTGTCTTCCGCCTTGGAGGAGAGGGAAAACTCGCTGTCAAAATCATCCTCCACAATATAACCGCCCCGTTCGGATGCCCAGCGGATGTATTCTACGCGCTTGCCGGCGCTGGCGGTGACGCCGCTGGGGAAGCTGCGGAACGGGGTGACGTGCAGCACCGTCGCAGCCGTGCACCGCAGCTCGTCGGTGCGGACGCCGTCCACGCCGAGGCGCAAAGGCTCCACTGTGACGCCGTTTGCGCGGTAGACGCGGCGAATCTTGTCGTAGGACGGGTCCTCCACGGCATAGATCCGCTCGCGCCCCAGCAGCTGTACAATCAAACCATAGAGATATTCCGCGCCGGAGCCGATGACAATCTGTGCGCTTTTGACGCGAATGCCCCGGGAGCGGGCAAGGTAGTCGCCGATCGCCTGACGCAGCGCTGCGCAGCCATTGTTGGGAGATTTGACCAGCAGACTCTCTCCATAATCCGACAGCACACGCCGCATGGTGCGCGCCAGCACGGAAAAGGGAAACTCGCCGCCGGCGCTGTGCGGCTCCGGTTCAACATGCGACCGGTCCGCTGCCGTGCCGGGAAAGCAGTCGCCCGCGCGGTAGGCCACAAAGTACCCGCTGCGTTCGCGGGATTCGAGATATCCCTCGTCGCACAAGATCGCATAGGCATGTTCCACAGTCACGAGGCTGACGCCGGTGTCCTCGGCCAGTTGACGCTTGGACGGCAGCCTGCTGCCGTGGGCATAAACGCCGGCCACAATGTCGTTGCGCAAGTGCTGATAGAGCTGTAGATAGGCGCTTTGTGCCGACGATTTGTCGATATGATAGCTCATCTGATCTGCTCCAATACATCTTATAACGAAAAACAAGTATAACCAGATTCAATTTATCAAAAATCCGCGGCAAAGTAAAGAAAACTTTTCACGAATTGTTTACAACGACTTTCTTGGTTAGCCTTGACAAACAAGTTGAGATACCCTATAATCAGTGACAGTCTGTCATATTGTGACAACCTGTCACATGGAGGGTGCCATGCCGACACAAACCTTTTTTCGATTGCCGGAGGAAAAGCGCGAGCGTCTGACCGGGGCGGCGTGGGAGGAATTCATGTCTGTTCCCTTTGCCCACGCGTCCATCAACCGCATCGTGCGTGCGGCGCAAATTCCGCGGGGCAGTTTTTACCAGTACTTTGAGGGGAAAGAGGATTTGTTCTTCTATCTGCTCGGCTCGCTGCGGGAGGAGGCCTTTGGCCTGATGAGCGACGCGTTGGCGAGGGCGGGAGGCGACCCGTTCCGAGGCTCACTGCGGCTGTTTGACGAGGTGTTCCGCAGCGACGGAACCGTTCGGCCCTCCATGCAGCGTGTAGTGGAAATATTGCGACTGAATCAGAATATGGATATGTCGCAGATGATTCTCGACCGCATGCACTCAGACGCAGGCATGCACGGGATCGAGGAAGGAATCAGCTGGACCAGCTTTTGCCGGACGGACGCGGCGTTTCTGCATGAGGTGGCGTCGCTGCTGGTGTTCAGCTTTGCCTGCGCCGCGCGTAATATTTTGTGCGGCGGGGCGCCGTTCGCGGAGGAACGGGAGAGACTGTGCTTTCGGCTGGAGGTACTCCGCCGGGGCAGCATGAAGGAGGATGCGGTATGAACAAACGATGGATTGCGCTGATCCTGGCAATGGCCTTTGGCCTTGCCCTCGGCGCGAATATCGCTTCTGCGGAGGACGGGCCTGCCGCAACAGCGCAGGTTACCGCGGCGGAAGCGACGGAGAAAAGCGAAACGCCCGGCACTGCGGAGACGCAAGATCCGAAGCCGGACGCGGAGGGAATGCTGAGCTTTGTCAATCTGCGCAGCCGTATGATGGAAAACTACTATCCGCTGCTTGCCCTTGAGGAAAACATCAAGACGCTGGAGGAGTGGGATTATAAGCGGACGGAAGACGAGCTGCGGGATAAGCTGAACGACATTGCAGATCAGCAGTGGCAGTTGATTGCGGCGCCGTCCATTGATCCCGCGATCTTGGCGGGGATGGACGCTGCGACAGCGGCGGGTACTGTAGCGGGAACCGCGGCAGCCGGCGCAGTCGTTTCGCCGATGGCGCAGGCGCAGCTGCAAGCGCAGTATGACGCCTACCGCGATGCCTTTGAGGATGTGCGGGACGGCAAGCTGCAACAGGACAACGAGGGCGTCAAGCAGCAGTTGCGCAATCTTCAGAATCAGACTGTGATCGTCGCGGAATCGCTGTACATCACGCTCAAGGGGCTGGAGGCGCAGGATGCGTTGCTGACCCGTACCATCGCGGCGCTGGGACGCACGGAGAAGGAAATGACCCTGCGCCGGGAGATGGGGCAGATCTCGGCGTTGCAGCTGCAACAGGTGCAGCTGGGCGCGACGCAGGCGGAGAGCGGACAAAAGACGCTCCGCATGAACATGGACAACATCGTAATGCAGCTCAAGGCCATGAGCGGCATCGAGCTGGATCAAAACCTGACGCTTGCCGCACTTCCGACGGTGACGGCGGAGCAGCTTGAGGCGATGTCGCTGGAGGACGATCTTGCGTCGGCACAGAAGGCCAGCTATGAGTTGTACAGCGCGAAAAAGACCTATGACGACGCGAAGGAAGAGTACAACGACGCGCGGAAAGAGTACGGAACCTATTCCAAGAAAAACGAGTGGATGAAGGCTAAGCATACCTGGCAGGCGGCGCAGTATACATATGAAAACGCCAAGCAAAGCTATGAGCTGAAATTCCGCACGCTCTACGCGCAGGTCAAAGACGCGGCGCAGATTCTGGACGCTAAGCGTGCGGCGCTGAGCGCACAGGAGAAGAGTTATCAGGCCTCGGCGCTCAAGTACAAGCAAGGGACTATCTCAGCCAATGAGTTGGCAAACGCTGGCGACGAGGTGGCGAAGGTCAAGGAAGAGCTTGCTTCGGCGGAGCGGGATTTGCTCACGCAATACCGGAGCTATCAGTGGGCCGTGGAGTACGGCATTTTGAACAGTTGAGGGGGCCGCGAGGATGAGAAAAAGAGTATGGACACTGGCGCTGGCGGCGCTTTCCGCTTTAGCGCTCGTTGGCTGCGGCGCAAACAGCGCGGAACCTGCCGCTGTACCCGCGGGTGTGGCGGTACAGGTACAGACGGTGGAGCGGCGGGACGTGGCCACCGAGAATCGTGTTTCCGGTTCGGTGACCAGCGACAATGAAACGTCGATCTACGTCTCCAGTACGGCCAAGTGCACCGCCGTCTATTTTGAGGCGGGCGACACGGTGGAAGAGGGCGACATCATCTGCACGCTGGATCTCGGCTCGACGCTTGCCAGCTACAACGCAGCGAAGATCAGCTATGACAGCGCGGCGACCGGCTATGAGCAGCAGAAAGCCTATTTTGAAAAGCAGGTCGAGCTGCTGGAAAAGCAGATCGAAACGACCAAGGCGCTTTTTGAGATCGGCGCGGCATCGCAGCTGGAGATCGACAACCTTGAGGTGCAGCTGCTGCAATTAGAGGCAACGCGGGATTCCACGCTTTCCCAGCTGCGCGCGGGTATGGAGAACTATCGCTCCAATCTGGAGCAGCTCAATCTGGTGATGGACGACGTGGACGCCAAGGGCAACGTCATTGCGCCGGCGAGCGGAACGCTCGCCTCTCTGATGGCCACCGAGGGCGGCTTTGTCTCGGCGAGCTATCCTGTCGCGGTCATCAGCGACGCCGAGCAGATGAAGGTCACGGTCTACGTTTCCGAGGCGCTGGTGCCGAAGCTGGCGATCGGCGACGCGGCGCATGTGAGCGTCACGTCGGCGGACACGGAGTTTACCGCGGTGGTGCGCTCCGTAGAGCAGACGGCGAATATGCAGACCAAGCTTTATGCCGTGGTGCTCAGCGTGCCGAACGACGTGACCGGTCTGATCTCCGGTATGTTCGCGGACGTTACGTTCTTCACCGAGACCGCCGCCGGCGCGGTGGCGATTCCCTCGGAGTCGATCCTGAGCGCCAATGGCGAGCAGTATGTTTACGTCGTGGAGAACGACGCGGCAAAGAGAACCGCCGTGCAGACCGGCCTGATCGGCGACGGCGTAACAGAGGTGCTCTCGGGCCTCAAGACCGGCGAAAAGCTGGTCGTAGTCGGTCAGCAGTATCTCTCTGACGGCGATGCGGTGCGCATTGTGAGCGGAGGCTGAGCATGGGCGGCGGAATTGCAAGATTTTGTATCAAGCACCGTGTGACGACGATCCTTGCCTTTGTCATCATCTCGATCTTCGGCGTTGTCTATCTGCGGGAGCTGCAGCTGGCGCTGCTGCCGAACATGGAGTATCCCGCGGCGGTGGTCTA
>CAMVTO010000060.1 GCA_947170435.1 uncultured Clostridia bacterium | reverse complement strand
TTTTGGTGGAGACTGCTGGACTCGAACCAGTGACCTCCTGCGTGTGAAGCAGGCGCTCTAACCAGCTGAGCTAAGCCTCCGTATGAGCGGGACGCAAGCGTCCCGCGTGGTGACCCGTACGGGATTCGAACCCATGTTACAGCCGTGAAAGGGCCGTGTCTTAACCACTTGACCAACGGGCCGCGTCGTCGGCACAAGCGGGAGTATTTTCAGAGAAGCTGCGGGACGCTCTTTCGAGCGTCCCGCGTCTCTTTGGTAGCGGCACCTGGATTCGAACCGGGGACACTGCGGGTATGAACCGCATGCTCTAGCCAACTGAGCTATGCCGCCAAATGCTCCTGCTCGCGAGGACGCTAGATAGTGTATCAGAAAGAGGGTTGGTTTGTCAATACATTTTTACGAAAAATTACCGTCGTCCGCGTAGCCGCACACCAGGAACAGCGGCTTGACGGTCACGACCTCGTCATACTCCTTCTGCGTCACCGTCACAGAGGCGTTGAGCGCCTTGAGATCCGCCTTCATCGTCGCGTAGGCTTCCGCGACGCTCGTTGCCCGCCCCTCGCGCAGGACGCGGATCATGCGCTCGAGCACCACGGGGTGCGCGTACTGCGGCGGCACGGGGAACGTTTCGTCCAGATACGCGCGCATATCGGCAAGCGCCGCGGCCCACTGCCGCTGCGCGTAGCGTTTGTTGCTGCGGCCGGTGGGCAGGACGCGGGACGAGATCACGGCGAAGATCGCCGCCATGCCGAACAGGACGAACCACATGGCGTAATCGCGGCGGGTAAGCGCCAGATAGACCCCCAGCAGCGCGGAGAGGATCGCCAGCAGCAGGATCGCCGCCGCCGCGTAACGATAGCTCGGGCTGACGCCGTCGATGACGCGCTTCTGCTTCGCGGCAAAGGCGAGCGCGTCGGACAGCTCCCGCCGCTCCGCCAGCTTCGCCTGCGCCGCGCGCAGGGTTCCGACCGCCGCCTCCGCCTCCGGGGACAGCTCCTTGAGGTAGCGCGCCCGCTCCGCCTCCTCCGCCTCGCGCAGCCGGCGCTCCGCCGCCTCGCTGTGGGTGGGGATATCCGGGCGCTCGCGCTCGACGACGCTCAGGAACTCATCCACAAGCTCCTCGTGCTTGAAATTGCACTGCTTCTCGCGCCCGTCCTTGAACCGGACGACCAGATACGGGATGGAGCCGAACACACCCTTGCCGGTAAAGCCGCCCTTGCTCATGGCGACGCGCTTGAAGATGCGCTCCACGTCGTCAAACGTTGCGTAGAAGTGCCGGTCGACATAGAAGCTGTTGAGATAAACTGCCTTTTGTCCGATGCCGCAGGGGCCGATTTTCCGGCAGGCTTTGTAATCTTCCGCCAGCGCGTCCCGCTCCAGCGGGGTCGAGCCGATGAGTTTGGGCGCAAAAAGCATCATGCACACTCCTTGAAAAGAGGCGGGAGCGCGCTCCCGCCTCTTTTGGGTTTTTCGTTACCGATTCGCTTTCTTCGCGGCGCGCAGGAAGAGCGTGAGGAACGCGACGGCCGCAACGATGCCGACGGGGTACGCCACGGCGGTGTTGTTCCGCAGCGCCGCGATCATGCCGAGGCACTCCGGCGCCATGACGAAGTAGGTGACGGACACGGCGCTCATAAAGGTCGCCGGCACCGCGCAGATCCAGTAGTTCTTCTTCTCCCGGACGAGGTACATCGCCGCGGACCAGAGGACGATCATGGCGAGCGTCTGGTTCGTCCAGCTGAAATAGCGCCAGATGACCTGATAGCTCAAAAGCCCCAGCGTGTTGCCGAAGCCGAGGAACGCGCCCACGCCCAGCACGGGGATGCAGAGCTTCAGGCGGTTCATCATGCTGCCCTGATCCAGCCCCATCCAGTCCGCAAGCGTCAGACGGGCGGAGCGGAAGGCGGTATCGCCGGAGGTGATGGGGCAGATAACGACGCCGATCATGGCGAGCACGACGCCCACGCTGCCCATCGCCTTGACGCTGGCGTCGTAGATGGCGACGGACTGGCCGCCCGCAAGCACCTCGGCAAGGCCGGTGGAGAGCCCGCCGGTCTTTTCATACAGCGCGCAGCCCGCGGCGGCCCAGACGAGGGCGATGATGCCTTCCGCCACCATCGCGCCGTAGAACACGAAGCGGCCCTGCCGCTCGCTCTTCATGCAGCGCGCCATCAGCGGGGACTGCGTGGAGTGGAAGCCGGAGATCGCGCCGCAGGCGACGGTGATGAACATGAAGCTCCACACCGGCGTTCCGGACGGGTGCATATTGCGGAAGCTGCTCCAGATCTCCGGAATGGCATAGCCGTTGACGGCGATGCCGATGATCATGCCCACCGCCATCAGGATCAGGCAGACGCCGAACACGGGATAGATCTTACCGATGACCTTATCCACGGAGAGAAAGGTCGCGATAAAGTAGTAGATGAGAATGATCCCCAGCCACACGGTGGTCTGGGCAAACGCGCCGCTGACGCCCTGCTCGGTCAGCAGCTTGACGATCAGGCCCGCCGGCCCCACCGCGAACACCGTGCCGACCATAATGAGCAGCACCACCGCGAACACGCGCATGATGTTCTTCATGGTGCTGCCAAGGTATATGCCGGTGACCTCGGAGATCGAAGCGCCGTTGTTGCGCTCCGACAGCATGCCGGAGAAGTAGTCGTGGACGCCGCCGGCAAACACCGTGCCGAAGGTGATCCACAAAAACACGATCGGCCCCCACAGGGCTCCCTGCATCGCGCCGAAGATCGGGCCGAGGCCCGCAATGTTCAGCAGCTGCACGAGAAACAGCTTCCACTGGGGAAGCACGACATAGTCCACGCCGTCGTTGATGGCGACGGCGGGCGTCTCGCGGTCGTCCGGCCCGAAAGTCCGGTCGACGAGCTTACCGTAGGTAAAGTACCCGCACACGAGGACGGCGAGACAGATCAGAAAGCTAACCACACACGATCCCTCCTGTTTTTCTGTTCGGAAAAGCCTGCCGCCCGCGGGAACCGCAGGCGGCAGACACCGCTTTTATCTGATCAATACATGCCGCCCATGTCGCCCATGCCGGCGGGAGCCGCGGGCGCGGGAGGCTCGGGCTTGTCGGCGACAAGCGCTTCGGTGGTGAGCACCATGCCGGAGACGGAGGCCGCGTTCTCAAGCGCGCTGCGGGTGACCTTCGCGGGATCGACGATGCCGCTGGGGATCATGTCGCAGTAAACTTCCTTGTAGGCGTCGAAGCCGTAGCCGTTCTTGCCGGAGGTCTTGACCTTCTCCAGCACGACGCTGCCGTCGATGCCCGCGTTCTTCGCGATCTGGCGCAGGGGCTCCTGCAGCGCCTGCGCGATGATCTTCACGCCGGTCTTCTCGTCGCCTTCGAGGGACTCCATCAGCTTCTCGACCGCGGGAACGGCGTTGACGTAGGCGGTGCCGCCGCCGGCGACAATGCCTTCCTCGACCGCCGCGCGGGTCGCGTTGAGCGCGTCCTCGATGCGGAGCTTCTTCTCCTTCATCTCGGTCTCGGTGGCTGCGCCGACCTTGATGACGGCCACGCCGCCGGCGAGCTTGGCCAGGCGCTCCTGCAGCTTCTCCTTGTCGTAGTCGGAGGTGGTGACGGCGATCTGGTTGCGGATCTGGCTGACGCGGTCAGCGATCTTGCCCTTGTCGCCCTTGCCGCCGACGATGGTGGTGTTCTCCTTGGTGACCTTGATCTGGTTGGCGCGACCGAGCATACTGACGTCCGCGGTCTTGAGATCGTAGCCCAGCTCCTCGCTGATGACCTGACCGCCGGTCAGGATCGCGATATCCTGGAGCATCTCCTTGCGGCGGTCGCCGAAACCGGGCGCCTTGACGCACACGACGTTGAGCGTGCCGCGCAGACGGTTGACGATCAGGGTGCTGAGCGCCTCGCCCTCGACGTCCTCAGCGATAATGACGAGCTTCTTGCCGCTCTGGACGAGCTGCTCAAGCAGCGGGAGGATGTCCGCGATGACGGAAATCTTCTTGTCGGTGATCAGGAGGTAGGCGTCGTCCACGACGGCTTCCATCTTCTCCGCGTCGGTGACCATGTACGGCGTGATGTAGCCGCGGTCAAACTGCATGCCCTCGACGACCTCGCTGTAGGTCTCGGCGGTCTTGCTCTCCTCGATGGTGATGACGCCGTCGTTGCTGACCTTCTCCATCGCCTCGGCAATCAGCTTGCCGATGAACTCATCGCCGCTGGAGACGGTGCCGACGCGGGCGATGTCCGCCGTGCCGTTGACCTTCTGGCTGTTCGCCTTGATGGACGCGACGGCGGTCTCGACGGCCTTCGCCATGCCCTTCTTCATCACGATGGGGTTGGCGCCGGCGGCGAGGTTCTTCAGGCCCTCACGGACCATCGCCTGCGCGAGCAGGGTTGCGGTGGTGGTGCCGTCGCCGGCGACGTCGTTGGTCTTGGTGGAGACCTCGCGCACCAGCTGGGCACCCATGTTCTCAAACGGGTCCTCCAGCTCGATCTCCTTGGCGATGGTCACGCCGTCGTTGGTGATGAGCGGAGCGCCGAACTTCTTATCGAGCACCACGTTGCGGCCCTTGGGGCCGAGGGTGACCTTGACGGTATCGGCGAGGGTATTGACGCCGGTTTCCAGCGCCTTGCGCGCCTCTTCGCCGGACTTGATGAGCTTAGCCATAATGAATTACCTCCTGTTTTTACTCGACAATGGCGAGAATATCGCTCTGGCGCACGATGGTGTATTCGACGTCGTCGACCTTGACCTCGGTGCCGGAATACTTGCTGGTGATGACCTTATCGCCGGGCTTGACGGTCATCACGACATCGTGACCGTCCACCATGCCGCCGGGGCCGACGGCGATGACTTCCGCGACGGAGGGCTTCTCCTGCGCCTTGGGCGTGAGGATGATGCCGCTCTTGGTGGTCTCTTCGGCCTCGACGAGCTTGAGCACGACGCGGTCGGCAAGCGGAGTGAGTTTCATGGGAATTGCCTCCTTGTATATCCAAATTATAAAAAACATGTTTCGTGGTTAGCACTCTTTTCGCTCGAGTGCTAACCAACGCTGTTATATTAGCGCAGACCCCCTGCAAATGCAAGAGGAATTTTGCGATTTTTGGCAGGAATTTTCAAAATTCACATTCTGTTCAAAAAGCCGGGGTTTCTCCGCTGCCGCTCTGGAACTTTCGGCGGATATCTGTTATAATATGGAAACACACGCTTGATTCAGAAAGGATACTGACCATGAAACCAGGCCAGACCCGCGCCGATTGGCTGCAAACGCGCAAGATCCACGCGCCCCCGAAGCTGCTCTATGCGATATTGATGCTGGTTGCCCGACTGCTGGGCAAGCTGGACAACACGCATTTCACCTACAATGCCTATCCCGGGCGGGAGGACGGCCCCATCGTCATGATTGCCAACCACGCCTCCCGTGTGGACTACGAGTTTGTCGGCCCGCCCTGCTGGCCAAAACGGCTCAACTTTGTGGTGGGCTACAATGAGTTCTTCCGCTTCCCCACCAGCATCCTGCTGCCGCTCATGCAGGTCATCCCAAAGAAGAACTTCACCCCTGACCGCTACGCCGTGCGCGAGATCCTGCGCGCTGTAAAGGACGGGTGCAGCATCTGCATCATGCCCGAGGGCATGAGCTCCATCACCGGCATGGCGCAGCCCATCATCCCCGGCGGCGCAAAGCTGGTGAAAAAGCTGGGGCTGCCGGTGTACTACGCCAAGATCGCGGGCGGGTACCTCACCTACACCAAGCACTGCCTTGACCGGCGCAAGGGCCGCGTGGACGTGACGGTGGATCGGATGTTCACCGCGCAGCAGCTCGCGGAGCTGAGCGTGGAGGAGATTGAGGACACCATGAACCGTCTCCTCGCCCATGACGACTACATTTGGAACGAGACCGCCCGTGTACACTTCCGCGGCAAGAGCCCGATGGCAAAGCAGCTTGAAACGCTGCTCTACCTCTGCCCGCGCTGCGGCGCACTGCACCGCATGGTCACCGAGGGTGATATGATCCGCTGCGAAGCCTGCGGCAACACGGTGCGCATCGACGACACCTACGCTCTGCACCCGGCGGACAACTGCGTCAGTCCCATCCGGGTCACGGACTGGACGATCCTGGAGCGCGAGCGCGCCGCCGAGGAGGTGCGCCGTCCCCACTTCCGCCACAGCGGACGGGTCAAGGTGGGCGTGCTGCCGGAGCGCAAAGCGCTCCGGGGCGACGCGACCTCAGAGATCCGCGGCGAGGGGCGGCTGGTGCTCGACCTGGAGGGGCTGCACTTCGACGGCACGCTGGAAAACGCGCCCTTCCGCTTTGACATCCCCGCGGTGCAGCTGCCGACTTACGGCATGTGCACCGATATTTCCCGCTTTTATCTCTTTTTGGACGGACGCTTTCTGGAGTTTTACCCCGAAGCCGGTGACGTGCTCTGGTGGGATCACCTCACCGAGGAGCTGCACCGCTACCGGGGCGGTAAGTGGCAGAACACGTCCTACCGGCATACGGAGCCCTGAAAAACTCGCGAAAACGGATGGAGAAGGCCCATGCAGATCACCGAACAATGGATTCTTGCCCACGCGCCCAGCCCGGCGGTGGCAGAGGACGGCCGCAGCATCTCTGCGGCGGAGCGCTTTCTCACGCGCCGTCGCACGACGGACGCCTGCTGGGGCGAGTGCGCCGGCAGCGCCCGCAACCCGTACTATGTCTCCATCGACTGGTCACTGTCCGACGAGCCGGTCTACAGTTGCTCCTGTGCCAGCCGGCATTTCCCCTGCAAGCACGCGCTGGCGCTGATGTTCGACCTGCTCGCGGGCAAACCGTTTGAGGAGGACGAGCCCCCTGCCTATCTCCTGCGTGTCCGCGCACGGGAGCAGCGGGAGCGGGAGCGCTCGGCACAGCGGCTTGAGAAATCGCGTAAATACGACGCCGCTGTAAAGCAAAAGAAGCTGGAACGACAGCTCGCCGCATTGGACAAAGCGGAAAAGCTTTCCGATCAGCTGCTGACCGACGGTCTTGCCGCGATCCCTGTGCAGGCGTTGGAGCGCATGGCGGCGGAGCTGGGGAACTGCGATCTTCCCGCCGCACGGGATGTGTTTGAGCGCATCATATTGCTGGACAAGCGAAGTCGGCACAACGCCGGGGCAGTCCAAAGCCGCTGCGCCCAGATGCTCCGCGCACTGCTTTCGCTGCGTGCGCTGACCGGTCGTGCGCGAAAGTTTCTCGCCGAGCAGCTCTCCTCCGAGAGCTATTCGCTGGAGGACCCGCTGCTGTTCGAGGCGCTCGGCGGCGTGTGGAACA
>CAMVTO010000059.1 GCA_947170435.1 uncultured Clostridia bacterium | reverse complement strand
TGGCCTCCCGTTCCGCCTTCTCTCTGGCCTCGCGTTCCGCCTTCTCTCTGGCCTCCCGTTCCGCCTTCTCTCTGGCCTCGCGTTCCGCCTTCTCTCTGGCCTCGCGCTCGGCTTTTTCCCGTGCTTCCAGTTCCGCCCGTTTCCGTTCCTGCTCCTGCTCCAATTCCTGTTTTTTCTGGGGTTCGGGGGCTTTCTTTTCTTCCTCTGCTTTGCGCCGCTCGGTTTCGGCGTAGGCACTTTCCTCTGCAAAGAGGTCCGCCTTCTTGCGCGCTTCCGCCTCCATTTCCATCTCTTTTCGGGCGTTTTCCTCCATCAGCAGGTCATACTTCTCCCGCGTCGCTTTGTCCTCGGCTTCCTGACGTGCGCGCTCCTCGCGTTCGCGGGCTTTCTTTTCTTCCTCGGCTTTGCGCTGCTCGGTTTCGGCGTAGGCACTTTCCTCTACAAAGAGGTCCGCCTTCTTGCGCGCTTCCGCCTCCATTTCCATCTCTTTTCGGGCGTTTTCCTCCATCAGCAGGTCATACTTCTCCCGCGTCGCTTTTTCCTCTGCTTTGCGCTGCTCGGTTTCGGCGTAGGCACTTTCCTCTACAAAGCGGTCCCACTTCTCGCGCGCTTCCGCCTCCATCCGGGCGTCGGCTGTCATCACGCCCTCGACGTACTTGTTGACGCCCAGGTCAAGCGTTGCGCCCATGACCTTCACCGCAAAGAGGGACATGATCTTTTTGTCTCGTTCCTCCAGCTCGCCCAGCGCCCGCAGGGACGCTTTGTCCCCCATCAACTTCTTCATCGCCTTGTCGCCCCCGGCGGCCAAGTCGGCGGAGAACACGCTTTCCGGCGGGAATACGGGCGAAAAACTGTCAATTGTGTCCAAAGCAACCTGCACGCCGCTCAGCCACTGTTTCATCGCATCGTTCCCGGCGCCGGAAACGACCTTCTCCTTCAAGATCGCATACGCCGCGCCCAGCAGCTCCAGATGGCTCATCTGATCCGGCTCCTTGCCCGGCGTCCCCTTGAACATCGGCGCCATCTTTATGTCGTACTGTTTCGTCTTTTTGACCTCAGTAATCAGCGTCTGGTAATTGGTTGGCATAATGATATCCTCCTTATCTGTTCTAAAAGGTTGAATGATTTTCCTTGGGCTCTCTTACGCGGTCACCTCACCAAGGATCTTGCGATTGCGCTCCTTGAGGTCGTAGAATACCTCGTCCGCCTTGAATACGTTGGAGCGTATCTCAGTGAGATCCATTGGGCCGAACTTGTAGTAGGGGCATTTGTAGCTGGGGGTATATTTCGTTTTCAGCGGGAAGCTGTTGAACGACACGATGATCGAGTTGCCCGTGGACTCCTGATTGTTGAGCCGCTGCAATTCGCTGGGATAGATCAGCGGGCGCACCTGCGTATTGGTGGACACATTCACCTCTCCGGGCTTGCCGCCGAGACTGGACGACGTACTGGTCGTCTTGACCGTCATATTGCCGCACATCTTCGAGAACATCTCGCAGGTGTCGGTGTCGTTGGAGCCGATAAACATTTTCACACCACAGTTGCCGATGACGATGTCCGCCGTCTCTTTGCCGTAGACGTTGGTGAGCTGCACAAACGACTGCACCACCATGTTGAACCAGATCTTTCTCGACCGGCCGACCGTGATCATCTGCCCGAACTTGTCGATCTTCGGCATGTTGCCGAACTCGTCCATGATGAAGTAGACATTGCGCGGGAGCGTCTGCCCCGGCAGCGGTGTCGCGATCTTGATGAGCGCTTTATAAGTAGAGAGGATAAATAAACTTGCCAGCGCGTGGCGGGTGTCCTTTTCATCGGGGATCTTCAAAAACACCGCCGTCTTGCCGAACGCCAGCTTGTCCGCCTTGAGGTCGGTGGCGCTCGTCAGGCCGCAAAGCCCGCGGTCGTTGAACAGGCTCAGCTTATCCATCGTGATGGACATATAGCTGCTCATGGTCTGCTCCGGCGCGCCGAGCACCTGCCGCGAGAGCTGATACGCCTGCGAGAGTCGGCCTCGCCCCTCGAAGTAGTCCTTCAATGCCTTGTAGCCGTTGGCAGAGTCGGTGAGTGCCTTGTTGACGTTGAAGAGGTTGAACTTTTCCTTCGTCATGCCCAGCTCCGGATTCTCGCTATCCTCCAGCATCGCCAGCACTGTCGCCATAACGATGGATCGCGCGCCCTTTTCCCAGAGCGGGTCCTTCTCATTCTGGATGGGGACAAGCCCGCCGACAAGGTCGCTGAGGTCTTCGTACATCTCGTCGAAGATCTTCTGCTTCGCGACGCTTACGTCGGACCTGCAGTGGTCGAGGTCGGTGTACGCCTTGCCGTCGTACTCCACCCATCGCTCGCCCGGTGCGGCCTCACCGTTCACGCGCTTGAGGTCGGGGTAATCCGCCATGGCGTCAAGGTGGGCGACGATGCCTTTTCCCGCTTCTATGTACGCCTGATAGGCGTCCCAGATCGGCTCCAATGGGTTCCAGCGCGACGAGGAATAGGTGTCGCGCAGGTCGAGCACCATGACCTCGTAGCCCCGCTCCTTCAGAAAGCCACTGTGCAGGTCGAACAGCTCGCCCTTCGGGTCAGTCATGATCATGGAGCTGCCGCAGTTCGTCGCGGCGATGCACTGGATCATGGGGTTGATGAATGTCGTCGTCTTGCCGCTGCCCGTCGCGCCGATGACCAGCGCGTGGACGCCCGGCTTCCAGTTGCCCACCAGCTTGCCCCTTTTGTCCAGCACCGCGCGGGCAGGCACACCGTCGTTTTTCGCGTCCTTGAGCGTTTCATAGGTAAAGGTGGGGAAGTACCTATCCCGCTCAGCGTCGGTGAGAAAGCGGCTGTTCTCCAGACTTCCCTCGACGCGGTCGCCCTCGCCCTTGCCGCCGAGCAGCGCCGCGCCGCGCACACCGCGAAACCCGCCGTTGATGGTATAGATTGCCAGAAACAGCGCGACAATCACGAAGCCGACAAGCCATGTGCTCCCTTCGAGCAGCAGCGCCGGCCGAAACCGCAAGCCGCCGCCGGAGAGAATGGCGTCCAGGTTCTCGACCACAAAGCGCGCCACCGTACCGAGCACCAGCATAAAACCCACGCAGAGCAGAAGGTAGAGCGGCAGCGCGCCGCCTTTGAGCTTCTCCAGCTTTTCGCGCAGCTCTGGGTTTGGATTCATTTTGATGAACATTTGCGCACCTCCCGCTCAGCTTACAGCGTCCGTTGCGGCGCGGTACTTTTTTCGGTTTTCGCTTCCGCGCTTTCTTTTGATATCTCCGGTGTCTTGAGCTGCATCTCTTCCGGCACGATAATTTCCAGCCGCTCCAGTTCTCCGGCGACGACGCGTTCGTTTGCCCATACGCGCTCCTCCACGCTCATGTCCGCTCCCGCATCCGCCCAACTCTGAAAGGAATCGTAAATACGCTTGTTCTCTGCTGTATCCACCAGTTCCTCCGGGCCGCACTGCGTCTTGATGATCGCCGCCCGAAGGCACAGCTCGTTCCGCTTTCGTTCGTCTGTTGTGCGCCGCGCGGCCTCCATCAGCAGCTCCAGATAATCCTGCGCCCGCGCCCGCGGCGTGCGCAGCGTCAGTGCTGGGTCGATTTCCCGCCTGCGGCCCACAGCGTTTGCGTCGTGCTGCGCCCATTGATAATCCAACTCCTGCTTTTTCAGCAGGTTGCGCTGCCGCTCCAGCATATGCTTTTCCATCGCGGCGTCCAGTTTTCGTTGGCTGTTTCGCCGCTCCGCCTCCCTGCACTCCCGATCAAACGCGTTCCCTTCCTGATCCAGCAGCGGCATCAGCTTCGACATGGTCGTGTCGACCATGTCCAGATCCCCTCCCGCCACTTTGTCCAGTCCGCGCCGCACAAATGCTGTATTCACGTTCGGAAGGAATACCTCGTGCAGCAGCTTTTCGTTGTTCAGATCGCAGCCGGTCTGCCTGTGCCTGACCTGCGCGAAGCGAAGTCTGATCGCCAGCTCACGCTTTCCGTCCAGATTAAGCTGTTCGACCGTGCGCTCCATTTCCTCAATGAAGTCGTCGTCGGTGTAGTAGATGCTCCGTTTCTCCCGCTCATCGCGCAGTTCGTCGGCAGACAGGCCGACGCTCTCCGCCTGCTTCCGCCCGGCTGCCGCGGCAGTCCCGCGCTCCGCCTCGTCAGAGTCTTCTCTGCTTCTTCTGTCCAGGACGCTTCGGATCACGCCCAGCAGAATGCGCTCTGCCTCACGGGATGCGGGAGAATCCGGTGCCTGTTCGATCCGCTCCTCCGGCTCCCTTTCCAGCCGGGCAAGCGCCGCTTCTTTCTCCTTGATCCGCGCGCGGATCAGCGGTATTCTCTCCGCTTTTTGTCTGGCAATCTGCAGCGCTCTTTCCCGTTGGAGCCGCAGCGCCGCGTTCCTATCCGGAGTGCCGGCGGCGTTTTCTTTCGATCGTTCCATGTTCAGGCTCCCTTCCGTCGATGTCAGATGTCCGATCCAGACAGTGTAGTACCTCTTATTCTGCATCCTAACACATCAGATTGGGCGCAGGTGGAATTATTCAAAATTGAATAAAAAGTTTTGCGTCCTCCATTCTGTTGATATGATTTGACATATTTTGCGTTTGTGCTATAATAGAGTGTATTGTTTTACGGGAGGGGCGTTTCGCTTGGCTTCTGAGGAGAAACAACTGAAGTGGTTCGGCAGACGCCTGAGTCTGGCGCGAAAGGAGCGCGGCCTCTCGCAGGCGCAGCTCGCCAAGCGGCTGTATGTGGGGCAGGCAACCGTCTCCCGGCTGGAACAGGGTGCGGCTGTTCCTGACGTTGCGACGATCCGCCAAATCGCAGAGGTTCTTGACGTTGACGTCAATCTTCTGATGAGCGACGCAGCGGATTCCGCAACTGCGATCACCGTAGAGGACAACCGTTTCCTGATGCGCCGATACCTCACGGTGCTTGAGCAAGCTCTTCCCAATGCAAGATGCTATGGCTTTGAGCGCGCCAGCGAGGCGTTGAAATTTGCACACTCGAACAAAGTTGACATTGCCTTTCTGGATATTGAGCTCTTCGACGCCGACGGTATGGAGCTTGCGGCGCGGCTTGCGGGTCTGAACCCGAAAATCAACATCATCTATTTGACCTGTCATCCCGAATATACGCAAAAGGCCCTCGACACCTTTTGCAGCGGTTATGTGTTAAAGCCCCTGACGCCCGAAAAAATCATGACGCAGATTGCGCATCTGCGCTTCCCCATTCTTGGATTGAGCGGATGAACCGATGAAAAAAGCAGAAAAAGCCATCTGGACAGCAAAAAAGAAAGCGGCAGGCTTGGTCACAGCGATTGTTTTCGCGCTGTGCATCATGCTTGTCGCTTTGAT
This sequence comes from uncultured Clostridia bacterium, assembly GCA_947170435.1. Lineage (GTDB taxonomy): Bacteria > Bacillota > Clostridia > Oscillospirales > Oscillospiraceae > Hominicoprocola. The sequence continues at coordinate 2,501 of CAMVTO010000059.1, read as the reverse complement.
TGAATTGTCCCCGGGTTACGCCTCGGTGTCTCCCGCCATCAACTCCTTTTTCATCCTGACCCCAGAGCGCGTCACCGAGGAGGCCATCGACGGGTATGCCGGCGTGAGGCGGGTCTATGAGTTCGACATGAGCAAACAGCCGCGCAACAGCGGGCGCGGCAGACTTCTGTTCGTCTACCTGCGTCACACCGCCGCGCGGCTGGAAATGGGCGGCAAGGTTTACGCCGACACCGGCGAGTGGCGCGGCGCGGATTCGTCCGTTTTTCGTTCCGGACAGGAGTATCGCGGCACGCCGTATATTGGGCACACACCGGGCAACTATTGGCTGACGCTGCCGATCTACGCGGATTATTACGACCGCACCGTGCTTCTCACGCTCACCCCCATCTATGAAAGCGTCTGTGACGAGCAGCCGCTCTTCCTGATGATCGACCGCGAGCCGCTGCTGAATCTGATGCTGCTTCCAAAGGAAGGATCACTTCTTGCGCTGAGTCTGATTTCCGTGATCAGCGGCTCGTTTCTCGCTCTGCTCTCGCTTCTCATCGGCCTTAGGCCGCAGGACCGTCCTCGCGTGTTTTATCTGGGCGCAACGGCCGCCGCAGCCGGGCTTTGGAAACTGTGCGGCCTGTCGTCGGTCCCTTTGCTGCTGGACTATCTCGGCCGCTCCAAGCTGATCTGGTACACGGGCGCGGTCAGCTATCTGCTGGCGCTGCTGCTTTCCCTGCGCCTTCTGGAGACGATTCAGCCCGCCTCCAGCAACCGGATGGGCAATCTTTGCGCCAATGCCGCATTCTGTTCCGTTGCGGCGCTGCTGGTCTTACAGATGGCGGATGTGCTGGATCTGCACGAGGCGCTGGTTCCCTTCGGCGTCTGCGCCGCCGCGCTCCATTTGGCCGCGCTGTTTGGCCAGCGGCCCAGCCGTTCCGTGCTGCTGTGGAGCATTCCGACGTCCCTTGCGCTGGGCGCCGACCTGCTCCAATATCGGATCACAGGCTCGATTGCCACCGCTCCGTTTTTCCTGATGTGGATTCTGGGCAATCTGGTCGTCCGCGGCATACTGTTCCTGCGTGTGTCGCTCAGCCGCGAGCGGGCGCTGCGCGAGGAGCGCGCCCGCTCTATGATCTCCCAGATCCGTCCGCACTTTATTTATAACACCATGCTCACGATTCAGGCGCTCTGCGCCACGGAGCCGCAGCGCGCAAGCCTCGCCGTCGGGAATTTCACGGAGTACCTGCAATCCAACTTTACCGCCATCGCCCATGAAGATCCGATTCCCTTCACGGACGAGCTGCGGCACACAAACGCCTATCTTGAGGTGGAGTCCCTGCTTTACAACGAGAATTTGCAGGTCGTTTTCGATACGCCCTGCACGGATTTCTCCGTTCCCGCGCTGACGCTTCAGCCCATCGTGGAGAACTCGATCAAGCACGCCTCGGCCGCCAGCCGCAGAAACGAAGCGCATCCGCCCATCCGCGTCGAGGTGCGGACGCGCAGAGCGGACGGATTCGTTGAGCTGACGGTGGCGGACAACGGCGGCGGCTTCTCCCCCGCTCCCGCCGACGGCGCCCGCCACACGGGGCTGCAAAATGTGCGCGAACGTCTGGAACTGATGTGCGGCGGAACGCTGAATATCTCATCGTCTCCGGGCGGCTCTGTTGTCACGGTACAGGTCCCTATCCACACACCGTAGTCTCGTAAGCAAGCATATACACCCATATGAACAGGGCAAAAAAAGAGAGCATGGTCACAATAGGCCATGCTCATTTTATAGACGTGCTCTTCGCACATAGACGCCACTCCTTCCTCATTGTTCTTAAAATAATATGCTCTTTCCGCCAATTCCTTGTAATGCATATCCTTGGGATCGGTGCAGAAGAAATCATGCATCAACTTTCCCAAGTCCGTTGCGCTGTTTCTATCTTCTCCGTTGACATAGATGATATGCGCGCCGTCGTTGAACGGTATATCCAGTCCCTCGACATATCCCTCATCGGTAAAATTCTTCCGGGCAGTAACTAAAAAAGAGCCGAAAACGCAAAAGAATGCGCTCCGGCAACGGAGCGCGTCCCGATTCTGTCTATGACTTGCGCTGTGGTCAAATTTTTTCAGGAATTAAAAATGCAACTTTTGAAAAAGAAATTCCGCCGAAATCGAACAATTTCGGCGGAATTTTGGTCCGAGTGGCGGGATTTGAACCCACGGCCTCTTGGTCCCGAACGGCTGGTCATATGTTTTTGCAACGATTTCCGTTCCATATAGGCGTCTCTGCTACAGCAATCGTCGCTTTTTGAACATCTCCGCTCCGCCGTTTCCGCATGTTGCGGTCTCGGTCTATGACTTGCGCTGTGGTCAAAACAGGCGGATAGCAGGAAAAAACAACATCACAGTAAATAAAAATAATTCTGCTCCTAATCGCACAATTCACCGACCCCCCTTCATCTCCGGGACATGCTCCAGCAGCTTCCGATTCTTTCGGAGCGTGCAGAGCCAGAAGGTGATCG
>CAMVTO010000058.1 GCA_947170435.1 uncultured Clostridia bacterium | reverse complement strand
CTTGCCGTCGAAGGCGCGGTGCTCGCCTCGCATGGTCTCCAGCCGCCGCAGCGCCTGGAAGAGCTTGCCCTCTACCGTGTCAGGATCGTTGCGCAGCGCAGCCTTGTTCCAGTCCATGTCGCCGCGGTGCAGCCAGCGGCTGTCCTCGCGCTTGAGGGGATCGTCATGATAGCCGTAGTCGTTCTCCTGCCCGATCTCATCGCCGCTGTAGAGCACAGGGATGCCGCTGAGGGTGAACATATAGGCGTGGAGCATGATATCCTCGCGCAGCGCCCAGTCGATCTTGTAGCCGTCGCGCTCATAGCGCGCCGCCTCCAGGCCGCACAGCGACGCCGTGGTGCCGCACAATCGCGCGTCGCCGAGGCGCGGATCGTCGTTGTACAGCTCGCCGCGGGCAGGGCTGCCCTCCCACTTGCCGGTAAGGTAGTCGTTGAGGAACTTCTTATGCGGTACCTCCTGTCCGCCATAGCTGGAGATGAAGTTATAGTCCAGCCCCCAGCCGATGTCGTCGTGGCAGCGGAGATAGTTCAGGAAGGTATACTGTCTCGGCAGCGCGAACACCTGCTCGAGCTGATGGCGCAGCAATCTTGTGTCCTTGGTCGCCACCGTGTGCCAGGTGCTGGCCATGGTGGTGACGTTGTAGAGCAGATGGCACTCCGGCTTTTCCACCGTGCCGAAGTACGGCACGACCTTGCTCGGCTCCATGACGATCTCGCCGAGCAGCAGCGTGCCGGGGCAGACGATCTCGCACACCATGCGCATGATGCGCACCAGCGTATGTACCTGCGGCAGGTTGCGGCAGCTGGTGCCGAGCTGCTTCCAGATGTACGGCGTCGCGTCGAGACGGATGACGTCCACGCCCTGATTGCAGAGGTAGAGCATGTTCTCCGTCATGTCGTTGAACACGACGGGGTTGGCGTAGTTGAGATCCCACTGATAGGGATAGAAGGTGGTCATGACGACCTTGTTCGCCTCAGGGCACCAGCTGAAGTTGCCCGGCGCGGTCTGCGGGAACACCTGCGGGACGGTGCGCTCAAACTGGTTGGGAATGTCCCAGTTGTCATAGAAGAAGTAGCGATCCTGATACTCCTTCTCCCCCGCGCGGGCGCGCTTGGCCCACTCGTGATCCTCGCTGGTGTGGTTCATCACGAAGTCGAGGCACACGGCGATGCCGCGCTTGTGGCAGTCCTTGGTCAGCGCCGCGAGATCGTCCATCGTGCCAAGCTCCGGCTGCACGGTGCGGAAGTCCGACACGGCATAGCCGCCGTCGCTGCGCCCCTCGGGGCTTTCCAGCAGCGGCATGAGGTGCAGGTAGTTCACGCCGCAGTCGGTGATGTAATCCAGCTTCTTGCGCACGCCCTGCAGATTCTTGGCAAAGGCGGAGACATACATCAGCATGCCCACCAGCTCGTGGCCCTTATACCAATCGGGATTCTCCAGACGCTCGCGGTCCAGCTTCCGCAGCGAAGCATTGCGCTCGGCGTACATGCGGCTGAGCATCTCCACAAAATAGTGATAGGCGCTCTCATCGCCGTGATACAGCTCCATATAGAGCCATTTGAGTTCATCCGCGTGGCGCGCAAAGCGCTCCCGGAATTCTTTCTGAAGACTGTTCTTCTCCATGGTTTTCTCTCCCCTGTTCGCAAAACTGCGCGTCTATTATATTGTTTTAAGTTTTTCTTGTCAACGGCGCATATTTGTGTTACCATGCCTCTAACATGGATCATTTTGTGGAGATGTGACGATTATGGAGAATAATACATTCAAAAGCTCGTTTTTCGGCGGTTTTCGCCGCAAAGACGTCATAGACTATATCGAAAAAAGCGCCGGCGCGTCCAAGGAGCGCATCGCTTCCCTGGAGCAGAGCGAGAGCAAGCTCACGGAGGAAAACGAAACTCTGCGCCGGGAGCTGGCGTCCGCCAACGAGGCGCTGAGCGAAAATCAGTCCGCGCGGGCAGCGCTGCGTGCCGAGCTGGACGCCGCCAACCGCGCCATTGCCGAGGCAAAGGAGGCGCTGGAGGCGAAGCGCGGCGAGGCGGACACGCTCGCCGGCGAGCGCGACAGCCTGCGCACCAGGGCGGAGCAGTTGCAGGAGCAGGTGGGCAAGCTCGTCCCGCAGGTGGAGGCGTACCGCTGCGATCAGGCCAGCCTCGCGCAGCTGGAGATCGAGGCCCGTCAGCGCGCCGATACCTACGAAAGCGAAGCCCACGAGCGGGCTGACGCCTACGAGCGCGAGGTGCGCGAGCGCGCCGACGCCTACGAACGGGAGACCCGCGAGCGCGCGGAGGCCTATGAGCGTGAAAAGCGCGAGAGTGCCGACGCCTATGTTTCCGACGTCAAGAAGCGTCTGCGCGATTTCATCAACTCCAGCGTGCGGGAAAGCGAGCTGATCATTTCCACGCTCAACAACTCCCGCGACAGCCTCTCCCAGCTGCCGGACGCGTTCCGCGCGGTACAGGACGAGCTCAACGAGCTGGACAAGTAATCGGAATACAGTGAACTGACGTCTTTTTCCATAGATTTCACGATGGAAAAGTGAAAAACCCGGACTTTCGTCCGGGTTTTCTCATATCCAGCAGCTCTCGCTCTCCCGTTTGGGAAGGCGGTTCATCAGCATATGGACGGTTTCGCGCACATCCGCGCCTTCAAACAGCACCGCGTACACGGCGCCGCAGATCGGCATGGTGACGTACAGCTCCTCGGCGATCTCGCGGACGCTCTGGCAGGCGTACCAGCCCTCCACCACCGCGCCGACCTCCCGCATCGCCTCCTCCGCGCTCCTGCCCTGACCGATCAGGATGCCCGCGCGGCGGTTGCGGGAGTGCATCGACGTGCAGGTGACGATCAGATCGCCCACACCGGCGAGTCCCGCCAGCGTATCCTGCCGCCCGCCCAGCTTCTCCGCAAGGCGGGACATTTCCGTAAGCGCGCGGGTCATCAGCAGGGCCTTGGCGTTGTCGCCAAAGCCGCAGCCGTCGGAAATGCCGCAGCAAAGCGCGATCACGTTTTTCAAAGCACCGGAGAGCTCCACGCCCACCACGTCGTCGTGGGTGTAGATGCGCAGCGCCTCGTTCATAAAGGCGTGCTGCACCGCCTCCGCGTCCGCCTGCGTCTCCGCCGCCGCGACGCAGCCCGTCGGCATCCGCCGGGCGACCTCCTCCGCGTGGGACGGGCCAGAGAGCACTGCGACGCGCTCATGCCCCGTCTCCTCGCGCACGATCTGCGACATGCGCCGGTGGGTTTTTGGCTCAATGCCCTTGGTCACGGACACCGCCAGCGCGTCGGAGCGCAAATGCGGCGCGGCCTTTTTCGCCGTCTCCCGCAGGGCAAAGGACGGCGTGGCGAACACCGCCAGCTCCGCGTCCCCCAGGCGGGTGATATCCGCCGTGATCTCGATTTCCGGGGGAAGTTCCACGCCCTTGAGCAGCGGATTTGCACGGCTCTTGCGCATCTCCTCCGCCTTTTCCGGGTTGTGCGACCAGAGCGTGACGCGGTGGCCGTTGTCCCGCAGCACAATGGCCAGCGCCGTACCCCAGCCGCCGCTGCCAAGTACCATGGCGTTCATTGCTTCTCCGCCCCCTTGTGGAAGGTAAATTTGCTCTCGGTGCCGTGGATCAGGCGCCCGATGTTCGCCCGATGCGCCCAGACCACCATGCCGCCGATCAGCGTGCCGAGGAGCATGATCCACGGGAAATGCGCCGCGCCGCGATAGACGAAGAACGTCGTCACCGGCAGCAGCGCCGCCGCGGCGATGCTGCCGAGCGACACATAGCGCGTCAGCGCGACCAGCACGATAAACGCGCCCCAGCTCACCAGCGCCACGCGCCAGTCGAGGCACAGCAGCAGCGTGCCGCTGCTGAGGATGCCCTTGCCGCCCTTGAAGCGGTACGGAGCCGGGAACATGTGACCCAGCATACAGAAAAAGCCCATGAAATACTTCCCCAGCGCGCCGCCGAGCATCGCACCGCCGAGCTGCACGGCAATCACCGCCTTGAGCATATCAATGGCGATGACGCACAGCACCAGCTTTGCGCCATAGCTGCGGTAAAAGTTGGTCAGGCCTGCGTTGCCGCTGCCGTGGCTGCGCACGTCGTCATGGTAGAAGATTTTTGAAGTCAGGATCGCGCCGTTGGCACAGCCCAGCAGATAGCCAATGACTGCCAATATCACCCATGAGGCAATTTCGGCCGGCAAATTCACCATGGCTCAGTCCTCCTTCTCCCCGCGCTCGCGCACGGTGAGCACGATGGGCGTGCCCTCCAGGCCGAACACGTTGCGGATGCAGTTTTCGAGATATCGGCGGTACGAGAAGTGGAACAGCCGGATATCGTTGCAGAACACAACAAAGTGCGGCGGCTTCACGCCAACCTGCGTCATGTAGTAGATTTTGAGCCGGCGGCCCTTGTCCGTGGGCGGCTGGACGCGGGTCTGCGCGTCCTCAAGCACATTGTTGAGCATGCCCGTGGTGATGCGGGTGCAGGACTGCTCGTGGACGTAGTTGATGAGCTCGAAGAGCCGCGGCACACGCTGGCCGGTCGCCGCCGAGATAAACAGCACCGGCGCATAGGTCATGTACGCCAGATCGCGGCGCACGTCCTCGCGCATGTGATCCATGGTCTTGCCGTCTTTTTCGACCAGATCCCACTTGTTCACCACGATGATGCACGCCTTGCCCGCCTCATGGGCGAGACCCGCCACCTTGGTGTCCTGCTCGGTGACGCCCTCGGTGGCGTCGATCATAATGAGGCACACATCCGCCCGGTCGATCGCCATGGTCGCGCGCAGCACGCTGTAGCGCTCGATGCTCTCGTCCACCTTGGACTTCTTGCGCATACCCGCGGTGTCGATGAAAACGTACTTGCCCGTCTCGTTTTCAAAGTAGCTGTCGATGGCGTCGCGGGTCGTGCCCGCCACGTTGCTGACGATCACGCGCTCCTGGCCCAGAATGCGGTTGACCAGCGAGGACTTGCCCACGTTGGGCTTGCCGATCACGGCGACCTTGATGGTGTCATCCTCCTCGTCCTCACCGTCATCCGGCGGAAAATACTCGATGCAGCGGTCCAGCAGGTCGCCCGTGCCGTGGCCATGAACCGCGGAGACCGCCACGGGATCGCCCATGCCGAGGTTATAAAACTCGTAGTAATCGGGGTCGAGCGCACCGGTGGAGTCCATCTTGTTCACCGCCAGCACGATGGGCTTGCCGGATTTGAGCAGCATCGTCGCCACCTCCTGATCGGAAGCGGTGAGCCCGGTTTTGATGTCGGTCAAAAAGATGATGACGTCAGCGTGGTCGATGGCGATCTGTGCCTGCTCGCGCATGAAGGTCAGGATCTGATCGTCGGTGCGCGGCTCGATACCGCCGGTGTCGACGAGCATGAATTTGCGCCCCGCCCACTCGCACTCGCCGTAGATGCGGTCACGGGTCACGCCGGGTGTGTCCTCCACAATGGCAAGGCGCTTGCCGATGAGCTTATTGAAGAGCATGGACTTGCCCACATTCGGGCGTCCCACAATGGCAACCAAAGGTTTCATATCGTATCTTCCTCCTTGGAGAACAGGGTATCGACCAGGGAATAGCCGTCGGTCTCGGAGACGGTTACCGGTCTGTGCAATGCATCGGAAAGCTGCCGGAGCGTCACATCGTCGAGGAACACGCCCTCGCCGTGGCGGAGCATATTGGCGGGAATGATGATGCGCTCCCCCAGCTCCCGCTCCGAAAGCTGCCGGATGATGTCCTGCCCGGTCACGAGGCCGGAGACCGTAATGCTGTGGCCGAAGAAATCGTTGACGATGGCAACGACCTCGCCGCGCAGCCGCGGAAACTTCTTTTTTGCTTCCTCCACCAGCCGCTCGATGAACGGCGCCGCCGCGACGCCGGTCGCGATCGTGAAGCTGCTCACGTCGCCGTCGTCCACGTCACGCAAGCCGTCCAGGAATTCGTTGGTCGTGTTGCGCAGCATGCCTACGCCGTTGTCCAGCTGTTGATAATCCTCATAATAGTCCTCGTCCGGCAGAGGGCGGTTGGCCTTGAGATACAGCTCATCGGCGCAGAAGAACATGCGCGTGCCGAAGCGCTCGAGGCACTTCGCGCCATACTCGTCCACAATGTCGATGATGGCATTGGCGCTCTCTTCGTCCACCGGACGCAGCCGCGCCAGCCCCTCGCGGTACTTGGTGAGTCCCACCGGCACCACGGAGCAGGAGTGGAAGCCAATCTCCATCAAGTCCTCGATGGTGCGGCGCAGATGGTCGCCGTCGTTCCAGCCGGGGCAGACCACGATCTGGCCGTTCATCTCGATCCCCGCCTCGCCGAAGGCGCGCATATACTCGATGCTCTTATCCGCGTCCTTATTGCCCAGCAGCGTTCGCCGGAGCTGCGGCTCCGTCGCCTGCACGGAGACGTTGATGGGGCTGATGCGCAGGTCGATGATGCGCTGCGCCTCGCGCTCGGAGAGATTGGTCAGCGTGATGTAGTTGCCCATCAGGAAGGATAGGCGCGCGTCGTCATCTTTAAAATACAGCGTCTCGCGCATGTTCGGCGGCATCTGGTCGACGAAGCAGAACACGCAGTGATTGGAGCAGGGCCGCGGCTCATCCATGAGGTAGGTGTCGAAATTAAGCCCCAGGTCCTCGCCCTCGTCCTTGCGGACGCGGAGGCGGCGCACCGTGCCGTCCAGCTCCCGCAGCTCCACATGCAGCACCGGATCATAGCAGAAGAAGCGGTAGTCCAGCACGTCCACGATCTCGTGGTGGTTGAGCTTCAAAAGCGTTTCACCTGCGCAAATCCCCGCTTTTTCAGCGGGGCTGCCCGCGTCCACCGACGCGATGACCGTGCTCATAGGCTCCCTCCTCCTGCTTTTGTGCAAATTATAACTGATATAGTATAGCGGAATTTCGCGTTTTTCGCAACAGAAAAATCCCATTTTTCGCTACAGTTGACAACGCGGATTTCTTCTGCTACAATTCGAACTGCGAAAAGCCGGTTGCTCCGGTACTGCCGCCACCCACCATCGGGTCGGCGGTTTTTTTTAGGAGGTTTTTGCTATGTGGAATATGCTCTGGCCGCTGCTGCTGATCGTTGGCTCCAACACCTTTTATCACATCTGCGCCAAATCCATGCCGGAGGACGCGCACGCCTTCGGTGCGCTGACCGTCACCTATCTCATCGGCGCGATCATCTCCGCCTCCGTGTTCGTGACCAGCGTCCGGCCCGCAAACGTACTCACAGAGCTGCATAAGCTCAACTGGGCGCCCTTCGTGCTGGGTCTTGCCATCGTGGGGCTGGAGGCCGGGAACGTGTTCCTCTATCGCGCGGGCTGGAAGGTCAGCGTCGGCTCCGTCGTGTGCAACATCAGCCTCGCTGTCGTTCTTCTGTTTGTGGGCTACTTGCTGTTCCGCGAGGCAATCACAGTGCGCCAGCTCATCGGCGTTGCGGTCTGTGCGCTGGGGCTGTTTCTCATCACGAAGTAACGAAAAAAACGTTCGGGAGGAATCTCCCGAACGTTTTTTCTCTCATTGAGCTGCTTACAGCTTCTCGCGGATCTTGGCAGCCTTGCCGACGCGGCCACGCAGATAATACAGCTTGGCGCGGCGGACATAGCCCTTGCGCACGGTCTCGATCTTCTCGATCGAGGGGCTGTGGATGGGGAAGACCTTCTCCACGCCGACGCCATAGGCGAGACGACGCACCGTGATGGTCTCCTCGATGCCGCCGTGCTTCCTGGCGATAACGATGCCCTCGAAGACCTGGATACGCTCGCGGGAGCCTTCCTTGATGCGCACGTGCACGCGGACGGTATCACCGACGTTGACAACGGGCGGCTCGGCCTTCAACTGCTGCTTTTCGAGTTCCTTGATGAGATCCATGGATGTTTTCCTCCTGTTTTATAGGCGTTCATGGTCGTT
>CAMVTO010000057.1 GCA_947170435.1 uncultured Clostridia bacterium | reverse complement strand
ACCTACACCCTGACCGAGACGACGCCGCCCGCGGGCTATGGCGTCGCGGAGCCGGTCCAAGTGACCATCCAGGCGGCACGCACGAACTACATCACCGTCCGCGATACGACTGCAAAGCAGCTGACCATCCACAAGCAGGACGCACAGAACGGCTACTCGCTCGGCGGTGCTACCATCGCCGTTGAGCAGATCGACGGCAGCATCTATATCACCGCGACCACCGATCAGGCGGGCAACATCCAGTTCGACGCGGATCAGCTGCCCATCGGCAGCTACAAGGTCTACGAGGTCGCGGCCCCGGAGGGTTATGAACTCAATACCAAGGTCCAGACCGTCCATTGGGACGGGCTTCGGGACGTGACCCTGACCGTGACCGACGTGCGCAAGCCCACGCTTATCATCTACAAGTGCGACGAGAACAACAATTACAGCCTGCCGCACGCGGTTGTGGAGGTGTATAAGAACGGTCAGCTTGTCACGACGGTAGAGACCAACGAAGCTGGCCTCGCCTATGTGCCGGGCATCTCCACGGGCTATTACGTCTGCCGTGAAACTGTGGCACCCGAGGGCTATGAGCGCACGGAGCGGGAATATGGCATCTATGTGGACACCTATGACCCTGCGACCACCGACGACCCGCGTATCACCATCCCCAATCGCGCCCTGCCGACGCTCCTGATCCGCAAGCTGGAGCGCGCGACGCTTCAGCCGCTTGCGGGGGTCACATTCTCCGTATGGCGCGATACCGAACTGCTGGGCGAGTACCAGACGGACGCCGCCGGCGAGATCCGGATCACCGCCGCGGGCGGAACGTACCTTGTTAAAGAAATCGAAACCGACGACTCCCATATCATCTGCTCCGACCCGCAGCAGATCAAGCTGAAAGCGGGCGATGGCACAAAGGAACTTGTCTTTTTCAATGATAGGCGCCCCGGAATCCATCTCCTGAAGCTGGACTCCGCAGATCTCATGTCGGCAATCCCCAACGCCCGATTCAAGTTCGAGGCGGTCGACGGCAGCTGGGGGCCGCAGGAGCTGACGACCGGTGCGGACGGCACCATCGACCTTTCCAACCTGCCCGCCAAAGCGTTTGTGGTGACGGAGCTGGCTTGCCCGGGCTTTGTCGTGGATGACGCGCAGCGCATCATCGAGCTGCACCCCAACGAGGACATGGAGTTCGTTTTCACGGACTCGCGGCTGCCCTCGCTTCACCTCAAGAAGCAGAGTCCGGACGGAACGCCGATTGCGAGCGTCGCGTATCGGCTGACCCGAATCGCTGACGGCAGCCGGTATCTGGACCGTACGACCAACGCCACGGGTGAGATCACATGGTCCGGCCTTCAGCCCGGCGTCTACTCGGTGCAGGAGATCGCCACGGACGAGCGCCACATCCTCGACGCCAATGAGTATCATGTGCAGCTCTTTGCCGGGAAAACAAGCGAGATCGTTCTTCAGAACGATGTGCGGCCCAACCTCATCGTTTACAAATACACCAAAGGCACTACAGAGCCCGTCGAGGGCTGCGTCCTGACGGTTCGCGCGGCAGACGGCCACAGCGTCGACGAAATTCGGACGGATGCAAACGGCAGCGCGACGCTTGCCAATCTGCTGCCCGGCGTCTATGAGATCAGCGAGAAATCCGTACCCGAAGGCTGGCTGATGGACGCGCCGAGCCAGCTTGTCACCCTGTACCCCAACCGCGATCACACCGCATACTTCTCTGACAGCCTGAAACCCGGCATCACGGTGCGGAAGGTAAATGCCGTGACGGGCGACCCGCTCCGCGCAAAGTTCCATGTGGGATACGCGAGCGACAGCACGACCACGGGCGAGCTCAACGATCTGGGCTACTACTACACCGATGCCGTCACGGGCACATTCAGCCTCATCAACCAGCGCAGCGGCTGGTATCGCATCACCGAAGTGGAGGCGGAGAAGGGCTATGCCCTCGCGGAGCCTGCGGCGCAGGAATTCTACCTCGCCCCCGGTGGAAGCAAGAGCCTTACCTTTGAGAACATGCCGCTTTCGGCAATCGTTGTCTATAAGTACGACACCGAGACGTCAAAGGCGCTGAGCTCTTGCCTCTTTGAACTGAAATACCTCTCCGAAGGCGCCTCCGGCACGGGCGGAACGGTGGTAGCAACCGGTACGACCTCTGAAAACGGCAGCTGCACGTTCACCGGACTCAAGCGAGGAACTTACATCGTCTCTGAACTCTCCAGCGACGGCAGGCACGTGATCTCTGATGCGCCGCAGACTGTCGTGATCAGCGGCGAGGATCAGGACGTTGTGACCGTGCGCTTCGGAAACATACCGAATGGCTCCGCGATGATCCGCAAGACGGATGGGGACGGCGCGCCGCTGAGCGGCGTGGAGTTCCTCGTCACGACCTCGACCGGCGAGCTGGTGGGCAACGCGAACGGCGTCTTCAAGACCGATGCCGCGGGCACGGCGCTGATCGAGAACATAGAGCCGGGTGTGGCGCTGGTCATCAAGGAGACCAAGACGAAGGACAGCACCTATACGCTGGACGACGTGGTCAAAACGATTCATGTGTTGCCCGGACGCACGGTGACGGCGGACTTTGTCAATCTGAAAAAGGGCAACCTCGTCATTCTCAAGAGAAGCAGTGCCGATCAGAAAACGCCCTTGGAGGGCGTGTGCTTTGAACTGCGCTATGCGGACGGCTCCTATGTTGACGCAAACGGCGGCAAAACGTCCAGCAACGGCCTGTATTTTACGGACGCGCAGGGCAAGGTGAGCGTCAGCGGGATCACGGGAACGGTGGTTGTGACCGAGGTGGAGAGCATCCCCGGGTACACCATCCACGAAAACACCCGTACGCAAACGGTTGTGATCCGACCGGAGGACACGCAAACGCTTTACTTCTACAACGATCCTGTGGGCGGGCTGCTGCTCACGAAGGTCTCGGAGACCGATCGTAGCCTTCGAATTGCGAACTGCACCTTCGAGATCCGTCGCGCCGACGATCAGGGGCTTGTAACGAGAATTAGCACCGACAGCAATGGCACCGCCTTCACGCCGCTGGAGGACGGCAGCTACTATGCGGTCGAGACGGTGGCGGCGAAAGGCTTCCGTTTGGATGAAACCCCGCATCCCTTCACGGTTTCGGGCGGAAAGACGACTTCGCTGACCGTGACCAACAAGGCATACAGCGGCATCGAGATCCACAAGATCTCCAGCACGACGGGCGAGGGCATCTACGGCGCGAAGTTCCTGCTCTATGACGGCGGCAGGAACCCCGTCGCCGAGGCGGTGAGCGATCAGGACGGTTACGCCCGCTTCGAGGGGCTGACGCTGACGGGTCGCGTTTACCTGAAGGAGCTTGAATGCGAGGGCTATCAGGTGGACACCCAGCTCAAGACCGTGTCCCTCAATGCGGGAAAGACGACGCGGATCGAGTGGAAGAACACGCCCATTACGGGCCAGATACAAATATATAAGTACGCCGGAGAGTTCAACAGCATTACCGGAACGGTGCCGGGGGCCTCAATCGCTGGAGCGGTATATGAAATCGTTGACGTCCGCTCCGGAAAGGTGGTCGATCAGATCGTCACCGACGCCCACGGCGTGGCGGCGTCAAAGCCGCTGCCGCTCAAGCGCTATCAGGTCAAAGAGATATCGGCCCCGATGTACTGGCGACTGTCTGATCAGGTTTTTGACGTGACGTTGGAGTTTGCCGGACAGATCATCAAGGTGACGGATTATGACAAGCCCGCCGAGCTCGGCGTCACGCTCACCAAAACCGGCATTCGGGAAGTCCTCGCAGGAAATCAGACGACGTACACCTTCACGGTGGCGAATACGTCCAACGTGCCGCTGAGTACGTTCTATTTCCATGACAAGCTCCCCTACGACGTGACGAGTGCAACGGCAATCACCACCGGCACCTACAGCCAGCGACTTACGTACAGAATCCTTTACAAGACAAACATGAACGACTACCGTGTGCTGGCGTCCAATTTACTCTCGACAAACAACAGCGCTTTCCGGCTCACAGGGCTGCCGCTGATGGCGGGCGAGGTCGTGACGGATATCTACTTTGACTTTGGAACGGTGCCGGCGGGCTTCCAGAGCGTAACAAAGCCCACGCTGACCGTGACGGTCAATCCCAGAGCGGTCAACGGATATCAGGTCGTCAATCGCGCAGACGCCGGCGGACAGTACGGCGGCACATGGCAGAGCGCCAACGCCGCGTGGATCACCATTATCCGCAATCTGATGCCGGTAAAAACAAGACTTCTTCCTAAGACCGGCTATTAAACTTCAAAAACAGAGGGACGGCTTTGCCGTCCCTCTGTGATTGTTCTATGTTACAGCACTGCGCGAAGCATGGCTTTTGTCTTCAGCAGCAGCGTCGTCATCTCGCGATAGCTCTCCTTGTTGCAGGAGGTGCATTGGGCGGGGTTGGTGAATTCTAACGCGCTAATGATACGATTGAGGTCGGAAGGCTCGACATGGCCTTTTTGTAGATGCTCGTGCGTGGAGCGATAGGCGTTCTGAAGCGACGTCTCCGGCATCCGCGGGCAAATAGAGGCCATCACGCCGTCAATCACCGCGATTTCATCATCTGTAAAGCGCAAATAGGTTTCCATGTCGTTCCCTCCCGTCACACAAGACCAAAACGCAGTATAGCAGGCGCCATATGTCGGGTCAAGTGGTGAAGACGCACGATAAAAACCGCTAAATATTGTGCATAGTGGGGATTGACAAGGAAAAACACAGGCAGGGAGCGGATTTTCCGCTCCCTCAAAAATATCCCAAGGGGGTTGAATATGAAAAAAATGTATCGAGGCTGCCTGAGCTGTCTCACACTGTTGCTGGCGGCATCCCTGCTGACGCTGCCGGCCTTTGCCGCGGAGGATATGTGGACGGCGGCAAACAGGATCATCGTAGATATTTACGGCAAGATCGTCGGCATCAGCACGGTGCTTGCCGGTCTTATGTCCGCCGTAGCGGTCATCGGCGCAAAGCTGTCCAACAACCAGCATAAGGTCGACCAAGCGTGGGACTGGCTCAAGCGTATCTGGATCGCGTGGGCGGTCATCAACGGCATCGGCGCGTTTATCGCGTATGTTGCGCCGCTGTTCAATGGCTTGGCGACGCTCACGCCGTAACCGTGCGTGTCAGGCGGAGGGGAGGAATCCAACTTGCTTGAACTGATTTTTCAGGGCTTTTTTGAGTGGATCTACGGCATGATTCTGGAGGCGTGGAGCTATTTTTCACAGCAGCTTCTGGATATCATGAGCATGGACTTCGCCTATCTGGAAGAGCATATCAGCGTCCTGCCGGAGATCCGCCAGAGCATACTGGCGGTCGGGTGGGCGCTGCTGATTGGCAACCTCGTTTTTCAAGCCGTGCGCAGCATGATGACCGGGCTGGGCTTCGAAGCGGAAGATCCGAAGCTGCTGTTCGCGCGAACGTTTGTGTTTTCCTTCCTGCTGCTTGCAAGTCCGCAGATCTGCACGATCTGCCTGAACATGACTTCCACGGTCATTGATTTACTGGGAATGCCGGATTCCATGACGGTCACGCTGCTTCAGGAAAATGCCTTTGACGGTCTGGTGTGCGCGTGGCTTCTGGTGCTGGTCTGCGGCATCATTGTCATGTTCCAGTCGTTCCGGCTCATCTTCGAGATGGCGGAGCGGTACTTCATTCTTGCGGTGCTGACGATCTGCGCGCCGCTCGCCTTCGGCATGGGTGGGAGCAGGAATACGAATGACATTTTTACCGGCTGGTGCAGAATGTATGGCTCGATGTGCCTGCTGATGGCGCTGAACGTCGTGTTTGTGAAAATGCTCCTGTCCGTACTTTCGACCGTCCCGACAGGCTTTGCGGTTCTCCCGTGGATGGTTCTGGTGATCACAATCGTCAAGGTGGCAAAGAAAGCCGACTCTCTTGTGACAAAGATCGGGCTGAATCCGGCGATGACCGGCGACAGCCTCGGCAAGACGTTTCCGGGTGTACTGACGTACATGGTGACGCGCACCGCGGTCAGTCAGGTGAGCAAGGCAATCGGAAAGAATCTCGGAAAAGCAGAGGATTCCCGTGGGCAGAAGGCAACGCAGGCAAACGGAACTGCCGGAAAAGCCGGAAACACCGCGGCGATGAACGATGCGCGCAGGAAAACCAACGACGCCGGACGTTCGCGAAAGGGGACGAGCGAAGCAGCCGCAGAGCAGCGAGGCACTGTGAAGCAGTATACTACTCAGCAAAGCAAACCTCAGAAGTCGACTGGCTATAGCGAGCAAAGGCGCGACTCCGCTGGAAAACCAACCACGATTATTCCGGATGACGCCGAAACTGCCGCTATGAACGGCCCGATCTCCCTCACCGGCACGAGTGAAGAACACAGTGCGGATCGAACAGCCGGAAAGCCTGAGCGCAAGAGCTCCGTGCCGCCCGGTACGGTACGCATGCCAAGCCGCGTCAGGCAGGGTGATTCGATGACCTCCGGCATGAGGATCGCGCGTACAACGGCAGTTCAAGACGCTGGCAGGGACGCGGCAAAAACGGCCGTACTCCCGAATACGCCGGAAGAACAAAAGAGCCGGCTGGAATCGTCCGCTCGTCCCGACGCCAAACCGCGAAAGGATGCGGCGAGCGGCACAGCAGGAAAAGAAACCAGCGTGACGCGCTATTCCAGCGTACTCAGACAATCCGGCCGAGCAGACAATTCGCAGAGGAACGATTCGGCGTCCAATCGAGCGGCAGAGCGCACAATGCCTGTGACCACAGGCTCTGCGGAGCGGCAAACAGAAAAAACAAGCCTGACGAGGCAAAGTGCCGCGCACACAGCCGCCAGCCGGACGAGCACCCCGGCACCGCAGGAAAGCAAGCCGAAGACTGTGGCACCGCCTACAGACAAAAGATACGGCACAGCAGGAAGCGGCGAGAAAGCGCCTGACAACAAGGCGTTCATCCATGAGAGAAACAGCGTCGTTGCGCCGCAGTACGGGACAGGTCAAACGAAGGTTCAAAGCCGCGACCCGCTGGGAACGGCACGGCAGGAACGGGCAGCCTCACAATCTGCACCGGCGTCGGAAAAGCGGCAGATGCCCGGATTACGCACCGGCATGGCAGGAACGCCTGCCGCCCCTGCGCAAAGCCGTCCGACAAAAGAACGGCCCGGCAGGAACGAGCCGGAATCTGTCACACGACTGCCGAACAATGCGTCGGCGTTCGATCCGGCATCGCAGGAAAGCGCGCCTGCCCTTCTGGCAGCCCCTTCGGACCAGATGCGACCGCCTATGCCGCGCTCCGGCACGGCAGGAACCGCGAGCACAAACATCACGCAACCGCGGCAGGCCGTGCAGCGCCCGATGGACGCCGGCGGAAAAGGAAAGCGCGGCCCGCTCATCAATCTCGGCACCGATTTCAGAAAGAAGGCTGCGCGGAAGGGAAAGGGGAAGAAGGTGAACCGAAAGAAGCATGGAAAACAAGGAAACCGGCCGGACTGACCTCCCGCTTTTGAAGCTCGTCCTGCGGCTGGGCGTGGCCGCAATGCTGAACGCTATGCTCATATTCACAGCCATTCCCCATATCTTTTTCGGCTTTGGCGGCACCGCAGATGCAAACATCGCGCAGATGACGCGACAGGCTATGAGCATCGGCGGGGTCTGCATGAGCCTTCAGGAGTTTGAGAATACCGTACTCGACTCCATCATCACGGGCATCGTTGCCGGCTATCTGGAGCGGGGAACGGAGATCAACCGCATTTCGGTCGTCAATGAGTTTGACGAAGAAAGCCTGCAATGGATGACGGCAATCAACGCGACGGCGCATCAACAGAATCTCAACGAGATCACGGTGGATGAGATCCGTGAGCTGTGTACGGCGAGGTTGTCATTTTCCTTTTCTCTCTTTCAAGAAGAGGACGCCGTGTTGCAAATCACGATCCATAAGCTCGACCCTGATGAATGGATGGACAAGCTGGGCTTTGACAAGGAGGCGCGAACGTGGGCGGGAGCGATCTTTGAAACCTTTTCGGAGAGCGGCGCAATGGAGAAGTACGGGGACTATTACAAAGACGCCACGGATTACAGCGGCGACAGCGGCTATTCCGGCGTCGTGCAACACGGGAACAGCTACGGCAACGATATCGACGTCTCCGGCTTTACCGATCCGTCCATCAAAAACGCCCACGACCTTGCCGCCTATGCGATTCAGGCGTGGGAGAACAACTGGGGCTATGTCTGGGGGACGTTTGGCGGCGTGTTGACGCCATCTCTGCTGGACTACAAGGCGAAGCAATACCCGGACGGCGTCGGGAAATACCGCGCGTTCATCGAACAGAACTATCTGGGCCGCCGCACAGCGGACTGCGTGGGGCTCATCAAAAGCTACGGCTGGTTTGACCCGGAGACCGGACAGATCAGCTATGGGACAAACGGGATGCCGGACTACTCGGCGGATCAAATGTACCGCGACGCGCTCAGCAAGGGCGCGGAGCACGGCGGGATCGAGACCATGCCCGATATTCCGGGCCTGATCCTCTGGAAAGGAGGGCACACGGGCGTCTATATCGGCGGCGGCTATGCCATCGAGGCTATGAGCACGAGCAAGGGCGTCGGCAAGACCAAGGTGGACGGGCGCGGCTGGCAGGCGTGGTACAAGCTGCCGTACATTCAATACGATTGAGAGGTGAGAGTGATATATGCTGGTCCGAAAACTAAGGCTGCTCCGCCACAAGCACGGCATTTGCCAAACGGAGGTTGCGAGGGCTATGGGCGTTTCGGTTCAAACGCTTGCCGAGTATGAGCTGAGCGAGAGGCGATTGACACCGGAGATGACGCTGAAGATACAGAAGGCGTTTGAACAGGTGTGTCGAAACCGTGTGAAACAGGCTGCCATATTGCAGCAGGACTTTTTACGACACAAGGACACGCTCTGCGAGTGTGTAGAGGGCAGAGACTATGAACTATGAAAGCTACTGGATTCCGGTCAACTTCACAGACGCGGGCCGCGCGTTCGGCCTGTTTGAGACAAGAAACCTGATCGAAGCACTGCTGCTGACGCTGCCGGTGCTGTATCTCTGCGTCAGACTGCTGCCCTTTGCGCTGACAACGAAGCTCGTCGTTACGCTGACGATCATCGTGCCAGTGGGCGGATTTGCATTGATCGGCATCAGCGACGACAGCTTGACGCGCTGGCTGGCAGGCTGGCTGCGCTGGCGAAGGCAGCGCCGGGTCATGTATTACCGAGGGGAGGCAAATCGGAAATGAATGTGAAAGAGCTGATATTCGGAGGAACGGTACACAGCGGCGGCGCAGATAGCGTCTACCGCGACAGCATTCAGGCGTGGCTGCCGGTCAAGAACATCATCGGCGGCGTGGTCGTGACGAAGGACAACCGATTCATCAAGATACTTGAGGTGCTGCCAGTCAATATTTATCTGAAATCTCCGGCTGACCGCAAGATTATCATCACGTCTTTTGCGTCTTATCTCAAGATCGCGCCGGACGCGATGCAGCTTCAGGCACGCACGCTTCCAGCGGATACCGCGGATTATGTGCGGCAGATGGAGGAATACGCGCAAAAGGAAGAAAACGCCTTCTGCCGAGAGATGATCGAGGACAATATCCGCGAGATCGGCGAGGGCATCGCGAGCGAGGCGATCCGACACCGGTTCTTTTTGATTTTTCAATATGAGCCGCGGATGCACGCGAAGCGGAACACGGTCAGCGGCATTGTGGAGCGGCTGAATGAGGAAGCGGACGCTGCAAGACGGTATCTGGATGCCTGCGAGCTGGAGGTGCTGGAGCCGCGGTACTCCGATAATTTTGTGCTGAAACTGCTCTATGAGGTCATCAATAAGAAAACCAGTCAGCGTGTGCCTCTTCCGGAAGGCGTGTTTGATATGACGACCGCCGTTCACGGCATATATGAAGAA
>CAMVTO010000056.1 GCA_947170435.1 uncultured Clostridia bacterium | reverse complement strand
CCTCAAACCGCGCCATCAGGCGATCCTGCAGCTGCATATTCTGCTGCTGCAATTGCTCATTCTGCGCGCGCAGCGCGGCGAGCTCCTCCAGCAGCCCCGCGTCCGCGCCGCTTGTCTCAGCCGTCGGCGTCGGCGCGCTCTCGGCGGTCTCCGGATTCAGCTTTTCCACCAGCGCGCTCATGGCGTCGATCAGGCGATCCACGTTTCCGCCGCCCGATGCATACGCCGGCGCGTCCGGCGGAAGCGTCGCCGCGCCCAACGCATCAGGCTCCGCCGCCGCGGCGGATTTTTTGGCGTGCAGCGCGTCGTATTCCTCTTCGCTGATCTCCTCCATCATAATGCCGCCAGGCTGCGTCGTCTCCCGCTCGGCAAAAACGCCGTCCCAGTCGGCAGCGGCGCGCGCCTCCGGCGCGTTCGCGTCGTGCAGGGCGCGGCTGTCCGCGACAAAGTCCTCCCAGACTGCCCGCCCCTCCTCGCTGGAGAAGTAATGGCTCGCATAGTCGCGCTGTTCAAAAAGCTGCGTCATCTCGCGCGGCGTGTCCACGCGGAACGTGGAGCGGCTGGTCGGGCTCATGACCGTGAACGCCTGCCCGCGCGGCGCCTGAATGATCTGCTCCTGCTCCGTCTCGTTGATGCCGCCCGCGTTTTCGTAGAGCTTGACCAGATCCTGCATATCGTTGGGCGCGAGCGAGAAGATGAAGCTGTACTGGCAGGCGTTGATGATTGCCGTGGACTTTCTGGCAATTTCCTCGCTTCCGACGAAATCCTTGATGTTCTGCGTAATGACGATCTGCATCCCGTTGTATTTCCGGATGCGTTTGGCGAGCTGGAACATAAAATCGAGGGCAATCGGGAACTTGCTGTCGATGAATACATGCGCCTCGTCGATGACGACCACGATCTTGCGGTTGAGGCCGTACTTCGTATTGTAGTCGCGGTTTTTGATGATCTCATTGTCAATGTACTTGAGCACCAGCAGCATTTGCGCGTTGGCGACGGTGGTGTTGCGGTTTGCCAGCATGCTCTGGAAGTTGAACACGGTAAAGTTCTCATCCGTGGTGATGGTGCTCGGGCCGTTCCATATCGTGGCGTTGCGCCCGCCGGTGGAAAACTTCGCAATGTAGTTGAGCAGCGTCCGCAGCATCGTGCGGAGGTACTGGTTGTCTGTCTTCTGATATTCTGCGACGATGGCCTCCTGCAGCTCGTCGAAGATCGGATAGTCCTCCGGTCTGAGCCTGGAGAGATTTGTCTCCGGCGTGATGCCGCGGTTGGCATAGATGCGGTCGATCATGTTGTTGAGGTATTCCAGCGCGTCCTTGTCGCAGTCCGGCAATATCTGGCGGAAAAATTCCTCCAGAAACTGCAAATGCGTGGCGTAGGAATTGCCGGTTCCCTGCTCGCCGTCCGCCTCGTCGTCGTCCAGCGCGGTGATGATCTGGAACGGGTTCAAGCGTCCGTACTGTGCGTTGGCGACGTTGATGAACTTGCCGTGCAGGTTGTGCGCCAGCTCCGTGTACTCGTTTTCCGGGTCGAGGATGAAGATTTTCGCGTCCTCGGCGGCGAGATTCAGCAGCAGCGACTTGGTGGCGTAGGACTTACCGGAGCCGGATTTGCCCACAATGACCATATTGCTGTTGACACGCTCGGAATCGCGGCGAAAAAAGTCGATGAACACCGGTACGCCCCCGCTCTCGCCCAGCTTGACGCCGCCCTCGTCGGAAATATGGGCGAATATCCACGGGTAACACGCGGCGACGGTATTGCTGGGTACGCCGCGGCCTTGCTTCGCAAAGGGGTCGAGCGCGCTGATCTGTGAGGCAACGAAAGCGTTCGCCTGCTCGAATTCCAGATTGTTGAGCCGGAAGCCGGCCTCCTGCCACGTCCGGCGCACGGTCTTTTTCATGTCGCTGACGGCGATGAGCGCGGAGGGCGGCGGCTGCGGGATGCGCAGATTATTGCGCGTCGCCGCGATGTCGTAGGCGGTGACGTAGATGTTCGTTTCCAGCAGCACCTCGCCCTCGCCCTGGAGCGTGTTGAGCAGCTCCTGCAAGGTGTTGAGATGCTCCTCGATTTCCAGCCTTTTGGAGTCGACGCCGGTGGCGCTCCACTGCCCGCGCAGCTCCATCAGGGAGCGGTCAATGCCTCGTATCGCCTTGTCGCGGTCCATCGGGCGGCACTTGACGACCACCTTGGTCGCGGGCATGGACATGACACCCGCCAGCCACGCGTCGCCGACGATGGTAGGATAATTGACCACGCGGTAGTTATGCGTGATGATATGGTTGACCTCGACGCGGCGTGCCTTGACGTCGACAATGCTCGGTTTCGCCCACTCGGCGTAGTCCTCGGGGCGGAGCGCGTCGATCTCCCGCTCGTCAAAGTCGATCTGGTTGGTGTATTTGAGAAATACCGACAGCTCTTTGGTATCCAGCCGGTGGACGGTCAGCTCACCCTGGCGCAGATTGGCCTCCGCGTCGCGGAGCATCGTGTCCAGGCGGCGCCTGTCGCTGTCAAAAAGCGCGATGTAGTAGAATGAATCGATGACCTGCTCGCCGTAGCAGAGGTTTTTCAGCTCGTTGATGCGGTCGTACTCGATCTCCACGCGCACCTGATACTCCGCCTCGGAGAGCATGCCACTCTCAAAGGACGCGCGCAGCGCGTTCAGCTTCCGCTGCTCCCGCTCCAAATAACGGTCATAGTTGACCGGGCGGTCGAGTTTGACGACGTTGGCGCTGAACTCTCCGTGGAGCGCGCGCAGGATGCGCCCCACGCCGTTTTCGATGGAGGCGCGGCGGCGGTGTTCACTGAAAAAGCGGAACTCCACCGGCGCGATCTCGATCACGCCCCCGTAATATGCCTTGTGGTATTCGATATAACCGTCTTTGATATCGCTGAAAGCCACGATCTCGTCCATCTTTGCCCGGTGCGCGATGCTGTCCTTGTATTCCGCAAGCCGGATCGCCGCCTCGCGGGACTCTCTGGCGCGCCGGTCGCGGATCGCCTGCTTTTCCGCCTCATCCGCGGTTTTGCTCTTCAAGACGCGATCCTCTTCCCGACGTACCTTCGCGCGGGCCTTTTCACGCGTTCTGCGCTCGGCTGCTTCCTCCTTTGGCGGCGCTGCCGGCGCTTTCTTCCCGTCAAACAGCTCGTGGAACGCCGTCTCGTCCGCCGTACCCTCCGCGCGCTCAAGCAGCATCTCGTCCGTATAGAGCCGCGCGAAACGGCGCTTATAGGCAAAGTGAGCCAGAATGCCGAACAGAAACTGGTAGTTTGGCCGCGCGTCGATGCGCACCAGCAGCAGCGCCGCCGCCGAGGCGACGCCGATGCAGAACCCCAGCTTATGCGGCAGGCTGGAGAGCAGCACAAGAACAAGCATAACCATGCCAGTCCCGGCGATGACGACGTCACCGATGGTTACGCCGCGGAACAGCTCGATCTGCACTTTGGTTTTTCCCGGTATCAGTCGGTTCATGGTTCCGTCTCTCCCTTATCCCTGCTTGTTCCATCGCTCGCGCATGAACTGGTTCATGGTATAGCTGTCTATGTCTCTTTGCTTCTTTTCGCGCCAGGCGTTTTCGAGTCCGGTAGGCTTTTGCGGCTCGGTCGGCATCTTGGGCGCGAGCGGCACATTGCCGCCCTCGATGGGTTTGGGGGCGCCCGCCGGCTGCTTCGGCGCGGAGGAGCGCGCGTTTTGCAGCGCCTTCGCGCGGCTTTGGACGGTCGGCGGCGTGGTGATCGTTCCGCCGCGCGCCATTTTCTGCTGCCGCCGCGCCCTGTCCGGGTCGTTTTGTCGCAGGCGCTTATCCGCCTCCGCCTGCGCGGGCATCACAGGCGCGAGGGGCACACTGCCGCCCTCGATGGGCTTGGGGGCGCCCGCCGGCTGCTTCGGCGCGGAGGAGTGCGCGTTTTGCAGCGCGTTTTGCAGCGCCTTCGCGCGGCTTTGGACGGTCGGCGGCGTGGTGATCGTTCCGCCGCGCGCCATTTTCTGCTGCCGCCGCGCCCTGTCCGGGTCGTTTTGTCGCAGGCGCTTATCCGCCTCCGCCTGCGCGGGCATCTTGGGCGCGAGGGGGACGCTCTCGCCGGAGCCGCCGATCACCTTTTGCGAGACGTCGCCGGAGCCGCCGCCCGTTCTCTGTGCCTCGAGTCCCTTCACGCGGCCTTCGATGGTCGCGCTTTTGCGCGTGGCGACAAAGTCGCTGGGAGCGGAGGTGCCTGTATCAGGAGCGGCATATCTTACGTCGGCGACGGGGCCGGCGGAACCGCCGTCGGATGACGAGGGCGTTTTCTCCGGAAGGCTGCCGCCGTTCCCGCCTCGCAGCTTTTCATACGCCTGGTCGGCGGCAAGGCGATCCTGCGCCGCCTGTTCAGCGCGGCGGGAGGCCGCATCGCTGCCGAGGCTGCTCCACGCACCCACAGCGCGCCCAAGCGTCCGATTGTAGCCGGTCCGCGCGAGATTTTGCAGCGGTTTTGTGGCAAAACCCGCTGCGCCGCCAGCCGCCCGAACCATGTTTCGCGCCACCGTGCCGCCCACGCCCAGCACCCGCGCCGCGGTGGACGAGAAGTCCGCCGCCTGTGCCGACGCCATGCCCGCCGTGTCGGAGAGGATGCCGTTGATGAGACCGCTTGCCTTCTGCGCGCCGGCGAACGCCGCAAGCAGCAGAGCCGCCTTGGCGATGAAGCTCAAAACAGCGTTATCCGGGAAGAAAACCAGTTCCGGATCGTAGATGACCGGCACGAACACCAGCAGCAGCCGCATGGCGATGACGCTGCCGAACACCGAAAGCATCTGTACAAGAAATGCGGTCGTCCACTGCCTGACTTTCCCGCCGCCGTCCAGCGGCGCAGACGCCAGTGTCGGCGGCGCGACGATGTAGAGTACCAGCAGGTTGAAGATGCGCCCGCCCAGATTGAGCAGGATGGTCAGCAGGCTCAGCGTCGTGGCAATACACAGCACAAAGGCGATGAGGTAATTGTATGAGGTAAAATCCGTATTGAAGTCCAGGTTGATTTGGGCGTTGGAGTCCCACTCGACCAACTGGCCGTTCACCTCGTATTCCTGATCGTAAAGGCTCTTTTCCCCGCTGTACCACGGGCGGCGCAGCGCGTCGTTGAGGCTCGCGCTTTTGCCGTTGTACTGCTTGTTATTCGCCGAATCCAGTCCGGCGGTCAGGAAGATAATGCGGTCAAAGGGCGCGTCCGCGGCGCTCACGCCGCTGCCCTTCACCGTAAAGCTCTTGAGCGGCTTGAAGGAGGCGTCGGTGTCCATGACATGCAGGGCGTATTCAATGGCATCCGCCACCTGCTCATGGTAGGCGTCCGCCGCCAGCTCATAGCGCAGGTCCGCGGCGCTGCCGAGCCGCTGGCAGACGGACTGCCAGCTGTTGTCGTAACCGGTGACTACGTTTTGAGCGTTGTATTTGTAAACGGGATACTCATAATCCAGCACGCCCTGATTCTTGAGGTACAGCAGGTCGGGGCGGATCTCGTTGAAGCAGGCGTTCAGATTGTATCGGCTCTTGTAGGAGGGATTCTCGCCGTAGTTCCCCACCGTCAGCAGCACACGCCCCATGGCGGAGAGCTGGTCGTCCGTAAACTCCACGGTGTAGTCCTTCGACGAGCCCGTGGCATTGTTGAACAAGGCGTTGACCTGCCGCATCAGCACGTCCGTCGCGGTGAGCGTGATGTTCAAAATCGCGCTCATGCTCAGGATAATGAAGATGCTTTTGAGCATATCGGTGAGAATGCGGCCCGGCGAGGACTGTATTCTTCCGTCACCATCGAACAGCTTGCGCGTAACGGCAAAAATGGCAAAACCGAAGCACAGTGCGATGCTGATGAGCGCCATGCCCCAATAAACGTTGTTGATTGTCTTACTGCCGAAAAAAACCTGTAATACCGTAGTGCTCTCTCCGCCGTAGGACACGCTGCGAAGTCCGGAAAAGACCATGAACAGCTGCGAGAGCTTGTCGATCAGCCAGAGGAACAGCTTGAGCAGCGTGAAGAGTATTTTCGATACGATCGTTTCTATCATCGTTTGTTCCTCTCAGTAGGCTCTGAACGTCCTGCGCTTCCAAATCACAAGTCCGGCCACCGCGGCGACGGCGGCAAGCACCAACAGAATAAAAAGCACACTGTTGCTGTCCAGATACAGCAGAATCGTAAAAGCATACTCCGCAGTATTGCCCGCGTCGTCCGTGGCAGTAATCACATAGTCACCCGGCTCGGCCAGCGTTCCTTCGCCGTTCCGGAAGGAGACGGAGTATGGATTGCCGTCCCGCGTCACGCCCAGCGCCGCCGCGTCCCGCGCGACAAAGGCGACGGCGCTGTGGAAGCGGCCGTCATCCCCGGCTTTTCCGCTGACGGAAAGTTCCGGCGCCGTGCGGTCGATGGTTGTCTCCAGCGTGTAGGTCAAATCTGCCGCGGGGCAGCGGTACTCGATCGCATACTTCCCCTCGTCCTCCATCCTGACAGAGTATCGTTCATAATCTGTCGGCTCGCCGTTCCATGTGGCGCTCCGGATGAAAAAGCCCTCCGGCACCGTGTAGCCGTAGATCAGGTTGGTGCGGCTGCCAACGATGGCAAACGACATCGCGCGGCGGCCGCTGTCGCCGACGACGGCGACATATTCTCCCTGCGCGGTCAGCTCCTCCAACTCCTCCGCAGTTACCTCCCAGCCGTCGCGGAACAGCGTGACCGCTGCCTCCGCGCGTTCAAAGCGCACCGGCTGCGCCGTCACCATGCCGTCCGCCGCGGTGCAGTAAAATTCCTCGCCGCCTGCCGGATAGACGTACATGCCGCGCTCGGTATCATAGGACATGGCGTCTGTGAGGGCAATCCGGCCCGTCCTGTCAAGCGGTGCGCCTCCGGCAGCGGGAAGGCCCGTAGAGGCATCCACCACGCCGGAGTAGTCGTATTCCACGGCGTAGTTCTGCTCTCGCTGCTCGAACGTGACGTCCGGCGTCTCCAACACGTCCCGCGCCACGTCCTCCTCCGGCGAAAGCTCATCGACCGGCTCTGCCAGCGCGGGGACGCTCAGCAGCGCCGCCGCGGCGAGCGCGGCCAGCGCGCGCCGTATGCTCCTCTCTCTCATGGGTCGCTCTCCCTTCCCGTATCCGTTTATCAGCCGCCTGTGCCGACGTAATTGCCGTTCCAGACGCTGCCGGGGCTGAACGCTCTTGTATAGCCCTCCCAGCCCATCACCTGAGCGACCAGGCTGCCGCTGCCCGCCTTGCCGGGCCAGTCAGTCCCGCCGTCGGCGCTGATCTGCGGCGTCCAATCCATGAACGCCCCGCGGCTGGCACTTCTCACCCAGCTCTCGCGGTAGAGCGCGCCGCGGTTGTTGACGATGCAGTCTGTGAGGCTGCCGGCGCGTGTGATGATCACGCCGCGGTTTTCCAGCGTCCCGTTTTTCATGTCCAGTCCTTTGGGCCCCTCCAGCACCACCCGCGCGCCGGAGAGGACGATGAGGTCTCCGCCGTCGCAGATGATGTTGCCGGTTTTCTTTTCCGTCTCCTCCGGCATCACCAGCGCGTTCTTCTTGACGATCAGCGTGCCGCCCTTGTTTACCTTGATGGTGCCGTCGTTGAACACGCCCGCGCCGACGCTCAGAATGCCGCCGTCCGCCACAGTCAGCGTCACGCCGGGGGCGATGCGCAGGAAGTTCTTCGCATCGCCGGTGGTGTTGAGGTTGACCACCGTGCCGTTGCCGATCACCTCGTCCGCGCCGATGGAATCGACGTGGATCGTCTCGCCCCAAAACACCTCGTACTCCTGGCTGTTCACCCAGGTGCCGTAAAGCCCGAACACACAGGTGAAGATCGCATTGGGGTATTCCAGATAGATGTCGTGATAGACGCCGGACTTGTGGTCCGCTTTGATGGAGACGACGTATTTGCCCTCGTCCACCTCGTCGTCGTTCTCGTGGCCGATGAATGCCCATGGCGTTGTGGCCTCGGTGCTGTTTACCACCACCATCGTGCGCAGATTGTCGCCGAACAGCTCCGCGATGCTGTGCCCCACCTTATCCGGCAGCGCCGAAGCGATGTTGATGATTTCTCCGAAGATCTCGCCAAACACGCTTCCGGAGTACGGTGCGCTGAACAGCGTCTCATCGGTCAGCGTCCCATCACCCTCGCTCCAGTCACACAGGCGGATGTCGTAGGTTGGCGCGCCGCCGCGCATCGGCTCGTAGCCGCTCCCGCCAGTGCCGCCCTTGCTGTTGAATCGCAGCGCGGGTGTGTTCAAATAGTCTGCTGTGTAGAACGTATCCATCGTCAGGTCGAGATCGTTCGCGCTCAGCAGCGTTTCCTCCCGCGGCATATCGACGAAATGACCCTGATCGTAGTGATTCCAGTTGTGCTTGCCGACCACGCGCCAGCGGTAGGTGGTGTTGAGCAGAACCTCCATGGTCAGCTGGTAGTCGTCCAACTGCTTCACGCTGTTGCCGCGAAGGAAGCGGGTACCGTTGGAGAGGATGACGCGGTACCACTTGCCGTCCCTCGGCGGCAGCCCCCTGTGCCAGAGGATCATGTCCCTGCTGCCGGAGGTCAGCGTTTTCTCCGCCGCCCGCGCCGTGCTCCCCGGCAGGACGCAGCAGCTCAGCAGCATCGCCAGCGCCAGCAGCACCGCCTTGGCGCGCGTTGTTTTTGTCCGATTCATGGGGTTACCTCCCTGATTTGTTCGTCCGCTCCCAAGGCGCGAGCAGTGCCCGCGCCCTCGGAGCGCCGGCGGAACCGTCCGCCGGCACGATCGGCTGTTTCCCTATGCGCCCGCGACAGGACCGTTCTGTTGCTTTTCGTTCTGCACAGTCTTTGGCTGCGGTTCGCTCGCCGTCTCGCGGGCGAGATGCTCCCGCATGATCCGCGCCTGCTCCTTCTCGCTCTGATTGGCGACCAGCTCGCCCATCAGCCCCTTATCGGACCACAGCTCCTTCGCCTTTTCGGCGATCTGCGCGGGATAGACCGTCTTGCCCGGCGTGACGGCGGTCTTGAGGTAGAGTTTCTCCACCTTCAGCCGGTTTGCCTCGTACTTCGCCTTGAGCGCGTCATCAGGAGCCAGACTCTTGTCCTTGGCCTGCCTGAGCCGCTCCACGATCCGCCTGTTCAGCTCCTTCATGTATTCTCCCGCGGTCTTTTTTCTACCCAGCATCCGGTCGGCTCCATAGTCGGCAAGGTCAATAAAGTCCTTTGTTCCCGGCTTTGCGCCGCGTTTTGCGTTGACCCTGTCAATACACGCCTTGATTCTGGGGTCGCCGGGGGCGCCGAAAGCGGCAAGGGTATTGAGCACCAACTCATAGCTGTCGCGTCCGGACTGGGTGGCGCGCACCTTGGGATATTTGCTCAGATAGTCGATGCAGCGCTCGGTCAGGCCATCTGTGCCGTCAATCATATCGCGGTAACCGGAGCCATTGATTCCGTTGAGATCGACATACGCCGCCATGGAGGTAAGCGAGTCCACAAAACACCCGAATTCCCGTGAACGGCTCTTCATAATACGGGAATTGTCCCGTACCGCCAGCTCCGCTTCGGTCATGCCCGCCTTGCTCAAAGCGGTGTGCAGCGTGCGGAAAATCTCCCCGTCGAGGGGTTTTTCTCTCCCGTTCTTCTCCGGCTCCTCACTCAGCTCCCGCGTCTCTTCCTCCGAGAGAATCACCGTCCGGTTGCCGTCCTCCGTCCTGTCGTTCACCCTCGGCTTGCCAAACAGTTCCGCTTCTTCCTTGTCCAGCTCATGGAGACGCTGATCCATCTTACGGAACCGCTCCTCACTCTTTTTGAGCTGCTCACGTTTTTCCGCTCTCCACCGCTCGCCGTATTCAGACTGATCCTCCGGCGGCTGCTGATCCCGCGTCAGTTCCTCAAAAAGCCGCTGCCGCTCCTCGTCCAGCTCGCGGTCCTTTTTCTCCCGCGCTTCCCGCTCGGCTTTTTCCCGTGCTTCCCGCTCGGCTTTCTCTCTGGCCTCCCGTTCTGCCTTCTCTCTGGCCTCCCGTTC
>CAMVTO010000055.1 GCA_947170435.1 uncultured Clostridia bacterium | reverse complement strand
TGGGCATCCCCGACGATCTGCCGTGGCAGGAGATCGCGGACAGCGTGACGCTGACCAGCGGCGGCTATGGTCATTTGACGCATGAGGATGTGCGGAAGATTTTTGAGGAGTGCAGAGGATGAAACGAATCGCTGCGTTATTACTTTGCTGTCTGCTCATGCTGACAGCCTGCGGACAATCCGCGCAGCCGACGGAAGCGGAAAGCCCCATCCCGGAGCCGCAGACAAGCGCCGCACCTGTTGTGGAAAGCGTTGAGACAGCGGCTGCGCCGTCTGTCTCTGATGACAAGGTACTCATCGTTTACTTCGCCGTGGCGGAGAACAGCGACGTGGACGCGGTTTCCTCCGCCAGCGTGGTTGCCGGAACGAGCGACGGTATGAGCAAGTTCATCGCGGACATCATCGCCGAGCGCACAGGCGGAGAGCTGTTCTCCATCCGGACGGAGGAGAAGTTCCCCGGACAGTACGAGCCGCTGGCGGACCGCGCCAAGGAACAGCAGAACAACGGCGAGCTGCCGCCGCTGACGAGCCATATTGAAAACCTCGGCGATTATGACGTGATCTTCATCGGCTATCCGGTTTGGTGGTACACGCTGCCGCAGGTGATGTTCAGCTTCTTCGACGAGTACGACTTCGCGGGCAAGACCATCGTGCCGTTTGTCACCCACTATGGCAGCAGGGACGGCGGCACCTTTAGAACCATCGCGGAGCTGGAGCCGGAAGCGACCGTTCTGCAAGGGATCGCGGTGCATCAGAACGACGTGGCAAACTGCCGGGAGGATGTGTTGGAATGGCTGAGCGGTTTGGGCTGGTGAGCCTTGCGGTTGTGGCGGCGCTTGCGCTGAGCGTGACCGCCGCCTGCGCCGCGAACAGTGATCGTACCATCGAGAAGCCGTCAACAACCGGGACGGTGACGGAGGGTACGGAAACCTATCGCGGCTTTACCCTCGACAATGTGCTGCATTCGCCGCACGACGGGGACATTCACTACAACGCCTACATTCCCGAAAGCTACGACGGAAGCAAGCCCTATGCGCTATTTTTCACGCTGCCGGGCTATGAGGGGCTGTACTTTCAGGGCGTCGGCGTCAACCTCCGCGCGGAGGCGTTCGGGTTTGAGGCACAGAAGTATATCGAGGACATGATCGTCGTCGCGCCGCAGCTTTCGGATTGGGGCGAGACCTCGGCAAATCAGACCATCGCGCTGATCGAATTCTTTTTGGAGCGCTACAGCATCGACCCCGCGCGGGTCTACGCCAACGGCTATTCCGGCGGCGGGGAGACCATGTCGCTTGTCATGGCGAAGCGCCCGGAGCTGTTCGCGGCGTACCTGCACGTCAGCTCCCAGTGGGACGGCGCGTATGAGCCGGTGGTCGAGGCGCGAACGCCGGTGTACCTCTTTGTCGGTGAGAGCGACGAGTATTACGGCTCCCAGCCGACCAAAACCGCATACAACGCGCTGCGTGACCTCTACCTCGCGCAGGGTCTGACGGAGGACGAGATCGCGAAGCTGCTGGTGCTGGACGTGAAGGAGCAGAAATGGTTCACCGAGCGCGGGATAAGCAATCAGCACGGCGGCGGTGGGCTGGCGGCGCGGGACGAAAGCGTTATGACCTGGCTGTTCAGTAAGACACGAAACACGGAAAGGACGGAACACGATGAAAAAGAGACTTCTTCCTATGCTGCTGGCGACAGCGATGGCTTTTAGCGTTGCCGTACCGACTCTTGCGGCGGATTACAGCGACGTATCCGCCGCCGCGTGGTACGCGGACGCCGTGGCGGACATGACGGCACGGGGGCTGATGAACGGCGTCGGCGGCAATCGCTTTTCTCCGGACGGCACCTTCACCCGTGCGCAGCTCGCGACGGTGCTCTATCGCATGGCGGGCAGCCCCACCGTGACGGGTAAGGACAGCTTCACCGATACCGCGGATGACGCATGGTATGCTCCCGCCGTGCTTTGGGCGGAGCAGAACAAGGTGGTCAACGGCATCGGCAACGGGCAGTTCGGCCCGGAGCGTGCCACGACGCAGGAGCAACTGGTCACCATGCTCTACCGCGACGCGGGCGAGCCGGAAAGCAACGCTGCGACCGACGCCTCCGGCTGGGCGGCAAAGGCGGTGGGCTGGGCGCGTAACGAAGGCCTTGTCAGCGGGAGTGAACTGGCCTTTGCGCCCGCAGCCGACGCCAACCGCGCACAGATCGCGGTCATCGTCTCACGGTATCTGCAAGCAAAAACGCAGGAAAGCCCCGTCACGGCGGCAAAGCGTGCGCTGGTGGTGTATTTCAGCGCGGCAGACAACGACGGCATCGACGCGGTTTCGGCGGCAACGGTGGTGGCGCATGAGGGCAGCGACTACGGCTCGGCGCAGCTGGCGGCGAAGTTCATCGGCGATTACACCGGCGCGGACGTGTCCGCCATCGTGACGGAGCAGAGCTATCCCGCGGAGTACAACGCCATGGCGGATATGGCAAAAGTACAGCGCGACAACGACGAGCGCCCCGCGCTCAAGAGTAAAATTGAAAACTTTGCGGACTACAATACGGTATTTCTGGTCTATCCCGTCTGGTGGTACACGGTGCCGATGCCGATCTACAGCCTGCTGGATGAATACGATTTCAGCGGCAAGACCATCATCCCGGTCATCACCCACGCCGGCAGCCGCGACGGCGGCACGCTCTCCGTGCTGCGCGCGGAGGAGCCCAACGCGACGGTGCTGGACAACGCCTTTGTCAGCAGCGCAAGCAATGTTGCGGGGCAGAAAGCAGCCATTGAAAGCTGGCTGGACGAATTGCAGGAGTATTGGAAATAAAAACCATTTGAACATTTGAAAAGGAGATATCACCATGGAAACTCAGAAAGTCGTATTCATCAACAAGACACTGAATACTCGTCTGGCGGGTCTGCTCCGCATCCCCGACAGCTTCGACCTCAGCCAAAACTATCCCGCTGTCGTGGTCACCGGCCCGATGCTCTCCGTCAAGGAGCAGGCGCAGTCGGTCTATGCCGAGCGGCTGACCGAGGCGGGCTATGTGACGCTGGTGTTTGACGGCACCTATTTCGGCGAGAGCGAAGGCACGCCGCGCGGTCAGGAACTGCCGGACGTCAAGGAGAGCGACATCGAGGGCGCGGTGGATTATCTGTGCAGCCTGCCCTATGTGGACAGCAAGCGCATTGGCGGTCTCGGCATCTGCGGCTCCGGCTCGTACATGTCGGTAGCGGGCGTTAAGGAGCCGCGCATCAAGGCGGTTACGGCTATCGTCCCCGCTATTGCGGACATCTCCACCTCGCCCATGATGGGCTTCTTCAAGCCGGAGGAGGAAGTGAAGGCAGCGAAGGAAGCCTACGACAAGGGCGAGGGCAAGTTGATGCATCTCAACTTCATGCCCCGCGCATTTGATGAGGGCGCGGCGTACTATTACAGCGCCCGCGGTACGCATCCGCGCTGGACGAATCAGGTGGTGGCGTGGAGCCAGCTGGAGCTCGTCAAGTACAACGTGCCGAACATCATGAAGGACATGACGAAACCCTACTGCGTCATCACCGGCGAAAACGCCTGGTCGAAGCCGTCGTCCGAGGATGTGTTCAACGCCGTACCTCACAACAACAAGGAGATGCACGTCATCCCCGAGGCAAGCCACTTCGACCTGTACGACCTTGCGCCCTTTGTTTCCGAGGCGTTCGAGTTCATCCTGCCGTTCTTCAGCAAGAATCTGTGAGGAAATGCGTGCATCAAATTGCCGAATCGGCGCAAAACCATCCCCACAGTAACTAAGAACCACACCCATGAGGCTGGACGCTCCGGCCTCATGGGTGTTTCTATTACTTGATCGCGATAGCGTCCTCCTCGCCGAGTGCGCCGCGCGTAGGCATCGCGGATGTCCTGCGCCTGCGCCACCTGACGGTTGTACTCCGTGTCGCCCTTCTTGCGGCGCTGGTGCTGCTGCCGGTTGTAGGTGCGATGGTCACCATGCTCTACCGCGACGCGGGCGAGCCGGAGAGCAGCGCGGCGTCCGACACCTCCGGCTGGGCAGCTGAGGCGGTGGGCTGGGCGCGTAACGAGGGACTTGTCAGCGGGAGTGAGCTGGCCTTCGCGCCCGCAGCCGACGCCAACCGCGCACAGATCGTGGTCATTGTCTCGCGGTATCTGAAACCGTCTGGCGGTATCTAACTGATTAACAAAACTGCAAAGGGCTGTGGTCGGAGCCTATTCGAAACCGTCGTTGCGGTAGGAGGTGAGAACCAATCCACAGCATCCCTTGCAGTGTAGCACATGACCTTGGAGAAGGTCACTATAAACTACTACTCTATAATACAATCAGCTCATCGAGTAAGGAAATGCGTGCATCAAATTGCCGGATCGGCACAGGAAACAATACCCACGCGGGCATCACAGCTTGCCGCGCTCGAGTGCTTGCTGCACTTCCGGCAGGCTGCGGAAGATCCCCACGCAGCCTGCGCGAACGTCCTCGGTGGGCTGAAACAGGTCGATCACCATAACGGTGGCGCAGCCGGCGGCGATGCCTGCGCGGCAGCCGCTGATGCTGTCCTCAAAGACGAAACAGTCCTCCGGTGCGCAGCCGATCAGCTCCGCCGCGCGAAGAATAATATCCGGCGCGGGCTTGCCGTGGGCGACCTCCTGACCGCTGACCACAGCGTCGAAGGAGCCGTCCAGCCCCGCAAGGCGCAGACTGCGCAGCACCAGCGCTTTCTCAGTGCTGCTGGCAACGGCGGTGCGGACGCCGTGTTCGCGGAAATAGAGCGGCAGCTCCCGCGCGCCCGGCTTCAGCGGCACGTCCCGCTCCAGCCACCGGCGCACCCGCGCGGTGCAGTCCTCCAGCATGGCGGGCGCGTCCACGGTCGGATAAAAGTGCCGGATGACGGCAATGCCCTGCGCATCGTTGGTGCCGGCGAGCGCGTCCTCGAACGCCTGCGTGTGCGGCACGCCGAAACGTCTCGTCGTCTCCTCCATGCTTTTGTAATAGAGGCGCTCCGTATCCAGCAGCAAACCGTCCATATCAAAAATTGCGCCTTGTTTCATACAATACTCCTCATTTGGAAGAGCAGGGGCTTTTGCCCCTGCTCTTGTTTCTCAATGCTTGCCCAGCGCGCGATAGACTTCAAGGATGCGGTGGTAGAGCGGATTCTCCGCCGTCAGCTCGCTGTAAGCGGTCAGCGTCCTCTCCACGCCGTCGGTCTTGATCGTCGCGAGCATTTCCACACTCTGCGGATCGTCTGGGCAGTCGAAGTGCAGCGCTGCCGCCGCGCCGTAGACCAGATGATCGACCGGCAAGCCGTAGGACGCCGCCGTGGTCAGCGGCTTGATGAGACGGTCGCCGGGGGACAGCTTGCGGATCGGCTCGCGGCCGACGCGCTGCACCTCGTCCTTGAGCTGCGGGTTCTGGAGGCGGCGGAAGATGCGCTCCACATAGGCGTGGTGCGCGTCGGGGTCAAAGCTGAACTCGCGGATCAGCCCCTCGCCGCTCTCCCGCATCGCCTTGTGGACGAGGTTGCCGATGGCGTCGTCGCGGATGCTGTCGATGATGGTCTCATAGCCCCGCAGGCTGCCGAGGTACGCGCAGATCGCGTGACCGCTGTTGAGGGTAAAGAGCTTGCGTTCGAGACACGCCATCAAATTGTCGGTGTAGGTCAGGCCGTCCACCTCGATGAGCGGGCCTTTCCACGCCGAGCGCTCCACGTCCCACTCGGTGTACTCCTCCACCGCGGCATCCAGCGGGTTTTCGAAGCTGGGCTTCGGGCAGATGCGGTCCACGGCGCAGTCGGCAAAGCCGATGTGCTCGTCGCAGAACGCGATCTCCTCCGCGGAGAGATGCTTGAACGTCTCGTTCTTGAGCCGCGTGGTGGTGCGCAGGCCGTTTTCGCAGCAGATGACGTTCATCGGCTCGGTGTTGCCCGCGGCGATGCGCGTCCGGATGCCCTGCGCGATGGTCACGGCGATCTTGGGCAGCACCAGCGGGCCGACCGCCGTGGTGATGAGGTCGCACCGCGCGATGGCGGGCGCGATATTGGGTCCCGCCGAGTTCACCGCGCTGATGTTGGTGATCTCCCAGTCGTAACATTCGTGATCGAGGATGTGCACAGTATAGTGCTTTTGCGCGTTGATGGCGTCCACGATCGGCTCCACCACGTCCGCGAACGTGACGTGCCAGCCCGCGCGCTCGAGAATGGCACCCATGAAGCCGCGTCCGATGTTGCCCGCGCCGAATTGTATCGCCTGTTTCATGTCAGCACCTCTCACGCAAGACCGTTGAGCTTTTTGTAGAGCTCCTCCACATTGGCGTTGGCGACGAGCTGATCCGTCGCCTCGTCGGTGTCGCAGGCTTCGGAGATGTAGCCCAGCACGTCGATGTGGTCGTTGCCGTCCTTGACCGCGATGCCGATGACCAGCTTCACCACGTCGTCTTCCCATGCGATGCCGTCGGGGTAGGTCATGACCACGAGGCCGTTCTTCTTGATGTACTTGCGCGCCTCGTTGGTACCGTGGGGGATCGCCACATGGCAGCCGATGGCAACCGGGAAGCTCTCGTTGCGCTCAATCATGCCCTGGATGTACTCCTCTTCGACGATGCCCGCGTCCACCATCATGCGGCCGCAGTCGAGAATGACCTGCTCCGGTGTGACGGGCTTGAGACCGAGACGGATGTTTTCCTTCTTGAGGATGATGTCGCCCTTCTGCAGGCGCTCATTTTCGGGAGCGGCGACGCTAGTGGCGTTCTTGGCGGTGGCGGCGCCGCGGCCCTCGACCAGCGTGGAAACGATGCCGTCATACTCGGGAGCGCCCATGAAATTCTTGATGGGGATGATCAGCACGCCGGGATTGCCGGAGGAAGCGCGGCCGGCGAGCTCGTGGTGGGTGACGATGATCTGGCAGTCCTTGGGAACCTCGGAGACCGGCGCGTGAACGACTTCGATGTCCGTGATGCCCGCGGTCTTGAGCTTGTTGCGCAGCATGGTCGCGCCCATGGCGGAGGAGCCCATGCCCGCGTCGCAGGCAAAGACGATCTTCTTCACGTCCTTGGGATCGACGCGGTTGGCAGCGCCCGACTCGGGGATCGACTGGCCCTTGGAGGCAGCCTTCGCGGCGGCGACGGAGGCGCGCGCGGCTTCGAGGTCGCCCTCGCTGTCCTTGACAAACGCCTTCATCAGGAAGAACGTGACCACAAAGCTGACGGCGCAGCCGCCGAAGATGCCGACGATGTTGGCAAAATAGCCGCCGCGCGGGGTCATCAGCAGTTCAGCGATGATGGAGCCGGGGGACGCGGGACCCTGCAGGCCGCCGCCGAGAAGCTGGAGCAGGAAGATGGCGACGATGTTGCCACTCATGGGGCCGAGGATCAGGATCGGGTTCATGAGGACGTACGGGAAGTAGATCTCGTGGATGCCGCCGACGAAGTGGATCAGCGCGGCGCCCGCGGCGGAGGAACGGGTGCTGCCCTTACCCGCCACGCAGTAGGCCAGCAGCAGGCCGAGGCCCGGGCCGGGGTTGGACTCGATCATAAAGAGGATGGACTTACCCGCCGTCGCGGCCTGCTCGAGGCCGATGGGCGAAAACACGCCGTGGTTGATGGCGTTGTTCAGGAACAGCACCTTCGCCGGCTCGACGAGAATCGCCGTGAGCGGCAGCAGGTGATGGTCGACCAGCACCTGCACACCCGCGCCCAGCGCGGCGGTGATGCCCGCGCAGACGGGGCCGATGAACAGCAGGCCGAGGATGGCGACGACGCCTCCGAGGATGCCGACGGAGAAGTTGTTGACCAGCATCTCGAAGCCCGCCTTGATATGGCCTTCCATGAGCTTGTCAAACTTCTTGATGACCCAGCCGGCGAGAGGGCCGATGAGCATGGCGCCGATGAACATCGGCGTGCCAGGCACGCCGACGACGACGCCCATCGTGGCGATGGCGCCTGCGACAGCGCCCTTCTGGTCGGCGACCATCTTGCCGCCGGTGTAACCGATCAGAATAGTCAGCAGATACTGCAGCATCGGATCGACCAGCGCGGCGAGGCGCTCGTTGGGCAGCCAGCCCGCGGGGATGAACAGGGCCGTGATGAGACCCCACGCGATGAATGCGCCAATGTTCGGCATGACCATGCCGCTGAGGAAGCGTCCGAATTTTTGGATTCGTTCTTTCATGATGGTTTCCTTTCTTTTTTGATGTGGTTTTCTGCCTGAACTCTGCCGGGATCCGCCGATGATTGTTTTTATCACCTCCGCGCTCATATTTTGCTGTTTGTGATTGTTTTTGCTTGCAAATTGATAATACCATCAAAAACAATCATTTGCAAGCAAAATAAAAAATCTGAATATACAAAAATACTCGGATTTGATGCTCTCTATTTGTTTGCAATAAACAGTTCTCGACGTTTTCTCACCTTTCAGCTTGATTGATTGTGATTGATTGTGAATCCATTCACAATCAATGCCGGTAAAATGCCGAAAAAAGAGGAAGCCCGAAGGCTTCCTCTGCAAAGACGGGATTCTGTTTTGTCATTCTATCGTGCGGCGGTCATGCCACCACTTCCACCTGCGTGTACTCGCTGTACTTCCGCTCCGGCTGCTGGTCGGTGATGATGACGGCGTCCTCCAACTGGAACGCAGTGGAGGCAGTCACCATACCGAACTTGCTGGCGTCCGCCAGCACATAGGTACGCGCCGAGCGCGACGCTGCCACCGCCTTGAGCGCCGCCGCCTCCGGATCGGGCGTGGTGTAGCCCTGGGCGACGGTGATGCCCGTCACGCCGAGAAACGCCTTGGTGAAGTTGTAGCGCCGCAGGGCGTCCATCATCTGCGCGCCGCCGGTGGACATGGTCTTGGGATCCACGTCGCCACCCAGCATGTACGGCTGCGCGCCGCCTTCGGCCAGCCGGTAGGCGCACTCCATATTGTTCGTGATGAACAGCGCGTGGGACTGGCGCAGATAGTTTGCCATCTCCAATACTGTCGTACCGGCGTCCAGAAAGACCACGTCGTCGTCGCGCACTAAGCTTGCTGCATAGCGGGCAATGCGCCGCTTTTCCTCCGTGTAGAGCTGGCGCTTGATCTCCATGGCAGGCTCCGCGATCCGGAACTCGTCCTCGACCAGCACCGCGCCGCCGTGCACCTTGCGCAGCTTGCGCTGCTCGTCGAGCATATTGAGGTCGCGCCGGATCGTCGCTTCCGACGCGCCGGTCAACTGGCAGATATCCGTCACACTCAGCGCTCGCCGCTCGGCAAGCGCACTCAAAATCATCTCGATCCGCTGTTCAGCCAACATATGGGGTATCCTCCGAACTGTGATGCCCCTATTATAAAAGATTGTTAATCTTTGTCAAGCGGTTTTGATTGTTTTTGCTCGGATCTGTCCGCTTTGCGATTCGGGTGACCGTCATGCCCGCCATAGCTCCTCCTCACGTTCCGCTCGCGCCGTAATTGGACAGCACCCGCGCCGAGGGATCGTCCACGTCGCAGCCCTCCCAGCTTTTGTTCGGCATCCAGAAATCGACGATCATATCCGCCTGTCCGGGGTAGTATTTCTCAAACAGTTCGCGGTACAGCAGCGATTCCTTAGTGAACGGCCGCGCGTGGGCATAGCGATAGCGTCGGAGCTGGAACTCGTCGTTGCCGTAACAGCCCTCCGCGTACTCCTTGAGGTCGTCGACCATCGAGTGGCCCACCGCGTCGGAAAACGCCGCTTTTTCGCGCCAGAGGATGCTGTCAGGCAGGATGTGGTCGTGTTCAAAAGCGTGGCGCAGCAGATACTTGCCCTTGCCGTAGGTGTTCAGCTTCTTTGTCGGGTCGATGGCCATGACGTAGCGCACGAAGTCCAAATCGCCAAACGGGACCCGCGCTTCCAGCGAGTTCACCGAGATGCAGCGGTCAGCACGCAGCACGTCGTACATATAAAGCTCTCGCAGCCTCTTTTCCGCTTCTTTCTGGAATTCCTCAGCGGAGGGCGCGAAGTCCGTGTATTTGTAGCCGAACAGCTCGTCGCTGATCTCGCCGGTCAGCAGCACGCGGATGTCCGTTTGCTCGTGGATTG
The DNA here is from genome assembly GCA_947170435.1 of uncultured Clostridia bacterium. Classification (GTDB taxonomy): domain Bacteria; phylum Bacillota; class Clostridia; order Oscillospirales; family Oscillospiraceae; genus Hominicoprocola. Next base: position 330 of record CAMVTO010000055.1, on the reverse strand, counting down.
CCTTGCAGACAAGATACATACCGATAGACGCGCGGATGGTGGTGATATCATATGTCCCCAGCAGCGCCACCACCGGCTCCAAGGCCGCTAAAACGTCGGCTTTGGTGATGATAACCTCGGTGTGATCGCTGCCGATGAACTCCGCCACCTCGCGGGCGTATTTGAGGTCGATGGCGTCCACGTCCATGCCGATGGCGAATGTGCGGATGGGTTCTTTGCTCTCCCGCGCGGCGATGGCGCAGACCAGCGAGGAATCCAGCCCGCCGGAGAGCAGAAAGCCCACCTTCGCGTCGGCGACCAGACGCTTTTTCACGCCCGCGATCAGCTTAT
>CAMVTO010000054.1 GCA_947170435.1 uncultured Clostridia bacterium | reverse complement strand
CGCGAGGTATCACTGCTAATGGCATATCGCTATACAATTAACAGTGACCTTTCGCGGTCCACGCCCCATATCAAAGGCGCATTAATATTGCCGGGAAAAATATCTTGTTTCTGAAGGATTTTGTTCTCAGACATGGAGCGGCGGCGAAGCTGCACTTTGTGTACTGCGCGCCGTCCGCGACGCGGTATGAGGACAAAAGGCTCAGAAAGAAGCCTTTCTAACGCCCGGAATCTCGCCCTTGTAGGCGAGCTCGCGGAAGCAGATACGGCACACGCCGTAGTCGCGCAGATACGCGTGGGGACGACCGCACAGCTTGCAGCGGTTGTAGCGGCGGCTGGAGAACTTGGCAGGACGGGCCTGCTTGATCTTCATAGAAGTCTTTGCCATGGTTCGCTCCTCCTTAACGCTCGAACGGGGCGCCGACCAGGGTCAGCAGCTCGCGAGCCTCTTCATCGGTCTTGGCGGTGGTGCAGATGACGATATCCATGCCGCGGATCTTGTCGACCTTGTCGTACTCGATCTCGGGGAAGATCAGCTGCTCCTTGATGCCGAGAGCATAGTTGCCGCGGCCGTCGAAGGCGTTGGCGCTGATGCCGCGGAAGTCGCGGACACGGGGAAGCGCCACGTTGAAGAGACGATCGAGGAACTCCCACATCTTGTCGCCGCGGAGGGTGACCTTCGCGCCGATTGGCATGCCCTCACGAATCTTGAAGTTCGCGACGGACTTCTTCGCCTTGGTGATGATGGCCTTCTGGCCGGTGATGGTGCTCAGGTCGCGCACGACGGCGTCGAGGACCTTCGCGTTGTCGCGGGCCTCGCCGCAGCCGACGTTGACGACGACCTTCTCAATGCGGGGCACCTGCATGGTGGACTTGTAACCGAACTTCTTGAAGAGAGCCGGCGCAATGTCCGCTTTGTACTGTTCTTTCAATCTGGCCATTACAGTTTGACTCTCCTTTCTTAAAGCTCAGCGCCGCAGTGCTTGCACACGCGGGTCTTCTTGCCGTTCTCAACCTTGTGAGCGACGCGGGTGCCCTTCTTGCACTTGGGGCACACGACCTGGACCTTGCTGGCATACATGGCAGCCTCACGGTTGACGATGCCGCCGGTCTCGCCCTGACGACGGGGCTTGACATGGCAGGTCACCATGTTGACGCCCTCGACGACGACCTTATCCTCGCTGGGGACGGTGCCGAGCACCTTGCCCTGCTTGCCTTTGTCCTTGCCGGACAGGACGACGACGGTGTCGCCCTTCTTGACATTCATAGCCATTCCTCAGACCCTCCTTAAACAACTTCCGGAGCGAGGGACAGGATCTTCATGTAATCCTTGTCGCGCAGCTCGCGGGCGACGGGCCCAAAGATACGGGTGCCGCGGGGGTTCTTATCTTCCTTGATGAGGACAGCGGCGTTCTCGTCGAAGCGGACATAGGTGCCGTCAGCACGACGGACACCCTTGGCGCTGCGCACGATCACGGCGCGGACAACCTCACCCTTCTTGACCTGGCCGCCCGGGGTGGACTTGCGGACAGACGCCACGATGACGTCGCCGATGTTGCCGTACTTGCGGCTGGAGCCACCCAGAACGCGGATGCACTTGATTTCCTTGGCGCCGGTGTTGTCAGCGACCTTCAGGAAAGTTTCCTGCTGAATCATTGTTCCGGTACCTCCTTACTTGGCCTTCTCGACGATCTCGACCACGCGCCAACGCTTGTCCTTGGACAGGGGGCGGGTCTCCATCACCTTGACGGTATCGCCGATGCCGCACTCGTTGTTCTCATCATGAGCCTTGAGCTTGTAGGTACGGCCGACGATCTTCTTATACAGCGGATGCGCAACGCGGTCGGCGATCGCGACCACGACGGTCTTGTCCATCTTGTCGGAAACGACCTTGCCCACGCGCACCTTACGGGAGGATGTTCTATTCTCTTCCATGTTACTTCTCCTCCTTCTCACGGATAACGGTCTTCACTCGGGCGATGTCACGCTTGGTCTCAGCCAGCTTCTGGGGATTGTCGAGCTGGTTGGTGGCGTGCTGCATACGCAGGAGGAACAGATCCTTCTTGAGAGAATCGAGCTTGGTGTTGAGCTCGGCAACGCTCAAATTACGAACTTCACTTGCCTTCATTCTCATTCACCTGCTTTCTCGGACTCGGTGTCCTCGCGCTTGACGATCTTCGTACGGATGGGCAGCTTGTGGCTGGCCAGACGAAGCGCCTCGCGGGCGACATCCTCGGGGACGCCGGCAATCTCAAACATGACACGGCCGGGCTTGACAACTGCAACCCAGTACTCCGGGGAGCCTTTACCGGAACCCATACGGGTCTCAGCAGGCTTCTGGGTGACGGGCTTATCGGGGAAGATCTTGATCCAGACCTGACCGCCGCGCTTGGTGTAACGCGTCATGGCGATACGGGCGGCTTCGATCTGGTTGCTGGTGATCCACGCGGGATCCAGCGCGACGAGGCCGTATTCACCGTAAGTAACGGTGTTGCCTCTCATGGCCTTGCCGGTGAGGCGGCCGCGCTGCTGACGGCGATATTTCACTCTCTTGGGGAGCAGCATTACTGCGCGCCTCCTTCCTTATTCTCGGTGCGGGGACGGAAGCCGCCCTGCGGACGATCGCCCTGGGGACGAGGACCGTTGTTGCGGTTGAAGCCGCCATTGTTGGGACGGTTGCCGTCACGGTGGAAGCCGCTGTTGCGGTTGTCGCCATCACGGCGGGGACGACGCTCGCCATCACGGCGGGGACGACGCTCGCGGCGCTCCTCGTAGGGCTTGGTGGTATCCAGCGTGCGCGGGGTGGTGCGCAGCGTCTGGGTGAGGACCTCACCTTTGTAGATCCAAACCTTGATGCCAATGCGGCCGTAGGTGGTCGCAGCCTCGGCAAAGCCGTACTCGATGTCGGCGCGGATGGTCTGCAGGGGGATGGTGCCCTCGTGATAGTGCTCAACGCCCGCGATCTCGCGGCCGCCGAGACGGCCCGACGCGCTGCACTTGATGCCCTTGGCGCCGGCGCGCATGGCGCGGCCCATGGAGTTCTTCATGGCGCGGCGGTGGGAAATACGCTTCTCGATCTGCTGAGCGATGTTCTCAGCGACGAGCTGGGCGTTCATGTCGGGGTTGCGAACCTCGACGATGTTGAGCTTGACGTTCTTGCCGATGAGCTTCTGCACATCCGCGCGCAGCGCCTCGACCTCGGAGCCGTCCTTGCCGATGACCATGCCCGGACGGGCGCAGTGCACGAACAGGGTGACGGCGTCGTTGGAACGCTCGATCTCGATCTTGGGCACGCCGGCACCGTAGAGGCGCTTCTTGACGTACTTGCGGATCTTGTTGTCCTCGACGATCAGATCGCCGACCTTTTCATCTCTGGCATACCAGCGGGAGTCCCAGTCTTTGATGACGCCGACGCGCATGCCATGGGGATTTACTTTCTGACCCATTGAACTGTCTCCTCCCTCTTATTCTTTCTCCGCGACGGTGATCGTCACGTGAGAAGTGCGCTTGTTGATGCGGTAGCCTCTGCCCTTGGAGGCCGGTCTCATTCTCTTGAGGATGGGGCCGGCGGTGGCATACACCTCAGAGACATACAGCTTGTCGTGATCCATGCTGAAGTTGTTCTCAGCGTTGGCGACAGCGCTCTTGAGGAGCTTGGCGAGGGGCTCGGACGCCGACTTCGGCGTGTTGAGCAGGATCGCCATGGCGGTATCCACGTCGCGATCACGGATCAGGTCGCAGACGATCTGCACCTTGCGCGGGGAGATGCGAATGTATTTCGCGTAAGCCTTAGCTTCCATATTTCAGCAACCTCCCTTACTTGGTCTTCGCGTGGCCGCGGAACGTGCGGGTGGGCGCGAACTCGCCGAGCTTGTGGCCGACCATGTCTTCCTGAATGTAAACAGGCACATGCTTGCGGCCGTCATGGACGGCGATGGTGTGGCCGACGAAGGAGGGGAAGATCGTGGAGCTGCGGCTCCAGGTCTTGAGAACCTTCTTCTCGCCGGTCTTGTTCATCTCATCGACTCGTTTGAGGAGCTCCGGGGCAACAAACGGGCCTTTCTTAATGCTTCTGCTCATTTTTCATTGCCTCCTTTACTTCTCGTTACGACGCTTGACAATGAACTTGTTCGTCGGGTTCTTCTTGCTGCGGGTCTTGTAACCCATCGCCGGCTTGCCCCAGGGGGTAACAGGGCCGGGACGACCGACAGGGCTCTTGCCCTCGCCGCCGCCGTGGGGGTGATCCACCGGGTTCATGACGGAACCGCGGACGGTGGGACGCCAACCCATGTGGCGCTTGCGGCCAGCCTTACCGATCTGCACGTTCTCGTGGTCGATGTTGCCGACCTGGCCGATGCAGGCGCGGCAGTTGGTGCGCACGATGCGGACCTCGCCGGAGGGCATACGGATCTGGGCGTCGCCGTTCTCCTTCGCCATCAGCTGAGCGCTGACGCCGGCGGCACGCACGAGCTGAGCGCCCTTGCCGGGGTTCATCTCGACGTTGTGGATCACGGTACCGACAGGGATGTTGGCGATGGGCAGGCAGTTGCCCGGCTTGATGTCCGCGTTCGGGCCGCTGACGACCTTGTCGCCGACCTTCAGACCGACAGGCGCGAGGATGTAGCGCTTCTCGCCGTCCTCGTACTCGACCAGCGCGATGAACGCGCTGCGGTTCGGGTCATACTCGAGGCGGAGCACCGTTGCGAACATATCTTCCTTGTCGCGCTTGAAGTCGATGACGCGGTACTTCTGCTTGTTGCCGCCGCCGTGATGACGGACGGTGATGCGGCCGTAGCTGTTGCGGCCGGCGTTCTTCTTGAGCGGCTCGACCAGGGAGCGCTCGGGCTTGGCCTTCTTATCAACACCCTCGAAGGCGGACACGGTCATGTGACGGCGAGAGGGGGTTGTGGGCTTATAACTCTTGATAGCCATTTCTCAGTTCCTCCTTACACCATGCCCTCGAAGAGCTCGATGGTCTTCGAGTCGTCTGTGAGCTGGACATAAGCCTTCTTCCAGCTGCGGGTCGTGCCGGGGCGGCCGGCGCCCATGCGCTTGGCCTTGCCGCGGACGTTGAGCGTGTTGACGTCCTTGACCTTGACGCCGAACGCGGTCTCAACTGCGTTCTTGATCTCAACCTTGCCGGCATCCTTCGCGACCTCGAAGACGTACTTCTTGCTCGCGACGTCCGCCATGGAGCGCTCGGTGATGATCGGGCGGATGATGATGTCATAAACGTTAGCCATTACGCGAACACCTCCTCGATGACTGCGAGCGCATCCTTGTCGACGACGAGGTACTTGGCGTTGACCAGATCGTAGACGTTGATGAGCTTCGCGGGCGCCGTGACGACGCCGGGCAGGTTGCGGGCGCTCTTGACGACGTTGGCGTTGACCTCGGGCGTCACGACGACGGCCTTGCCGTCGGCCTTGACGGCCTCAAGGAACTGGCGGAAGGTCTTGGTCTTGATCTCGTTCATCTCGATCTTGTCGACCACGATCAGCTCGCCATCCGCGACCTTCGCGGAGAGGACGGACTTGAGCGCGAGGCGCTTGACCTTCTTGTTCAGCACATAGCTGTAGGAGCGGGGCTTGGGGGCAAACACGATGCCGCCGTGCGTCCACTGGGGAGCGCGGGTGCTGCCCTGACGGGCGCGGCCGGTGCCCTTCTGACGCCAGGGCTTTCTGCCGCCGCCGGAAACCTCCGCGCGGGTCAGAGCGCTCTGGGTGCCCTGACGGCAATTCGCCAGGTGGTTCTTGACGACTTCGTGCACGACGCTCATGTTCGGCTCGATGCCGAAGATCGCATCGTTGAGTTCAACTTCGCCGGTCTTGCGGCCGGTCATGCTGACAACATTAATCGTAGACATTTCTCAGGCACTCCTTTCCTTATTTCGTTCTGGCGGAAGCCTTCTGCGGGTTGCGTCCGGAGGCCTTCTGCGGGTTGACGCTGATGCCGGCGCCCGCCTGCTTGACCTTGTGGACCTTGACGGTGGTCTTGATGGTGACGAGACCGTTCTTCGGACCGGGAACAGCGCCGCGGACAACGAGCATGTTCAGCTCGGGATCGACCTTGACGACTTCAAGGTTCTGGATGGTGACGGTCTCCACGCCGAACTGACCGGCGCCGATCTTGCCCTTGAAGATGCGGCTGGGGTCGGTGGTGGAGCCCATGGAGCCCGCGTGACGGGCAACCGGGCCGCCGCCGTGGGTCTCGGGGCCGCGATGGGCGCCCCAGCGCTTGATGACGCCGGAGTAGCCGTGGCCCTTGCTGGTGCCGGTGATATCAACGAAGTCGCCGGTCTTGAAGGTGTCAGCCTTGACGATGCTGCCGAGCTCGAGCTCCGCGGCGTTGTCGAGGTTGAACTCACGCAGGTACTTCTTGGGGCCGATGCCTGCTTTTTTCAGGTGGCCCATCTCACCCTTGGTGAGCTTGCGCTCGGGCACGTCCTCGTAACCGAGCTGAACGGCCTCATAGCCGTCCTTTTCGGCAGTCTTCTTCTGGGTAACGACGCATGGACCGGCTTCAATCACAGTAACCGGGATCACGCGGCCGCTCTCGTCGAAGATCTGAGACATGCCGACTTTTTTGCCGATGATCGCTTTCATGTATGATCCTCCATAAGGTTATTGGTCGGCTTAGTTGCGTGGTAACGGCGCGCATTGCTCTGCCGACTTGACCCCGCTTACCTCACGCAAGTCGGTAAGCGATGGTTGAGCAACTTATTAAAACAACCCGCTTCGCGGTCTGTTTTAAAAGTAGTTTGACCGCCATTTCGTTCGCCGCTGACGCGGCAACCACGAAAGATGGCTGCGTTACAGCTTGATCTCGATCTCCACGCCGGCGGGCATCTCAAGGCCCATCAGAGCCTCAACGGTCTTGGCGTTGGAATTGGTGATGTCGATCAGGCGCTTGTGCGTGCGGCGCTCGAACTGCTCGCGGCTGTCCTTATACTTGTGGACCGCGCGCAGGATCGTGACGATCTCACGCTTGGTGGGCAGAGGGATGGGGCCGGACACGGTGGCGCCGGTGCGCTTGGCCGCCTCGACGATCTTCTCTGCGCTCTGGTCGATGACCTGGTGGTCATAGGCCTTGAGACGAATGCGGATCATTTCTTTTGCCATTTGTCTGTTCCTCCAATTAAATGTACGGTTTTCTGGTTGTCGAAAGCCCGTACGGTGAGCTGCATCTTTATACGCGCAACCGTGCGTATCATTCCTGCTCATGGAAAAACCGGCGTACACAGTACGGCCGGTCCATGGCGCGGCGATCTACGCTGCGTAACGGATGTAAAAACTCAGCCGCCCGATTTTCGGACATACTCCCCGAAAGTTACCTCGCATCGCGAGCAATCTCCCGGTTCATCGCAGTGCCGCACGTCTGGGCATGGCACGCCCATCACGCGGACTTGCCTATGATACTAAAGAAAACGCGGGCTGTCAAGAGAAATTTTTCCGTTTTTCATAAAAATTTTTTCAGATTTTTGTAGAAGTCGCCATACAGTAAAAATATCGCGGAATCACCGCAATATCTTGTGCTTTTACACGCCAAAAAACAGACGCACCGCCGCCGCGGAGAGTAAAAACATCGCAAAATCGGCAATCAGTGCTGCCGGGATCATATAGCGTGTCCGGGTAATGCCCGCCGCGCCGCAATAAATGGCAACGGTATAAAAAGTGGTCTCGCTGGAGCCCAGCATCACTGCCGCCACGCGCCCCGCGTAGCTGTCCACGCCGCACCGCTCCATCAGCTCCGCACCCACCGCCAGCGCACCGCTGCCGGAAATCGGGCGGATGAGCAGCAGCGGCGCGGTTTCCGGCGGAATACCCACCGCCGTCAGCAGCGGGGAGAGCAGGTCGGCAAACCAATCCATCGCCCCGGAGGCGCGAAACATGGCGATTGCGGTCAGCAGTGCCACCAGTGACGGAAGAATGCGCAGCAGCACCGTCAGGCCCTCCTCTGCGCCGCGGGTCAACGCACCGTAGACATCCACACGGCGGATCGCGCCGTACACGCCCACCGCGCAGAGAATGGCGGGGATTACAAGCTGACTCATCTCATATCCTCCACATCCGCGCCAGCAGCTTTGCGGCGAGAACTCCCACCACGACCGCCACCGCAGAGGTCAGCCACACGGCGGGCAAAATGTCGAACGGGTCTGCGCTGCCCAGCGCCGCGCGGACGCCGGCCACCGTGGTCGGCAACAGCTGCATCGACGCAGTGTTGAGCACGATGAACAGGCACAGCTCGTCGGAGGCAACGCCGTCGCCGCCCCGCGCCATGCGCTCCGCCGCGCGGATGCCCAGCGGAGTCGCGGCGTTGCCGAGGCCCAGCATATTTGCCGAGAGATTGGCGGACACCGCGGCGGCAGTCTCTTCGTCCCGGGAGGCCTGCGGCAGCAGCTGCCGCATCAGCGGGCGAAACGCCTTGGCAAGCAGCGCGCTGAGGCCGCTCTGGTTCATAACCTCCATCACGCCCGTCCACAGGCACATCACACCCGCGAGCGACACGCACAGCTCCACGGCACTGCGCGCACCCTCCAGCGCCGCGCTGCCGAGCGCGCCGAGATTGCCCGTCACCGCGCCGAAGATCACCGACAGCACCACCATCCCCGTCCACAGCCAGGTCATTGCCATATACGCCATCGCTCCCTCTATACATTATATAATGTACTGTATGGGCCAGGGCGAAAAATAATGCCGCTTGACACGTTTCTTTCTTTGTGGTACGGTGACTGTGCCAAGCCAGTTGAATATTTGTTTGTATGAGTGTGCGTTTGTCTTTGCAAAAACGCACCTCTTGTTCAACGCACCTCATACAGGCACGATGAACTGGCTTGGCGGCTAAGAGGTCGCGTTTTTCATGGCGCGCCCTCGGGCGCGCCATTTTTTGTTTTTGGGGGAGGGGAGCGCATGGAGACGCTCAGGGAGATTTGGTCGAAGCTGGACGATCAAAATGTCGCGCTTCACAACGCGCTTGATGTGCTGTATGCCATGTCCGAGGCGGCGCGGTGTGAGGATCTGGACTGCAAGCGATATGCCAACGCGATGAATTTTGTATGGGAACATCTGCAAGGCATTGAAGCAAATTACGCCGAACTCAACGAACTGTTGTCTGTCGCCACGCAAAATGCGCCGACAACCGCCCAAGGCAGCGGCTGAGCGGTAATAGACGCACCGTCAAATCGACACGGAGAAACAGCGTCGGTACAGCGCTGAAACACGCCAAGTCCCCGCGGCAGTCCGCAAAAGGCGATTTTCTCTTTGGAAGTTTGAAACCGTTTCTCTTTTGCCAAGACAAAAGAGAAACGGTTTCAAGAATCTCGCTCTGATTAGGAATGTCTGTGCTGCGCCTTCATGCGCTGCTCATGGTTCAGGATGGTCTTGCGGATGCGCAGCGCGTGGGGGGTGACCTCCAACAGCTCATCGTCCGCAAGGAATTCGAGGCACTGCTCCAGACTCATCTGCTTGGGCGGTACCAGACGCAGCGCGTCGTCACTGCCGGAAGCACGCATATTGGTCAGCTGCTTCTTCTTGCAGACGTTGACGCTGATGTCCTCCTGCTTCGGGCTGATGCCAACCACCATGCCCTCGTACACCGGCACGCCCGCGCCGATAAACAGCGCGCCGCGCTCCTGCGCGTTGAACAGACCGTAGGTCACGCTCTCACCAGTCTCAAAGGAGACCAGAGAGCCGGTGTTGCGGCGGGAGAGATCGCCCTTATAGGGAGCGTAGCTATCGAACACGCTTGCCATGATGCCCTCACCCTTGGTGTCGGTGAGGAACTCGTTGCGGTAGCCGAACAAGCCGCGGGAGGGAACGAGGAACTCGATCTTCATACGGCTGCCCACCGGCGTCATTTCCACCATGTCGCCCTTGCGGGAGCCGATCTTCTCGATGACCGCGCCGACGGAATCCTGCGGCACGTCCACAACAAGGCGCTCAATCGGCTCGCACCGCTTGCCGTCGATCTCCTGATACAGCACGCGCGGGGGAGAAACCTGGAACTCGTAGCCCTCACGCCGCATGGTCTCAATGAGGATGGAAAGCGACATCTCGCCGCGGCCGGCGACGTTGAATGCATCGGTCGCACCCTCGATCTCCGTCACGCGCAGGGACACGTCCTTAAGGGTCTCACGGAACAGACGGTCGCGGAGCTGGCGGGAGGTGACGAACTTGCCGTCGCGGCCCGCGTAGGGAGAGTCATTGATGGAGAAGGTCATCTCCATCGTGGGTGCGCTGATCTTCACAAAGGGCAGCGGCTCCACCGCGTCGGGCGCGCAGATCGTGTCGCCGATGGTGATGTCGCCGATGCCGGACAGGCAGATGATGTTGCCCGCGGTGGACTCGGTAACGGGCTTTTTGGCAAGCCCCTCAAACTCGTAGAGCGACACCGCCTTTGCCTTCTTGGGCGCGGCGTCGGGATCGTGGTAGTTGCACACAGCGATCTCCTGATTCTGCTTAAGCGTGCCACGCTCGATGCGGCCGATCGCCATGCGGCCGACGAACTCATTGTAGTCGATGGCGGAGACGAGCATCTGGAACGGCGCGTCCACATCCGCCTCGGGCGCCGGAATGTACTCCAGGATCGTGTCGAACAGCGGCTTCAAATCCGTACCCGGCACCTCGGGAGAGGTGGAGGCGGTGCCGTTTCTGCCGGAGCAGAACAGCATCGGGCTGTCCAGCTGCTCGCTGGTCGCGTCGAGATCCATCAGCAGCTCCAGCACCTCGTCCACGACCTCGTATACGCGCTGGTCGGGTCGGTCGATCTTGTTGACGACCACGATCACGCGATGGCCCAGCTCCAGCGCGCGGGAGAGCACAAAGCGGGTCTGGGGCATGGGGCCCTCGGCGGCGTCGACCAGCAGGATGACGCCGTTGACCATCTTCAGGATGCGCTCCACCTCGCCGCCGAAGTCGGCGTGGCCCGGGGTGTCGACGATGTTGATCTTGGTGTCGCCGTAGCGGATGGCGGTATTCTTGGCAAGGATCGTAATGCCGCGCTCGCGCTCCAGATCGTTGGAGTCCATGACGCGGTCAACGACCTCCTGATTCTCGCGGTACACGCCGCCCTGCTTGAGCATCTCGTCGACGAGCGTGGTCTTGCCGTGGTCGACGTGTGCGATGATGGCGACGTTGCGCAGTTTTTCGTTCTGCATAGTATATCACTCCATAATCGGAAATTTTACAACTCTGGTAGTATATGCCGAACCGCCGCGATTTTCAAGAGATTTCTCATATTCTCATTGACATTTTGCCGCATGATGCAGTAAAATATTTAGGCAAATCGCACAGGCATGCCCCGATAGCTCAGTTGGATAGAGCGACCGCCTCCTAATAATCAGACGACCTATCACCATACAGGACAATTTCATACTGGCCCCCG
>CAMVTO010000053.1 GCA_947170435.1 uncultured Clostridia bacterium | reverse complement strand
CAGATATTGAATTGCCGCTTGGAAGATGTGGCCGAGTATGTCCCTGATAAGTAACCGATTGTATCGATCCAAAGAATAGCACAAAAACATAAAGTTATCTATCATCGCAGACATTATAACAGCAAATTACCATTACTGTTGTGTTTAAGAGGTGTCTGCGATGATAGACTTTGACAACATGGCTGTAGCACGGACGATATACAAGCTCCGGCGTGAGCGAGGGCTTTCGCAAGAGGTGTTCAGCGGGCTGGTCGGAATGGCGCGAAGCCATGTCGCCATGATCGAGAACGGCTCTAAACAGCCAAACTTTGAAACGATTTGGCGCATTGCCGTCGCGTTTGACCTTGCGCCGCATGAGCTGGTCGAGCGCATCGAGCGCGAGGCGCAGCCCGCCCTACCCGAATAAAAAAGTGATGCCCACAACGTCTTCTTCGGCGTTGTGGGCATCATTCTCTTGTGGTCAGGATTTCCAGGACTCCCATATATTGCGGCTTGACATTCTCGGCATTCTGTTCGATAATTATATCGAACATTAGTTTGAATTTATGGAGGTGTTTTTATGACCCAGCCCAGTTATTCCTGTTGTGACTTGAAGAGCTATTACGCCTCTGTAGAATGTGTCGCGCGCGGCCTAGACCCGCTCAACACTCGTCTGGTGGTGGCCGACGAGACCCGCGGGGACGGCACGATCTGCCTTGCGGTCAGTCCAGCACTCAAGGCATTGGGCGTCCCCGGCCGCCCCCGGCTCTTCGAGGTAAAGCGCATTCTGGCGGATCATGAGCGTCGGACGGGTGAACACATCGACTTTATCATCGCCCCGCCGCAAATGCGGCTCTACGAGGAGATCTCGGCAAAGATCGTGGGCGTCTATATGGACTACGTCTCACCGGGCGACTGCCATGTATACTCCATCGACGAGTGCTTTTTCGATCTGACCGGGTACCTCCCCTACTATAAGGTCTCATCTCACGAGCTTATGCTCCGCATGATCCGCAGCGTCCTTCGGGAGACCGGCATCACTGCGACAGCCGGCATCGGTCCCAACCCCTATCTTGCCAAGGTCTGCATGGACATCATGGCGAAGCATATCCCCGCGGATCGGGACGGCGTCCGCATTGCGGAGCTGGACGAGCAGAGCTTCCGGGAAAAGCTCTGGGGGCATGAGCCCATCACCGACTTCTGGCGCATCGGCCCGCGCATTGCCAATCGGCTTGCGGCAAAGCGCATCTACACGATGGGCGACATGGCGCGGGCGACGCTGATCGACGAGGACTGGTTCTATCGGGAGTTCGGCGTGGACGGTGAGCTGATGATTGACCACGCCTGGGGCTTGGAAAGCTGCACCATGGCGGATATCAAGGCGTTTCGCCCCACCAGCAACTCCATGAGCAGCGGGCAGGTGCTGTTCAAGCCGTATCCCTATCAGGAAACCGAAACCGTCATTCGGGAGATGGCAGAACTGCTGGTCTACGATATGATGGCGCATATGTCGGTCACCAACTCCGTATCCGTGGACATCGGCTTTGACAGCGTCGGGATGGAGGAAGCCAACTACCGTGGCAGAACCTACGTCAATCATCTCGGCAAGGTTGCCCCTTACCCCGTCCACGGTTCCGAAAAGCTGTTGATCTATACCGACTCCGTTTCCATGATCACCGAAGCCGCCCTCGGCATTTTCCGCCGCATCATGCCGCCAAAGCTGTACGCGCGTCAGATCCACATCACCTTCTCCGGCGTCCTTCATGACGCGGCGGCGCTCCATGAGTTCAATCTGCTGATCGACCATGCCGCGTTGGAACGGGAGAAGAGAAAGCAAACGGCGATCCTGAATATCCGGGAGCAGTACGGCAAAAACGCCATTCTGACCGGCACGAACTTCATGGAGGGCGCAACCACCCGGCAGCGCAACGAGCAAATCGGAGGCCACCGAGCAGGATGAACCCCAACTACAGTGACATCATCGGTCGGGAGCGTCCCGCCCACAAAAACGACGACTTCGATATCCGCCACCCCAAAATGCGGCGTCAGCTTCGGGCAAAGCAGTTTGCCCCATTTGATGCGCTGGCCGGGTTTCAGGAAACCGTCGAGGAGCATCAGGCCGTTACGGTGCGGCCGAAACTGCTCTCCGAAGGCGAGCGCGAGGGCATCAACGAGACTCTTCTCCAAATCAAAGAGCGGTTTCTCGCGTGGAAGCGGAATCGGAAACGCGGTGTGCCGGAGAATGTCCCCGTCCGTGTGTCCGTCACGTTTTTCAGACGGGATAAGCGGCAGGAAGCCATCCATGCCGACGGGATTCGCGGCAATACCGTGCGTCTTGACGGCGATGTGACTGCCTTTGACGCGGTTTCACAGGCGCTCCGGGTATCGGGCGTCTTGGTTCCCTTTTCCGACATTTATGAGATCGGCATCGATACATAACCGTGATGTATTGAATCATCTTTCCGGCCTTTCATTTTATGCCGGAATATCCAGTTTCCTCGATTATGAACTGCCCCTCATCCGATAAAATCCAGTCGATCAGGCGGGCAACATTTTCATTTTTACATTCCCGATACGTTACCGCATACAGTGGCGTGACGATTGCGTAAGCACCGCTTTTGATGTTCTCAACAGAAGGATAAACGCCGTCGACGCTGAGCATTTTGACGTTCGGATTTGCAATCAGCGTGTCGAGATAATATCGGAACGAAAAGCCAATTGCGCCGACGTTGTTCCGATAGTTCGAGACGGTATGGATGATACCATCCATCAAATCCTGTACCTGCTCGGTGGGTGGCTCCATGATCGGCGTATCACCCATAAATCGAGCAAGCATACTCTGGCTCCCGCTGCCTTTGTTTCGTTGATACGCAACGATCTCCCTGTTGGCTCCGCCGACCTCCGACCAGTTGGTGATGTCTCCGGAGTAGATGGCCCGAAGCTGGTCTTCGGTCAGTGTATCTACCGGGTTTTTGCGGTTCACGAAGAACACAAATGCCTCATAACCGATGGGGATATATTCAAAGGTCGTGTGATTCTGCTCCGCATACTCCCGCTGTTCTTCGGATGGGTATGCCCCGAAAAAGATGTCGATTCGTTTTTCAGCCAGCCTGCGATAGCCCTCCACGGTGTTGGAGTAGTTGAACGAACTGTCCACCTGACCCGCCATACCGCCCAGTGTTACCGTATCCGGGTATACCGCATGGACGAAAGCGGAGTAAACGGGAAATACCGCCGCCGCGCCGTCCAGCCGCGGGAGGTTGTCTGTGAGATGGAGCGAGGCGTGTTCCAGCCGAACGATCTTGCTGTTCTCATCAAAGGGCAGGTATTCATGCACATTGATATTCGGCGTGGTGTTGATCGTGATGCTTTTCTGATGCATACGGTAAACCCCTTCCGCTGCACTAGAAATCAGGCATAGGCAGAGCATGGCGCAACAGTATTTTGAAGCCACTCTTTTGTTTTTCGCCCATATCAGCGGTATAGCCATGAGCGGAAGCCACAGAAAACCCAGTATGGTCAGCGTCGTCAGACGAATGGAAACAATATTGAGAAGCATTGCGACCATTCCAAAGAAATATGCGCCCACAAGGACAAGAATCGTCCCGATTATTTTGAAAAGAATTACTTTCATCCTGCGATCTCCTGCCGATTCAGCGTATTTCTGCTTTGCGCCACAGCCGCAGAGCACCATTGTGGTATCTGTAATTTGGTTAGGGAAGCGCTGATTAAATCCCCGCGCACGTCTTGACGGCATCTTTTCCGTCTTGACTGCGCCAAAAATCCTTGAAATACGTCAGTATTCCTGCGGCTTTTTGGCTTGCCAGACGAAAAATCCGCTCGCCAATCCGCACACGTTGATTTAATCAGCGCTTCCATAGAGCGGCGGAATGGGGGAAACACAGCTTTCATGTTTTACTTTTCTGGGCATATATGCTATACTACATCTTCACACACAGGAAGGTGACACAATGCTTGACACGCTGTACGCACAACTGAATGACTCCGCGCCGGTGGCGGTGGTCATCATCTCGCTCTCGCTGATGATGATCCTCGCGTTTCTGACCACGCGCGTGACCAAGCTGCTGAGGCTGCCCAACGTCACGGCGTACATCGTGACGGGCATTTTGATCGGGCCGTTCTGCATGGATCTGATCCCGCGGCGCGTCATCGACGGCATGGCGTTCCTGCCGGACATCGCGCTGGCGTTCATCGCGTTCTCCACCGGCGAGTTCTTCCGCATCGACGCCATCAAAAAGAGCGGCTGGGGCGTGATCTTGCTCACGCTGTCAGAGTCGCTGCTGGCGTCGGTGCTGGTATTCCTCGCGGTGTATTACGCGCTGGGGCTGCCGCTGGCGTTCTCCATCGTCTTAGCGGCGCTGGCCGCGGCGACCGCGCCCGCGTCCACGATGATGACCATTCGTCAGACCGGGGCCAAGGGGCCGTTTGTCGATACACTGCTGCAGGTCGTCGCGCTGGATGACATTGTGGGGCTGGTGGCCTACAGCGTGGCGATCTCCATCGCGGTGTCCGCCACCTCGGGGGAGGCGTTCGCCGTCGGCACGGTGGTGGAGCCGCTGCTCAAAAACCTCGCCGCCGTGGCGCTGGGCGCGGTGTTTGGTTTCGTGATGAAGGGTATCCTGACCCACCGCAACACCGACAACCGATTGATCGTCTCCATCGCGCTGCTGTTCGCGTTCTGCGGCGCCTGCGCGGCGTTCGGCATCTCGCCGCTGCTGGGCTGCATGGCAATGGGCACGGTTTATATCAATACGACCGACGACACGCGGCTGTTCCGCCAGCTGGGATATTTCAGTCCGCCGATTTTGCTGCTGTTCTTCGTTCGCTCGGGTCTGAGCTTCGACCTCGGCGCGTTGGTGTCCGCCACCGGGAGCATCGGGCGCTATCCGCTGCTGGTGGTGGGCATCGTCTACTTCGTGGTGCGCATTGCGGGCAAGTACGGCGGCGCGTTCCTGGGCGCGGCGGCGACCCGCAAGGAGGAAAGCATCCGCAACTACCTCGGCCTTGCGCTGATCCCGCAGGCGGGGGTCGCCATCGGCCTCGCGGCGTTGGGTGCGCGGACGCTGGGCGGCGAGATGGGAAAGGCGCTGGAGACCATCATCCTCGCTTCCAGCGTACTCTATGAGTTGATCGGCCCGGCCTGCGGCAAGCTGTCGCTCTACCTCTCCCACTCCTACTCCGACAAGCTGGAAGAGGTGGCGCAGGTGAGCGCCACGGACGAGAAGGGCGAGGCGCTCTCGCCGGTGGAGCTGCTGATTCGCCGTATTCAGGCCATTCAGGCGGAGCTGCCGGAGCGGGAGGTCAACGAGAACGAGCAGGCGTTTACCGAGGCGGCGGAGGAACACTTCAACAATTTGCAGAATATGTACCGCAACCAGCGGCACTTTTTCAGGAGGTAGGGATATGTACATTGATCCGATCATCAAGGCGTTGGGCCCGTGGGCGCGGGAGCTGTCGCTGGCGACCATCGCGATGCGGGTGTGTTTGTCGGTGGTGCTTTCCACCATCATCGGCTGCGAGCGCGCCACCAACCGCCACGCCGCGGGTGTGCGCACCTTTGTCGTGACCTCGCTGGCCTGCACGGTGGCGATGCTGACCGACTGCTGCATTGCCATGGAGTCCCCCGCGCACCTGTACCTGCTCTCGGCGGCCACCATCATCGCCGTGGCGGTGATCAGCGTCAACAGTGTGCTCTATACCTCCCGCAACCAGATCAAAGGACTCACCACCTCCGCGGCACTGTGGGCGACGGGGATCATCGGTCTCACTGCGGGCGCGGGGCATGTGACCATCACGCTGGTGTCGTTCATCCTGCTGATGATCTCGCTGTCGTGGATGCCGGGCTTTGAGACCGATCTCAAGAACCGCTCCAATCACTTTGAGATCCATTTGGAGCTGACCAGCAGCCAGCATTTGCAGGAGTTTATGGCCACATCCCGCCGTCTGGGTCTGTCCATCGACGACATTGAGCTGAACCCCGCCTACGCCAGCTCCGGCCTGAGCGTCTACTCGGTGTCGCTGTCCATCCACAGCCCGGAGCTCAAGCAGTACAAGACCCACAGGGAGATCATCGAGGCGCTGGGCACGATGGAGTATGTGTACCACATCGAAGAGATGCAGAGCTAAGGAAACGCTGATTTAATCCACCCCAAACGGGGGCAGATATGATATAATAGAGGCACCAGAAAAGAAGGCGGTGCCGGATATGAAGCAGCAGACGTTCAGCGATTTCGAGTACAGCAATCGGAAGCGCAAAACCAAGCGTGAGGGGTTCCTTGAAATCATGGATGAGATCATTCCATGGGATGAATGGGTTGGCATTATCATGCCCTTTTATCCCAGCGGAAAGCGCGGCCGTCCGCCCAAGGGGATCGAACTCATGCTGCGGATGTATCTGCTGCAAATATGGTTCAATCTGTCCGACGAAGGAACAGAGGACGCGATCTACGACAGCTACGCCATGCGGAAGTTCGTCGGAATCAACTTTCTGGAGGAAGACGCGCCCGACGCAACGACGTTGCTGAAGTTTCGTCGCCTGCTGGAACAGTACGGTTTGAACAAGCTGTTTTTCGACGCCATCAACCGCGTGATGGTGGAAACGGGGGCATATGCTCAAGGGTGGGACTGTGGTAGACGCCACCATCATCAACGCGTCTCCGTCTACTAAGAATGCTCAGAAGCAGCGCGATCCCGAGATGCACCAGACGAAGAAGGGCAACGAATGGCGCTTCGGCATGAAATGCCACATAGGGGTTGATGCGTTCAGCGGCCTTGTTCATACGATTGAGGTCACGCCGGCAAACATCCACGACATACAGGTTACATCAAAGCTCATACGCGAGGACGACGAAGTCGTCTACGGAGACTCCGGCTACCTTGGCATCGAGAAACGGGAAGAGATCGTATCCGACGTGCACCTGTCCAGCATCGACTATCGCATCAACCGCCGCCCGAGCAGCTTGCAGAAGGTATCCGGCAATTCTGTTGATTGGGACCGCATCATAGAGTACGCGAAATCTTCCGTCCGCTGCAAGGTGGAGCATCCTTTCCGCATAGTCAAGTGCTTGTTCGGCTATCGGAAAGTAGCATATAAGGGACTGGCAAAGAACGAGAACCGGCTGTATGCGCTCTTTGCCAGCGCTAATCTATACGCGTTGGCCAGCCGAGGACGAACACTCGCCGCAGCATGGTAAGGGGTCATTGCGCCCTTTTTCGTGGAAAACGCGAAAGTTTTCCACAACAAGACGAGATACAACGGCGTTTTTAGCCTTCAGCGGCAAGTTTTGCTTTCAAAAAATGCCCGGACTGAGCGCTTTGCTCAACATATGCGATTTATTCAGCGGTTCCTTATCATTTTATCTAAAACAGACTCTAGCACACTTCAGTCTTTGTTTCAAGACACTCGAACATGTCGTCAGGGCTTGGTGAATCTGATAGAGTCCGAACCCATCAACACGAAAGGAAAAAGGGACCGATGCATCCCGTCCTTTTCAAACAAGCTCAATCGTGCTATACTACATAGGAAACGCAGCAGAAAGCAAAATATGCAGGTGGTGGTTACGATGTGCGGGCGGTATCAGTTCTCGGCAGAGCAAAGCGCGGAAATTCTTCAGATCATTCAGGAAGTGCAGGACAAGTTCGGAGCGGGCGCCGTGAAAGCCGTGCGTCAGGGCGAAATCGTCCCCGGATGCAAGATGCCGGTGCTGCTCCCCTCCGAGGAAGGGCCGACGCCGGAGCTGCTGGTCTGGGGCTATCGCACGCCGAAGTCTCTGATCGTCAACGCACGGGCGGAAACTGCCGCGGAAAAGCCGATGTTTGCCGAAAGCGTGCAGCATCAGCGCTGCGTGATCCCGTCGACCGGCTTCTACGAATGGGACGGCGACAAGCGGAAGTTTTCCATCACGATGCCCGGCTCCACGGCTCTCTACATGGCTGGAGTTTTTGACGTGCGCGGCGGCATCCCACGCTTCTGCATCCTGACCACCGCCGCCAACGATTCCACGCGAGAGGTGCACGACCGGATGCCGCTGGTGCTGGAGCGCGAGCAAATTGAGCCGTGGCTGTATGACAACGCCGCGACAGGTTACTTCCTCAGCATGACGCCCCCAGCGCTGGACAAGCAGCTTTTGGATGCGCAGATCGGGCTGTGGTAAACATACAAAACAAGTAGGCCATTTTTATATTTTACTGCCTATTATCGAATAGAAATCATACTACGAGAAGGGAGCGTCGCAGAATGTTTCGTTCTGCGACACTCCCTTTTTCTACGGCTGGTTGACCACGCCGACGAACAGCGGCAGGCCCTGTGCGCCGGTAATAACAAACAGGAACGGTCGGTCGAGCACGAAGTCGATCTCGTCCTCCGGCGGCGCAGCGGCGCCGGACATCGCCAGCACTGTGTATGCCGCGGCGACGACGCCCTCCTCATCGACGGTTACCCGCGCGGCATGCTCCGCCTTCGACACATACGCCGGCATATCCCGCGTCATTGGGGTGAAGTCCGAGGCCTGCCAGTCGAACACATTGGTGACACCCAGCTCTTTCAGTCCCGCGCTGAGGTCAAAATCGGAGACGACGTCAAACTTCGGCAGCGTTAGATTGATCGTCGGATAAGCGGCGTTTTCCCAGCTCATTGGCTGTTGCAGAAAGCGCAGCGCCTCATCGTCCGCGAGCAGCTCGTCGACGCTTACGCCCTCGTCAGGCAAGGCGAAATACATCGCGCCCATCATGGTATCAAAGTACCGAGCAACAGCGGAGAAGCGTTCACCCCAGTAGTAACCGTCTGCGCCGCCGTGCATCATGTCGCAGATCAGATCGCCGCCGGGCGCGTGAAACGTCCCCTGCTCCGTGGATTCTTTACGGAACTCGCCCGCCCACTTCGCGCGGAAGTACACCGTCGTCGCCAACGCCAACAGCGTCTCCGCGTCCAACTCCACATCCGACGCCTGTTCCTCTAATAGCCCGCCGGTCTGCTCGTTGAGCCACGAGCGCAGCGCCGCGTTGATGCCGTCGCTGCCCATCTCGCCGTGATACGACGATGCGTAGTAGGCGTCGGCAAGGGTCTGCATCGTCTTTGGTACAAAACGAACGTCCTCGTTCAGCCAGACGGAGCTTGCCAAAAGGCAGGATGAAACGCCATCGTCCCGATAGCTGGCGTTCCACAGCTCTGTCACCTGTTCGCGCAGTGTCGCAATGTCCTTTGCGCGAAGAAGGTTCAATATCTGTGCGCGGCTCTCGCCGTCTGTCAATTCCGCGAGCATTGCAAGCGCAATATAGACGCTGAGCGGTGAAACAATGCGGTTTGTTGTACCCGCTCCCGTCAGGTACTGTCGCGCCGCGTCGGCGCTGAACGCCGCGACAGCGTCCGCGCCGTGAACCTCCATGCGGGAGCGCACGTCCGCGAACCATGCCTGATATTGTTCGGAGAAGTTTGGGTCATTCTCGTTCGTTGGATATGGCAGCGCTTCGGGGTAGATCGCCTCCGCAATCACATAGGACGCGTTCACCGTCGAACCGGAGCGACCAAACGGGTCCAGCAGCACGCCTGCCAGCATAGCAATCGCCAGCACCGCCGCCACCGCCCCCATCCACTTGCGATAGAACCGTCTGCGCTTCGGCTTCGCGTCCTGCGCCCGCTCGATAATGTCGTCATCGATGTTCGTGATGCCGTCGTACAGCTTTTCGCTTTCTCTGCTCATAAGGCGATCCCCTCCTGTTCCAGTGTTGTTTTCAGGCTCAGCCGCAGGCGGTACATCTTCTGCGCCAGCTTTGCCGCGGGCATGCCGCGCTCCTTTGCCAGCGCGTTCAGCGCGTCGCCGTTCCAATAGCGCCGCACAAACAGCGCCGCGTCGCCCTCCGGCAGCGCGGAGAGCCATGTGCTGATGACGCGTCCAAGCTCCGCCGCCTCCACGCTTTCCTCTACCGTCTCCCGCGCCGGAACGCAGTCCTCCAGCTCCGAGAGCAACAGTTCCATGCCGTCATAGCGTTTTTGCGCGCGGCTGCTGCGCCAGCGGTCGAGGGCAAGGTTCCGCACGACCTTTCCCAGCCATGCGCGCAGCAGACCCGGTCGTTCCTCCGGCATGGCGTTCCATGCGTGGTGCCATGTGTCGTTGACGCACTCCTCCGCGTCCTCGCGGCTGCTGAGGATGTTTCCCGCCAGTGTGCGGCAGAACGCGCCGTACTTCGTGTCGGTTTCGCGGATCGCGTCCTCACTGCGCGCCCAGTACAAAGAGACAATTTGAGCATCTTCCATCAAGGCGAACCTCCTTCCTTACTCTATCAGACGGAAAACGGGCGGGGATATTGTGCCTGATTCAAAAAATTCAAGGAAAAAGCAGCCGCGCAGGCTGCCTTTTCCCATAGCACAGAACTATGATTGTCTCTCAAAGCTCATAAACCTTGTCCCCTGAAAAGCCAACTCGCCGCGATCTCCCTCGACAAGCTGCCCGTACTCCGTTCCCGGGACGGCGAACTCCAAACGCTCGCCGCCCTTAACCTCGAAGGTGACGTAGTAGGTCGTGCTGCTTGTGTGATGAAAACCGTGCGCTCCCGAGGCGTCTCCCGCGTTTGGATGGGCGTGGTGCGAAACATCGGCGCGCTTCGTCACCACTTCCGCATCAACCACAAGACGCGGAGAGTGGTTGTTTTTATTCCATTCACCGATCCCGCGAACCAGCGTGACAACAATCGTTCCGAATATCAGCACGAAAACGATTGTGAACATCACCGGAAACGCGGCGTCCATAAAGCCAAAACCAAATCCCATATACGTTTTCCTTCTTTCTCAGTCGATTTCCCACGGGTCCTTTTTGCGGTTTGCTTCCCGTTTCTTCTCGCGTTTTTCCTCTTCGCGGCGGTCGCGCGCCTCGTCCAGCTTTTCCGCCGCTTTCCCCGTCAGGTCGTTCCACTTCCGCTTAAGCTTTTCGCTTGTCAGCTCGATCTCCGGCACATCCATCACGATCTTGCGGCAATCGGCGCAATACCACGCGGCAGGGCCAAGCCCTTCGCCTGCCCATCCGCCCTTGAACAGCGGAACACGGTTCGGCATACCCCAGAAATT
The DNA here is from genome assembly GCA_947170435.1 of uncultured Clostridia bacterium. GTDB lineage: Bacteria > Bacillota > Clostridia > Oscillospirales > Oscillospiraceae > Hominicoprocola. The sequence goes on along the minus strand of CAMVTO010000053.1, from coordinate 642 downwards.
CTCCGCGTTGTTCTCGTTGTCCACCCACGAGACTCCGTAGCCGCCTGTCGCGATATAACCGGCTCGCATTTCCTTATTGCAATATGGGCACTCCATAGCTCCTCCTTACGCACCGTCGATGACGGGATCTGTTTTCTTCTGTGTATCTCGTCGTTCGTTTTCTGTTTTGACGATTCTAATATAACACAAGTTCCGCTATTTTTAAGCAAACTGAAGTTGCGTCCGCGGTTTTACGCGCAACTTCAAGTTTACATTCGGTATCGCAAAAGAAGGGAGTATCACAGAAAGAAATGATATGCTCCCTCTATAGGAGACAGTGAAAAACAAATCTGTCACTATAGGGAGCATATCAACCCCTTTTGGGCTTCTAGCCTTTCTCGCTTTTTGTACTAACCTGAATCCGTGAAACCCGCAGAGTTCCAGAGCCACGGAAACCAGCATGGCTATTGAGGTTTCGGCCTCCCGATTCACCCAAATATTTCTTCACCCATTGGGTGAAGAAATATTTGGGCAGTGAAACTACTTGAAAAGTCAGTCATTATTCGGGGTTAAGGCTTGTCACAACGATTTGAGTTTCACGGATTCAGGTACTAATTTTCAACGCGCCCATAAAAGTCATTGCGGAATTCTTTGAAAAGTATC
>CAMVTO010000052.1 GCA_947170435.1 uncultured Clostridia bacterium | reverse complement strand
ATGCCCTCGCCAAGTCCGACGTACTTCACCGGCACGCCCAGCTCCTGCGCAATGGCGACGCAGATGCCGCCCTTCGCCGTGCCGTCCAACTTGGTGAGGATGATGCCGGTGAGACCGGCGACCTCCTTGAACACCTTTGCCTGCTGCAAGCCGTTCTGTCCCGTGGTGGCGTCGAGCACCAGCAGCGTCTCCTTCGCAGCGTCCGGGGTCTCGCGGTCGATGATCTTGCGCAGCTTTGCCAGCTCCGCCATCAGGTTTGCCTTGTTGTGGAGCCGCCCCGCCGTGTCGACAAGCACCGCGTCCACGCCGCGTGCCTTTGCCGCCTGCAAGGAATCGAACAGCACCGCGCCGGGGTCCGCGCCCTCCTTGGAGCGCACGATCTCCACGCCCGCGCGCTCCGACCAGATCTCCAGCTGATCCGCCGCCGCGGCGCGGAACGTGTCCGCCGCGCACAGCAGCACGCGCTTTTTCTCTTTTTTGCGCAGCCGGTAACCCAGCTTGCCGATGGACGTGGTCTTGCCCACGCCGTTGACGCCGATCACCAGCACCACCGACGGCTTTGTAGAGAGGTCGAGGCGCTGGTCGCCCACGTTGAGTTTCTCCTCGAGTATGTCGCGCAGCGCCTGCTTGACACGCTCGCCGTTCTGAATGGACTGGTCATAGACCACCTCGCGCAGCTTTTTCACCGCGTCGGCGGCTGCCGCCGCGCCCAGATCCGCCATGATGAGGTTCTCCTCCAGCATATCGTAGAACTCATCGTCGATCATCTCCCAGACGATCGTGTCGAACCATGCTTTTTTGATCTTGGAAAACAGACCCATAGCTTACTCCTGTACGTTAATCCTTAATCCCCAGCTCTTTGGCCATGTCGTTCATGTTGATGGTCAGCACCTTGCTGACGCCGCGCTCCTGCATCGTCACGCCGTAGAGCACATCCGCGGCTTCCATGGTCTCGCGGCGGTGGGTGATGACGATAAACTGCGTCTTATCGGAAATGCGGCGCATGTAGTTTGCCACGCGGATGACGTTTGCCGCGTCCAGCGCCGCCTCGATCTCGTCCATGATGCAAAACGGCGTCGGATGCACCTTGAGGATCGAGAAATAGAGCGCGATGGCGACATACGCCTTCTCGCCGCCGGAGAGCAGCGTGATGGTCTTGAGCGCCTTGCCCGGCGGCTGCACCTTGATTTCGATGCCGCAGCCCAGAATATCGTTCTCGTCCTCCAGCTCCAGCGTGGCCTTGCCGCCGCCGAAGAGGTCAAGGAACGTCTCCTCAAAGCTCGCGCGGATGAGGTCGAACTGCTCACGGAAGATTTCCGTCATCTCACCGGTGATGCTCTCAATGACGCCCAGCAGCTCGTCCTTCGCCTTCTCCACGTCGTCGCGCTGCCCGGTGAGATAGGTGTAGCGCTCGTTGACGCGCTCAAACTCCTCAATGGCGCCGACGTTGACGCCGCCGAGGCCGCTGATCTCGCGCTTGAGCTCGGTGATGCGCTTGTTCGCCTTCGCCGTGCTCTCCAGCTCCACGCGCTGCTCCATCGCCGCGCTGTGGGAAAGCTCGTAGTTCTCCCAAAGCTTGTCGAGGATCTGCTTTTCCTCCATCGCGCCGGTGGCCTTTTTCTGCTCCAGACGCGCGGCGGCGTTGGTGGCGTTGATGACGTGATCGTTGAGATCCTTCATGCGGCGGTCGCTGGCGCCGCGCTCCGCCTCAATGGCCATCTTCGCTTCATTGAGCGTTTGCAGCTCGTCCTTGTGCTTGCTCTGTTGCGCGCGCAGAGCCTCGATCTTTGCCTTATGCGCTTCGATCTCCTGCTCCGCGGCAACGGCGGAGACACGGTACTGCTCCATGAGATTCTGGCGGCTGAGTTCGTCGCCCGCCATCTGCTCGCGCAGCGCATCCAGGTCGCGCAGGGACTGCTCGGTGGCTTCGCGCTCCGCGCGATAGCCCGCGAGCGCGCTCTTCTTCTCGGTGATCTCGTCGCCCAGCGCGCCGGAGGAGCGCAGCAGCTCCGCCTGTCCGGCGAAGCGCTTCTCCGCCTCGGCCTTGAGTGCGGCGGCCTCCGCCTCCTGTTTGCCCGCGAGGGCTTCCTTATCCTCAATGGACTTCTGATAATCCGCGATACGCCGGTCGATGGCCTCGCTCTCCGCCTCCATGTCCTCGAGGCGGTCGCGTGCCGCGGTGAGGATCACGTCGTAGTGGTTCTTGTCGCCGGTAAGCTTTAAGACCTTCTGCTCCGCCTCGTGCTCCTGACTCTGGGCAACGTCCAGCTCGTACTGTGCCTTGGTGAGGTCGCGCTTGGCGTCCTCCGCCTCGCGCTCGGCGGCGGCAAGCTTTTCCTCCAGCCCGCCGCGCTTGGCGGTAAGCTCCTTGAGCTCGTTCGCGCGGCTCAGAATGCCCACATTGCGGCTCAGCGAGCCGCCGGTCATGGAGCCGCCGCGGTTGATGACCTGACCGTCCAGCGTCACGATACGGAAGCGGTTCTGATACTTGCGTGCCAGCGCGATGCCGCAGTCCAGATCGTCCACCACCACGGTATTGCCCAGCATACTGTGGAACACCGCACGGTATTTCTCGTCATAGCGCACCAGCGACGAAGCGATGCCCACGAAGCCGTATTCGCTCTCGAGGCCGTTTTCCCGAATCTCCGCGCCGCGGATGGCGGTGAGCGGCTGGAACGTGGCGCGGCCGCTGTCGCGCTGCTTTAAGAGGTTGATCGCCGCCTTGGCGTCCTCCTCACGGTCGACCACGATATCCTGCATCTTCGCGCCCAGCGCGATCTCAACGGCGACGGCGTACTTCTTGTCCACCGTCATCAGGTTCGCCACGGGGCCGTGGACGCCGCGCAGGGTACGGTTCTCGGCGGCCTGCATCACCACGCGCACCGCTTTGCCGAAGCCCTCGTACTCCTTCTCCATGTCGGAGAGCAGCTTGATGCGGGAAGCGAGGTTATTGAGCTCCATCGCGAGGCTCACGCGGCGCTCCGCCGCCTCTGCCTCACGCTTGACACGGCCATCCATTTTCATGGTGTGGCCCTTGATGATATTTTGGATGGCGTCGGCGTCCTCCTGCGCCTCCTCTAAGGCGCGGCGGTTCTCAGACGCCAGCTTTTTCGTCTCGGCAAGCTGCTGCTCCACCTGCTCATGCTCGGCGGAGAGCGCCGCTTTCCGCTCCTCCATCTCGTGGATGCCGGAGCGTGCCGCGGAGATGTCCGCGCGGCTGTCCGCCGCGGCAGAGCGCGCCAGCGCTTCCCTGCCGTGCAGGCTCTCCACCTCGTCGGCGGCCTCACCCGCTCCGCGGGAAAGCTCCTCCGCCTTCTCCACCAGCTTGTCTACGGCTGCGGACATCGCCTCGATCTGGGCGGTCAGCTCAGCGATGTGCGCCTTCTTCTCCTCCATCTGCTCCGCCATAGAGCCGGCGCGCCCCGACTGGTCGCGGATCTCCTCCTCAATGCGGCGGATGTTCTCATTGTGGTGCGTGATATCGGTGCTGAGCACCGCGATCGCGGACTCCTGTTCGCTCACCTGCGCATCAAACTCCGCCACGGCGGCACGCACGCGCTCCTGCTCGAGGTCGTTTTCGCGGATGCGCTCGCTGAACTGTTCCGTGGAGGCGTACAGCTCATCCAGCGCCGCCTGCGCCTCGCTCAGCTCCTGCTGCGCGTGCGCGTAGTCCGTCTCCAGCTTGATGGCGTTGGTACGGATGGCCTCAAGCTGTTCGAGCCACACGGAGATCTCCAGCACGCGCAGCTCGTCGCGCAGGACAAGATACTTCTTTGCCTTCTCCGCCTGCGCGCGCAGCGGCTCAACGTGCAGCTCCAGCTCCGCAATCTTGTCGTTGACGCGGGTGAGGTTTTCCTCCGTGCGCTCCAGATCGCGCTCCGCCTTTTCCTTGCGATGGCGGTATTTGGAAATGCCCGCCGCCTCCTCAAAGATTTCGCGGCGGTCGGCACTCTTCTGGGACAAAATCTCGTCGATGCGGCCCTGACCGATGATGGAATAGCCCTCGCGGCCCATACCGGTGTCCATGAACAGCTCGTTGATGTCCGTAAGGCGCACGCTCTGCTTGTTGATATAGTATTCCGACTCCCCGCTGCGGTAATACCGGCGGGTGACGGCAACCTCGGTCTCCTCCATCTGGGGGAAGATGTGCTCGGTGTTATCCAGCACCAGCGTCACCTGCGCGAAGCCCATCTGATTGCGCTTCTCGGTGCCGCCGAAGATGACGTCCTCCATCTTGCTGCCGCGCAGCGATTTGGTGGACTGCTCGCCCATCACCCAGCGGATAGCGTCCGACACGTTGGACTTGCCGCTGCCGTTGGGGCCGACGATGGCGGTCACATCCTCGCCGAAATTCAGCACCGTCTTATCAGGAAAGCTCTTGAAGCCTTGTATTTCAAGCGCTTTTAGGTACACGAACTCACCCTTTTCGTTTCAAATCTGCCATCGGTTTTGCCAAAACCGACATTCCGATCAATTTTACCACAAGGTGCACCGTATTTCAAGTAAAACTCCCTTACTTTATGCACAAAAAGCGACGTGCCGAAACACGTCGCTTTTTATCTGGTCCGAGTGGGGCGGCTCGAACGCCCGGTCTCTTGGTCCCAAGCCAAGCGCGATACCAACTTCGCTACACCCGGATGTGCGGGAGAGCGCAAGCGCTCTCCCCTGTCAGCTTTTTACTTGAGCGCCGCCTTGAGCGCATCCACGCGGTCGGTCTGCTCCCACTTGACGCCCAGATCCTCGCGGCCCATGTGGCCGTAGGCGGACAGCGGACGGTAGATCGGCCTGCGCAGGTCGAGGTCGCGGATGATCGCCGTCGGGCGCAGGTCAAAGACCTTGTTCACCGCTTCCTCCAGCTTGTCGTCACTGACCTTGCCGGTGCCGAAGGTCTCCACCAGAACGCTCACGGGCTTGGCGACACCGATGGCGTAGGCCAGCTCCACCTGGCACTTGCTGGCAAGGCCCGCCGCGACGATGTTCTTCGCGACGTAGCGGGCGGCGTACGCCGCGCTGCGGTCGACCTTGGTGGGGTCCTTGCCGGAGAACGCGCCGCCGCCGTGGGGAGCGCTGCCGCCGTAAGTGTCCACAATGATCTTGCGGCCGGTCAGGCCGGAGTCGCCCTGCGGCCCGCCGATGACAAAGCGACCGGTGGGGTTCACAAAGATCTTGGTGTTCTCGTCCAGAAGATTCGCGGGAATGGTGGGCTTGATGACCAGTTCGGTCATATCCTTGCGAATCTGCTCGAGCGACACGTCGGGGTCGTGCTGGGTGGAGACAACCACTGCGTCAATGCGCACGGGCTTCCAGTTCTCGTCATACTCGACGGTGACCTGGGTCTTGCCGTCGGGACGGAGATACGTCAAGGTGCCGTCCTTGCGGACCGCGGTAAGCCGCTTTGCCATCTTATGCGCAAGAGAGATCGCCAGCGGCATCAGCTCGGGGGTCTCATCGCAGGCGTAGCCGAACATCATGCCCTGATCGCCGGCGCCGTTGTCCAGCTCGCTCGTGCCGGACTCCTTGGCCTCGAGGGACTTGTTGACGCCCATGGCGATGTCGCCGCTCTGCTCGTCGATGCTGGTGATGACGCCGCAGGTGTTGTAGTCAAAGCCGATGGAAGCGTCAGTATAACCGATATCCTTAATTACATCGCGCGCGATCTTGGCGATGTCCACGTAGCAGTTGGTGGTGATCTCGCCCATCACATGCACGAGGCCGGTGGTAACGCTGGTCTCGCAGGCGACGCGGCCCTGAGGATCCTGGGCAAGGATCGCGTCGAGAACGCCGTCGGAAATGGCGTCGCAGACCTTGTCGGGATGGCCCTCGGTGACGGACTCAGAGGTGAATAAGCGCTTTGCCATAGGAATCTCTCCTTTGTATCTTTCTAAATAGGTATTATACGCCGCCGTGGGCCGTTTTGTCAATACAGAGTAAAATTCATAATTTCCTAATGACTTTTTCCCGTGGCTGTGGCATAATGCAGAATCATCAATGCAACGGAGGCATCATGCCGTGAAGAAACTCAACAACGCCGTGGATCGGTTCTGCATCCTGCACCCGAACTTCGGCATTCCGAATCTCATGCTCTATATCGTCATCGCCAACGTGGCGGTGTACCTGCTCGACAGCTTTTCCGGTCACGCGCTGACGATGGCGCTGTACTTCTCGCCGCGGCTCGTGCTCCACGGGCAGATCTGGCGGCTGGTGACCTTTGCCGCCGTGCCCGGCGGGGCGGGTCTGCTGTTTCTGCTCTACTGCTACTTCACCTACTCCATGGGCCGCACGCTGGAGCAGCAATGGGGCACGGCGAAGTTCACCTGCTACTACCTCGGCGGCATGCTCCTCACCGTCGTCGGCGTGACGGTCACCTGCCTGATCCTCGGCGTGGATTACCCGGTCGCCAGCACGGCGGACATCACGTTCGCGATGTTCCTCGCGTTCGCGGTGCTCTTCCCCGACGCGACGTTCGTGCTCTTCCCGCTGCCCATCCCCATCCGCGCGAAGTACGTCGCGTACTTCGATCTCGCGCTCTTCGCCTACGAGATCGCCTCCCCTGTCCTGCGCGGGTACTGGTACGCGGCGGTGGTGCCGCTGATGGCGCTTTTGAACGTGTTCATCATGATCTGGCCGGAGATGGCGGGATTTCTGCACCTGGAGACCAGCCGCGCGCGGCAGACGACGCACTTCCGCAACGTCACCGCGAACGCCCGGCGGCAGGAAGCGGCACAGCAGGCCAACAGCGGGCTTCGCACCTGCGCGGTCTGCGGCCGCACCAACCAGACGAATCCAGAGCTGGAGTTCCGCTATTGCTCCCGCTGCGCGGGGTACCACTGCTTCTGCTCCGACCACCTGTTCAACCACATCCACTTCACTGAGGATCAGCCGTAAAAGGCAGCAAAAGGCACCCTGACGGGTGCCTTTTTCATGCAATCAGCGGCCCAGCAGCGCCGCGCCCGCGGCGTTCAGATACGGGTCGATCACGCTGAGCTCCATGGAGAACGCGGGGATGCCCGCGGCGTGGGGCGCGATCACATACTCGTCGAACCACACAGTCATCATGTTGCCCGTCTGGAAGTACACGTTGAAGTCCTCCGTCGCGCGCAGGGTGTCGGCGTAGTCCTCGTTGTACATCTCGCTGTCGCTCTCCGCCGCGATCTGGAAGAAGACTTCGTCGGCGATCGCGGCACGCAGGGCGGCGGGGTCGTCGGTAAGGTCGTTGAGCGTAAAGAATTTGCCGTTTCGCAGGTCATAGTTCCACGCCATCATATAGTTGTTGGGGTGTGCGCCGCCGGTGTAGTTGCTGCCCGCGCCCACAATGCTGAGCATGGTGTCGCTCATGAGGGTATCGGTCACGGCGAACTCGTCGTAGCAGGGCATAAACTCGATGTTCTCGCTCGTCTGCCACTCGTAGACCTCGCGGCTGTGCGCCGCGAACTCGGAGTCCTCCGCGTAGGTCTCCGCCGCGAAGGCGTCCATAGCGTCGTTGAAGGTCTTGCAGACCGCCTGCATCTCCTCGCCGCCGTCGGTGGTGAGATAGTTCAGCGTGCACTTCGTGTTGCCGACGACCGTGCCGTCCTCGGCGGTGATCTCCGTCTCCACCGTGCGGGCCTCTGTAGTATAGATCGCGGCCTGCTCCTGCGGCTCCTCGGCGGTCTCTGCCGGGGTGGTTTCAACAGGCTGCGCCGGGATCGCCGGCACCATCTCGGGGGCGCTGTCCTTCTTGGCGCAGGCGGTCAGGGACAGTGCCAGTACCAGCGTCAGTGTCAGGGAAATTGCTTTTTTCACAGTCTTTTGCTCCTTCTTGCTCGGCTATATTGTCTGAAACGGGCAGGTGGTGATTATACTCCATTCAAAGATGATTGTAAAGATTGAATCACAGGATTGATGCGCCACTCACTCCCGCCCGCGCTTTGCGCGAGGTCGGGGTATGCGAGGACATAGAGATCGGTCGCGCGGGCTTCCATGGCCATCAGACGCCGCGCATCGGGAGAAAGTTCCCGCACGTCCGCCGGTTTGTTGAGCACCGGCAGCGCCGCGGTTTTCCGCATCTCATGCAGCAAGGACTTTCCCTTGTCATTCATTGCCAGTACGCGAATATACGGTACATGCGCCGGACGCGCCGCGTGCGGCAGACCAAGGTACATCGAAAGCAGCATCCGCCGCAGCCGCGCGAGGGCGTAGCGTTTGGTTTTCACCGCGCCCAGCAGCTCCGTCACACTTGAGGCGCGCCGCGCTGCGTCCGCGAAACGGCGGTACAGCCCCTCGTTTCCCTCGTCATAGGCGGCGAAATCATCCATCGTCCGCAGCCGCGCGAGGATCGCGCGCTCCGCCGCGACCATCGTCACCGGTGCGCGGCCCGCCGCCCGCTCCGCCTCGTAGAGCCTCCGCATGTCGGGGGTGAGATACGGCGCGGCGTCCTCCATGTGAGCGCGGAGATACGACGCGGATGCGTACTCCCCCGACGGCGCGCCGTCGTGCATCGCGCCCATGCGTGGGAGCGCCAGCGGCGCGAGGGCCGTGCCCCGCAGCGCCTTGCAATATTCCACGCCCAAAATGTCGTTGGGGCTTTCCAGCGCCACCGCGTCCGCACCTGCCAGCCGTTCCGCCGCGCGCTGCCTTGCCGCCGCAAAGGAATCTCCCTTGTCAAGCTCGGATTTAAGCGCTTCTGCGAACGCATCTGATGGAAGCACGTCCGCAACGCGCGTCAGCGTACCCGTGTCCGCGCACTCGCTGCCAAAGGCAAGCGTATCCACCACGCCCGAGGCGGCGAGGACTTCCACCCCGCCTCGCGCAAAGCCCTCGGCAGAGGCGGTTGCCCACGGCAGCGGCAGCTCCAGCACCAGATCGGCACCGCCGCAGATCGCAGCCTCGGCGCGGACGTGCTTGCGCACGATGGCAAAGTCTCCGCGCTGGGTAAAGTTCCCGCTCATAGCGCAGACGATCGCCGTCGCGCCGCGCCGCCGCAGCTCGGATAGCTGCCACTGATGCCCCGTGTGGAAAGGATTGTATTCACAGATAACTCCGGCAACTTGCATAAAAACCTCATTCGTTTTTTGGCTTGTGTTTACAGTTTTCTGCTGCTATAATAGATATGTTATGATTCTAACGAAATCTGCGCATTTTTTCAAGTGCGCATCCAAAGGAGACAAAAACATGAATGTATTGGTCATCAACGCGGGCAGCTCTTCCCTCAAGTATCAGCTCCTGAACCCCGAGACCGGCGACCTGCTGGCCAAGGGCCTGTGCGAGCGCATCGGCATTGACGGCAAGTTCACCTACAAGCCCCAGCTCCCCGGCAAGGAGAAGCAGGACGCGGTGGATGTTGCCATGCCCACCCACAGCGAGGCGATCCAGACCGTGCTCAACGCTCTGGTCGATCCGAAAAACGGCGTAGTCGGCTCCATGAAGGAGATCGACGCGGTGGGTCACCGTGTCGTCCACGGCGGCGAGAAGTTTGCCAAATCCGTGCTCATCACCGATGAGGTCATGAAGGCGATTGAGGAGTGCAATCCCCTCGCCCCGCTGCACAACCCCGCCAACATCATCGGCATCAAGGCCTGCCAGGCGCTTATGCCCGGCGTGCCGATGGTCGCCGTGTTCGACACCGCCTTCCATCAGACCATGCCGCCGGTGGCCTATACCTACGCGCTGCCCTATGAGTACTACGAGAAGAACGCGGTGCGCCGCTACGGTTTCCACGGCACCTCCCACAAGTACGTCGCCTCCCGCGCGGCGGATATGCTGGGCAAGCCCATTGAGAGCTTGAAGATCATCTCCTGCCACCTGGGCAACGGCTCCTCCGTCACCGCCATCGACGGCGGCAAGAGCGTGGACACCAGCATGGGCTTCACTCCGCTCGCCGGCGTGCCGATGGGCACCCGCTCCGGCGACCTTGACGCCGGCATTCTGGAGTACCTGATGAATGCGTACGGCATGGACATCCACGAGATGCTGAACGTCCTCAACAAGAAGTCCGGCGTGCAGGGCGTCAGCGGCGTCAGCAGCGACTTCCGCGACCTCGGCGCGGCAGCGGCAGCGGGCAACAAGCGCGCGGCGCTGGCGGTCGATATGTTCAACTACGGCGTGAAGAAGTACATCGGCGCGTACGCGGCCGCTATGGGCGGTGTGGACGCGATCATCTTCACCGCGGGCGTGGGCGAAAACGATGCCAAGCAGCGCATGGCGATCGCCTCCGGCCTCGAGTTCATGGGCGTGAAGATGGACGAGGACGCGAACAACGTCCGCGGCGAGGAGCGCGTCATCTCCGCCGCCGATTCCAAGGTCAAGGTGCTGCTCATCCCGACAAATGAGGAGCTGATGATCGCGATGGATACTGCCTCGTTGGTCAAGTGAGGCGTACCTGACACCGCCTTTTCTCTTTTTCTTGAAAAGAGAAAACGCGGTTTCAGACTTCCCCAAAAGAGAAAGACGCTTGCGCGGCTGCCGCGCGAGCGTCTTTGTTTCTGCGCCGTACGATACGCTGTTTTCCTCATGTCGAATCGACTTCCCTCGTATGCCTGGTCACCGTTGCGCCAGCCGCTTCTCGCTTCCCGATGGTCGCGACAAGCGGGGCGCTGCCTCGAAATTCGCTCGCTTCATCCGCCACAGGCGGCGCTTCGCTCATTTCCACCGCGCGAGCCCCGCCGCTCATTAAAGAACGGCTGCGTGCGTCGTTCGATTCAACGGAGCTCGTCCTCTTCCTCCTCCGCGGTTTCGATGTACAGCTCCTCCGCGCGGCGCTCGGCGACGATCAGCGTCTTTTTCGCCACGCCGTAGTTTTGCTGCGATATCGCCATAATCGCCCGCTCCGACGCGTCGAGCATGATGTAGTACAGCTTTTTGTAATCGACCATAATTGCCCCTCCGCTCCTTTGTGTTCAATATTGCCTATAACATCTTTACTTCATTATAGGCAATAATAGAGACAAGTCAAGAGGATTGGAGGTACCGCCGGTGATTTCCTATGCGCCGCTGTGGGAGACAATGAAGCGCAAGGACGCCACAACTTACACGCTGCAAGTCAAGGGCGGCATCAGCAGTTCCACCGTGCGCCGATTAAAAGCCGGTGAATCTGTTTCGACCAACACGCTCGATGCGCTGTGTGCGATTTTGGATTGTGATTTGAGCGACATCATTGTATATGAAAAAACAGGCCTATCCAGGTGAGACAGATGAAAGAGATTTTGGCGGAACGGCTGCGCGTGTGCCGCAAAGCGGCGGGTTTGAAGCAGTGGGAAGTCGCGGTGTACTGCAACATCACCGAAAAAGCATATCAGAATTACGAACTGATGACCCGGGAACCGAAGCTGGAAATCCTCTCGCGGATCGCCGACCGCTATCAGGTGTCACTGGACTATCTGGTAGGCCGCACAGACGACCCGACCCCTTATCCGAAAGCAAAAAGTCAGCCGACCGGCTGACTTTTTTATCCGCTCCCAAGGTCGACACAAGAGGTGCATCGTCAGTCTTAGGACGTCAAACAGCGTATCGTACAGAGGCAGGCGCCATCTGAACCATAGGAAAGCAGCCGCAAGGCGCCCTTTCTTCTACGGAAGTTTGAAACCATTTCTTCTTTCGGCAAGACGAAAGAAGAAACGGTTTCAAGAAACGTCTCTTTTAGAGCTTCGCCAGCAGCGCCGCGCCGATGATACCCGCCTGATACCCCAGCGTGCAGGGCACCAGCTTCGTGTGACGCTTGACGTACGCGCCGCCGAACTCCTGACGGCGCACCTCCTCGCGCAGCGGCCTCAGCAGGGCTTCGCCCTGATTGGCAACGCCGCCCGAGAACGCCACGATCTCCGGGAAAAAGATGTTCACGACGTTCGTCACGCCGGCGGCGAGGTACTTGACGTACTCGTGCACGACCTCCGCCGCCGTGCCGTCGCCGCGTTCCGCCGCCGTAAACGCCGTGCGCCCGTCCACCGCGCCGTTTTCCTGCGCAACGGTATACATGACGCTTTTGGGATTCGCCGCCATGGCCTCGCGGGTCATGCGGATCAGCGCCGTGGCGGAAGCGTAGACCTCAAAGCAGCCCCGGCGGCCGCAGGTGCACTTCGCGCCGTCCTCGACGATGACCATGTGCCCCAGCTCACTGGCGGCGCCGGTGTAACCGGTAAGCATTTTGCCCTCCAGCACCACGCCGCAGCCCACGCCGGTGCCCAGCGTGATGACCACCGTGCTGTGCGCACCCTTGCCCGCGCCCACTGTCGCCTCCGCCAGCGCCGCGACGTTCGCGTCGTTGCCGAGACGGATCTCATAGCCTGTGCGGCTCTTGACCGCACCGCGCAGATCATAGTGGATCAGGTTCAGGTTAAACGCGCAGACGACCTCACCGCTCTCGTCGTCCACGGTGCCGGGGCAGCCCAGACCGACTCCGCCGAAGGTCTCCCCCTGCTCCAGGTCTTTGATCAGCGCCGCGATGCCGTCGGCGATGGCGTCCGGGCCGTTTTCCACCATAGTCGGGCGGGACGCCTCGCGCAGGATCTCACCCGCTTCGTTCACAACGCCGCCCTTGATATTCGTACCGCCGAGGTCAATGCCAAGATAATTCATAGCTTTCTCCTTACACCGCGTGTCCCTGCGCCTTGATGACACTCACCACTTCATCGACGTATTTCCGGCACACTTCATCGCTCTCCGCCTCGACCATGACGCGGATCAGCGGCTCCGTGCCGCTCTCGCGGACGAGGATGCGGCCCCTGTTGCCCAGCGCGTCCGCGACCTGCTGCACCGCGGCCTGTACGGCGGGGTCGTTCTGCGCCGCGGCCTTGTCCGCAACCTTCACGTTCTCCAGCACCTGCGGGTACATCCTGAAGCCCTCGCTGAGCTTGCTCATGGGCACCTTCTTCGCGCACAGCACCTCCATCATCTTGAGCGAGGTGAGGATACCGTCGCCGGTGCTGGCGTACTTTGTGAAGATGATGTGGCCCGACTGCTCGCCGCCGAGGCGGCAGTGGTGCTCGGTCATGTACTCGTAGACATACTTGTCGCCCACCTTGGTCTTGGCGTAGCCGATGTCCAGCGCGTCGAACGCCTTATACAGGCCGAAGTTGCTCATGACCGTGGTGACGACGGTGTTGCTCAGCAGCTTGCCGCGCTCTTTCATGTATTTGCCGTAGATGTAGAGGATATGGTCGCCGGTGATGACGCTGCCCTGCTCGTCCACGCACAGGCAGCGGTCAGCGTCGCCGTCGTAGGCGAAGCCCACGTCGCAGCCGTTATCGACCACGAACTTCCGCAAGCCCTCGATATGGGTGGAGCCGGCGTTTTCGTTGATGTTCAGGCCGTCCGGCTCGGCATTGATGACGAGCGTCTTGGCACCCAGCGCCTCAAACACCGCCCGCGCCGTGCTCCACGACGCGCCGTTGGCGCAGTCCAGCGCCACCTTCTTGCCGCGGAAAGAGTACACGCCCAGCGAGATGAGATAGCCGATGTAGCGGTTGCGGCCCGCAACGTAGTCCACGGTGGTGCCGATCTGGTCGCGCTTGGCATAGGGCACCTCTTCGCCGCCGTCGAGGTATGCCTCGACCTTTTCGATGGTCTCCTCGTCCATCTTCTCACCGTGGGAGTTGATGAGCTTGATGCCGTTGTCGTAGTAGGGATTATGCGACGCGG
>CAMVTO010000051.1 GCA_947170435.1 uncultured Clostridia bacterium | reverse complement strand
AGCTATTCGCTGGAGGACCCGCTGCTGTTCGAGGCGCTCGGCGGCGTGTGGAACAGCGACGAACTGCGTGAGATCGGCCTGTATCGCAAAAGCGCGCGGCTGGTGCAGCTCTCCTTTGACGTTTCCTACGACGAAGCGAAGCGCGCCTATGCCGAGCGCGGCTTCTGGCTGGAGCTCGATCGCGGCGACATTGTGCAGACGCAAAGCCTGCATCCCTCCCGCAATCTCAACTACGTCGGCACCGATGACAGTTGCTTTTCGCTGCTGGAGGTGCCTGTGCTCTACGAATCTCCCGTTCCGCCGTGCCTCCGCGTCTGGTGGGACGATTGCGCGTCGGTGGAGCTGACAAAGGCGGACTATGCCGCCGTGCTCCGCCGCGCCGTGTCCGTCGCAGACGCCGTCAGCCGCGCGAAGCCGCATCTTGAAAACCCGCTGCTCGCAGACACCGTGCCCGTGTTGATCCGTGTCGGCACACTGGGCATAGTAGACGGCAGGTTTGTTTTGGAGGATGCCATCGGCGGACGCATTGTGCTGCGCGATCGCAGTGATGACAGCTCCACGCCCGCCTCCGTGCGGCGGCTCGCCGCACTGCCTGAGGCCGCCGCGGAGGGCGACGCCCTGTTCGGGCTTCTCTACTGCGATGACGCCGACGGGCGGCTCTGCCTGCATCCCTACAGTCTCATCACGGCGGATCGCATCATCCGCCTGCAATTTTAACGCCTATGGATTTGCAAGTGATCCACAACTTAAAAGCCTGCCTTGAGGACGCCGCCGAGCGCGGCGCGGGTATCCTCTCCGAGGACGCTGCGTTTCAAAGCGCCATTGACTCGCTCTCCGCCGCCGCGGATGACGCCGCCTCCCGCCGGATTCTGCTCGCCGCCCGCGCTCTGCGTGTCTCCGATGACAAGCAGCGCCCGGGTCGGCTGCTGGCCGCGCTTGCCCTGTTGGACGCACAGCTCTGCGAGCGCGCGGATGCAGATGTTTCCGGCGAGTTGATACCGCTCAAACCCGAAGACGGCTATGTTGACGCACCGTTCAGCGCCTTTCAGCCGCTGCTTGCCGCGCTGGAAAGCTCCGGCAGCGGGCGCGTCACTACGATCGAGGAGATGTGGGCGGCGCACCCGGAGTATTTCAGCGATCCGCGCGTGCTGCCCGTGTTGGTCAACGCATTGGACGATGCCCGCGGCGAATCGGCGGAACTGCTCGAACGCATTCTCTCGGCGCTGGGCAATCGCGCCGTGCCCCTGCTCGAGGAAAAGTCGGGAGAAACGCGCGTCTACGCCGTAGCGCGAATCGCAGGTGCAGCCGAGAATGATTGGTATCTGCGCCTGCTGCCTCACAGCAGGCGGGAAACGCGGGAGGCGCTCATCGCGGCGCTGGGGCTTTCCACGGAAAACGCGCCGCTGCTGGCGGAGCTCTATCAAAGCGAGGCTGAAAAAGGCTGCCGTGACGCGGCGTTGCGCGGTCTTGCGCGCATGGACGACGAGGTCAGCCGCGCACTGTGGGCAGACGAGCTGGAGCGCCGTCCCGACTGCCCGCCCTGTTTGGAAGGCGTGGACTCGACCCTTGCCTCAGATATGGCGGCGCTGGCCGTGCGCGGCGCAGTAGAGGAGACGCTCCGCCTCGGGCGGGAGACCCTCTCCCGCGCCGAGCTGCTGACGCTTGCCCACGCGTTTTTCGCCGCATACGGCAAGTACTCGCACGCCATGCGGGAAACCTGGCTCTGGTGTGCCGAGCAGCTTGAGGCACTGGAAAAGCTCCGCCCCGATGCAAACGTGCCGCAGTGGGATCTTGGCGCGGCGGATATGCTGGAAAAGTGCCTGCTCGAAACCGTGCTCTGGAACCCCTGCGAGGATGTGCGCATGCTTGCGCAGGAGCTGAGTGAGCGCTACCCTGCCCGCTTTTTGAGCGCGGCGGTGCTCATCGAGCTGATCCTGCGTCCCGACGAGGCCTTTGACCGGTACGGCAAGCTCATCGTCAGAAATAGCCTGCTGCACCGCGAAACCGCCGCCGAGCGCACCAATCGAATTCGTGTCATGCAGGCGCTTGGCGCGGTGCGGCTTGACCGGGACCGCGGGCACCACATTCCCTTCGAGCGCAAGGAGCCGCTCACCGGTGTGCCGGAGGCAAAGCTCTATCGGCTCGCGGAGTTTGATCCGCGCTGGGCGCAGACGCTGAACGATCCCAAGGTCAATCGTGATGCCGCCGTCTACGATCTCACAAATCCGTGGTCAATGGTCAAACTGAGTTTTCGGATGGAATGGATCGAATCACAGCAAAACGCAAATCTTTGATGCGATTTTTCCTCATCCGGTCACGCATGGAGCGCCGAGCGAGCCGTTCCAGTTCGCGACGCCCGCGTCGTTGTCCGAGCTCAGCGCCGCAAGGCCGCAGTAGCCGCCGAGGGCCAAGAACGCGAAACACCACGAAGCGCGGACGCCAGAGACGCGAGAGACGCGGAGCGCCGCTCGCTCGCCGGTGCCCGATCCTGCGCCGTCGCCGATTGCCTGCGGCCAGTTGGTCTTGCAGGGCAGCATATCCTGAATGTAGTACCAGCCGTTCGTCGGCGCGACGATCGTGCCGTCCGTGACCTTTTCGTAGTCCGCGGTGATGCTGCCGGTCGAAACCTTGCTCTGATCTGCGCAGGTGTAAATGTTAAGCAGGTAGTCATCGCCGCTTTGCGTACAGAGCATGAACTCGTCCGCCACGATCTGATAAGCGCCGATGCCAAACTCTGTCCCTTGGATCAGCCCCGGCTCCTTGCCGTTGGTGCAGTTGGTACGGCTGCCATCGTTGCCGAGGACGGAATCGTTATGGCCGCTGAAATAGGGCATGGTCCAGATTTGCGTTGTCCCAGCGGTGGTGTTGAACTTGACCCCATTGTTGTCGATGTTGACCGCCGCGTAGGTCGTGCCGTCGATCTCCACCTGTTCGATGGAGGTGATCTTGAGGCAAGTCGAGCCGCGCAAATTGAGCGCCACGGACGAGCCGACGATCAGGTTTGCCGCGTTCGCCGTGCTAATGATAACGCGCTCCACGCCGGTCTCGGACACGGCGGCGGTATAGGTAGGGCTATAGGCGGAGCAGCCCTCGATCAAGCCGGAGTTGCCCTTGCGGGCATACTTGAGCGCAAACATGACGAGCTGCCACTTCGGCGTGCGGAACGACCCGCCCGCGTACATCGCGTTGCGCGTCCGCCACTTCGGGACGCCCGCGGCGTGTGACACGTTGATAGCGGGCGCAAGCCCCGTGCCGCAAGTGATATTGCCGTTTGCATCATACCCCGCCGCGTACTTGGGATAGGCCGCGAAGTGGTACGTCACGCCTTGCGCGTTCGTCGGCATCCACAGCGACGCGCCCTCAAAATAGGTGCATTGCTGCTGGTAATAGTGGTAGCCGTCCGCCTGCCACTCTTTCCAATAGGTATTTTTGGTCAGCACTTGGCACAGATGCTCGCCGGAGCGCACCTCCTCGATGGGGTCAATGTGCTGCACCTTGTAGACCGTCACCGTGCCGTCGGCATTCTTCTCGGCGGCGACCTCCAAAATCCAGAACTGCGGCAGGCGGGCAAAGTCGTCCCGCCCTGCGACGGCCGCGGTGGACGGCTCGCACACCAGCCCCACGCTGTCACCGGTCAGCTCGCCGATGGAGCTTTGCGACGTAGCGAACAGCGGCAGCTTCGCGCCGTGGACGCGGGTATCGACCATCACGTTGCCGAACCAGCGATCCAGCAGCGCCGCCTTGTCCGCGCCCTCGGTGTAGACGCTGTTCCACCACTGGGCGAACAGGGCATCGACCTGCGCCTTGGTGGTGGAGAGGGCAACGCTGTGCTTGTACAGATGATCGGTGAGAGCCTCCAAAGCGCTTTTCAGGTCGCTCACCTCTTTGTAAACTCCCCCGCTTGCCACCGGGTTGCTGCTGTCCTGCACAGGCACCGAGTCCACATCCTGCCACTCGGTATCATAGTCTGCGGCAGACGCCTTGCGCAGCACCTGGCCGGCTGTGCCGCCCGCCGATACTCCTGCGCCCGGATCGCCCTGCGCGCCGGTGGCCCCTTGCGGACCGACAGCGCCTTGCGGGCCGGTTTCGCCCCGGGGTCCCTGCGGGCCGGTGGCTCCTTGCGGACCGGCAGCACCTTGCGGGCCGGTTTCGCCCCGGGGTCCCTGCGGGCCGGTAGCACCGACAGGGATGCCATAGTCCAGGCGGACGGTCTCGCTCACAATCTTTTCAACGGTAGGCTCGCTTCCGGCAGGCAGGGCATGGGCGGTTACCTCCATATTGACAATCATGTCGCAGGATTCAGCCGCTGTCTCAGCGCTGCTTTCCGCCCTTCCGGCTGCCTCGTCCGCAGCCGCACCCGCCTGAAGGACTCGATCCACCCAACCTTGGTATGGCTTTGGGGGCTGTGGCGAAACCGGGCCAAGGGCCTCCCGCACATCAAAGGTGTAGACTTTGCTCTTTTTGACCGCTGTGCCAACGTTCAGGCGCAGCTCTGCCTGCCCACGCCCCGACAGCGCCGTATCCGCATTGCTGATGCGCCACACAGCACAGCCGTTTTCCACGGTGATCGCCACCGGATACGGTGCGGCGTCGCCATTGCGCTGGGCAATCAGAGAAATCGTTCCGTCGCCGTATTCGGCAATCCACGATTTCACATCAAAGATGATTTGTCGGACGTTGCTTTCTCCCTGGTATCCCAGTGGAAAGTGCTCCGGCATTTTTTCGTTTACGTTGATTTTGAGTGTTATCATATTATCTGGTCTCCTCCATTGTTGTTCATTACAGTTTCCGGTTCTCGCTGTCTGTCTCATGATAACTTTTAAAGTTACTTTTTGGCTGCATTCCTCCGCTCGTCCCGGACATACTGCCGGTACAGTTCAGAAAGCTATGATTCCTATGTGTCCGCCCCCTTCCGTTCTTCTAGAAACTAGAAGTTTTTCTTTATATTATTCTAGTTTCTAGAATATGTCAAGTGTATTTTTCGAGAAACTAGAATGATTGGTTGACACTTTGCAAAGTGTGATTTACCATGAACGCATCAGACGAGGAGGTGTTCACTTTGAATCTGCATATCAAGGAAGCCCGCGAGCGGGCCGGCTATTCGCAAAAGGAGCTCGCCGATCTGGTCGGCGTCGCCCCCAACACCTTCCATGGATACGAAAGCGGTAAGCATGATCCGAAGCCCGGCCTTTTGCTGCTGATCGCACAGGCGTGTCATGTTTCGGCGGATTTTCTGCTCGGCACCGCATCGCCCGATGCAGCCAGCACGGGAACTGTCAGCGATAGCGGCCTCCGCATCGGCAGGCTCTACGACGCCGCCGATCCCCGTGACCGCCTGATCGTCGAGACCACACTCGAGCCCTATGAGGACAAGCTTCCCGCCGAGGTGAGCGCGTCGCCGGCCACGCTCCGCTTTCCCAAGGCCAAGCACCGCAAGGACGGCTTTGTGGAGTTCAAGGTCTACGACCAGCCTGCCGCCGCGGGACTTGGCAACTATATTGACGCACCGGACTTTCAGATCGAGCAGTACCCCGCGATGATCGCGCCCGAGGGCGCGGAGTTCGGCGTGCGCATCTCCGGCGATTCCATGGAGCCGGAGATCCCCAACGGCTGCACCGTGTTCGTGCGCCCGACGCCCGCGGTGGACCCCGGCGACATCGGCATCTTCGTGCTGGACGGTCAGGCGTACTGCAAGAAGCTGGTTGCCGATCGGTCGGAGCGCAAAACGAAGCTCCGCTCCATCAACAAGGAGTATGACGACATCGTTGTCGAGGACGAATCCCGTCTGCGCACGCTGGGCAAGGTGCTCGGCTGCTACGCAATTTAAATAGCCGGCCCGCGATGAGCCTCAAGGTTCATCGCGGGCCGGTTTTATCCCGACTACATCCGTATACGCGCGCCAATGCGCTATTTTCTCCGAAAAACCACAAACTTGCTGATGAAATAGTTGAAAGCAATCACGACCGCCTGAGCAAATAGCTTCACAGGCATTTCCGAAAAATGCAGCCATGTTATCAGCACAAGCAGAATCGCTTCTTCCACCAGCAGCGTTCCGACGCGTCCGGCAAAAAAGGACAGCATCTGGCGCATCAGCGTCCCGCTCCCGCTTTGCCCGGCATGGAACACCCACGTCCGGTTTGTCACAAACGCGACCAGCACAGCCAGACACCAGGATATGACATTGGCAACCAGCACATCCAGTCCGATTTCTTCCCGGATGATGTAAAAGCTGCCCACGCTCACGACAAAGGAGACCCCTCCGAAAAACAAATACAGGAGCACTTCCCGACGCGCTCCGCAAAAATCCCGGATCTGCTGATAGAGTGAGCTTCTTTTCATTTCTCGTTCCTGTCGTCGCCGCATTTTCCCGCAAATTGCTCATGGATGAGGCCTCTGCGAAATTCAAACGACTGTCTGTCCTTTGAAACGATCGTTTCTAAAATCAAGCCGGAAAAGAAGGAGAGGAGCGCGGCAATTTCCGTAAACCCGCAGACGATCAGCGTCGGGTATCGTTCCACCAGCCCCGTGTCCAAATAATCGAGGAACACCGGCACAAAGAACAGGATTGCCAGGGCGGTCAGCAGTAACGACAAGGTTGTAAAAAAGAAAAACGGCTTATAATTTTTAAACAGGCTGAATATGGTTTGGATCACTTTGATCCCGTCACTCACAGTATTGAGCTTTGACTCGCTTCCGGCCGGACGGTCTCTGTAGGAAACGACAACATTTTTGATGTGCATATTCTTATCCACGGCATGTATCGTCATTTCCGTTTCAATTTCAAACCCTCTTGATAAGACGGGAAACGATTTCACAAAGTCATAGCTGAACGCGCGATACCCTGTCATGATGTCCTTGATATCACAGCGAAAGATTTGATTGATCATGTATCGGACCAGCGTGTTGCCCATGTTGTGAAACGGCCGCTTGTTTTCGGCAAAATAGGTGGACGAAAGCCGGTCGCCCACAACCATATCGGCCTTCTCTTCCAAAACAAGCCGGGCCATTTCCGCGCCGTATTGAGCCGGATAAGTGTCATCGCCATCGACCATGATATAGCACTTGGCGTCAATTTCCCGGAACATTCTTCGGACTACGTTCCCCTTGCCCTGCTGCGGTTCTTTGCACACGGTCGCGCCGGCCGCGGAGGCGATTTCCGCAGTGCCGTCGGTAGAATTGTTGTCATAAACATAGATCGCAGCATCGGGGAGCGCCGTTCTCCAGTCCTCAACAACCTTTTGAATGGTCTGGCTCTCATTATAGCAAGGAATCAATACGGCTATGTGATCCATCGTTTTTTCCTTCCTCTATCCATTTGTTCAGGTCAATGAGTCCGCACATGACCGCCACAACGGTCACCACAAGCGCCTTATTGGTGAACCAATAGTGCATGCTGGAATGATTTGTGGCAAACGCATACCAAAGAATCGGAAGTATGCCAACAAGCACATACGGCGTCAGAAACACCAGGATCTCTCCTTTCCTGACGCTGCCCTTCCAGACGTTCCTGACAATCAGAAAGCAGAAGATCCATAAAAGCGCAATCACCAGCCAGGTAACCGGCGTCCTGAAAAAAACGCTCAGGTTGCTCGATATGCACTTGGATAAAAGATAGGGCGGCTTCCCCTCATAAGATTGGTTTGAGGTCCTGTACATGACCTCTTCCAGCGCGTCCGCTATGACGTTTTCGTCCGTCGCTATACTGGCTATGATCCATTTGGCAGCCCACATCCCCGCGTATCCGGCGCCCCAAGAAAACCCTTGTCTGACAAAGGCGCTCAATTTGTTCTCGAGCCGATCCTTGTACCGGCAGGAGAGATCGATCGCCGCCGGCACGCCGAAGGTGGCAATCGGATACGTCAGAAAATCGAAAAACGCCGTTGCGATACCCGCATACAAAAAGACCCGTTGCTTCTCATCGGTGGCCTTTGACCGCAAAATCACGATGGAAGACACCGCAAATATGTAAAAGCAGGAGGAGTATTGAAAGCTTTTTGCCAGCACAACCGGCATGAGCAGCAAATAGGACAGCAGCAACGGTAAAAACGCGTCTATTCTGCGCCTTTTCGAGAACAGATAGGCCGCGAAAGCAATCAGGAGCAACTGCACAGCGCCGTTCAATATCCTGATGGTTTGATAATTCGTCAGCAAAAGCAGCGGCTTAATCAAGATGTGATATCCGTGCCAATAGCGCGCATATTTCCCGATTCCATCAAAAGCTTTTGCATGGATGTAGTGCTCTGCCACGCCTTCCGCCGGATTAAGGCCCTCGACCCATCCATGGTAATTGAGCAGTGCCTTGTCAAGCAACGGAGCCTCTGTGCTGTCAGCCGCCTCCAGAAGGATCAGCGCATCCGTGTAATTATCAAGCCTGCTTTGGCACCATCGAAAGACGTCGGGATATGTGCCCTCTTCCAAAAACACCTGAGCAGATTCGGCCACATGCTCTTCGATGCGCTCCGTGGGCAACGTATAAATACCAAGCATGAGCAGCGTTCCCACCACCGCGAAAAGGACGATGTTTGCGGCCAAAACGGCATAGTATTGGACCGCTTTTTTGCTCAGAAAGGCCGATCGCAGCTCCCCGAGGAGCTCACGGACGTTCACATGCTGATAGCAGCGCACAATCCCGGAAAGCAGGCCAACCAGGATAAACTCAAGAAAAGGAAGCGAACAAGCCGACAGGATCAAGCCCACAAAAAGCGCAAGACGCGCCGGCGTGAGAGACAGCCTGTCCGCCAGCGCGGATAGCATTGCGGACGCCTTCCATCTGTCGGCAAACACGGCACAAAGCCGATAGCTTGTGAAAAGAGCGATTGCAGCAGCACAGCCCACGGCCAGCCGCTTGGCGTTGAATTCCTTTTTTGCCCGGAGAGCAGCAAGCGCGGACAGTACGCCCGCAAGAGCGCACAACAGGATCGCCAGTTTGCTGTTCGGCGCCACCAGCGCCCAGAAGGAAAGCGCAGAAAACGCGAGCAGCATTGATAAACAGGCTTCTTTCCTCGTCATGGCACTCCGGCTTCTCATTGCATCCTCCCGGCAGCGGCGCTCCGCTCCGCTTCTTATTTCGCGAAACATAGAATGGAAAATCCGAACGCCGCGCTGATCAGCGCAACATTCGGATTTTTCCTGTTTGGTGGACCTGAAGGGATTCGAACCCACGACCTTACGGATGCGAACCGTACGCTCTCCCAACTGAGCTACAGGCCCATATTTGGTTTCGCTGTTTTTGTCAGCCAAAGTACAATACCACAGTTTTCTCCATTTGTAAAGCCCTGTTTTTCAAAAAATCAAAATTTTTCTGTTGCATCTTTCGCTGTCCTATAGTAAAATATCAGATGTTGTCCTCCGCAGTCTGCTGCGGAACCGGTCTTGCGCGATGAATACCCGCGAACCATGTCAGGCGGGGAACCGAGCAGCATTAAGCGGGACCATTCATGCGCCGCAAGGGTGCCGGTTCCGTGGCAGAGCGCGGAGGATTCTATCTATTCTATGGGAGGTGCGCTCTTGTATCAGGCACTCTACCGCAAGTGGCGGCCCAAAACCTTCTCCGATGTGGTCGGACAGGAGCATATCACCTCGACGCTCAAGCGTCAGGTTGCTGAGGGACGGCTGAGCCACGCCTATCTCTTCACCGGTACCCGCGGTACCGGCAAGACCACCTGTGCGAAGATCCTCGCCAAGGCGGTCAACTGCGAGAATCCGCAAAACGGCGACCCCTGCAACTGTTGCCCGTCCTGCCTCGGCATCGACTCCGGCGCATTCCTCGACGTAACGGAGCTCGACGCCGCGTCCAACAACGGCGTGGACAACGTCCGCGCCCTGCGCGATGAGGCGGTCTACTCCCCCGCGCAGGTCAAAAAGCGCGTGTACATCATCGACGAGGTGCACATGCTCTCCGGCGCGGCGTTTAACGCGCTGCTCAAGATTCTGGAGGAGCCGCCGGAGCATTTGATGTTCATTCTCGCCACCACGGAGCTGCACAAGGTCTTGCCGACAATCCTCTCCCGCTGCCAGCGCTTCGCGTTCCGCCGCATTCTGCCCCGCGATATCGAGGCGCGGCTGGACTATGTGGCGAAGCAGGAGGGCATCGAGCTGCGGCCCGATGGCGCGGAGCTGCTCTCCCGGCTCTCCGACGGCGCGCTGCGCGACGCGCTGAGTCTGCTCGACCAGTGTGCCGCCGCCGGCGGCACCATTGACGCAAAGGCGGTGCTGGACACGCTCGGCCTCGCGGGCAACGTACAAACCGCGCAGTTGATGGCGCTCATTTTGCAGCGCGACGCCAAGGCGGCGCTGCTGCTGCTCCACAAGCTCTATACCGGCGGCAAGGATGTGGACGCCGTACTGGGCGAACTGGCGACGCTGGCGCGGGATCTGCTCATCTCGTCCACCGCGCCGGAGGGCGGCGCGGCGCTGCTCAGCGGCGGCTACGACGCCGGGACGCTCGGCACGCTGCAAAAGGCCGCAACCAACGCGCGGCTCATTCAGATCTGCACCGTTTTACAGGAGACCACGGCAGCGCTGCAAAACAGCGTCAATCGCCGCACGGACGCGGAGCTGTGTCTCCTCCGGCTGTGCGACGAGAGCCTCTCCGGCGATCTCACCGCGATCAACGCCCGCATTGCGCGGGTCGAAGAACGGCTGGCAGCGGGCGCGGCCTATGCCGCAGCAGCCGCTCCGGTCATTGAGCTTCCCACTCCCGCGCCGGAGCCTCTCGCCCCGACAGAGGAGGCCCCGGCCGCGCCCTTTGAGGACGACGGCCCCCCGCCCTACGGCGAGCCGATTGTGGAGAGCGCTTCGCAGAACGCAGCAGCGCCTGAGCCCGTCTCCGCTCCGCAGCAGGAGCCCGAAGCGCCTGCTGCGGAAGCAGATGCAGCGGAAAACCGGGAGCTTTATGCCGGCCTGATGGAGAGCTTCAAAAACCGGCTCGCGCCGAACCAGCGCTCGTTCATCGGCAAGACGCAGGGCGTGCTGCGCGGCAGCGTTCTGACTGTTTATTGTCCCAGCGAGATCCACAAGTCCCGCATGGACGATCCCACGGTGGTCGCCATCATCAACGAGTTGATGTCACCCGTCGTCGGGCAGCCGTTGACGGTGCGCTTTGAGGTCGGTGCGCCGCCGGACGATCACCATGACAAAATGAACGACCTTGTCCGTATGGGCAGTAAATTCGGCGGTTTTACCGTGAAATAACAGGAGGAAACAATTATGGCTAAGGGTTACAGCGCGCGGCGCGGATTCTCCAACGGCGGCGGCATGTCCGCGCGTCAGGCTGCCATGCAGCAGCAGATCGCCAAGATGCAGGAGGACATGGCGCAGCGGCAGCAGGAAGTGGAGGAAAAGAGCTTCTCCGTCAGCGTCGGCGGCGGCGCGGTCAGCGCCACGGTCAGCGGCAAGAAGGAACTCACCGCGCTGACCATCAAGCCCGAGGTGCTCGATCCCGAGGACGTGGAGACGCTGCAGGACATGGTGATCTCCGCGGTCAACGAGGCAATCCATCAGGCGGACGAGGCGATGGAGTCCAGCATGAACGCGCTCACGAGCGCCTTCAACCTCGGCGGGCTCAACATTCCGGGTCTGTAAGGCAAAGACGTCCCCCCATAGCACTCCGCTTTCCGCGGAGTGCTTTTTTGTTGACATTTCTGTCCGCCAGCGGTATGATTAGTCATACAATTCATACCGCCGAGGTGAGTACATGAAAGCGCCGAAGGGAAAATACGCGTGGACTGCTACGGTCGGAGAAAAGGGGCAGATCGTCATACCGAAGCAGGCTCGCGAAATATTCGGGATCAGGCCGGGAGATACGCTGCTGCTGCTCGGCGACGAGCGGCGCGGAATCGCCATTCCGCCGAAGGAGGCGTTCTCCGGCTTGTTCGCAGCGATTTTTGAGGAAAAGGACGGTGCCGAAGCTCCATGAAAATTGCTTGGTTCTGTATCCCGGCGCACGGGCACACGAATCCGACGCTTGCCGTGGTTCGGGAATTGACGCTCGCAGGACACCATGTTTTCTATTTTTCCTTTAAGATGTTTCGGGAGAAAATCGAGCAGGCCGGAGCCGTATTCATCGGGTGCGATGGATATGACTTTGAAATGGAGGACAAGGAAAACGCGGATCGCGTCGGGAAGGATAAGGCCTTTGCGACGGAGCTTCTCGTGTCTTCCACGCTGGCGCTCGATGAAATGGTCACGGAAAAGATCGGTGAGATCAAGCCGGATATTATCGTTTCGGATTCTGTCGCCTTCTGGGGCAAGCTGGCGGCGATGAAGCACGGAATCCCCTATGTGTCATCTACGACGACATTTGCCTTCAACCGCTATTCGGCACGGTATATGAAGGAGAGTCCCCGGGATATTGCAAAGATGCTGCTTGCCATGCCTCGAATGAAAAAGCAGATGCGTCGGCTCAGAGAAAAAGGCTACCCGGTCAAGAGTCTGCTGGACATCGTTCAAAACGACAACGACACCAACACCATCGTGTACACGTCAAAGTATTTTCAGCCTTGTTCCGATACTTTTTCTGACCGATATCATTTTATCGGACCCTCCATCCGCCCCATTCGTGAGCCTTTTCACAAAACGGCGGAGAAAACCGTATATATTTCCATGGGGACCGTGAATCAAAACAAGGCATTCTATCGGAATTGCATCCACGCATTGGTCGCGACAGACTGGCAGGTCATCATCTCAATGGGCACCAACACAGAGCATTTTGATCGCTTGCCGGACAACATTCAAATCTATGAGTCCGTCGATCAAATGGCGGTGCTGTCGATCGCCGACGCGTTTATTACGCACTGCGGTATGAATTCCGCTTCCGAAGGGCTGTATTTTAAGGTTCCGCTGGTGCTGTTTCCGCAAACTCCGGAGCAGGGGGCCGTCGCAAGCAGAGTGGAGGAGCTTGGCGCCGGTATCCGGTTGAGCTCCATCTCCGAAGAGGATATTGTGCAAGCTCTGAAAAGCGTTTTATACGAGCAGCGCTGCAAAGAGAACGCAGGCAAAATATCCGACAGCTTCCGTTCCTGCGGAGGAGCGGCGGAAGCAAGCGCATTTTTGGAAGAAGTGCTGCGGGCTTCCCGTCAAACCGCAGAACAACAATAGCGCAAAAACCGCAGGGCCGCTGCCCTGCGGTTTTTTCATGCTCTTTTCACATCTTCTCCGGCGCGACAACGCCCAGGATGCCGAGACCGTTGTCGAGCACCTGCTGCGTCGCCTCCGCGATGGCAAGGCGCACCGCGAGGACGTTCTCCGCCTCGCCCTTGATGCGGCAGGCGTTGTAGAAGCGGTGGAACGTGCCCGCGAGCGAGACGAGATAGCGGTTGATGTAGCTGGGATCGTAGTCGCGCGCCGCCATGCGGATTTCCTCCGGGAATGCGGCGAGCGCCTTGATGAGCTCGCGCTCCTGCTCGCTCGACGCGAGCGAGATGTCAACCTCCTTTGTCCCGCGCCAACGCAGCTCATCCTCGCTGAGGGAGCGAAGCAGGCTGCAGATACGGGCAAAGGCGTACTGCACATAGTAGACCGGGTTTTCGCTGTCCTCGCGGACGGCGAGGCCGAGGTCAAACTCCATCTGCGTGTCGGGCTTGGTGTTGAAGTACCAGCGGCAGGCGTCGACGGGTACCTCGTCGAGCAGGTCGGACAGCGAGATCGCCTTGCCCGTGCGCTTGGACATGCGCACCGTCTCGCCGTCGCGCACCAGCTTGACAAGCTGCATCAGCACGATGTCGAGGCGGTCGGAGCCGTCCAGCCCCAGCGCGTCCAGCGAGCCCTTGAGCCGCGCGACGTGGCCGTGGTGGTCGGCGCCCCAGATGTTGATGACCTTGTCGAAGCCGCGCACCGCGAACTTGTTGCGGTGGTAGGCGATGTCGGCGGCGAAGTAGGTGTAGAAGCCGTTGGCGCGGCGCAGCACGTCGTCCTTGAGGTCGAGCTTGTCGATGTCCGCGTCCTTCTTGCCCGCTTTGCGCAGGTTCTCGCGAATAATATCGGCGGTCTTGAGCCACAGCGCGCCGTCCTTTTCATACGTCCAGCCGCGGTCGGAGAGCAGCTTCACCGAGTCGGCGACGTAGCCGCTTTCGTGCAGCGTGGACTCATAGAACCAGGTGTCAAAACGGATGCCGTAGCGCTCGAGGTCACTCTTCATCTTCGGCAGATTGTGGTCGAGGCCGAAGCGCGCCATGTCTGCGTGGCGCTCCTCCACGGTCTTGCTCATATAGCTGTCGCCGTGCTTGTCGTAAAAGAGCTGTGCGAGCTCGCGGATGTCGTCGCCGTGGTAGCCATCCTCCGGGAACTTTACCGCGTCCTCGCCCTGAATGATCTGGAAGTAGCGGGCCTCGATGCTCTTGGCAAACTTCTCGATCTGGTTGCC
>CAMVTO010000050.1 GCA_947170435.1 uncultured Clostridia bacterium | reverse complement strand
GAGAGAGCCGCCGCCGAGAGAGCCGCCGCCGAGAGAGCCGCCGCCCAAAAATGGCAGCTCTCCGAAAAAGAAAAAGCCATTGTAGCACATCTTGGAAGGAGAGACACATGAGCAGCATCACCAGATCAGCCCGCCGCGCATACGCCCGTCGCGTAATGGAGCGGGCCGGGATCCCGCATCCGTGCCGGAAGAACCCGAACTATGAAAACACCAGCTTTTTCTCCCGTCATTGGCGGGAGGCGTTCAAAAAGGCCAAAGAGGCGAAGGGAGGGAGAAAGCGCAAATGAACACTGTCCCCCTATGGGCCGACACCATCTACGGCGACCCGCGCACAAAAAAGAACAGCATGAGGATCGCGGGCGGCAAGGCCAAATGCCCCCGCTGCGGCAAGCCGGTCAAGCAATGGCTTGTCCAGAGCGCACAGCATGACAGCTTCACCCGCGAAGCGTCCCGGCAGATCATCCCGCCGGAGCGCCCCATCGACCGCCCTGTTTCCTGCCGCTATGTGTTCTATACGCAGACCCGGCGCAAGGTGGACGGTCTGAACCTTGAGGCCACAATCGACGACTTACTTGTCCGCTGTCATGTCCTGGCTGACGATAACAGCCGGATCGTCATTGACCATGACGGGAGCCGGGTGCGCTATGACCCGGACAGGCCCCGCGTAGAAATCACGATATACCCCAGCGACGAGGGAGACCCGCAGCTCGCCCTTGACCTTGACTAACGAAAGGAGAAACCCATGGAAAACGAAAGAAATGCAATCATGACCCTCTACGAATCCGCAAGGGACGAACTCACGGCCCTCATGCAGAAGAACCGCCTGGAGGCCACCTTCAACGCCACCGTCTCGCCCATGACGCTGACCGTGCGGCCCTCACAGAACATGGACGACCAGCAAGAAATGCTTGAGGCCGCAGAGCTGGACGCTTTCAATTCGCCGGACGCATCCCTCACGCTTATCAATGACCCCGGCGGCGAGGATCGCGGATGCTACGCGGGCCGCTGGACGCTCGACAAGAAGCTCCAGGACAAGATCTACAAGGCTTTCCGCGCAATGGCTATCGCCTACGCCTATCTGACCCATGAGCGGATCGCGCTGGATCGCCCGGAGCTGCTGCCGAGACCGTGGAGGGACAATCATGATTTTTAATATCATTCAAGGCGCTGTGACCGGCATCTTCGCGGGCCTCTACTTTGCGGAGAGGCGCAAGCGCAAGCTGACCGAGGAAGCCCTCATATCTGTGCAGGCTGCCGACTGTGACTTGATCGTGAAGAAAAACAAAGAGATCGCCGCGTACAATGGCAAGCTTGTGGAACTCTTGAATGCCTACGATAAGGTCCTCGGCTACGATAGGGAGGGCGGCGACGCATGACCATCGGAAAACAGATCACCGCCGCCCGGCAACGGGCCGGATTGTCAATGGTAGAGCTTGCGGCAAAGGCGGGGGTTGACGCCTCCACCGTGAACGAGATCGAGAAGGGCCACACCAAGCGCCCGCGAAAAAGAACCATTGAGCTGATTGAGATAGCGCTCAAAGAAGCGCTCCCAGATGGAACGTTCATCCGGGAGGAACCCGCCTCCATGCCGTTCAATCCCAGGTTCAAACTGTGCCGGGAACTGACGGGCCACGACATCGAAGAAACCGCAAAGATGCTGGGCCACCATCCGAAAACGCTTGACATGATCGAGCGCGGAACCCGCATCCCGTCCGCAGATACCGTCGCCGCAATGGCGCGGCTCTATCGCGTGTCCGCTGACTTCCTGCTCGGCGCGGAGCCAGACCCATTTCAAGGCCGGAGCTGCACGCTTACATTCTGCGCCGCCGATCAATTCCACGACCACTGCTGCGCGGACTGCTCCCGGCGTAGAACATGCGGATATGCCTGCATGAACTCACCGGAGCGCTGCGGCTGCTCACGGATTGCGAAAACCGGAGGAAGGAGGGGGAGCACATGACCTGGGTTTTGTTTATCTTCTGCATTGGCCTCTTGATTTGCTGTGAATATTTCCGGGAAGAGCGGGACTATTGGCGGCAGAAGGTACAGGACTATGAGGACGCGGAGGCTATGAGAGCCGTGAACGGGAGGCACACATGAGGCTTGACCTTTGCCGCCCCTGCATGGAGGCCAAAAAGAAGACCCACAAGCTGTCCCGCGTTGCGGGCGGGAAAGATAACAAGATCACCTGCGCCGGGTGCGGGCGTCGCCGTTTCGGATACACCTATGAGGCCCGGAGAAAGGAACGGAGGGATCAAACATGTACAGCAGAACAGAAGTAATCACACCGGAACGAGCGAAAGAGCTTATAAGCCGATGCGACGGGAATTTTCGCAAGTTGAACCCGCGAAAAGTCAGCCTATATGTGAAAGATATGAAGGCCGGTAGATGGGCGCACAATGGGGAATCAATAAAAATCAGCACCTCCGGGCGCGTGGTTGACGGGCAGAACAGGCTGCATGCCGTTGTAATGTCTGGCGCGACAATCACGTCGGAGGTAACATACGGTGTTTCGGATGATGTAATCACTTTTGACATTGGGGAACCAAGAACCGCGTCGCAAGCCTTGAAGGCCCTCGGCGTTCCAAATGCGGCGTCAAACAACAGCACCGTTGGTGCTGCGGCAATATTCCTGAATGGTGCGTTTCGGACGAACAATGTCGCAAGCAAGCCATCTATTACGGAGTTTATATACTGCAGCTATGAAGAATGGGCGGCAGCAAAAATAGCGACATGCGCATGCGGGGCTAAGCCTATTTGTAAAAAATCACCCGTTATTCTCGCAGCGTTCATCCTTCTCAAAACGGGGGTGGCGCAGGACGAGCTTGCAGAATTCTTCGAGATTGTAAACACCGGCTTTCCTAAAGACGGGCGCGAATCTTCCCCGGCGATTGTTCTAAGAAACCAACTCATCACCAAAAATCCGGCAGACGGGCCGACTGAATTAAGGCTGCAGCAATTTGCCGCAACTGTCGAAGCCTTCAAAGACTACCACAAAGGGGTTAGGAGAAGGCAATGCTACAGAAAGACAGAAGATGCAGAGGTTCTCTTCATGAGAATCCGCGCCGCTGAACTGGGGGAGGAAAACGCTTGAATACCATAGGCCAACGCATCACGGAGCTGCGAACCGCCCACGGCATGACCCCCGGCGACTTCGCAGCCCAGATCGGCACGGACAGCTCGACCGCGATCCGGCTTGAGAACGCCAACGCCCGGAGCGACATTCCCGAAGAACTGATCCGGCGGCTGTGCCGCTTGTTCAAGCTGTCGCTGCCTCAGCTTTTCGCGGGGACGGATATGCTTGAGCGCTATGATATAATCAGCCATGAACAGGGACATTTGACCACACTTGAGGACAAACAAACGGCGAAGCGCCGGAGCGTGTTTCTGCCGGATGAATGGAGTGAATGGAGGCCCGCCAATGACGCTCGACGAACTGAACGCCCACCGGGACGGCCTGGTGGAGCTGGCACGGCTCCGGGAGATACTTGACCGGCTGCGGGACAAGGCGCACCCAGGAGCGCAGCGCCTTGACGGAATGCCCCACGGATCCGGCGTCGGCGACCCGACCGGGCAGCTTGCCGCCGAGATCGCAGACTTGAGCGCCGTCATTGAGGCCCAGGAGCAGGCCCTCAGATCATCCGGGCAGGCCGTTGCCCGATTCGTTGACACCATCCCGGACGCCAGGACGCGGCTTGTATTTCGGCTCCGATTCGTCCACGGGCTGTCCTGGAAAGAAGTAGCCGACCATTTGGGGCAATATACAAGCGAATGGAGCGCCGCAAATATCTGCTATGACTACCTCGACGATCAGCGGGCCGAAAGTTTCCAAGGCTGACCAAAACCGCGCAAGACCGACCAAAGCCGTGCAAGTTGCGGCAATGACAAAAGCGTTATATCCTGTAAACGCAAAATAAACCACCGACACCGGGGAGGGCGTAGCCCTTCCCGGTTTTCATTGGAGCGCATCATCATGAAGGAAGCGGAGAGGTTCAAGGCGCTGTGCAAGATCGCAAACGGAAAGACGGTTTGCTGCTGCGCCGCCGCGCATCCGGGCTGCAAGAAGCCGGAGGGCTGTGAACGCACCACCCTACTGCGCCCTCTGTTCGAGGGATGGCAGGGAACCATGAAGCGCGATAAATACGGACGCTGACCGGCGACGCTTTTTCTGTTTTTCTCGTCGCCGTGTCTTTCTTTCCTCCATTCGTACATAAGCCGCGCCCATAAGAAGCGGCTCCGCGTCTTCCTCGGTTGACGCTGCCCCGGCGCAATTCCGGCAGGGCATAAAATAACGGGGTATCATCCCGCTCCGGGTGCGCTGTTGTCTGCCTTGTGCGGCAGCGGCGCACCAACCGGAGGGGGGTGTTTTCTTTTGGAGGCTGTGCGCTATGAGTACCAACCCCCGATATGCAAACGGCAACCGCCGGAGGAACCACCGGGCGAGGTTCAAAGCAATGGACGCCCCCTGCGGAATATGCCGGGGGGCGCTGGGGCCAATTCACTATGACGAACCCAGCGACGCGCAGCATCCGCTTTCATTCGTGATAGATGAGATCCGGCCCGTGTCGAAGTGGCGGCAGTTTGGTTACGATTCCGCTAAAGCAGCCGCCGCTGACTGGACGAACCTCCAGGCGGCTCACTACTGCTGCAATCAGCGCAAAGGAAACAAGGTTAATTTTTCCGGTATTGCGCCCCAAATGCCGCAAAAAGTCAAGGAATTGGAAACGGACGGCGATTGGTGACGCGAGTGGGTGGGGGAGTACCCCCCGGACCCCAATGGCGACCAAGCCGCACCGTCCAGCGCCGATTTACACACAAAGAAGTTTGAAGGGGGGCACAGGGCCTGTGGCACACCGCAAATTGACCACCGCGACGAGAGCCGGGACCCGCGCTGAACAGCTCCAAATCCTCGCCCAGACGCTTGCAAAGGCCATCACAGAATGCACCGACGAAAAGAGCCTTGCACCCCTCGCCAAACAATACCGCGAAACAATCAAAGAACTCGACGAAATCCAGGGAGGGGACACCAATGACGAAATCTCGAGGATCATCGGATTCCGTCAAGCTGCTGGGCGCCCAGGAGCCGTCCGCGAAAACCGCTCCGACCTATAACTACAGCGACGTCGGCGACGCCTTGAGCGTTCTCCGCGCCGGACATATGACGCTCGACGAATGGCAGCGCAACGTCCTGGAAGACTGGATGGGCCGCACTCCCGGCGGGCTTTGGGCCGCGCCTGTTTGCGGCGGCTCCGTTCCCAGACAGAACGGCAAAACCGCCGTTATACAAGCCCGGATTGCCGCCGGGATGATACTGCTCAACGAACAAGTGATTTATACAGCGCACCTTCAGAAGACCTCCACGGAAACCTTTGAAGGATTGCGCGATTTTTTTGAAACGGCATCGGTCAAAAAATACGTTGCCGAAATAAAAAGCGCCCTGGGCCGCGAAGAGATCAAGCTCAAGAGCGGGGCGCGGGTGAAATTCTTGGCCAGAACCCGCAACGGAGGCCGAGGGCAGCACGGAGATCTGCTGGTTTTCGACGAGGCCCAGGAGCTTGACGAAGCATCACAAGCCTCTTTTCTCCCGGCTATTTCCGCAAGCCTTAATCCTCAGACCGTATACGCGGGGACGCCACCCGACCCGACTGCCCCCGGCGTGGTTTTCGGGAAGATCAGAGAGCGCGGACTTTCCGGGAATGCAAAGGGCCTCGCGTGGTTCGAGTTTTCTGTCCCGGAGATCGGCGACATTTCAGATCCGGCCCGCTGGGCGGCGACAAATCCCGCCCTCGGCATCCGCATCCTGTTATCCACGATCCAGAGCGAATTAGAACAGATGGACGAGGACACCTTCGCCCGTGAACGGCTGGGCTGGTGGAAACCGCCGCCGGAAGAGAAGCCCCTCGACATGGCTATCGACCCCAAAGCATGGGACGCCTGCGCCTCCGCACAGCCAAAGCCGGAGGGAAAAACGGCCTACGGCATCAAATTCAGCATAGACGGCGCAGAGGTTGTCCTCTGCGGCGCTGTATGCCCTACGGACGGCCCTGCCCGCGTCTCCATGATCGAGCGAAGATCCACCGCCGAGGGAGTCCAATGGCTTGCTGAATGGCTGAACCAAAGATACACCCGCGCCTGTTGTGTCGTTATCGACGGGCGCAACGGCGTGGACGTACTTATAGACCGGATCGCGGCGACCTGGCGCATGAAGGGATCAATCGTGCGCCCATCGGCACGGGACATGATCGCCGCAGTTTCCACTCTGACAACGGAGATCGACGAGCAGACCGTGACCTGGTACAAAGAACAGGCCCAGCTCCGGGACAGCGCACTGAGCGCAACAAAACGAAATATCAGCGGCGGCTGGGGATTTGGCGGCGCGAACTCCGCACCCATCGAGGCCGCTGCGCTTGCCCTGTGGGGGTGCCGCAATTCTAAGCGAGACCCCACCAAGAAAATGAGGATCGGGTGATAGCAAATGTTTGGACACCTTAACCCCGCCTATGTGCCGGGACTGACCGACGAAGAGCGCGGAATGCTGGCTGCTCTGATCGACGAACACCGCCACCACTACAGCGCGAACCGCAAAAAGAACCGCTACTATGAGGGCCGTGTGACCCTCGGAGAAGTGAACCTCGGAATTGCGCTCCCTTATGGGATGCGTGGACTTGAGATCGGATGCGCCTGGGGCGCGAAAACTGTTGACGTTCTCGCCGCCCGGAGTATGTTCGACGGATTTGTCGGCATCGACGGAAACGACCTCCCGGCGCTTGACGGAATCGTCACCGGAAACCGCTTGATCCCCGAATACCTCAAGGCAACGAGGGACGAGCTGGAATACGGCTGCACCTTCGCCTGCCTCAGCAAAGACCCCAATCCGGCTGTGGGCTGCAAGATCCGCTTTCATTCCCCGATGACCGCCGCCGCAAAATGGGACGGCGACAAGGGCCGCATTGCCTACGGAATGGCGGTCATTGCAACCGCGCCGGACGCGGACGAACTCACGCGGCACTCTGTGTCTATCGTGCATTTTTTCACAAAGGATGCAGTTATCGTCATTTCGCGCAAGGGCCGGAATTGGGAAACGACCAGATTCCCACACAAGATGGGCCGTCCGCTCATGGAGCCGCTTGTATGGAACGCCACCAGCGGAAAACCCTTCGGGCGTTCCCGGATCAAGGAACCCGTGCGGCGGCTGATCCAGGGCTATGTGCGCACAATCGCAAATGCCACAATCGGACTGGAATTCAGCACGGCCCCTCAGAAGTACATCCTCGGCATTACTGACGAGCAGTACGACAAGATCATCAACGACAAATTCAAGCAATATGTCGGTAACTACATGGCATCGACCACGAACCCGGAAACCGGAGAAAAGCCGACATTCGGGCAGCTCCCGCAAGGCACAATTCAGCCGCATATTGATATGCTGCGCGCCCTGTCCACGCAATTCAGCGCGGCGACGGGCCTGCCGGTCACAGACACCGGCGTTGTGAACGACGCGAACCCGACCAGCTCAGACGCCATCGAGGCTCAGACAAAGACCCTTGTGACAATGGCCCAAGAGCTGAACACCGGAAACGGCGCGGCCCTCTCCACTATCGCACAAATGGCCCTCGCAATCTCCCGGGACATTTCCCTCGACGAACTTCCCCAGGAGGATCGTGGCATTATTGCCCATTTCAAAAACCCGGCGCTGCCGTCTGTCGCCGCAACCGCTGACGCGGCACTAAAGATCGCGTCGGCGCGGCAGGGCTTTTCCCAGACCAACACCTTCCTGGAAATGTGCGGCTTTGACCAGGCAGACATCCGGCGTATTAACCAGCAAGAGCAGAGGGCGCGGGGGCTTGCCCTTGCTGACGAGTTGGAGGCATAACCAATGAATATTAGCGGAGCGGCGTTTTCAAAGTTTGCAAAGCGATTGAGCAAAATCCGCACCGCAGCAGCGGATGACATTCTGTCGTACATCAACAAGACCGGAATTGAAAAATTCGTACTCGCTGGGTATGACATGACGTCGTTTATTGATTACGCATACGGCGTCGCCACCAAGTACGGTGAGGCCGCTGGAGCGCTCTCAGCCGAGCTTTATGACGCCATAGCTCAATTATCCGGCGTATCTGTTCCCCCTGCCGAAATTGCACCAACGCCCTCATACGGCGAGATAAGCAAGACCGTTTACGGTGTGAGAAAGCAAAGCAGGAACCCGAATATGCTTGCAGACGCCATAGGGCGACAGGTGAAAAAGGTCGGCGCGGAGACTACGCTACGAAACGCCAAACGCGACAACGCTCAATATGCGTGGATCCCACAAGGCGATACTTGCGCCTTTTGCATCATGGTTGCATCAAACGGCTGGCAACACTCCAATTATACCGTAGACCACCTTCATGCAAATTGCGATTGTGAATACTGCGTGAGATTCGACAGCAGGACAAAGGTCGGCAACTACGATCCTCAAAAATACAAAGAAATGTATGACAATGCCGAGGGGAGCAACTACGAAGAAAAGCTCAACTCTATGCGCCGCGAAGCCTACGCCCAGAACAAGGACGATATCAACGCCCAAAAGCGTGACGCCTACGCCCTCCGCAAAGAGGAGAGCGAGGCGGAGGAGATCGAGGCATGATGACTTAACCGCCGACGGGCGGTTTTTTCATACCCATTTTTGCCGGGGGCGGCGTAAAACACCCGACCGCGCGGGATGCGACCCCGTAAAAAGCGTAGCGGAGGAAGGACTTACCATGAAGCGCGAGGACATCACTAAGCAATTCCCCGACGCCACCAAAGAGCAGATCGACGCTCTTATGGCTATCAACGGGGAAGACATCAACAAGGCCAAAGGCGACAAAACAACCCTTGAGGCCCAGCTCCGGGAGGCAAACGAAAAGCTTGCCGCCGCCCAAAACGGCACCGACCCGGAGATCGCAAAGCAGATCCGTGACCTCAAGAAACAGGTCAAGGCCATGGAGGACGCGGCAACCGTCCGCACCATGCGGGAAAAGGTTGCCAAAGAAACCGGCGTCCCCGCAAACTTCCTTACCGGCGAGACGGAGGAAGAATGCGCGAAATTCGCCAAGGATTTGCAGGATTGGCACAAGAGCCAAGGCCCCCAATACCCCGCGCTGCAAGACGGCGGCGAAGTAACCACCGCGAAGCCCACCGGGGCTGATTCCGCGTGGAACGAATTCGCTGCAGCACTCAGCAACACCGACTAACTGACAGAAAAGAGGTTTTCAAAATGCCGAACAATATCTCTACCGCCGCCCAGGCCGCTTTCCCGCCCATCCTTGTGCAGGAAATGTTCAACGCCGTTGGTGGCCATTCCTCTCTTGCGCGGCTGTCCGCTGCGCGTCCCATGCCCTTTGCGGGCGTGAAAGAATTCGTTTTCACGATGGACGGCGAGGCCGAAATCCTGGGCGAATCCGGCCAGAAATCCCCCAACGACGCCCTTATCACCCCCGTCACCATCACCCCTGTGAAATTCATCTACCAGCACCGCGTGACCGATGAATTCCTCAAAATGTCCGACGAGGCCCGCCTGCCGCACCTCCGCGCTTTTGCGGACGGCTTTGCCCGCAAGATCGCCCGCGGCCTGGACATTGCCGCTTTCCACGGCATCAATCCCAAGGCCGGTACCGCCTCCACCGTTGTCGGGACCAACCATTTCGACAGCAAGGTCACGCAGACCGTGACCTACACCGCCGGAACCAGTCTCGCTGATGATGTGCTCGCCACCGCTATCCAGACCGTAAACGGTTCGGATCGCGCTGTTTCCGGCCTTGCTTTCTCTCACATTTTCTCCGAATACATGGCACAAAGAAAGGATTCCAACGGGAACCCCCTGTACCCTGAATTCCGCTTTGGCGGCTTCCCGGAGCGCTTTGCCGGTTACGGCGTCGACGTGAACGGCACCGTCAACAAGAAGCTCAGCGCCGCGACCACCCGCGACCTCGCCATCGTCGGCGACTTCGCAAACGCTTTCCGCTGGGGCTACGCCAAGGACGTGACCCTGGAAATCATCGAATTCGGCGATCCCGACGGCCAGGGCGACCTCAAGCGCCAGAACCAGGTCGAGCTGCGCTCCGAGGCGTACATCGGCTGGGGCATCCTGGACGCTGCCTCCTTCGCCCGGATCACCGACACCGTGACCGCCGGGCAGACCTCCTAAGGCATGAAGTACCGCAACGAAAGAACGGGGGCCGTCATTGAGACGGCCTCCATCATTTCCGGCGGCGACTGGAAAGCCGTAGAGGAAAAACCGGACAAGAAACCGGAACCCGCCAAAAAGGCAGCAGCCAAAAAGCCCAAGAAATCCACCTAAAAGGGAGGCGTCTCTATGGCCTCTTATGCCACCATTGATGATGTGCAGGCCCGCACAACGCACACATTCACATCTGACGAGCTGCGGGTTTTGCCCGCGCTGCTCGAAGACGCCGGGGCCATCATCGACGCATATAACGCCCAGGCTCCGGAAGCCGCAAAGCTCACCGTCTCCTGCCGAATGGTCATTCGTGCCATGAGTACCGGCGACGCCTCAAATGCCTGGAACGTCCCGACCGGAGCGGCACAGGGGAGCATGGCTGCGGGCGGCTATTCTCAATCCTGGAGCGTTGCACAGGGCGGCAGCGTCGGCGAGTTGTACCTCACCAAGGGCGACCGCGCCCTGCTGGGCGGCTCGAACAAGATCGGCAGCTATAGCCCCGTCCAAGAGCTGGCCCCGCCGCTTGATCCGCTTTGCCTGGGGGTGGGCCATTATGATTAAAGGCGTCACCATCGAGCTGATTGAGCGCATCCTGGATGGCTACGATGAATTCGGAACCCCGATATACGTTGACGCGCCGGAACCCGTTTCCGTTGAGAACGTCCTCGTCACACCCGCCACGGCAGACCAGATCGTCACCGACTTGCAGCTCTACGGGCGGCGGCTGGCCTATGAGTTGAGCATCCCCAAAGGGGACGCCCACGAATGGGAAAACCGGCCTGTCGTTATCTTCGGGCAGCGCTTCCAGAGTTTCGGGCCGGTCTATGAATGGATCGAGGCCAACGTCCCCGGCCCCTGGAACAAAAAGGTCAAGGTGGAGCGCATTGAGTAAAGTCCACATCGAACTCATAAGCGCCGGCGTCCGCGCTTTGCTCCATTCTCCCGAGATCACCGCGCAACTGACCGACATCGGCACACAGACCCAAGGCCGCTGCGGGGAGGGCTATGAAGTGGAAACAGTGAACACCCCGACCCGCTCCGTCTGCCGCGTTGTCGCCGTCACAGGCGCGGCGCGGAGGGACAATTCCGAAAACAACACGCTACTTTCTGCCCTCGGAGGGATCAGATCATGATTGAGACCGTGCTTTTTGAATACCTCCGGGGCGTTTTCAAGGACGTACCGGTGTTTATGGAAATCCCAGAACGCGGGATCCCGCCTCGGTTTATTCTGCTGGAAAAAACCGGGGGCGGCTTTGAGAATCAGATCGGCTATGCCACATTCGCCGCGCAGAGCTACGGCGCAAGCCTGGCGGACGCGGCGACGCTCAATCAGCGCGTGATTCGAGCCATGCTCGACGCGGTCATCCTGGACGAAGTTTCCCAGGTTGACTTGAATTCGGACTACAACTTCACAGACACCACCCGCAAAAGACACCGCTATCAAGCGGTTTTCGACATCACCCATTATGTAACACCCTAAAAGGAAGGTGAAATTATGCCCGCAGGAACCGTTGCCAACGTAACCACCGGCAAGCGCGGAATCGACGGCGGCATCTACGCGGCACCCGTAGGAACCGCGCTCCCCACGTCCGCAAACGAAGCCCTCAACGCCGCTTTCAAGAGCCTCGGCTATGTGTCCGAGGATGGCTTCAAGATCGGCAACTCCTTCACCTCAACCGAGATCAAGGAATGGGGCGGCAACACCGTATACAACGAATCGGACGGCAAGTCCGAAACCGCCTCCGCGAAGTACATCGAAGCGCTCAACGTGGATATGCTCAAAACCATCTACGGCGACGCCAACGTGACCGTCACAAGCGGCGCTGTGCATATCGCGTCAAAGGCTGAGGGAGCTGCGCCCATGTCCTACGTTGTGGACATTGCGCAGCGCGGCGGCAGACTTCGCCGCATCGTTCTGCCCAATGCGGCGATCACGTCCCTCGGCGACATCGTTTTCAACGGGAAAGACGCCGTCGGCTATGACGTGACCCTTGCTCTGTCCCTCGGCGCGAACGGCACGACCCATGACGAATATATCAGCGCGGCTCCGTCCTCGCCCTGATACCACACCAAAATAACGGAGGATTAAGGGATGAATACCACCGACAAGATCACAGGCAAAACCGCGTCCGGCTTTGAGTACGAACTCGACCCGGACGTGTTTGACGATTGGGATATCGTCACAATGTTCAAACGGGCCTACAACGGAGACGAATATGCCTTTGTTGACATCTACCCCGCCGTCCTGGGCGCGGAGCAGTTTGAACGGCTCCGGGATCATGTTCGCACGCCCGATGGGCGCGTCAAGACATCGGCTGTCAATGCCGAGGTCAACGAAATCTTTGGCGCTGTCAAAGAAGCAAAAAAATCTTAGTCCTTGCCCGCGCTGTCGCAGAGGGCGAGGACGATCTAATCAGCGACTTCGCGGAGTATTACGGG
This sequence comes from uncultured Clostridia bacterium, assembly GCA_947170435.1. Taxonomy (GTDB): domain Bacteria; phylum Bacillota; class Clostridia; order Oscillospirales; family Oscillospiraceae; genus Hominicoprocola. Next base: position 1,973 of record CAMVTO010000050.1, on the reverse strand, counting down.
GTCTTGAACTACAGGGCGCTACCGCTGCACACGGCGGCGGCGCTCTGTTTTTGTTTAGGGCCGGATTCGCGCACCCGACAAAGGGCGCTCGGAATCACCGTCCCGCTGTCTTCCTTCCTGCTGGCCTTGGCTGTCGATCATCTTGCCGCCATCCGCTACGGCCTCATGGGATCGAAGGAGGACAAGCCGCCCGAAAGAATCTCCGCGCTATTCACCGACTACGAAACGCAAACCAACGGCGATGGACAATTCGCAGACCCGGCAGACTTTGAGAAATTCCGGGCGGGCATCCTCGCCGGATAGAAAGGGGATGAAAACCCTATGGCAAACGGCGTGGACATTGCGAAAGCATATGTCCAGATCATCCCATCCGCCGACGGCATCAGCGGCAAGCTGTCCGATATCATGGACGGTGAGGCCGACAAGGCCGGAAAAAGCGCGGGGGGTAAATTCTCCGGCGCACTCGGCAAAGTATTAAAAACCGGAGGAGCTATCGCCGCCGCGTTCACCGGAGCCACAACCGCCCTCGGCGGCGCCCTTGTAAAAGGCGCGGGGGACGTTGCGGCCTACGGGGATTCAATCGACAAAATGTCCCAGAAAATGGGCCTGTCCGCGCAGGCATACCAGGAATGGGACGCCATCCTTCAGCATTCCGGCACTTCCATTGATTCCATGCAGCGAGGAATGCTCACCCTGTCGAAGGCCGCAGAAAACGGCTCCGATGCGTTTGAAGCTCTGGGAATTTCGCAGGAACAGATTGCCTCAATGAACCAGGAAGAGCTGTTCTCGGCGACCATAACGGCCCTGCAAGGAATGGAAGAGGGCACAGAGCGGACGGCGCTTGCCTCTCAGCTTTTGGGCGGCTCCGCAAAAGAACTCGGCGCCCTGCTTAACACATCGGCAGAGGACACCGAGGCCATGAGACAGCGGGTACATGAGCTGGGCGGCGTGATGAGCGACGAGGCCGTGAAATCGGCGGCGGCGTATCAAGACAGCCTACAGGACATGCAAACCGCCATCGGAGGCATGAAAAACCGGTTGCTCGGTGACCTTCTCCCCGGAATAACCCAGGTCATGGACGGGCTGACCGAAATGTTCACAGGCGGAGACGGCCTTCCGCAGATCAGCGAGGGCATCAATTCTATCGTGGACAATATCAGCGCGGCCTTGCCTCGATTCATCGACGCGGGCGGTCAAATCGTCCTGTCGCTGTCCGAAGCTGTTCTCGCAAATCTGCCGACCCTTGTGACCTCGTTTGTTGGCCTTGTGGGCCAACTGACCGAGGGGCTTCTAACCCCGGACAATATCGCCCTATTGGTGGACGCATCCTTGCAGATCACCCTCGCCCTTGTGGACGGGCTGATTGATGCACTCCCCATCCTCATTGATGGGGCTGTCACCCTTGCGACGAGCCTTGCGACGAAGCTGTCCGAAGCTGTTCTCGCAAATCTGCCGACCCTTGTGACCTCGTTTGTTGGCCTTGTGGGCCAACTGACCGAGGGGCTTCTAACCCCGGACAATATCGCCCTATTGGTGGACGCATCCTTGCAGATCACCCTCGCCCTTGTGGACGGGCTGATTGATGCACTCCCCATCCTCATTGATGGGGCTGTCACCCTTGCGACGAGCCTTGCGACGAAGCTGTCCGACCCGGACACGCTCGGCAAAATGCTGACCGCCGCCTGGGAAATCATCAAGGCCCTGGCCTCCGGCATCATCAAAGCCGTACCGCAGATTTTGACCGCCGCCGCACAGGTTCTGTCTAACCTGTTTACCGCTCTGAGACAGGGCCTCGGCAGGCTGGGAGAGATCGGTCGAAGCCTCCTGCAGAGCGTTGTCAACGGCATTCGGGGCGCACTCGGTACCGCCCTATCCATCGGGCGAAACATCGTGGAGGGCATCTGGAACGGCATCAGCGGCGCTCTGACCTGGATCAAGAACAAGATCTCCGGCTGGGTTGGCAATGTCATGTC
>CAMVTO010000049.1 GCA_947170435.1 uncultured Clostridia bacterium | reverse complement strand
GCGCCGAGGCGCTCGACGACGTAGGCGCGCGACTGCTGCACCACCTGAATGTTGCTGACGATCAGCAAGAGAATGAGTGCGATCAAAGCGATCAAAGCAATATAACCGAAGGGTCCCATCACATTACCTCCTTTTTTTCCGGCACGACATAGAGCTTGACGCCCTCCATGCGCACCACCTTTGCCATGGTATCCTTTGCAAGCACTGTCCCGTCCTCGCTGCGGGCGGTCCAGGTTTTGCCGTCAATGTAGACCGCGCCCGTGGAATGGGCGTTGTCAATGGTCTCCGTCACCCGCGCGGCATGGTGCAGCACGCGGTCGGCGTTGGTGGGCACCACCTTCTCGCGCATCCTGCGCGCCAGAGGCCGCGTAGCAACCAGCAGCGCCGCCGACACCAGCAGGAACAGCACACATTGCAGCCACAGCGGGCCGTCAAACGCCGCCGCGACCAGCGCCGCCGCGCTGCCGCCCACAAACCAGATGGAGACCAGTCCCGCCGTCGCGGCCTCAGCAATGCCGAACACCACGATGGCGCTGATCCAGATGACCGTCATCATATTATCCGCTCCCCCTTTCAGTACCCGCAGGAACGATACGCACGCGGGACCAAGCAGCACAATGACCGCGAGCAGCACGCCGACAATCAGTTTGTTGTACGGCGAGAGGTTGGTCAAAAAGTTCCCCACCGCGCTGCCAAGCGTCGTGTTCGGGAGCGCATGCTCCTCCGCCTGGGTATCCCGCCGCGGGAGTTCATCCGCGAACAGTGCGTCCATGGTCGTGTCCCAGCGCGAGCAGATGTAGAGGAGCTTTTCCAGCTCCGGGTATCCCCGGCCGCTCTCCCACTTGCTCACCGCCTGACGCGAGACCTGCAGCTGTTCGGCAAACTCCTCCTGCGTGAGACCGGCGCGTTTGCGCACCTCCTGCAGCCGTTCGCCAAAGGCCATTGTGTGTCCTCCGTTTCCTGTCTCTGGGGAAAGCGTAGCGCGCTGGGCGCCGTTTTTCCACCAACTTGAAGTTGCGCGGCGATTTTTCTCGCGCAACTTCAAGTTTACATCCCGTATTTTACCATCATTTGCGCGAAAATACTATAGCATTTCGGCAACTTTTTCGCTATACTGGGGGCAGCACATTGTTGAGGAGAAGATCATGCTGGATTTTGCCATTCCCTGCCTGCTGGGGCTGGAAAAGCTTGTGGGCGACGAAGTGAAACGACTGGGCCTTGCGGACGTGCGCGTGGAAAACGGGCGTGTGCTCTGCCGCGGCACGGAGGCCGACATTGCGCGGCTGAACATCAACCTGCGCTGCGGTGCAAGAGTGCTGTTGGTGCTGAACACCTTCCGCGCCACGGATTTTGAAGCGCTCTTTCAGGGCACGAAGGCCGTCGCATGGGAGGACTGGATCGGCCGGGATGACGAGTTTCCTGTTACCGGCTACTCCATCAACTCCACGCTCCACTCTGTGCCCGCCTGTCAGAGCATCGTCAAAAAGGCTGTCGTCTCCCGCCTCGGCGCGCAATACGGTCTTGAGACCCTGCCGGAAACCGGCAAACGGCGGCAGATCCGGTTTTCGATTATGAAGGACGAGGTCATGATCGGGCTTGACACCTCCGGCGAGGGACTCTACAAGCGCGGATACCGTGCCGTGGGCGTCGCCGCGCCGCTGCGTGAGACGCTGGCCGCCGCCATGGTGCTGCTCACGAAATACCGCGGTCTGGACCCGTTCTGCGATCCCTTCTGCGGCTCCGGCACCATCGCCATCGAGGCGGCGCTGATCGCCAAGAACCGCGCTCCCGGACTCAGCCGCAGCTTCGCGGCACAGTCGTGGGACAGCCTGAACAAAAAAATCTGGCTCGACGCCGCGGACGAGGCGATGGACAAGGAGTTTCGCGACAAGCGCTATGAGATCTGGGGCGGCGACATCGACCCCGACGCCGTCGCGATCGCGCAGCACAACGCACAGCTCGCCGAAGTGGAGGACACGGTGTCTTTTGAGGTTGCGGACGCGACGCGCTTCCACTGGGGCGGACTGTATGGCAGGGTCGTGACCAACCCGCCCTACGGCGAACGCCTGCTGGAGCGGCAGGAGGCCGAGGAGCTGTACCGCGCCTTCGGCAAGTCGATGGACAAGCTGCCGGATACCTGGCGCATCGCGGTGCTCTCGTCCCACACGGAGTTTGAGCGCTGCTTCGGTAAGAGCGCTGATAAAAAGCGCAAGCTGTACAACGGCATGCTCAAATGCGATCTGTTTCTCTACGGCAAAAAGGTATAGGAGGCGCAACATGCGGCACGTGTTTATCATCAATCCCGTCGCCGGCAAGTCCGACAACCGCCAGCGCATCTATCAGATGGCGCGGGGGCTGCGGGAGCATCACAACCTGGACGTGGAATGCATGCTGACTCGCTCGCAGGGCCACGCCACCATGCTCAGCCGCGGCATCGCCTCACAGGGCGGCGGCGTGCGCTTCTACGCCTGCGGCGGTGACGGCACGGTCAACGAGGTCGCCAACGGCATCGCCGGCTTTGAAAACGCCGCCATGTCCGTTGTGCCCATCGGCACGGGCAACGACTTTCTCAAAAACTTCGGCGACGACGCCGCCAAATTCGTCGACCCGGAGAACCTGTGGAACGGCCCGGCGGAGAAGCTGGATCTCATCGACTGCAACGGCCGCCAGTGTCTCACCATCGCGTGCAGCGGCGTCGACGCACGCATCGCGCAGGACGTGCACAAGTACTCCGCCACGCCGCTGCTGGACGGCAAGGGCAGCTACATTGCCTCGCTGATCGTCAATTTTCTGTTCAAGGGCATCGGCAGCCATTGGACGGTGACTGTGGACGGCGAGGTGCTGGACGCGAAGGACTTCGCCGTGATCGCCGTATGCAACGGGCGCTACTACGGCGGCGGATTCATGCCGGTCGCCGAGGCAGGGATGATGGACGGCGTACTCAACACGCTGATCGTCAAGAAGGTCTCCCGCGTGCAGTTTGCCCGTTTTGTCGGCCCCTACGGCAAGGGAGGATACCGCCAGTTTCCGCAGTTTGCCACCTGCTACACCGCGTCCGTCATCCGCATCCGGTCGGAGAAAAATGACATCGTCACCTGCCTCGACGGCGAATGCTCCACCTCGGACGACGTGACCTTCCGGCTCTCGGACAAAAAGCTGAACTTCTTTGGCCCCACGGGCAGTTCTCCCGACGCCACCCGCAGAACATAAAAAGATGCACCGTGTGAATACGGTGCGTCTTTTTATAGCTTTTTCCGAATTGTCAGGATGTTGTGGCCGTCCTCGTACCGATAGAGCATCTCATCCATGCTCTTTTTGACCATGTAGATACCGAGGCCGCCAATCGAACGATCCTCCGCCTTCTTGGTGACGTCCGGGTCCTCCTTCGCCAGCGGATCGTAGGGGATGCCGCTGTCACGGAATGTGATTGAGGCTACGCCGTCGTCCACACCGACGGAGATCTCCGCGTCGCCTTTCCCGTTGGGATAGGCGTAGTGCGCAATGTTGACGAACAGCTCCTCTACCGCGATCTCAATCTGCATCTGTGCCTTCATGCCGCAGTCATGCGCCTCCAGAACGCTGTTGACAAAGTCCTGCACATCGTAGACCTTATCCAGCTCCGCCGGTACTTTTATTGTTTTGTCGGCTTCCATAGCTTCTCCTCCCTCTCGCGCTTCAGCTTGCGGGGTTTTTGCCAAGCCGCTTATTCAATGGTCAGGATGTCGCTGAATCCGGTCACATCAAAAATGTCCTTGATATCCTCGCTTGCGCCGCGGATCAGCATGCTTCCCTGCTTATTCATCGTCTTCTGCGCCGCCAGCAGCACGCGCAGGCCGGCTGAGGAGATATACTCCAAAGACGCCATATCGAAAACCAGCTCTGTCACGCCGCCCAGCTCCTTGACCTCCGCTTCCAGCTCAGGAGCTGTTGTCGTATCAAGGCGGCCTTCAAGAGCGATGGCCAGTTTGCCGCCGTCCTGTTTCTTTTGAATGGTCATATTCATATCCCTCCTTGCTGATGAATTGAATGCACCTCTGAAAAGTGTATCTTTCGTTGCTATTTAGTATAAAAGTTTATCTCCGCAGTGTCAAGGGCGAACGTGCCTGCGTTTTCTCGTTCCTGCTTTGGCGCGTTGCTTCGGCGTGTACTCCAGATCCTCCCGGTGCAGCCACATGCCGATGAGCGCGGTATACATCGCGTCATACAGGGCATTATGATAGTCAAAGATATCCGGTATGCCCAGATAGTCCACCACGCGCCACAGCGCCGCCGCCGAGCTTGCGCCGCATGCGTGGGAGAACGCGCGCTGATAGTTATAGACCTTCTCCGGCGCAAACGCCTCCACGCCCCAGTAGGCACAGTTCTGGCGGATCACGCCGAAGTCGTCCGGCCCCCAGAACGCAAAGGTGCGATCGTCCCCGCACCACTCGCAAAACGCCGCCCAGGCCGAAAGGAAGGTCTCCTCCGAGTCCACGGCGCATTGCAGGTCAGGCTGCTTGCGCGCACCGGGGTCGAAGCGCTTGTGGACGCAGGGGCGGATAAAAACACAAAAGCTGTCCGTGATCGTCCCGCCCGGGCCATCCGTGCGCACCGCGCCGATTTGCAGGATCTCATCCAGTTTTTTTCTGTCGTAGCTCCGATTCCACTCCAGATCCATTACGATCACGCGTCTCCCCCTCCCCTCCCGGTCGTTTCTATTGTACCCGAAAAGCACCGCGGGCGCAAGAGCGCGTATTTTATTGTTGAATCAGCATCGTTTCCCTTGACACAAATGGACAATATTCGTATAATTGTACAATATGAGAGCATTTCACTCTTTTTGGTCTGCGCCCAACCGGGGCAGGCATGGCGGAGAGATCGTGATACCGGATTACGAGCTGCTCACGATGATGCTCTCCGCCCTCAAATGGCGGCAGCTGAACGGGCCGATTCAAATGGTGACCGACAGCGCCGGCGCCGCGTTTTTCGAGCGAGCCGGCCTTGCCGGGCTTTGGAGCGAGCCGGTCTCCGCCGCGCTCGACGGCATTGACAGCACAACCGATCCCTTCCGCTTCTGGGCGGCCGGCAAGCTGTACGCTCTGCGCAGCATGGACGCGCCCTGCGTCATGCTGGATACCGACATGATCGTCTGGGCGGATGTCCGCCCCCATCTGACGGATGCGGCGGTGGCTGCGCACCGCGAGGCGCTGGATCCCGGCGTCTATCCCGATCCCAAGACAGCCTTTGTGCTCGCGGAGGACTATGCCTTTCCCAAGGGCTGGGATTTCACGCTCTCTGCTGCCAACACCGCGTTTCTCTATTTGCCGGATGGCGCTTTGAAAAACGACTATGTGGACGCCGCGTTTGCGTTCATGCGCGCGCTGCGCAATGACGCGATCGACCCAACGGTCTCCATGTGCTTTGCCGAACAGCGTATCCTGCCCATGTGCGTTGCCGCCCACGGCGTGACGCTGCGCACGCTGCTGGACGCGGACGCGCTCAACGAGCAGGATTTCATCACCCACCTGTGGGGGCACAAGAACGAACTGGCCGCGTCGCCGGAGCGCCGCGTCGCCTACTGTCTGCGCTGCGTGCTCCGCATTTTGCAGGACTTTCCCGATTGGGAACGGGTCCTGTCCGCCAACTGCCAAACCGCGCCATATTTAGATAGTCTTTGATCGAAACCGGAAGGAGGTGCCGCCGTGAGCAAGCTCAAAAAGAATCGGGTCTCTCCTGCTGCGCGCCGTCCTGAGGATATGCCGTCGCTGCGGGCGTTCTGGGAGGAGCTGAAGCAGCACTGCGGCACAGACGGCGCGCCCGTCTCCGGCGGGCGGATGGCCGGCAGCGCTCACGGCTTCTGCAGCGGCTCACAGCGCAGCTCGCAACGCGGTTCACAGCGCGGCTCATATCACGGCTCTGGATCCCGTTTCGGTGACGGTGATGACGCGCTGGGCTACGGGCTCGGCCTGATTGCGCCGGATCTTTCCGCCGAGGAGCGGGTGCAGATGATCCTGCGCACGCTGGTGGAAAAAGACGCTGCGCGTGAAAAGCAGCGCAAAGAGATAAGCGAAACCCGCGGCTGACGCCGCGGGTTTTTTCAATCGCCAAATACCGCCTTGGCCTGCGCCATGTTCTCGCGGATCGGGACGCCACGGAAGCCCGCACAAAAAAGCAAGTCCGGGAGCCGGACTTGCTTTTTTGTGTTTCCCATGTCTCACCTGTACGCGCGGTACAGGAACGTGACCGTCTGCGCGCGGAGGCAGCTGCCGCTCGGCGCAAACGCGTTGTTGCCGACACCGGCGGTGACGCCATTGGCAACCGCCCACGCAACCGCGTCGGCATAGTATTCGCCAGCCGCAACGTCGGCAAAGCTTGCGTTCGCCGTCGCTGCGGGGCTGCCCTTGGCGCGATAGAGGAACGTGACCGTCTGCGCGCGGTTCACGATGCCGTTCGGATCGAACCTGTCGCCGCCGACGCCGGTGGTGACGCCATTCTCCACCGCCCACGCGACCGCCTTTTCGTAGTACGCGCCGGACTCCACGTCACTGAACGCAGAGGTTGTGCCGCTCGGTTCCGGCTTGCCGGCCGCGCGCCAGAGGAAGGTCACCATCTGGCCGCGGGTGCAGGTCGCGTCGGGCCCGAAGCTCTGTTCCGTCACGCCGGAGGTGATGCCGTTGGCATAAGCCCACGCCACCGCCTCGGTGTAGTACGCGTCCTTGGCGACGTCCACAAACGGGAGATGCACGGACTTGCCGTCCGCGAGCGTGACATCGAGACCGTCGATGTTGATGATCTGCGTATCAGGGCCGACAACAGCGCGGACGGAGCTCTCCTTCCATGCGTTTATTCTGGCCTCGCTGTTACGGTCCACTTCTTCTATGGATGGCATATCATCGACGTTTTCTGTGACGATTTCAGTGTCTTCCGTTTCTATATTGCTCGGTTGCTCTTTCGTGCCTGTCCCATTGGTCGGGACAACAATCGCCGGCAGATCAACGGCCAGCACAGTGGGAGCGCACATCGTCAGGCAAAGAGCCACCGCCATAAGGCGGCACAACATTTTCTTCATTTCCGAACACCTCGTTTTGTATTGATGATATGTATAAGCAAAACATCAGGCCATGGGAGGACCCATAGCAGCCAGGCTTGCGTCATATTCCAATTCCATATTCTCAAGCAGCGGCGCACAGCTGCTGCTCATTACAAACAGTTTCACTGTTTCAACTTCGTCTTGCACAATCATATTCAGAAAAACCGCTGCCGGTTCGGAAAAATCCACCGGCTTCACTGTGGCGGCAAGCATCTGTCCGGCGTCATTATAACAGGCCACCACAAAGCTGCCGTTCGCTTCCGTTATCCCATCATAGCCGGGGTAGTATTCCACCGAGACAAGGCAGCGCTCCCCCTCCTGGCAATACGCGCCCAAAAAAGTCAGAATGCTGACGCGATATGCCTCGTCGTCTGTTTCCAGAACATAGCCTGCTCCGGCGGACAGTTGGCTCGCTTCATGTCCATTGCGCCAAATCGTCAGCCGCTTATTGATTTCACAGCGCTCCGTGGTGGTCTTGAGCAGTGTCAGCTCGTCCCCGTCCTCGGCTGCTGCAACGGCCGCGTTCAGTGACACATACCGCGTGCCGTTTAATGATACCTTATAGTCTTGTCCGATCACAGGCAGGTCGACGGCCGCCAGCGCCGTAGGTGCGCACAGCAGCAGGCACAGCAGCGCAGCCGTCAGCCGGCTCATCGCCTTTCTCATGGTCGATCACCTCGTTTTCCTGTTTGTGTGGGAGGCGGGCGCCGGAGCGCCCGCCTCCTTTCGTAAGCTTGAAATAGGTTTTTGCGGCTCTTTACCACTCGAAACCGTCCGGGTTATTGTCCGTCTGGCCTGCTGGCACAATTTCAGTGCCTTGCTCAAAATTGTCAGGCTCTCCCGACACTCCCGACGCTGTGATCACGTCGTTGAGCCGAATAAGCTCTAATTCAGGCTCTCTATACACTTTTTTCATAGTCATTACCTCTCTCATTCGCCGATTGACCAGGTCACTGTGCCGCGTAAGCCGCCACGGCTTCGCTGTAGAGTCTGATCGCATGGAGCAGGTAGGCCGTGGTGCTGTTCGCGCTCTTGTTCTGCATCATCGTGTGCGCATAGCTGAATGCGCAGTAACGAGCTTCCCAAGTGCTATCATCTGCTGTCTCAATCTTCAGCATCGTACCAAGTTCATTCGGGTCAACACCGGGCAGGGTGAGATACGCGAATTTGCCGTTGTCCTGCATGGTAGTCGTGAATGTATCCTCGAAATACTCCCACGCATCGCCAACCTTCTTCGCAACTCTGAAGTCCTGCTCAAGATTTCGGTTATTCGTGCTGAAGAACAGGTTGACGCCCATCTGCGAAAGCAGCGTCAGGTTGGAGCCGTAGTACTCCATTCCGCTACTAGTTGTGCCTCTCCAAGCGCCGCGATAGCTTGCGAACTCGTTCGTGTTCGGGGTACCGAAGCTGCTGCTCACCGCATTACCAGCGACAGCGGTCTTATCTGCGCCAAGAGTAAAGTACTGGTGGGCAAATTCACCGTAGTCAAGCAGCGCGTTCGCAACATTCGCAAGCTTGGTATCGCCGGAATTGTTCGCAACCACCTTAGCCAGATAGTCCGCAACGGTCAGGCTGTAGCCGTCGTACTGAGGCTGAGCATTGGCGTCCAAAATGGTAAGGTCAGTGTAGCTATTACCTTTAACAGCCGTCAGCTTCAGAGTAACATCCGAATCCTTGATGTACTGCGCGGGCACCGCGTAGGACGCCAAGTAATAGGTAACGTCATCCTGCTCCTTCGTTTCCAGATTTTTGATCACGCCCGACACATCATACTGTGCGCCTCTGTCCGCAAGCGAGATCGTGTACCGGTAAGCTTTGCTGAGGGTATCAGCAGTTTCTGAGACAATGGACGCCGGAATCATGAACACGAGGTCGATGTTTTCGGACAGGCTTACATAGGTGGGGATGTTCAACGAGTCGACATACGCAACCTCCTGGACGCGGAACGTGCTGAAGTGCGTGGCCGGAACGGTAACGACGCCGTCCACGACGCGGCGATAGAAGCTATCTGCAACATAGCCGCTGCTGGCCTCATGGATAACCATGACCGCTTTACCCTCATACTCGGAACCGAGCGCCAGAGGAACGTCAAACTTCGCGCCGCTCTCTTCGCCAATGCTGACGCTGTCGCTGACCTTGACCGGTTCCTTCGCAACTCCGTTGATGCTCGGGGTTGCCCAAAGGTCTACGTCAAAGGTCTTAATGTCGTTGCCCTGCTTGGTCACAGTCTCCGGAACAACATCCAGCTTAACGTCAACAACGAGATTTTCCGTAACGGCAACGTTTGCAGAGGCGATTTCCGTTGCGAGCAACTCCTCCAGCTTGCTGGAGCTAACATAGTCCGCAGCCTCGTAGGTCTTGCTCTCGTCGCCGGTCAGGCCGGTACCGACGGTAGCGGTCGCCAGCGTGATTCCCTCAGCAGTGTTCGACTTGACGGCATACACCGTAGAGGACGCGCTCTTATCGCTGTTCTCGATCTTGACTTCCTGAACGGTAACAGTACCTTGCGCGCTCGTGCTACCTGCAGTAGTGGTCTTTTCGAGCGAGCTGCCGGCCTCGATCACCACGGAGCCGAGCTTGATATCGCCAGCCGCTTCAGCAATGCTGATCTTGGTGGTATCATTTTGGCTGTTGACAATGTTCGCGACAGCCGCAGCAACCGTCAGGTCATCGGTGGGATCCTCGTTGTCGTTTACCGTCACATAGCCGTTACCGGTGTTCTTGACAACCTCGAAACCACCAGTGATCTCCTTTGCGCTGTAACCGGGCGCGATATACTTCGCAAGGGGCTCATTTACAAACGTACCGCCGGTGATGAAGCCGGTGAAGTCCTTGCTGTAGATCGAAACCGTGCCGCCTTCGTTGTTCCTGAACGTACCACCGCTGATGCTCAGCTTGATCTGAGCAAGGTCATCAGCGGAGCTATTCTGCGGATTGCTCTCATAGAACGAAGAGAAGCCGGTGATCGTACCGCCGGTGATGTTCACCTCGATGGGCAGCTTGGTGGTGTGCTGAGGAACCGCAATGCCTGTGCCGGTCGAAGTCGTACCGCTGCCATTGGGATTCACCGTGGTGGGGTGACCGTTACCGGTGATCGTGCCGCCTTCGACGTTCAGAACACCCGCGCGAACCTCGATACCGGTGCCGCTTTGGGTGTCGGCCGCCTTAGACGTAACCGTTGCGGTGCTCTTGACGTTGACCGTCGCATAGCCATTGAGCGCGATACCGATGTCGCTTCTGTCTGTGGCGTCAATCGTACCCGCGACGTTGATAACGGAGTTGCCCTCATGGATATTGCCCATGACAAAGAGATTGCCACGGAGCGTACCGTTCATATTGATGGTCGTTCCGTACGCCTTCGCCCCAGACTGGTTTGAGTAGACAATGGCGTAGTGCGAGTCAATCGTGGCATTTTGCGCAACCGTGAGGCTGTTGTAGGACGACGTTTCCGTCTTGCTGCCATAAACATAGAAGCCGCCATTCACAGTGCCGTTGTCGATCGTCAGGAAGCCGCGATAGAGATCAATGCCCTTCGTCAGCTTATGGCCACCGAGATCAAGCGTAAAGCGCTTGTCGTTGTTAACTGTTACCCATTTTCCGTCTCCTGCGTCACGCAGAAGCGTAATGGTCTGGTCGTCCTTAACATTACTAACAGCCCAAGAAAGCACGTCGTACTTGAGACCGTTGATCGCCACGGAGGCATTGAGATATCCGGGCTTATTGCCGCTCAGCGAACCGTAAAGGAAATCGGTTCCTGCGCGCTTCCTGCTGCCGTTGCTGTTGAACATATCCCAGCCGAGGACAGCGAGTTCCGCTGTGTACTTGCTGCCAGTCACGCTGCCGCTCACGGTGTTGTAGTAAAACTGGATCGAGTAACCGGAGCGTCCATTGTCAGAAATGTATCCGACAAGGCCGGCAGCTTTGCCCGCGCTGGTGTCGGTGCCGGTCACATTCGCGCTGCTGGAGTTGCGCGTAAAGGTGAACATGAGCTGTCTATTATCAGCATAGTTGCCGTAATACGCTCTGCCGACGATACCGCCGACGGCATTGAAGCCCTTCACCGTACCGCTCGTGGTAACACCAGTAATCTTGGCCGCGCCGAACGCATAGCCGACCAGCGCACCGACCGAATCGCCCACATAGGTGGCTTCGTTCAAGAGGGAAGTGTCAATGTCAACCCCCGTCAGCTCCAGGTTCTTGATGGTCGCGCCGCCGCCGATCACGCCAAACAGGCCGTACACGTACTCGTTCTTACCATTGGCCACGTTGATGCTATTCTGGCCGGGCGTATACACATCGTCCCCGCTGTGGTTGGTCAGGCCGGAGATCGTCATACCGTTGCCGTCGAACGTACCGCAGAAGGCCGGAGTTGCCGTCAGCTGCTCATCCGAATGCGTCTCATAGTCCAATCTCGCGCCGTTGCCGATCGGCGTCCACACTCCGGTGAGCGTGATGTCGTTCATCAGCTTGACAGTCTGTCCGGCGAAGCTGTTGCCAGCGTTGACCGCGTCGCGGAACGCCTTGAGGCCGGCCTCGTCGGAAATCTCGAAGGTCGCATTCGCGTTCTCCGCGAGGTAATTCACCGCGGAGACGTCGCTGAACGTACCGCCGGTGATGAAGCCGGTGAGCGGCGTGCGATCAGTGCTGCTATCCTTGTTGTACGCATAGCTGCCGACAGCAGAAGCGTGCGTGCTGCTGAAGGTACCGCCGGTGATGTTCGCAGTCGGCACACCGTTCGGATAACCGCAGTTGTCGATGACCAACGCGTCGCCGGTGAAGTTCCCGCCGTTGCCATAGTAGAGGTAATCAGTCTTATCGCCGTTGCCGGTGATCGTGCCGCCGGTGATGCTCAGCGTACCGGACTTCTGATAGACGCCCGTCGCACCGGTGATCGTACCGCCGGACACGGTGAGCGTACCGGAGGGCTGATAGATACCAATCTCCGCGCCGGTGATCGTGCCGCCGTTGACGGTGATGGTCGCGTTCTGCCCCTCGTTGCCGTTGGTGGAGATCGCGTAGCCACCAGAAGTGGTGGTGCTGATCGTACCGCCATTCACGGTGAGGCTGGACGTACCCGCCGCAAAAATACCCCAATTGGTCGCATAAACTTCCGCGCCAGCTTCGATCACCGCGGAAGAGCTGTCGTTAATGAACACGCCGTAGGCCAAGCCGGTCACTACAACGCTATCCAGCGTAGCCTTGCCCTCATTCTCAACATAAATCGCCCGACCATTTTCTGTATCGTTAGTAACAATGTTCACGCTGCCGTTCTTGATGGTCACATCAGCGCCTGTAATAAGAACGTTGGTGTTTCCGCCTTCCGACTTGCGAGTCAGCGCAAAACCGCCAAGGTCAAGGATGATGTCCTTTCCGATGGACAGGTATTTGCTCTGCTCGACGTTCCCCAGCAGCGTGACGGTCGCGCCATCCTGCGCCGCGTTGATCGCGGTCTGCAGGTCGGAGTAGTATGCTTCGCCAACCTTAGCAACCGCGCCTGCATGAACCGCAGCCGCGTCTGCTGCTGTAAAATACGTTTCCGCATCCGCTTCTTCTACTGCCTCAGCAACGGTCACAACCTTCGTCGTTTCGTCCTTTGTTGCAGTGTAATTCGCGAACGCAGGAAGACTCATGCAGCCCAAGATCATTATGAGTGATAATAAGAGAGATAATGATTTTTTGAGTCTAACTTTCACTTGGTTTCATTCCTTTCTTTGCAATTTCAAAAGTTCCGGGTTTCCGGATTGCCGCCGCCTCCCGGCGGTGTCATGCAAAAGCGCATCACGCCCGATGGGCGGCGGATGCAAAACGGGTACCCTTCCTTCTTGCGGAGGCAAAGATCCCCGGCGGCCGGACTGGCGCGTCACCGCAAGGTTCGACTTGCGGCAACAGGGCCTCCAAAGCTTTGTGCCCCACGCTTTCGCGTGGTTTACTAGGCAGATAGAATATCTCCGGCAGCCGGACGAGCCTGGCCTCCGCGCGTACCCATTATCTGGACTTCGCATCGGCTTTAGCCTCCAAAGGGGACGGTTTCCCGTTCCCCGGCTTTGCGTGCGCTCCCTTTCGGGAGGCTTGCTAAATGGGATAAACATATCCGGCAACTGGCTGTCATGCGCCTCGCGGCGTTTAGACCCTGTAGTTTTGCGAACCGCGGTTTCCCGCAGGGTGCGATTCCAGATTTCAAGTACGCTGTCTCGCGCGCGAACAACGTCGCTTCATCAGTCTGCGCAGTTTCTGATGATGCTCCCGGCGCATTATCGCCCTCCCGCCGCGGGTTTGCGCTGTCCCCGCGCCGGAGCGTGCGCCCCGCTGTACTGCCACGCTTTTGCCTTGCTATCACATCCTCTCTGTTATATTCTATGCGTTCGACCCGGCTCACGCCGGTTCGGTCATAGCGTCGTTGTGGATCGGCAATGATACTACTCCACTTTGTGTGCAGATTTTACCACGTCAGATGCAAGGGCGCAAGAGAAATCCTGCAAAAAACAGTAATAATTACGATTTTTGGTGAAAATGTCAAACGCAGCAAAAAGGAACCGTCGCAGAAAAATCTGCGACGGTTCCTTTCTGGTGGAGACTGCCGGACTCGAACCAGTGACCTCCTGCGTGCGAAGCAGAGGGATGAAATGGCTTGAAACCCGCATAAGCATCGGATTCCCGCGTTTCGAAAATAAAAATTTGCAACAGCGGCGCGATAAATCACCGCAGACTTCCAGAGAATATTCGACAAAATCAGCCCTTGCGATACAACTTTTTTATGCGGGATGATAGTCCTCCAGAGCCCGATCCAACAGGCGGCCCAGCAACGCGATATAGTCCTCCCCAAGCCCCTTGGCTTTCTCAATGGTTGCCGATGAAACGTAAAGCGTTAAGGGCTCCCCGCGATAGGGCTTTTTCCGGCGAGCCTCGATAAAGGCCCGTTCCATGTCCGCGGTCATTTCAGGCGAATCATCATCGTAAATCACAGGGAGCTTCTTGGCGTCTGACAGCATTTTCCGCTCGTCAGGCGTTAATTTTGTGCCGGGCTTCAGTTCAACGGAAATAATTGCAGAATTTCTTGATAACTCACATTATTGACGTTTTAAGATCGGTTTTGGTGTGGTACTTTTTTACGTCCTCCTAACATGATTATAAACATCATCTTTAGGAGGATAGCATTATGGGCATGAGCAAGGCGAAGAAGTCCCATCCCGCTATGGAAGAGCTTTTGCGCGGAGCGATTGCCGTCGCCGATCGCGTTGCTCAAAGGTGTGTCAGATGGAGAGGTCAAGGTGGACTACATACTAATCAAATGAAAACAACGGGCCGAAGCCCGTTGTTTTCGTAGAAACCTATGTGTGGCGTTACTTCGCTGTGCTGTACCGCATGAGCATCGTCGCCACCTGCGCGCGGGTCGCGTTGCCCTGCGGGTCAAGTACGACGACGCGGGTTCCCTTCTGCGTGCCGTTGACGATGCCGGAGCCGACCGCCCACTGCATCGCGGACGCTGCCCAACTGCTGACGTTCTGCGCGTCGCCGTAGCTGTCAAGTCCGGCGTTCGCGCTTACGTCAGCCTTCTTGTACTGCCCGTAGCGGTAAAGCATTGTCGCAAGCTGCTCACGCGTTACCGCCTTGTCAGGGTCGAAGCCCATCGGCCACGGGGTCGTCTTTGCGGGGATCTTCGAGCCGGTGATGATCCCGGCGTCAGATGCCCAGCGAACCGCCTCAGTGTACCAAGTACCCTCAGCCACGTCCACAAACTTCATCTCACCGCTGACAATCGGTGAGCCCTCCAAACGCCAGAGCATCGTGGCGACCATCGCGCGGGAAGTGTCGCCGTTCGGACTGAAC
>CAMVTO010000048.1 GCA_947170435.1 uncultured Clostridia bacterium | reverse complement strand
ACGATAATTGAGGAAATGCACGTTGAAAACCTCGCGGAGCTTCTATAAGCAGACCGCATAAAGCCACACAAAACGAGCATGATATAATTCCCTTTTACCCATTTTACGGAAAAGGAGAAACAATCATGCTCGTTATCACCGACGCCGAAGCACGGCGCTTTACAGATTTCCTCACCGAGCGGGAGTACAGCCCCGCGACAATCTCCAAGTACGTCCACGACCTGCGGCTGCTCATGGACTACGCGCCGAACGGCATCCCCGAAAAGGCGGCGCTGGTGGGGTTTCGCGCCTACCTCACGGAGCGGGGCTACGCGCCGTCCAGCGTCAATTCCATCCTCGGCGCGGTCAACTTGTTTCTCGCGTTCTTCGGCTCGGACTGGCGGCTCAAATATCTGCACATTCAGCGGAAAACCTATCTTGACGCTGACAAGGAGCTGTCCCAAAAGGAGTATGAGCGCATGGTACGCGCCGCCGAAAATGACGGCAACACCCGCCTTGCGCTGATGGTGCAGACGCTTTGCGCCCTGGGGCTGCGGGTGAGCGAGCTAAAGCCAATCACCGTGGAGAGCCTCACAAGCGGCGAGGCGACCATCCAGAACAAGGGAAAGCTGCGGACGATCCTCATTCCTCACGCACTGGCGAAGAAGCTCGCGGACTACTGCGCGGAAAGCGGCATCGTCAGCGGCAGCGTGTTCGTCACCCGGACGGGCAAGCCCCTCGACCGCTCGAACATCTGGAAGATGCTCAAAAAGCTGGCGGAGGCGGCGCGGGTGGCGGCGAAGAAGGTCTTTCCCCATAACCTCCGGCACCTGTTCGCCCGGACGCACTACGCAAAGTTCAAGGACATTGTGCGGCTTGCGGACATTCTCGGCCACAGCAGCATCGACACCACGCGCATCTACACCGCCCGCAGCGGCAAAGAAGAAAGGCGGCAGCTCGGTCAGCTCCGCCTGATCTTATAAGTACAACATTCTGTGCAATATGTGGTAAACGAGGCTGGCGCTCCCTCCTCGCAAGCCCTAATCGCACGGCGAAAGATGCACCTTGTCAATCAGCAGCCAACACGAAAAGCCGGAAAACGCCCCAAAAAGCGCCTCCGGCTGATAAAAAGCTGCCTAATACAGAAAAATCGAGTGATTTTTACAAATACAGCATTGTATTTACAGCCTGTTTGAGCTATAATATAGTGTCGTTTAGTATGTATTTACCACATATTGCACAGTACGTTGTATTGTACCCACGGAACGGAGAAACAGTATGAAGGTCATTCATGTAGACTCAAACAAATTCGCGTTGGACGCAATGCGGGATGAGCTACATCAAATCGTCCCGGATGCGGAACTGCATAGCTTCGAGCACCCCGATCACGCCCTGGCGTTTGCCGAGGCACAGGGATGCGACGTGTTGCTGACCGAAATAGAGCTTTGGAAGGAGCGGCACGGCGGCATCAGGCTGGCGAAACGGATGAAAGAGATTTGCCCCGGCACATCTATCATCTTTGTCACCGTTTGCAGCGAGAACGAGGTCGCCGGCAAGCTGCCCGGGCTTCCCGTCAGCGGCTTCCTCCCGAAGCTCTGGAAGTCGGAAGAGCTGGCGGTGACGTTTCAAAACCTGCGATGCACAGCGCAGTAACACACAACCATGTAAACCATGCCGCAGATGCGGCACGAAATAAGGAGGAAAAACCCATGAAACACAAGAGCAAAAGACTTTGGAGCATCCTGCTCAGCCTCGTGCTGATGCTCTCCCTCGTCCCGGCGTTCAGCATGACCGCGCTGGCGGACGGAGACACCAGCTACACCCTCACCATCCCGTCCACGCTGACGGTAGCCAACAGCGGCTGGAACGCACTTGAAGGCGGCATTTCCGCAAAGGGTACCCTTGAAAGCGGCAAGAAGCTGGTAGTTACACCGACATCTGAAAATTCTTGGAACTTAGTTGCGAACAAGGGAGAACAAACCGAGTCAAAAGTCGGCTATAATCTTGCGAAAGAAACAGGAACATACAGTGCAGCAGCAGAAGCCCCCACATGGGAATTCACCGGGCTGACCGCTGACGGCACATCTCAGACCGCAGGCATCATCGTGGACGATTACAGCTCCAAGCCCGCAGGCACCTATCAGGACACCGTGACCTTTACGGCGAAGGTGGAGATCGCAGTTCCGGCTGGCATTACACTCACCAGAAACATGACGGCCGGCGGTGATCCATTTGATTGGGGAAGTAGCACAGGTACCCTCCCCACTGCGTTTGTTGCGGGCAAACAGGTAGCTGTCATCTACAAGAACACAAGCGGACAGACCGCGAAGGTCGTGAGTGATGCTCTGACCGCCAGCGACATCAGCAACGAAGGCAAGTCGGCCACCATCAACGTGACCATCGACGATGCCGACAAGACGAAGCACGTGACCTATATCTATCCCGCTACGATGGCCAATGACGACGGCACGTTGAACACAGGCGCTCTCGACGCGCAGAACGGCACGCTGGATGAAGACATCATCAACTGCTGCACAACAACGGGCGCTTGGGATGGCAATTCACTGCCCTCGTTGGAGCTCACCAGCCCGTTCGCCAGCTTCAAGTTCACCACCAAGAACTCCGACGGATCGGCCACCATCAACGTGACGTCGCTGACCGTCACCATCGGTGCGCAGGACTATGTCATCACCCCCGCCTCGGCCACCAGCACGCTCTACGTCGCCCTGCCCGCCGTCAGCGATCAGGCCGTCAGATTCTCTGCCACAGGCAGCGACAGCAAGACCTACACCTGCTCTAAGGCCAGCGTGACCTTTGCTGCCGGCAAATACTACCAGAGCATGCTGAAGATGGCTCCCCCCATCACCGTAACGTGGAACAACGATGATATAACCGGCAGTGGAAATTCTTTCACCAAGGACGGTGTCACTATAACTGCCGGCTCTATAGACTTCGACGAAAAGAATTTCGAGGAAAACGGAACATTTACCACCACCCTCGGCAACTTCACCAAGATTGAAGTAGTAGCGACTAATGGGTTTTGTGACGTATCAGGCACAGGCTGGTCGGGCGACTCTGACAAAAGGACCTGGACCGGCAATGCCTCCAGCGTATCGTTCATCGGAGATATTTATGGTGATGGCAATGGCATCAAGTTTGTGTTCACCATTGAGCCGTAGAATTGAGTATAACACTCACACGCTCGGACGAGTCAGCGATTCAGCCCAAGCGAATATAAGACACGTCAGCAGAAAGGTCGTGAGCCTATGAACCGAAAATCAAATATCCTTGCGGCCTTTCTCATCCTTGCCTTTGCGCTCCTGCTGACCGCCTGCGGCGCGGGCGGCGACGCCGTGGAGCGGTTCGCGGAGGCGAATCCCGGCAGCGGCGAGAACATCGCCATACCGGGCTATGAGAAGCTGAACTTCGCGGCGGGCAAGACGACGCAGACCGTGAACCTCAAAAACCCGCCGGAGAACGCCTGTACCTTCGTCCTCAGCCTGACGCTGGAGGGCGGCGAAACCCTCTGGACGGGCGAGGCGCTCTCCCCCGGCGAGGCGTTCACCCGCATCACGCTGACAAAGGCGCTGGACGCGGGCGAGTACCCCGCGACGCTCCATTACGACTGCTATACCATAGAGGATAACCAGCCGCTCAACGGAGCGGAGATCCAACTGACACTTGAAGTGAAGTAACCTACATACGAGAGGTGTATCTATGAGACGAAAAAGACTGTTATCGCTGGTCTTGACGCTCTGCATGGTGCTGGGAATGATTACGGGCCCGGCCCACGCGGACAACACGACCACGATCAGCGGCGACGGAACCGCTGACAAGACCGCGACGATGACCATTACGCTGGTCATCCCGAAGAAAACCCCGGCGGCGACCGACCTGACCTATACCGCGCCGTCTGAACTTACATACAGCGGAAGCGACAAGGCAGCGACCGTTGCCGCGGCGTCCGGCGTGACGGGCATGGGCACGATTACGGTGAAGTATTACAGCGACGCCAGCCGCACCACCGAGGCAACGCCCAAGAACGTCGGCACCTATTATGTCGGCGCGACGGTTGCCGAGGGCGACCAGTACGCAGCCAGCACAGCTGTACTTTACGGCGACGGCTGGACGTTCACGATTACCGCGTCCACCCCAGACGCGCCCACCGCGCCGACAAAGGCGAGCGCCACCAAGAACAGCATCACACTGAATGCAGTGGATGGCTGTGAGTATAGTAAGGATGGCACGACCTATCAGGATAGCACTGAGTTTACCGGCCTTATGCCCGGTACGGAGTACACGTTCTATCAGCGCGTCAAGGCGACGGCGAACACAAACGCCTCTGACTCCAGCAGCACGACTATCAGTACGCTGGCGGACACCTACGCCATGACCATTACGCTGGTCATCAAGCCCGCGCAGACCATTACCGCCTCTGACGTGACCGCCACCTACGGCGACGCAAACGCAAAAGTCACCGCCACCACCAACGACGGCGGCGGTGCGATCAGCTACGCGGTCAAGAGCGGCAGCGAGAACTACATTGAGGTTGCTGCCGACGGCAAGCTGACCATCAAGGCGGTTCCTCCGGATGACGGGAAAGCCTATGTCACTGTGACGGCGGCGGAGACGGATACCTACGCCCAGGCAACGAAGGATGTGACCGTGACCATAAGCAAGGCGGCTGCGCCCACAACTATCACACCCACCGACGCGCAGAAACCCACGGCCAGGACGGGCAGCGACGTGGTTTACACTGGCGGCGCTATCGCGCTCGTCACCGCGCCGACTTCTTACCCCGATGGCTACACCGGGGTGCAGTACAGCACGGACGGCGGCACGACATGGAGCAGCCAGATACCCACCGGCACCACCGCGGGCGACTACACCGTAAAGGTGAAGTACACCAGTAACAACTACGCCGACCTCGCGGGTGACGATGTGACTGTAACGATCACCAAGGCTGCAGCACCCGATGCTGGCACGATCACCGACGCACAGAAGCCTGCGGCCAGGACCGGAAACGACGTGGTTTACACCGGCAGCGCTGTCGCGCTTGTCACCGCACCGACTTCCTACCCCGATGGTTACACAGGGGTGCAGTACAGCACGGACGGCGGCACGACATGGAGCAGCCAGATACCCACCGGCACCACCGCGGGCGACTACACCGTAAAGGTGAAGTACACCAGTAACAACTACGCCGACCTCGCGGGTGACGATGTGACTGTAACGATCACCAAGGCTGCAGCACCCGATGCTGGCACGATCACCGACGCACAGAAGCCTGCGGCCAGGACCGGAAACGACGTGGTTTACACCGGCAGCGCTGTCGCGCTTGTCACCGCACCGACTTCCTACCCCGATGGTTACACAGGGGTGCAGTACAGCACGGACGGCGGCACGACATGGAGCAGCCAGATACCCACCGGCACCACCGCGGGCGACTACACCGTAAAGGTGAAGTACACCAGCGACAACTACGCCGACCTCGCGGGTAACGACGTGGCCGTAACCATCGGCACGGCCACCATGACCGTCAGCGCCTCCGGCTACTCCGGGTACTACGACGGCAGCGCCCACGGTATCACCGTGACCGTCACCGACCCGGCCACGGGAGCGACCGTCAAGTATGGTGAAACGCAGGGAACCTATAACCTCACCGCCAGCCCGACGCTGAACGAAGCGGGAACAAAGACGGTCTATTATCAGGTCACGGCGGACAACTACACCACCTACACTGGCAGCGCGACCATAACGGTCAACGCCAAGCAGACGCAGACTATCACCGCCGAAGATGTGACGGCGACCTATGGCGACACGGGCAAGAGCGTCAGCGCCAGCGTGGCCGAACCCACCACGGGCGGCGGGGCCATTACTTATGCCGTGAAGGAGGACAGCGGGGACTACATCGAAGTGAACCCCACTACCGGCGCGCTGACCATCAAGAAAGCAGGTACGGCCACCGTAGTTGTCACAGCAGCGGAAACCGGCGATTACGCACAGGCGACCAAGGAAGTGACTGTGACCATCAACAAGGCTGCGCCGAGCTATACAGTCCCCACCGGCTTGACTGCTACCTACGGTCAAACACTTGCGAACGTGACCCTGCCTAACGCGGATAACGGCGCGTGGTCGTGGAATGATGCGACAACGACCAGCGTCGGCAATGTTGGAACCAATACGTTCAAAGCGAACTTCACGCCCACGGACGCGACGAACTACAACAGCAAGACGAATGTGGACGTGACTGTGACGGTCAACAAGGCCAATCCCGGCACACCCACCGTCACCATGAGCGGCTACACCTACGGCGGCACGGTCTCCACGCCGAGCATCGGAACTTATTCCGGTGACGGCGCCGTGACCTATTACTACAGCACGACAAACAGCGCCAGCGGCGGCACAGAGTGGAAGAACATCACCGCCACGACGCTAAACGCGAACACCTATTATATGTACGCAGAGATCGCCGAGACGGGCAACTACAACGGCTACACCACGGCGACGCAGAGCTTCACCGTCAGCAAGGGCAATCAGGCCACTCCCGCCGCGCCCACCAAGGCGAGTGCGACCATCAACAGCGTGACGCTGACTGCGGTGACCGGCTGTGAGTACAGCAAGGACGGGGAAACCTGGCAGGACAGCCCGGAGTTCACCGGCCTGGAGATGAACAAGGAGTACACCTTCTATCAGCGGCTGAAGGAGACGACCAACTACAATGCCTCCCCCAGCAGCAGCGCCATAATCAAGACCAACGACCACGCCCATGCGTGGAACTACGCCGCTGGCACGGGTGAAAACGCTAACACCATCACGGCGACCTGCGCCGACACCGACGGCGGACACGGTACGCCGCTGACCGCCACGCTGACCATCGCTGCGC
This sequence comes from uncultured Clostridia bacterium, assembly GCA_947170435.1. Classification (GTDB taxonomy): domain Bacteria; phylum Bacillota; class Clostridia; order Oscillospirales; family Oscillospiraceae; genus Hominicoprocola. The sequence continues at coordinate 8,121 of CAMVTO010000048.1, read as the reverse complement.
CGCAGCACACAGTCTACGGTGACGGAAAGAGCGCCGAGGCGACAGTCACCAACGGCATTGAGGGCGTCAGCATTCCGAACATCGTCTATAAACAGGGCGAGATGGTGCTCGAGGCCGCACCCACTGCCGTCGGAACCTACACCGCCAGCATCACGCTGACAGGTGTGAATACCGGTGCGGACGCGACCGGCAACGTCACCGCCAGCGTGACCTACACCATCGCCAAGGCGGGTGCCGCCGTTGCCGGCGTGCCCACGGCAAACAGCCTGACCTACACTGGTGCGGCGCAGGAACTCATCACCGCCGGCAGCAGCGCGGACGGCACGATGCAATATGCCCTCGGCACGAGTACAGCAGCCACAGGCGAGTGGGGGACGACGATTCCTGTCGGCACGAACGCCGGAACCTACTATGTGTGGTACAAGGTTGTGGGTGACGACAACCACAGCGACTTTGCCGCGGAAGCTCCCATAACTGTGACCATTGAGCCCAAGCCGTTGACAAATCCGGTGATTACGGTCGCTCCGCTGACCTACACCGGCAAGGTGCTCACGCCTGCCGTGACCGTCGAGGACGGCAAAACGAAGCTGACCGCCGGCACGGATTACACGGTGAGCTGCGGCACGGTCAAGAACGCCGGCTCCTACACCGCAACCGTGGCCTTTAAGGGCAACTACAGCGGCACGGCGAGCAAGATCTTTAGCGTAGCTCCCGCGACGCTGAAGGCGTCCCATGTGGTAGTCTCCATCGACCAGCTGACCTACACCGGCAGCGAGATTAACCCCGATGTGGTGACGCGCTTCAACGGGGAGGCTCTGAAAAAGGGTGAGGATAAAGACTACACCGTGGCGTACAGCGGCGTACGCACCAACGCGGGCGACGAAGTGACCGTTACGGTGACGGGCCAGGGCAACTTCACCGGCGAGGTCAGCAAGAGCTATAGCATCACCGCGCGCAGCGTCGCGGACGCGACGATCAGGGTAAGCGGCACATACGCCCCCACCGGCAGCGCCATCATTCCGGAGGATTCCGAGCTGAGCGTGACCGTGAACGGCAGAACGCTGACCAAGGGAACGGACTTTGACGTGTCGTATGCCAACAACGTCCGCTCCGGCGAAGCGACCGTCACCGTGACCGGCAAGGGCAACTACTTCGGCACCGCGACCGGCACCTTCGAGATCAGCGGCTACAACGTCTTTACCGATATCGCCGTGAAGGACGAAAGCGGCAAAGTGCTCACCAAAGCGTACACAAAGGAGTATGACGGCAATCAGCACTGGATCACCGTTTCCGCCGCGCAGAACGCGACCGTGTCCTACAGCACAACGGAAGACGGAACCTACACTGCGACGCCGCCCCGCTTCACACACGTCAAGTTGGAAAACGGAGACCCTGCGGCGACCACCGTGTACTACAAGCTGTCCGCGGATGGCTACAAGACGGTGAGCGGCAGCGTGAATGTGACCATCACGCCTGCCACGGCGACGCTGACGTGGAGCAACACAACGCTGGGCTATAACGGTCTCGCGCAGGCACCCACGGCGACGGTCGGGGGATTGGTTGAAGGCGATTTGTGCGACGCAGAGATCGTAGCTGCTGCGAAAGAAGGGAGTCAACTGACAGACGGCAATGCTGTGAACAAGGGCAGCTATACCGCGACGGTCGCCGCAAACGGCCTGACCAACAAGGACTACAAGCTGGCGAACGCCTCGACACAGGAGTTTACCATCGAGGCGCGGAGCCTTGCAGACGCCACGGTCATTGTCTCCCCGTCCAGCCAGCCCTACACAGGCAGTGAGATTACACCGCGCGTCATCGTCAAGAACGGCGGCGTGACGCTGACAGCAGGCACGGACTACACGATTGTGTTTTCCAACAATACGGATGTAGGCACAGCGACTATCACCGTAACCGGCAAGGTGAATTACACAGGCAGTAAAACCGCGCAGTTTGCCATCACGAAGGAAGTGTATCCCTATCGCATGGCGGTGAGTGTGGCAGATGTAACTTACGGTGCAGCTGCAGTTCCGAGCGTGGAGCAGACAAAGGACGGCGCGGCGGATGTCGCACAGGTCACGCCGACGCTGAAATACAGCACCTCTCCCGCCGGAACGGGTAAGGTGTGGGACGGCAGCGCGACGCTGTCCGTTGGCACCTACTACGTCTGGGCGGAGGTCCCCGCGATGGACAACTATTCCGCGCGGCAAAGCGAGCGGACTTCGTTTAAGGTGACCAAGGCTACGCCTGCCGCGCCGGCCGGCGTGCTGGCTAATACGACCGGCAGCTACGAGATGGCGGTTACCATCCCCGCAGGCCACAGCTATACGGATTACGAGTACAAGGTAGGCTCTGGCAGCACATATAGCCCGCTTCCGAAGCTCACGGACGGCAAGTTCACCCCTGCGGGAACGAGCGCGGGAACGCCCCACGCTGTCTATATCCGACTCAAGGCGGACGCGAACCACAACGCTTCCGATGCCGCCAGCGCCACACTCACCACGCCTACGCTGAAGAAGCTGACGCTGGATACGCAGACCGGTTTGCAATGGACGGTTACGGCGGACGCGGAAGGCAGTGTGACCATGCCGAGCAACCCCGTGCGCGCAGGCTACACGTTCCAAGGGTGGAACACGTCCGAAAATGGCAGCGGCACGAAGTATGAGGGCGCCGCGATCAGCGTTGATACGACCGTTTACGCCCAGTGGACGCCCAACAACTACAGCGTGGCGTACCACGCCAACGCGGAGGACGCCTCCGGCAACATGGAGAACAAGTCTTTTGTCTACGGCGCGGAGCCGGTCATGCTGACGATGAACGGCTTTGCCCGTACCGGCTATGACTTCTGCGGCTGGGCAACAGCTCCCACTGCGACACATGTTGTTTATGCCGATCAGCAGGCGGTTTCCAACCTGACCAGCGCCGACGGCGGCGTGGTGGATCTCTACGCCGTTTGGGTGCGCAGAGCGTTCAAAGTAAGCGGAACTGTTTACGAAGAGATTGACGGCGCGGAAAACAGCGCTGTCAGCGGCGTCACCGTGAAGCTGATGCGCGGTGACATGCAGATCGGCAGCACAGTAACCACTGACGCTTCCGGAGCTTACAGCTTCAGCGGCGTACCCTCCGGTACCTACAACATCGTTGCGACCCGTACTGTGGAGAGCAGCGAACAGACCGTGACGGCGCTTGTCACAGTCGGTGGAGCTGACGCGACTGCTGCACAGGTGACGCTTCCCTCGGCGAACATCAACTCCGTCTTGGAGGTCGGCTCCGACGCTCCCGCTGTCATGGTGGGCGGTCTGAATGAGTTGGCAAAGGATCATGCCGATGCGGACAAGGACGTCACGGTTACGATGACAGTGGAGAAGAAGGAGGAGACTGCGAAGGATTCTGCGGTTGAGGAGATCAAGAACAGCGTTGAGAGAGAGAGAACCGAACTGGACTATCTTGAAATCAAGGTAGAAAAGGAGGTTATGCAAGACGGCACGAAGGTGCCAGAGGAGAGCGGAACGCTCGCCCAGACCAGCCGGGTCATGGAGATCATCGTGCCCTTTAAGACGAGCCACCGCAGCAACTTCTCGGTGTATCGCAATCACGAGGGCAAGGCGGCTGCTTTGAACAAGCTATCGACGCGTCCCGAAACCGGATTTACGGACGGCACCTTCTTCGTCGATCTTGCCAACGCGCTGGTTTACATCTATGCCAACCAGTTCTCCACCTATGCCGTGGGTTATGAGGAAAACTACAATGTGACCGTCAACGGCGGCAGCGGCAGCGGCGATTACGCCGAGGGTGCTACCGTGACGATCACAGCGGACGCAGCGCCGAGCGGCAAGGTGTTCGACAAGTGGACGACCGACGATGGCGTGAGCTTCGCCAACGCGAGCAGCGCCACGACCACCTTCACGATGCCGGCGAAGGATGTTGCTGTGACCGCGACGTACAAGACTTCCGGCGGCACCGGCAGCATCGGCGGAGCGGGCGCGGCGCAGCCGACTGTCAACGAGACTGTGAACGGTACGTTCAGCGTTGCGCCCCAAAATGCCAAGAGCGGCGAAACGGTGACCATCACCGTCAAGCCCAACGAGGGCTATGAGGCGGATACCGTGACCGTTACCGACGCCAACGGCAAGGCGGTCAGCGTGACCAGGGTGAACGACACGACCTACACCTTCACCCAGCCCGGCAGCAAGGTCAAGGTTGACGTGACATTCAGGGCGGTAAGCAAAACGGACGCGCTCGCAAGGTTTGTCGACGTCAACGCCTCCGACTGGTATGCGGATGCGGTGCGCTGGGCGCTGGATAACGGCGTGATGAACGGCGTCAGCCCGAAGTACTTCAACCCCAACGGCGACACCACCCGCGCCATGGTCGTGACGATGCTCTGGCGCATGGAGGGAAGCCCCGCCTATGCAGGCGCGAGCGAGTTTACCGATGTGGACGCTGATACTTGGTACACCGAGGCGGTGCGCTGGGCGAGCACAGAGGGCATTGTCACCGGCTACGAAAATCCGGACGACGCCGGCATGATCTTCAACCCCAACGGCGCGGTCACCCGCGAGCAGCTTGCGACGATGCTCTACCGCTACGCGCAGTACAAGAAGGCTGACGTGAGCGCGAGCGCGAGCCTCAGCAGCTATGGCGACGCGGCGAGCGTCAGCAGTTGGGCGGCCTCCGCAATGCAGTGGGCGGTCGGCTCCGGCATCATCAACGGCATCGACGGCAACCTTGCACCGGTCAATCACGCGACCCGCGCGCAGGTGGCAACGATGCTCATGCGCTATAGCACAGCGAAATAAGGTAAGAAAAGCCCTCTCCAGTAGAGTATGGCAAACGAGAATAGCGGGCTTCGGCCCGCTATTCTCACGCAACTTCAAAAAGAAAGCATACCGGTACGGAACGGCGCGAAGGAGAAACGTGAGGTGAAATAGCCGCGTATCGGTTCCTGACGGTATATAGGTCTACGGCGTGATAATTCAACTCTGCACAAAAAGGCGGAGGTCACGAAAAGCAAAATACCCACCCCCGCGAACAAAAATGGCGCAGGCAGTTCAACCGCTGCTTGCGCCTGATTTTTTTTCGACCGTTTTCGACTTTATTCCCTATCGAATTTTAGGGAATTTTGTCGAAAGCGGTCGATTTTTGTCTGCACATCCTGTTGAAATTGAGGGCATTAAGTCAAATATACAAAATTTCAGCAGAATAACCAAAATAAACGTCGAATTTTGGTACGACATACGCGCTCCCCCCATTCTCCAATCCGGTTTTCCAAAACTTGATTGGAGGTAAATGGGAATGGACAAAAACCACCCAAACAATATTGACCAGCGCCCGAAGCGGCGCATTGATAAGGACAACCCCTATCGGCTGTTTACAGTCGGCGCGGCGACCAGCGAGCCGCACTATTTCATTCAATTCAAAGACGGTGCCGGAATAGAGCATTGTCTGGAAATTGAAAAGCCATTGTTTGAGTTGTTCGATCAATTTGAGCTGGACGACCTATCATATATGAATGAAGTGGACAACCATTACGAACACTCGGAGTTGACCGAAGCATCGCTGAATAGGCGCGCATTTGCCCCGGATGCGCCGATGGAGGCAGTAGCCCTTGATCGGCTTGAAAGCGACGAGCTACATAGCGCCATACTGAAGCTCCCGGAGATCCAACGGCGGCGTCTGATCCTCTATTTCTACGGTGGGCTTGATGACAGACAAATTGCAAAAATTGAGGGATGCAGCCAGTCGGCGGTCAGCCAGACGCTTTCCATTGCAATTAAAAATTTGAAAAAATTTTTGAAGTAAGCCTTATATTTTCGTGTTTTAGTTAGGAAACAGGTGAGAGGCAAAAGTCTCTCACCTGTTTCCCGCTTGTGGAGATTAGGCCAAGGTCGGCTTTTCGACCTCATTGTACCTTGACAACGCGCTCATGCGCTGCATAGGCAGACGGACACGTTTAGGACGGAGGGAGCCGCGCGACGCTTGTGCCATGACCTCGCTTGTGATCGGGAGAGCGCATAGCAGCCGCAAAAATGCGCGTGGCGGCGCATAGGCCACGATCTCCGCCCGATAATGATACTCCCGCGTTGAACGCCCTCAAAGCATTGCGCGGCGCACCCACAAGCATGGGCCGGGGTGAAACTCCCGTGAGCTGCTCGCCGACAGCTATCCGTCATTTGCCATTTTTATAGCTTAAAAATTTGAAATCAAAACAGCACCACGCTATAATTGCACCCATAGAGCGCGGCGCTGTTTTTCTTATGGGAAAGGAGGCTGTTATGGATACGGTAAATAGCAGCGCCACACGGTACGCTGGAAAGCGTACTTATACGGTCGGGGAAATTTCTGAAATCCTCGCCATAGGACGGACATCAGCGTATAAGCTCATTCACTCCGGCGCATTTCAAATCGTGAAGATTGGATCAGCTATACGCATTTCAAAAGCATCGTTTGATGAATGGCTTGATAAACAGCAAAATTAGACAGGAGGTTTATCATGGCTTCAATTCAAAAGCGAGGCAAAAAATTCGCGGTAGTTTACACTTACGAGGATGCCGAGGGCGTGAAGCGCCAGAAATGGGAAACGCTCACGACCAAGAAAGAAGCCCAAGCGCGAAAGGCGCAGATTGAAAACGAAATCAATAAAGGCGTCTTTATTGCGCCTAACGAGCTTTGCGTCAGAGACTTTTTGAAAGAATTTGTGGAAATCTATGGGGCAAAGCGGTGGGGGCTTTCGGCATACTCCAGCAATGTCAGCTTGATTGAAAACTACATCAACCCGATTATAGGCAATACCAATATCCAAGACATCAATCGCCGCGCGGTGGACGGCTTTGTTATGAAGCTGCAAAAGACACCGCCGATTGAAACCCCATACCGCCATGCCCGCACGGAATATGTGACGGCCTGTACCATTGAAAAAATCGTGAAGCTGCTGCATTGCGCTTTCCGGCAAGCGGTGAGGTGGGACATGATACCGAAAAACCCCTTTGAGGACGTTCTGCTGCCGAAGCACAAGAAGAAGCAGCGCGAAATCTGGACGGCAGACATCATCCGTAAGGCGCTGGATAGCTGCACGGACGGCAAGCTCTATGTGGCAATCAACCTCGCCTTTGCCTGTTCTCTGCGGCTCGGTGAGATTACCGGCCTAACGTGGGACTGCGTTCATATCACGGACAAGGACATTGCCAACGATGATGCCCACCTGATGGTGGAGAAGGAGCTGGCGCGTATAAACCAGCAATCCATCGACGCGCTGGGCAACAGCGACATTCTCTTCGTGTTTCCCCGGCTGGTGGGCGGCAAGTCCACGACGCGCCTTGTCTTGAAAAAGCCTAAGACCGAGAGCAGCATCCGGCGCGTTTGGATACCCAAGACGCTGGCGCTGATCCTGCGGGACTGGAAAGAGAAGCAGGACAAGCTCAAAGAGTTTATGGGAGAGGACTTCATCGACTATAATCTTGTGCTGGCGCAGGAAACCGGGCGTCCCTGCGAAGACCGTGTGCTGGGCAATCAGTTTGAACGGCTGAAAAAGTCCGCTGGTCTGCCCGACGTGGTGTTTCACTCCCTCCGGCACAGCAGCACGACCTACAAGCTGAAGCTCAACCACGGCAACATCAAGGCGACGCAGGGCGACACCGGCCACGCGCAGGCGGATATGGTGACAGACCTCTACGCCCACATTCTCGACGAGGATAGAAAGGTCAATGCGCAGCGGTTTGAAGCGGCCTTCTACGCCAATCCCGATATGAGAAAGGTTGAGCGAGAAATCGTGGAACAGGCAAAGCCGCAGCCCCAGACCGCGGCGGTCGACCTCCAACAGCTTTTCGCGCAGCTCCAGCAAAACCCGGAAGTGCTCGGCCAGCTTGCCGCAATGCTGAAAGCCGTGTGAGGAAACGAACGGCACAGCATTCACCAACACGCAGAAGCGATTAGCAAACCCATTAGCAAAGCGTTCGAGTTCAAAAATCGCGTTCTTTTCCTCACGGGAGAGTATCGGAATCCACGGCTTTATGGCGTGAAACAGGCAGAACACAAAAGAGCAAGAAAAAATGCCGCAATTCAAGAAAATCACGGCATTTTTGGCACCCCCGACCCGATTTGAACGGGTGGCCTACCGCTTAGGAG
>CAMVTO010000047.1 GCA_947170435.1 uncultured Clostridia bacterium | reverse complement strand
TCTACGGAAGTTTGAAACCATTTCTCTTTTGGGCAAGACCAAAAGAGAAACGGTTTCAAGAAATCAAGGAGGTGACGCAGTCACATGCAAAGACCCCTTGCGGATGAGATCCGCCCGCAAACCCTCGACGAGGTGGTGGGGCAAAAGCACCTGATCGGCCCGGGCGGCATGCTGCGCCGCCTGATCGAGTCCGGCACGAGCGCGAACATGATCTTCTACGGACCCTCTGGAACCGGCAAGACCACCATCGCGAACATCATCGCGTCGCGCACCAACAAGACGCTGCACAAGCTCAACGCCACCACCGCGTCGCTATCAGACGTGAAGGATATCATCGCCGACGTGGGGACGCTGCTCGCCCCCGGCGGGGTGCTGCTGTACCTCGACGAGATCCAGTACTTCAACAAAAAGCAGCAGCAGAGTCTGCTGGAGTTCATGGAAAACGGCTCCATCACGCTCATCGCGTCCACGACCGAGAACCCGTACTTCTACGTCTACGGTGCGCTGCTCTCACGCTCGACGGTGTTCGAGTTCAAGGGCGTCTCCCCGGAGGAGACGCTTTCCGCCGTGCAGCGGGCGCTGAACATCCTGAAAGGGCGCAGCGAGCTGCCGCTCTCGTGGGAGGACGGCGTACCCGAGCAAATCGCGCGCAGCAGCGGCGGCGACGTGCGCAAGAGCATCAACGCCTGCGAGCTGCTGTATGAGGCAGCGGAGGTCAAGCACGGCACGATCACGCTGACGCTTGCCGACGCGGAGCAGGTTGCCCAGCGCAGCGCCATGCGCTACGACAAGGGCGGCGACGCGATGTATGACTGCGCGAGCGCGCTGATGAAGAGCCTGCGCGGCAGCGATCCCGACGCGGCGCTGCACTATCTCGCGCGGTTTCTGGAGGCGGGCGACCTCATCACGCCCTGTCGGCGCTTATTGTGCTCGGCAAGCGAGGACGTGGGGCTTGCATACCCGCAGGCCATCGCCATTGTGAAGGCCTGCGTGGATACGGCGATGCAGCTGGGGCTGCCCGAGGCACAGCTGCCGCTTGCGCAGGCGGCGATCCTGCTCGCCACCGCGCCCAAGTCCAACAGCGTGGTGGAGGGCATCGGCGCGGCGTGGGCGGACGTCCGCGCGGGACGCACCGGCGACGTGCCGCGCCAGCTCCAGAATGTCCACGCCGACACCACGGGCATGGATAACCGGCAAAACTACAAATACCCACACAATTACCCCAACCATTGGGTCGAGCAGCAGTACCTGCCCGACGCGCTGAAGAACACCACCTACTACCGCTACGGCGACAACAAGAACGAGCAGGCCGCGGCGCAGTACTGGACGAAGATCAAGGGAAGCAAGGAGGAGAAGGCATGAGCAAAAAGACTACGCGCGTCATTGCGCTGATCATCGTGGCGGTGATGGTGCTGTCATTCCTCGGCTCGATGATTTTACCGTACATGTGAAAAAGCGCTGCCTTTTCACATCGTTGTATCGCCGGTTCGCTCGCCCCTTCGGGGCAACCGCGAAACATGGCTGTGCGTTCCGCGGCTGCGGAACGCGCTGTTTACCACGATCCAAAGCCCGCCGAAAACGGCGGGCTTTTTTCGCGCGTTTTTTCATGCGCGGGAGGCTATAATGCCGACGAAAGGCGGTGAGAGCGTGATCGTTTACTGGGACTTGGCGGCGGCGTGGAACTTCGCGCTGGACTATCTGCTGCTGCTCGGCACGCTGCGCCTTGCGGGACAGCCGATCCGCCGAAAGCGCGTTGCGCTCGCGGCGGCGATCGGAGCGGCGTACTCTGCGGCGGCGCTGGCGATCCCGACGCTTCTGTGGGCGCTGCTGCCGGTGGCGCTTTTGATGTGCCGCATCGCCTTTGGACGCGCGCCGCGGCTGCTGCGGCTGTCGCTGCTGTTCCTGCTGCTTTCCTGTGCGTTGTCGGGCCTGGTGCTGCTATTGGGCGCACTGGGCGGCGATATGGCGCGGCTCGCGCGGGGCGTGGTGCTCTCGGAGCTGCCGTGGGGCGTCTTCTGTGCCGCCATGGGCAGTGCGTACCTGCTGCTGACGGTCATCTTCCGCGCCGCGGCGCGGCACGACGCCGCTGACTTTGTCACCGCCCGCGTGGAATACGGCGGCGAGAGTGCGGAGCTGCGATTGCTGCGGGACACGGGCAATACCCTCTGCGACCCGCTGACGGGGGAGGGCGTGCCGGTGATCGAGGAAGCTGCCGTTTTGCCGCTGCTGAAAAAAGGAGATCCCGCCGGCGCGGCGTATCAGAACTATACTGCCCTGCGCGTCGGCACGGTGGGCGGCGGGGGGACGCTCCGTGCGTTTCGCTGCGATCGGCTGACGGTGGATGGGCGAAATCTCGGCGCGCGGCTCATTGCGCTGACGGAGGAAGGCTTCGGCGGCGCGTATCAGGGGCTGTGGGGAAGAAACGGAGGAGAAACGGCATGATCTGGAGACAATGGTGGGCGGATATCCGCGCATGGCTCAGGAGGCAGGGCCTGCTGCCGGTGCGCGGCGTCTATTACATCGGGGGGAGCGACACGCTGCCGCCGCCGCTTGATAAGGAGCGGGAAGGGGAGCTGCTCGCGCGGCTTGAGTCGGGGGACGAGAGCGTGCGCGCGGAGCTGATCGAGCACAACCTGCGGCTGGTAGTCTATCTTGCGCGGCGGTTCGAGAACACGGGCGTTGGCATCGAGGATCTGATCTCCATCGGCACCATCGGGCTGATCAAGGGCGTGAACACATTCAAAAACGACAAGAACATCAAGCTCGCGACCTACGCCTCGCGCTGTATCGAGAACGAGATTCTGATGCACCTGCGCAAGATCGCCAACCAAAAGGCGGAGGTCAGCATCGACGAGCCGCTGGGCTCGGACTGGGACGGCAATGAGCTGCTGCTCTCGGACATCCTCGGCACCGAGGAGGACGTGGTGATGAAGCCCATCGAGGAGGACGTGGACCGCACGCTGCTGCGCTCCGCTGTGGCGGCGCTGCCGGAGCGCGAGCGCGAGATCATCACCCGCCGCTTCGGCCTCGACGGGCGGGATGAGCTGACGCAGAAGGAGGTGGCGGATCAGATGGGCATTTCCCAGAGCTACATCTCCCGCCTGGAAAAGCGCATCATGGCGCGGCTCAAAAAAGAAATCCTGCGCATGAGTTGATTCCTGCGGTATTTTGTGGTAAACTATACGCTCCGAGTGTATATGCTCGGAGCGTTTTTGCCTGAATCGGAGGTTTTCCCATGTTTACAGTAGAGCAAACCTATGATATCCACACCATGACGGCGCTCAATCGTGCGGCACGCAAGGTCGTGCGGCGATGGTACAACATCCTGCGCGCCGTGGTCTGGCTGCTGCTGATCCTCTCCGCGGGGACGATGCTCTTTTCCATCTGCTTCGGCATCTTTGACCTGCCGGACGACTGGATCTTTCCGACTTCCTGCGTGTTGATGCTCTTGTTTCTTGTCTTTGAGGACAAGCTCAACGGCCGGATCAGTCTGCGCTCTCTGCTGCCCGGCACGGCGCACTCGACCACGGTGTTCACCGACGAAGCCTACACCGTCACCACGGACACCACCGTGACCGAGTACCGGTACGAGAACGTCACGGCGCTGTGCGAGGCGGGGGAGTACTACATATTTTTCCTCGGCAAGAAGCACGGACAGTGCTTTGATAAGCGCGGCTTTATCCAGGGCGACCCGGAGGCGTTTCGAGTATGGCTGGAGCAGAAGACCGGTCAAACCTTCCAGAAAATCAAATAACCTTCACATACAAGGAGAACAACATGAAAGAACTGCCGAAAATCTACGAGCCCCAGCAGGTTGAGGGGCGTATTTACAAGATGTGGGAGGACAATGGCTGCTTCCGCGCGGAGGTCGATCCCGCGAAAAAGCCGTTTTCCATCGTCATGCCGCCGCCCAACGTCACCGGGCAGCTGCATATGGGCCACGCCATGGACTCCACGCTGCAGGACATTCTGACCCGATTCAAGCGTATGCAGGGCTACAGCGCCCTCTGGCTCCCCGGCACCGATCACGCCGGTATCGCCACGCAGATCAAGGTCGAGGAGGATCTGCGCGTCAACGAGGGCCTGACCCGCTACGATCTCGGGCGCGAGAAGTTCCTCCAGCGCGTGTGGCAGTGGAAGGAGAAGTACGGCAACCGCATCGTTGAGCAGCAGAAGAAAATGGGCGCGAGCTGCGACTGGTCGCGCCAGCGCTTCACGATGGACGAGGGCTGCTCCAAGGCCGTGCGCGAGACGTTCTGTGCGCTCTACGACAAGGGGCTGATCTACAAGGGCAGCCGCATCATCAACTGGTGCCCGCATTGTCTCACCGCGCTCTCCGACGCCGAGGTCGAGTACGTCGATAAGCCCGGCCACCTGTGGTACATCCGCTACCCGCTCTCTGACGGCAGCGGCGACATTGTGGTTGCCACCACGCGCCCCGAGACCATGCTCGGCGACTCCGGCGTGGCGGTGAACCCGGAGGACGAGAAGTTCAAGCACCTCATCGGCAAGACCTGCATCCTGCCATTGGTGAACCGCGAGATCCCCATCGTGGGGGACGAGTACTGCGAGATCGGCTTCGGTACCGGCGCGGTGAAGATGACCCCCGCCCACGATCCCAACGACTTTGAGGTCGGCCTGCGCCACAACCTTGAGGTCATCCGCGTCATCGCCGACAACGGTGTGATCAACGAAAATGGCGGCAAGTACGAGGGCCTCGACCGCTACGAGTGCCGCAAGCAGATCGTGCGCGACCTCGACGAGCAGGGCTACCTGGTCAAGACCGAGGACTACAGCCACAACGTCGGCACCTGCTATCGCTGCCATAATGACGTGGAGCCGCTCATTTCCGCGCAGTGGTTCGTGAAGATGGAGCCGCTGGCCAAGGAGGCGCTGCGCGTCGTCAACGACGGCACGATCAAATTCGTGCCCGAACGCTTCGCCAAGACCTACACCAACTGGATGGAGAACTGCCACGACTGGTGCATCTCCCGCCAGCTCTGGTGGGGCCACCAGATTCCCGCGTGGTACTGCGACGACTGCGGCCACATCAACGTCAGCCGCGAAGACCCGACGAAGTGCGAGAAGTGCGGCTGCACCAAGCTCACCCGGGAAGAGGATGTCCTTGACACCTGGTTCTCTTCCGCGCTCTGGCCGTTCTCCACGATGGGCTGGCCCGATACCGGCGCTGCCGATCTCAACTATTGGTATCCTACCTCCGTCATGGTCACGGGCTACGACATCATCTTCTTCTGGGTCGCGCGCATGATCTTCTCCGGTATGGAGCAGATGAAGAAGGAGCCGTTCAAGACCGTGTTCATCCACGGCCTCGTCCGCGACGACAAGGGCCGCAAGATGAGCAAATCCCTCGGCAACGGCATCGACCCGCTGGAGATGGCGGAAAAGTACGGCGCGGACGCGCTGCGCTTCAACCTCATCACCGGCAACAGCCCCGGCAACGATATGCGCTTCTATGTGGAGAAGTGCGAGGCGATGCGCAACTTCGCCAACAAGATCTGGAACGCCAGCCGCTTCGTGATGATGAACCTCACCATCGACCGTGTGGAGCTGCCTTCGATCCTGGAGCTGGAGGACAAGTGGATCCTCTCCAAGCTCAACACGCTCATCAAAGAAGTCACCGACAACATGGACGCCTTCGAGCTGGGCGTGGCGTCCGCGAAGGTCTACGATTTCATCTGGGACAACTACTGCGACTGGTTCATTGAGCTGACCAAGGCGAGGCTGAACGGCGAGGACGAGCAGGCGAAGCGCAACGCCCAGAACGTGCTGTGCTATGTGCTGATCGAAACGCTCAAGCTCCTGCACCCGTTCATGCCGTTCATCACCGAGGAGATCTGGCAGGCGCTGCCGCATGGCGAGCGTGATGCGGGCGTGGAGTATCTTATGCTCTCGAAGTGGCCGGAGTGGAACGACGAGTTTGCTTTTCCGGCGGAGGAGCAGGCGATGGGTATGGTGATCGAGGCGATCACCGCCGTCCGCGCCCGCCGCAACGAGATGAACGTCGTGCCGTCGAAGAAGGTGCACTACACCATTGCCACTGCCCACGCGGACACATTTGCAGCAGGCAAGCCGTTCTTCCTGCGCCTCGCGTCTGCCACCGACGTGACCGTTGAGGCTGCGGACGCTGCCCCTGCCGAGGGCATGGTGGAGGTCGTGACCCACGCCGCGCGCGTGTTCATGCCGCTCGCGGAGCTGGTGGACTTTGAAAAGGAGCTTGCGCGCATCGCCAAGGAGAAGGCGAACGCCGAGAAGCAGCTCGCCGGGATCGAGGGCAAGCTCAAAAACGAGAACTTCGTCTCCAAGGCGCCCGAAGCGGTGGTCAACGCCGAGCGCGAGAAGGCGGAGAAGCTGCGCGCGCTCATTGAGAAGTTGGATGCTTCCGCGGCGGCGATGAAGAAGTAAAGACGATACGAGCCTTGAAACCGTTTCTCTCTTTCTCTTGCGAAAGAGAGAAATGGTTTCAAACTTCCGTAGAGAGAAAGACGCTTACGCACTGCTGCGTGAGCGTCTTTCTTTCTGCCATCTTCGATACGCTGTTTATTGTTTGGGATTTGATGCTGCACCCCGTTTGGGGACAACGGATTGAACTTGATACGCTGTTTGGCGTTCGGGGTATTTGGTGCTGTACCCCGTTTTCCCACCCTTACGCTTTGACTTCCGCGGTTTGCAGCGGGAAGCGCAGGATCACGTTGTTGGTCTCCAGCGAGTGGACGTAGCTGATGTCAGAGGCGATCGCGCCGAGCACCTTCAGCCCCAGACGCTCCTCAGGATCGAGGGAACCGTTGTCGATCGCCATGGCGATCTGGCGCTCCACGTCGAAGACGGGGCACTTGTCCTGCATACGGATGATCAACTCCTTCGGGTCGTAGACCACGCGCAGGTCGATGCCGGGGTCCTTCTTGCACTTGGGGAAGCCGTACTCGATGGTGTTCGTCGCCAGTTCCTCAAAGCACAGCGCCGCGCGGTTGCCGATTTTGGAGTCGATGCGGTGGCCCTTGCAGGAGAGCAGGTGCAGCATCTCTCGGGCGCTGGTGGAACGAAGCGCAACATACGGTCCGACGTGCGGAAGTGCAGGAACAGATACGCGACCTCCAGATACTGCGCGACCGAGGTGGCGAGGCCCACGCCGAACATACCCAGCTTGAAATAGACCGCCACGAGGTCAAAGAAAACGTTCAGCGCCGAGCAGAGCATCGAGCCCGCCATGACGCGCTTGCGCCCGCTGTCCATCTGGATGCCGGAGGTCAAAACGCCGGTCATGATCAGCGCCGGCAGGCCCGTGACGACGCCGCGCAGGTAGATCGCGGCGGGTGCGACCAGCCCCTCGCCCTTGCCGGACGCGCCGAGGAAGATCGCCAGCGACTCCGCGCCGATGAGCAGTACCACCATCAAAAGGGTGGAAACCGCCGTACCGAGGTACATGACTGCGCTGAACAGGCGGTTGAAGTCCTTCACGTCGCCGCGGCCCAGCGCCCGCGAGCAGAGCGTGCGCGTGCCCATGGCGAACATGCCGCCGAAAATGCCCGCGATGCTGAAGATCGGGTGGGAGATGCCCGCGGCGGCAAGGTCGTCGGCGCTGAAAAACCGGCCGACAATCAGTCCGTCGATCAGGCCGGCGCCCACGTTGGTCAGTTCGATCAGAGAAAACGCAATGAACAGGTCATAAAAGGTCTGATCCAGTATGACCCAACGGTTTGCGTGCTTCTTTTGGAGTAGCTTCATGGTTCCGCCTCCGGTTCCGTCGGGTGCCTGCCGTTTCGCGGTATGCTAAGCATACTAAAATAAATGACAGTTTACTCCAACCGGGAACGGACTGCAAGACAAAAATAAATCGGTTCGACGCTTTTCGGCATAAATCCCACGAGCGGACAAACTATAATCGCTGTGTACCTTGGTACACGGCGATTTTTTTGCGATATGAAAACATACAGAGGAGGGCGGAGCCTTGGAGGTCAAATCATCAACCAATGACCGCGCACTGACGCTGGCGCTGCGCGGGGAACTGGATCACCACGCAGCGCGGGAGACCGTGACGGCTATGGAACGCGCACTGGAGGCAGGACTGCCGATGCAGCTGGTGCTGGACTTCAGCGGCGTCACATTCATGGACAGCTCCGGCATCGCGGTGGCAATGCGGGCCAGCCGGCGCATGGCGGCGCTGGGCGGCACGGTGGCGATCATCAACGTACCGGCGCAGGCCAAAAAAGTATTTGACGCGGCGGGCATTGCCTGCGCCGCGAAAACGGAGGGAAGCAAATGAAAATCAAGCCGAACAACTACATAGCGCTGGACTTTTTAAGCCGCAGCGTCAACGAGGGCTTCGCCCGTACCGCGGTCGCGGCGTTCGCTGCGCAGCTCGATCCCACGCTGGACGAACTGGGCGATATCAAAACCGCCGTCAGTGAGGCGGTGACGAACGCCATTGTCCACGCCTACCCCGATGAGCTGGGGAAGATCGGCCTGCGGGCAAGCATCTTCGACGGCAACGTGCTGGAGATCGTCGTGCGCGACTGGGGCTGCGGTATCCCGGATGTGAACAAGGCGCGCGAGCCGCTCTATACCACCGGCGGCGAGGAACGAAGCGGCATGGGCTTCACGATCATGGAGAGCTTCATGGACGCGCTGATCGTCCGCTCGAAGCCGGGCAAGGGTACGGTGGTGACCATGAAGCGCCGCATCGCCCAGCGCAGCGGGCGCAAATGAGCGCCGTCGCCGCCGCGGAGAACTTCGCGCTGCTGGAAAAGGCGCAGCAGGGGGATGAGCAAGCCTGCGAGCGCATGGTCAGCGAGAACAGCGCACTCATCTGGAGCGTGGCGCGGCGCTACTTTGGACGCGGTGTGGAGGCGGATGATCTCTATCAGCTTGGATGCCTTGGATTTCTCAAGGCTGTCAAGGGATTCGACCTTACATATGGCACGCAGTTTTCGACCTACGCTGTGCCGAAGATCGCCGGAGAGATCCGCCGCTTTTTGCGGGATGACGGTCCGGTGAAGGTGGAGCGCGGCACCCGCGAGCGCGCGCTCGCGCTGTACGCAGCGCGGGAGCGGCTGCGCTGTGCGCTGGGGCGGGAGCCGGTGCTCTCGGAGTTGTCCGCGGAGCTGGGCTGCCCGGTGGAGGAGATCGCGGAGCTGGAGCTTGCCTCCGCGCCGCCGGAGTCGCTGCAGGCGGAGCGTGAGGACGGCATGACGCTGGAGCAGACACTCTCCGACGCCTCGGACGAGGACACTATGGTGGAGCGCATCGCCTTGCGCGCAGGCGTGGACGCACTGCCGGAGCGGGAGAAGCTGACGATTCTGCTGCGGTTCTACAAGGGCCTCACGCAGGAGCAGGCGGCGCGGATTCTGGGCGTATCGCAGGTGCAGATCTCGCGCCTGGAGCGCCGCGCGCTGGAGAAGCTGCGGGAGACGCTGCGTTCTTGAATCCGTGTTTGTCATGCACGATCTGACCATCGCCGCAGCCAACATCATTTTCCGGCTGAAATTCGGTCATCGTCGACCAATAGCGCTTGGGCATCTTCGTCATGCGCCCGCGCGGGTTTTCCCGCTCGCGGATAGCGATGGTGTCGTAGAATCGCTTCCACAGCTTGCGGTATGCCGCCTCCTCCTCGTCGGGTGGGGCGAGCCGAAAGTCGTCCAGCGGTACGATGTGCGAGCGCCCGCCGGAATAGAGAAGCGCCTCGTGGTGCGTGCGGTCATAGATGAAGAAGCTCTCGTTGCGGCAGCGCTCGCAGAAGTGGGAGCGCAGCAGCGGCAGCACGCGGTTCTTCGGCTCGATCTCCGCGCCGAGCACACCGTCGTACACCGAAAAGCGCAGGAAGCCCCGCAGGTGCTCGACCTCGGTGGCAAGCTGTCTCGCGGCGCGCAGCAGCGGCTGATAGGCGTCGTCGGAGAGCCGCGTCAGGTATGGCGCGCCCTCGCGATAGAGCTTCACGATGAAGCGGTAGATTGCCAGCTCTTTGTCCGGCAGGTGCGTCAGAAACACGCGCCGCAGCAGCGGCAGCACATCGGGGGAGAGCTTACGCAGACTCCGGCTGATGCGCGCGGCGTGTTCCGGCACAGTGACGACGGAGCGAATTTCAAACAGGCAAGCGTCCTCATCGCAGGTAATTGCGGTGGGGCGCTCTTTTTGCGTGTAGCTTTCGAAAACGCAGCACAAAAGCCCGTCGAAGCTGCCATCGTATTGATAGATGATGTTTCTCCATTGCATATTGTTACTCAAACAGCGACAGTTGTTCTCCCTGCACGCCCACCGGCAGCGCGGCGCGTTCCACCGCCAGCAGGCTCGCCAGCACACCGGCGTAGGAAAGCCGCAGGGGGGTAGCCAGTTGTCCCGAACAGGTGAGGAAGTACTGCGCGCGCTTCATCACCACACCCAGCTTTTTCAGGTCGTCGGCGTGGAGCGGCCCGGTGCGCCGGGCGACGAGGATGCGCCGCGCGGATACCACGCCCATGCCGGGTACGCGCAGCAGTGTCTCATAGTCCGCGCGGTTGACCTCCACGGGGAAGAATTCAGGATGCCGCAATGCCCAGCAGCACTTGGGATCGAGACGCGGGTCAAAATCCGGCTGGTCCTCGTCCAGCAGCTCGCCGGCGCGGAAGCCGTAGAACCGCAGCAGCCAGTCCGCCTGGTAGAGCCGATGCTCGCGCAGCAGCGGCGGCTTGGTGTCCAGCGCCGGCAGCAGTGTGTTCTCCACCACCGGTACATACGCCGAGTAGAACACCCGCCGCAGGCGGTAGCGCCCGTAGAGCGACTCCGTGAGATGCAGGATGTGCCGGTCGCTCTCGCCGGTAGCGCCGACGATCAGCTGCGTCGCCTGTCCCGCGGGGGCGAAACGCGGCGCGGAGCGGTACTTCACCAACTCCGCCTTGCTCTCCGCCTCCTGATCGCGGATCTGGCCCATGGGCGCGAGGATCGCGGCCTTGGTCTTGTTGGGCGCGAGTTTTCGCAGCGACGCCTCACTGGGCAGCTCAATGTTGACGCTGAGCCGATCCGCCAGCAGACCCAGCGCTGTGACCAGCTCCGGCGACGTGCCGGGGATAGCCTTGGCGTGGATGTAGCCGTTGAAGCGGTACTCCTCCCGCAGCAATCGCAGCGTTACCACCATCTGCTCGGTGGTGCGGTCGGGCGAGCCGAGCACCGCGGAGGAGAGGAACAGGCCCTCGATGTAGTTGCGACGGTAAAACCCGATGGTCAACTCGCACAGCTCCCGCGGCGTGAACGTCGCGCGCGGCGTATCGTTGCTGCGGCGGTTGACACAGTAGGTGCAGTCGTAGGAGCAGTCGTTGGACATGAGCACCTTGAGCAGCGTCACGCAGCGTCCATCGGCGGAAAACGTGTGGCAGCAGCCGACGATGGACGACGACGTGCAGCCGATCATGCCCTCTTTGAATCCGCGCCGGGCGCCACTGGACGTGCAGGCGGCGTCATACTTCGCGGCGTCGGAGAGAATGGTGAGCTTATCGAGCAGCTCCATAGCGCGTCGGATTACGCGGCGTGACGCGCGGACTCCAGCGCCAGCTCCGCACAGGGGAAGTCGATCACGCGGGAAGCACGCACAACACGGCGCGATCTGCGATGCGCAACAGGGCGCGGCGCGTCCAGCCAGGCGACGATCTTCATCAGGCCCATGGTAACAGTGGCTGCGCCCAAAAGTACGAAAAACATTGTGGTCGTCATGTCGAAAACCTCCGTAGAATCTTTGTTCGATTATGATTATAAATCGAACATTTGTATTTGTCAATAGGAATCGAACAAAAATTGCAAAATATTCACCCTGTCGAGGCCGGTCGCCTTGACAGGGTGGGGTGGGTCTGGTAGAATGAGCATCGTGGTAAAAAGCAGAAACCGCCACTCTGCCAAGTGACGGTTTCTAGGCTTCAGCCTATAAACTTTTAACGAATACAGAGTCAACCGCTGTCGCGGCGCTCCCTTGTATTTATTATACCGCTTCCGCCTGCAAAGTCAAGCGGTTTTCGGAGGAACTCCATGAACGATTTCACCACCCGATATATCGCCGCGCGGCGCAAGTGCATCGCGCGGGACTTTCAGCGCCTGAACCCTGAGCAGCGAGAGGGCGTGCTTGCCACCGAGGGGCCGCTGCTGCTGCTCGCCGGCGCGGGCAGCGGCAAGACGACCGTGCTCATCAACCGCGTTGCCAATATCCTCACCTACGGGCGGGGCAGCGACTGCGACACGGTGCCGGACTTCGCCACCGAGGACGACCTCGCGTTTCTCGAAGCATACCCGGAGCATCCCACGCGGGACGAACGGAATCGCATGATTCACCTCTGCGCGGTGGAGCCGCCGAGGCCGTGGTCTGTACTGGCGGTGACCTTTACAAATAAGGCGGCAAACGAGCTGCGCGAGCGTCTGGATGCGTTCGGCATCGAGGGCGCGCGGGACGTTTGGGCGCTGACCTTTCACGCCGCCTGTGTGCGCATTCTGCGCCGCGATATTGATCGGCTGGGCTTTGCGCTGGACTTCACCATCTACGACACCGACGATTCCCGCCGCGTGGTGCGGGACATCGTGCGGGAGATGGATCTCGACGAAAAGACCTTCCCGCCGCGCGACGTGCTGTCCGTCATCTCCAAGGCGAAGGACGCCATGGAGACCGCGCGGGACTTTGCGGGACACTGGAGCGGCAGCGGCGACTGGCGCAAGGAGCAGATCGCGAAGATCTACACCGCCTATGACCGCGCCTTGCGGGAGGCGAACGCGCTGGACTTCGACGACATCCTGCTCCACGCGGTGACGCTGCTGCAAAGCTACCCTGAAGTGCGCGACTACTACCGCCGCAAGTTCCGCTATGTCCTTATTGACGAGTATCAGGACACCAACCGCCTGCAATACCTGCTGATGAAGCAGCTGGTGGGGAAGGACGGCAATATTTGCGTCGTCGGTGACGACGACCAGAGCATCTACCGCTTCCGCGGTGCGGACATCACGAACATCCTCAATTTTGAGACGGAGTACTCCGGCACGCGCACGATTCGCCTGGAGCAGAACTACCGCTCGACGCAGCACATTCTCTCCGCCGCCAACGCGGTCATCGGGCACAATAGCGCCCGCAAGGGCAAGAACCTGTGGACGGACGCGGGCGATGGCGACAAGGTCACCATCAAGACCGTGTTCAACGAGTCCGACGAGGCGAACTACGTCGTTTCGTCCATTATGAGCGACTACAACCGCGGTAAGAACTGGCGGGACAACGCGATCCTCTACCGCATGAACGCCCAGTCCAACGCGCTGGAGTACGCCTTCAAGCGCAACGGCGTGCCGTATCAGGTCGTGGGCGGCATGAAGTTCTTTGAGCGCGCCGAGGTCAAGGACATGCTCAGCTACCTTGCGGTGCTGAACAATCCCGCGGACGATCTGCGCCTGCGCCGCATCATCAACAACCCGCCGCGCGGCATCGGGAATACCAGCATCGAAACGGTGCAGCGTCTGGCGGCGGAGCAGGGCGTTCCTATGTACGAGGTGGTGCGCCATGCGGACGAGTACGCGGGGCTCAGCCGGGGCGCTGCGAAATTGAAGCAGTTTGCCGCCATGATGGACGCGCTGCGCGCCGCGGCGGAGGAAATCTCCTTGCCGGATCTCTATGACAGGCTGTGCCGCGACAGCGGCTATACCCGCGCGCTGGAGGAGAAAAACGACATGGAGAGCCGCGGGCGGCTGGAGAATGTGCAGGAGCTCAAGTCCAATATCCTGGCGTTCCTCGAAAACGACCCGGAGGACGCGACGCTCTCTGGCTTCCTCAACGAGATCGCGCTCTACACCGACCTTGACAGCGCCAGCACCGACAACGCGGTGACGATGATGACCATGCACAGCGCCAAGGGGCTGGAGTTCCCCTGCGTCTATGTCGTGGGCATGGAGGAGGGCGTGTTTCCCGGCCTTCGCGCCATCGGCGACGAGGAGGAGCTGGAGGAGGAGAGGCGGCTGTGCTACGTCGCCATGACCCGCGCACGCGAGAAACTGACCCTCACCAACGCCAGACAGCGTATGCTCTTCGGCCACACGACGCCCAACGCGCCGTCACGCTTTTTGAGCGAGGTGCCGGAGGAGGACTCCGACTGGCAGGGCAAGAATCCGCCTACTTACGGCGTGGAGCGGGACTACAGCGGAGGCTGGGGCGATACGAGCTACGCGCCCCGCGGCGGTTCGCCGTACGCGAGCGCGATGCGCGACAACACCGGATATTTTGAAAATCGTAAAGGAAAAGCGCCTGCCAGCTCGGCGACACAAAAGAAAGCAACCGCGGCGGTGCTGCCCGATCTCAATCCCGGCGACCGGGTGCAGCACAAGAGCTTTGGCGCGGGCATGGTGACGAGCGTGACGCCCATGGGCGGCGACGCGCTGCTGGAAGTAGCCTTCGACGGCGTCGGCACCAAAAAGCTGCTGCTCAAAGCGGTGGCGGACAAGATCACGAAGATATAAATGAGAAAAGTCAGCCGTTCGGCTGACTTTTTTCATCTTCGACATACTCCATAATATCGCTGACCTTGCATTGTAAAATCCTGCAAAACATCTCGATAGTATGTGTGCTGACACTTTCGTTTCGCTTCATTCGTGTCAACTGTCCGGGGCTGACATGATACTGATGGATAAGGGCATATTGCGAAATGCCCCGATCTTTCATGACCAACCATAAATTGTCATATGAAATCATAACATTCAAGCCCTTTCCTACTTGAATGTTAACCGAAAAGCGTCTATATTAGTATTAACCAAAATCGGTTATTAAAAGGGGGAATATTGAATGGTCGATTACAAGAAGCTGTACTACATCATGGTGGACGCATCGGAGCGGGCGATCACGGCGATGACGCAGCAGAACTACGGCCTTGCGAAAAAGACGCTGATCCGCGCGGAACGTGAAGCGGAGGAGCTTTACATTGACACAGCGGAGGACGAAGAAAACGAGAGCTGCTAAACCGAACGACGCACGCAGTTATTCCTCAATAAACGGCGAGTATTCGAGGGAAGTCCATTCGACATAAGGAAAACAGCGTAACGCACCACGCACAAAGAAAAAGCGCTTTCGCGGCAGTCCGCAAAAGCGCTTTTCTCTTTTGGGGAAGTCTGAAACCG
>CAMVTO010000046.1 GCA_947170435.1 uncultured Clostridia bacterium | reverse complement strand
TCTCGCCCATGGAGTACCACGAGCCGCTCTTTTGCACGAAATCCAGCTTCACGCCAAGGTCAATCAGCTCGCCGAGGAGCGATATGCCCTCGCCGTACATAATGTCGAACTCTGCCTCGCGGAACGGGGGTGCCATCTTGTTCTTGACAACCTTGGCGCGGGTGCGGTTTCCGATCATCTCACCGCCGTTTTTCAGCGTCTCGATGCGCCGCACATCAATGCGCACAGAGGCATAGAACTTCAACGCACGGCCTCCGGTGGTGACCTCCGGGTTGCCATACATGACGCCGACCTTCTCACGCAGCTGGTTGATGAAAATGACAATGGTGTTGGTCTTGTTGATGGCGCCGGTCAACTTGCGCAGTGCCTGGGACATGAGGCGGGCGTGAAGGCCGACAAAGCTGTCGCCCATCTCGCCCTCGATCTCCGCGCGGGGCACCAACGCCGCCACGGAGTCCACAACGATCACATCGATGGCGCCGGAGCGCACCAGCGCCTCGCAAATCTCCAACGCCTGCTCGCCGGTGTCAGGCTGGGAGATCAGCATCTCCTCAATGTTCACACCCAGCGCCCGTGCGTAGGTCACGTCCAGCGCGTGCTCGGCGTCAATGAACGCAACCTCGCCGCCCTGCTTCTGCGCCTGCGCCAGCACATGCAGCGCCAGCGTGGTCTTACCGGAGGATTCAGGGCCGTAGATCTCGATGATGCGTCCGCGCGGCAGGCCGCCCACGCCCAGCGCCAGATCCAGCGCCAGAGAGCCGGTGGAGATAGACTCGATGTTCACCGCCGCCTTGCCGTCGCCATAGCGCATGATGGAGCCTTTGCCGTAGGTGCGCTCGATCTGCTGCATTGCGGTCTCTATCGCACGCTTCTTCTCCTCCGAAGCCGCACTCGCCGCCTTTGTCGCTTTTGTCTCTGCCATAGTTGCTTCCTCCGTATATTGTAAACTGTTGATCCTTGCTAAATCTGTCCCCACAGCGTGCCGAATACCACGCGGGGGATATCGTTTAAATCCTTGACAATCTGCACGTCGCCAAAGCCGCTCGCACGCATCAGCCGCAGCACGGCGTCCGCCTGACCGATGCCGACTTCAAAGAGCAGCTTTCCCTCCGGCCGCAGCGCGTCGCGCCACTTTTCGCAGATCACGCGGTAAAAATCCAGCCCATCCGCTCCGCCGTCCAGCGCAAGGCGCGGCTCGTGATCACGCACGGACGTGTCCAGCGTCTCAATGTCCGCCGTCGGGATATAGGGCGGGTTGCTGGCGATCACATCAAACTCGCCCAGCTGCCGTGAAGGCTTTTCCCTTGCGTCCACGCGCAGGACACCGACGCGTCCGCTCAAATCGTTGCGGCGAACATTCTGGCGGCATATTTTAATTGCCTCCTCGTCCAGCTCTCCCAGCGTCACGCGGGCGGTCGGCACATGCTTTGCCACCGCGAGACCGATGCACCCGCTGCCGGCGCAGAGATCCAGCACCCGCGCCTCCGCGCAGCTCTGCGCCGCCTCGATGGCGTGTGCCGCCAACACCTCGGTGTCCGGACGCGGAATCAGCACCGCGCGGGAAATGTCCAACGGCATACCGTAAAACTCCCACTCGCCGATCAGATACGCCACTGGCTCACCGGCCAGATGCCGCGCGGCAAGCTCGTTGACCTCACGCTCCACTTCCGACGAGATATAGAGCCGGCTGTCCCGCACGAATTCCGCGTTGGTCTTGCCCGATGCGGCGCAGATCAGCTCCCGCGCCGCCCGGGTCGGATCGAACACGCCCGCCGCCTTGAAGCGTCGGCGCGTGTCGAGATACAGATCGTTGTATGTCGTTGCCATCGCCTACCACGCGTCCTTGCCCTTTTCTTCAGGGATCACCAGCTCGATGGCCTTGATGGCCACCTCCAGCATGGAATCGTCCGGCTCGTTGGTCGTGAAGTTCTGGAGCCACAGGCCGGGCCGGGACAGAAAACGCGTCACCGCCGTGTCGTGTCCGCCGACGTAGCGGTTGAACTCATACGCCACGCCCACGATGGGGATGAGCAGCAACAGGTGCATACCAAAACGCACCCACAGGTTGCGCCACTCCACAAAGCTGAACACCGCGCTGGAGATGATGACCGAGATGATAATCACCACAAACAGGAAGCTGGTGCCGCAACGGGGATGAAAGCGCTTTTGCATCCGGCAGTTCTCCACCGTCAGCGGCAGCCCAGCCTCATAGCAGAAAATGGTTTTGTGCTCTGCACCATGGTACTGGAATACGCGCTGGATATCCTTCTGCTTCGACACCAACAGCATATACGCAAAGAAGATCAGCAGCTTGATCGCCGACTCCACCACATTGTGCACCGCCGCACTCTTGATGTACGGGTCAACGAAGCCCGCGAGAAACGTCGGCAGCAGGAAAAAAAGGCCGATGGTCATACCCAGCGACAGGATGATTGCCAGCACGGTAACCATCTTCTGCGCCGTTTCGCCGCTGAAGTGCTGTTCGATCCAGAGGTCGAACTTCGACGGCTGAACCAGCTCGTCATCCGGGAAATAGTCCGCCGAAAACATCAGCGCCTTGACGCCGCGCACCATCGAATCCACGAAGGTCACCGCCCCGCGGATGATGGGCAGACCGAGGATCGGATATTTGTCCCGGGTGAGGGTGATCTCCTCTTCCTTGATGACCAGTCCCTCCGGCGAGCGAATAACGATCGCCTGTTTGCCCGGCCCACGCATCAAAATACCCTCGATCAGTGCCTGACCGCCAATGCTGGTGCGAAATGTACAGCGTTCTTGTTCAGCCATAGTGGTACTCCTTACGATATGCTATTATAGCACACCTTTTCTAAAATGCAATATTTGTTCGATAACTTTTTATTCTTTCTCGGCGTCTCCGTTGGCAGGAAGCGGAATCACAATGGTCACCACCGCGCCGCTGTGTCCGTCGTCGGCGTTCGATACCTCAAACCTGCCGCCGTGGAGCTTCACGATTTCGTCGGACACAGCGAGTCCGATGCCGCTGCCGCGCGCCTTGGATGAGCCCTTGTAAAACTTCTGCTTGACGAAGGGCAGCTCCTCCGGCGGGATACCCGGGCCATAGTCCCGCACACGGATGACAAGGTCTTCCGCTTCCCGGGATACCCGCACGTCGATACGCTTCCCCGCGCCGCCGTGCTTGCAGGCGTTGTCCAGCACGTTGGAAAAGACCTGCTTCATGCGCTCGCCATCTGCCGCCGTGCCGGGGATGTCCTCATCCTCCAGCGCATAGACCAGCTCGATGCCCTCCTGCCGGAAAAGCTCGCGGTAGGTGTAGATCGTGTCCTCCAGTTCGGAGACCAGATCGACTGTGTCGACCCGGAGGGTGAAGCGTCCGTCCTGAATCTTGGTAAAGTCCAGCAGCTCCTCCACCATGGTGGTCAGACGCCGGGACTCCTTTTTGATGATGGCAAGGCCACGCTGCGTCTGCTCCTCATTGCCGAAAGGATCGACCTCAAGCGTCTCCGCCCAACCATTGATGGCGGTGAGCGGTGTGCGCAGCTCGTGGGACACCGAGGAGACAAATTCCTGCTGAATCTGCTCTGCCTGAGAAATCTTGAGCGACATATCGTTGATGTTATCCACCAGCTCGCCCAGCTCATCCTGATAGTGGTTGTCAATGCGGATGCCGTAGCTGCCGCCGGAGATGCGGCGTGCCGCGTCGGACACCACCGCCACCGGCTCCACAACGTTGTTGATGAAGATGGTGTTCGAGATGAGGATCAGAATGACCACCAAAAGCGCGATACCCGTCGCCGCAAGAAAGCTCATCAAAATCTGATGCTCCACCGCGCGCAGGCTCGTCACATAGCGCAGCACGCCCATGACGCGGGCATTGAACTGCAGCGGGCAGGAGACCGAGAGAATATTCTCCCCTGTCTGTGGATCGCGCCCCTGAAAACAGCCCATGCTGCCGCTCACGGCGTTTTCAATGTCCGGCGTACCCGGCGACGTGCCGGCTGTCAGTCCGTAGGACGACGCCTGTACGCGGCCGTTGGTATTGATGAATTGAAGCTCCAGCACGTCCTTTTCCTCAAAGGTCTCCACCGAGTAGGACGCGAGACGATAGTATTCGCTGTAGCTGCGCACGCCGTAACTGGTAAACGTGTCCGCAGCGATGCGGGCGCGGGCCTCCAGCCCGGAGATCATCGTGCTGTAGTAATACTGTGCGGAGGCCACCGTAAAGATCGCCACCGCCGCCATAACCAGCAGTATAACCGGCAGCACCGCGCTGATCAGCCAGCGCTGCCGCAATCCGCGGATGCGCAGCACGCTGCGGATGCCGTGCGTTACTCGAGATTCCATTTGTATCCAAATCCCCAGACGGTCAGAATATACTTCGGCTCCTGCGCGTCATCCTCCAGCTTGATGCGAAGCCTGCGCACGTTGACATCCACGATCTTTGGCTCACCGAAATAACCATGGCCCCAAACGGTATCCAAAATCTCCTCGCGGGAGAGCGCCTTGCCCTTGTTCTCCATAAACAGCTTGACGATGGCATACTCCACCTGCGTCAGCTTGACCCGCTCGCCGCTCTTCTCCAGCGTGCGATTTGTCAGGTTCAGCCGGAACGGCGGCTGGGAAAGCTCCGTACTCTTTGTCTCCGCGATGCTTGCCGCGGGTACGTCACCCATGCGGCGCAGCAGCGCGTCCACCCGCGCCGTCAGCTCCGCCGGGGAGAAGGGCTTGGTCATATAGTCGTCCGCGCCGGTCATCAGCCCCGTCACCTTGTCCATCTCCTGTGAGCGCGCCGAGAGCATGATGATGCCGATGTGCGGATCGGTCAGCCGGATGCGGCGGCATACCTCGATCCCGTCGATGCCGGGCAGCATAATGTCCAGCAGCACAACCCCGGTATCTGGATTCGCCGCCAGTTTTTCCAGTGCCTCCTCGCCCGTCTCCGCCTCGATCACTTCATAGCCCGCACGGCCGAGGTTGATGACAATAAAGCTGCGGATGCTGGATTCATCCTCCAGAACCAAAACTTTTTTCATAGGTCAGTTCTCCCCTGTTGTCCATTCCGCTACGATCAGGCCAAAGCGCTCGCGGACCGTCTGCTCGTCAATCAAACCCGCCCCGCCGTCATAGAACTCCGCGGAGTACACCACCTCGGGCTGGCGGGATAAAACGATGCGTCCGTTGCGGGACGCAATCGACGCGCGGTTGTCACCGGTGAAGGCGTAGATCGTTAAAAACGGTGTCGGCTCCGCTTCGCCGAGCCGGTAAAAGGTCACGCCGCTGCCCTCAGTGCTGCTGCTGCGGCTGACGGTCACTGCGTCCGCCCAGTCCTCCGGCAGCATCAGGCTCCAGCCGCTCTGGGCATCCTGATAGGTCTCACGCACGACCTTGGAATCCCCGGACGCCGCGTACTGCCGCCAGCAAATGCGGTAATACACACTGCTCTCCGGGTCTGTCTGCGGAAACGGAACGGACTCCGGCACCTCGGTCACGCCGTCTGCGTTTGCGTCGCCCGGATAGAGATCCAGAAAGCGGAACGCTCTGCCCGAGGCGCCGGTCACAACACTGCACAGCGTCCCTCGATCCACCCTGAGTATATCCACCCAGGCCGCCCCGTCCTGGGAAACCGCGGTGACAAACAGCGCGTTCTCGCCACCGGACAAGGTTCCATAGGTCAGGCGGCTCAGCTCCGCTACGGTACCGGAGAGGTTCATGGACGAGCGAAGCGCCAGCTCCACGCCGTCCCATGCGTAATAATCCGCCACAGCGAAGCTCTCCTCGTCGCTGCGCAGCACCACCAGATCCTGCTTGCCGTCACCGTCCATGTCACGCGCGGCATAGCGAGAGTAGCCCGTGAGCAGCCATTGCTGCGGCTGCCCGCTCTCCAGCGAGTACACCGCCAGATTCTGCACATCCAGGTCGCCGCGGATACCCGCAAGAATCTCGCGCCAACCGTCACCGTTGAGATCGACAAAGTTGATGCTGTAAATGGAGTTGGATGTGCCCTCGATTTTACAAAACTGCTGGTAATTGTCGTCCACCGCACGGAAAATATAGATCTTCATCGGCCGCTCATCGCTGGCAACGCGGAAGATGGCCACCGCTTCCTCCTGCCCGTCGCCATCCAGATCGACCATCTGCACGCTTTGCAGGTTGCTGCCCGAGGTGGGCGCGGCAAACTCCGCGCCGGAGGCGATCAGTGTGTCAATCTGCGCCTCCAGGGATTCATACTCCGTCGGCAGCTTTGGCAGACGGTAGAGCGTCTCGTCAGAGGAGCCTGACGCGCAGCCGGCGCACAGCAGCACTGCGCACAGCAGCGCAAACAGCGCACTGTGCTTTACCATTCGGCGCATACATAAGCTCCCCCTTTCTGTTCATACGATAATAGAAGAATCGGCATGTCAAGACATGCCGATTCTTCTCTGGTGCCGGTGACCGGACTCGAACCGGTACGCTGTCGCCAGCGGTGGATTTTGAGTCCACTACGTCTACCAATTCCATCACACCGGCACATCATTTTTTATTATACGGGAAACGCAGGCATTTTGCAAGTCTTTTCTTGCGATTCCGGCGGATGAACCGACATGACCTGCAACCTGTCCGCATCCAGCGCGCCCGTGCGCCAGAGCACTGTCAAAAGCTCGTTGGGATACGGACTGTCATAGGTTACGCACAGCGCGTCATCCAGCCGCAGCGCAGCGCCCGATGTCTCAATCCCGTCAAAGGCGATCGTCAGATCGGCACGCAGGGGTTCCTTATCGCAGAGGCGGAGAGCCACGCCCCGCTCCAGCTGCAATCGGTCCGCCAGAGCCGCACCGCCCGGCGCGCACAGTACAAGATAGCGCACGTCGGCAGAGAGCAGCTCAATCGTATGGCACAGCTCCGCTGTCACACGCTCTGCCGCAAAAGCAAGCGTCACACGGCGGAAGTCCATGCCCCGCTGCGCCAGATAGCGCCGCACAATGGCCGCCGCCGTTGCCCGATAGAGCGTCCCGGCGCTGATCGGTGTGATACCGCGTCCGGCGAAGATTCCAAGTTCGGCCGCTCCCGCCAAAAATACCGCCTCGCGCACACCGCGGCGTGCCAGTACCCGCGCCGCCGCGCGGCTGGAGAGCCGCACGCGCAGCGGATTGCCTCCGGCTACATAGACCGCGCAAAACCGGACACCCGCCAGCACGCGCTCCCTCGGTTCCTCCGCAGCGTGATCGCAAACAAGTCCAAACATCGTATCCCTCCGAAAAAGACTTCCCTTCATTTTATGGAGGGAAGTCTTTTTTCAGTCGGATTTACCAACCCTTGATATAGTTGGTAAGATATTTCAGCGGATTGATGATCTGACCATTCTCCGTGATCTCAAAGTGCAGATGCGGGCCGCTGGACACGCCGGTGGCGCCGGTGATGCCGACCACCTGCCCCTGCGACACCTTCTGGTTCACCTCCACCGAGCGCTTTGAAAGGTGCTGATAGGTTGTGGTATTGCCGCTGCCGTGGCTGACAACCACATAGTTGCCGCGATACTTGTTGTAGCTGGAGATGATGACAATGCCGGCCTTTGCCGCCACCACCTGCGTCGTGTATCCCACGCGGCCGACGTCAATACCCATGTGGTTGGTCGACGCGCCCGCAATGCCGGTGTAGCGCGAGCCCAACGGAGAGGTGACGTAGCGGCTGCTGCATGGCCAGATGTAGCCGCCCTTGGTTGCCGCCGCCTGCTGCGCCGCCAGCTCGCGGGACAGGCGGACGATCTCTTCCTGCTCCTTCGCCGCCGCAGCTTCCTTCTCCTGAATCAGCTTTTGGTACTCCGCCTCGTTCGCAGCAAGGTCAGCGATCAGATTCCGCGCCGTGCTGAGCTGCTCATTGAGTTCTTGATTGCGCGCGGCAAGCTCCTGGCGAACCTCTTCCTGACCGGCAAGCTGCTCCTCCAGCGACGCCTGTTCCTCAGCCAGCTGATCCTCCGTCGCCTGCAAATCTTCAATGACCCGCTGGTCGCTGTCCATGATCTCTCCGATGAAGTCCACAGCAGAGAGCATTTCAGAGAAGTTTGCCGAGTGGAACAGCACCGACCAGTAGGACACCGTGCCGCGCTCCTCCATCGCGCGCACGCGGGCACAGAACAGCGCGTATTGCTCCTCGTGTTTTCTTTGCGTCTCGGCAATCTCCCGCTCCGTCGCATCGATCATGCTCTGGTACTGCGCAATCTGATCCTCCGTGTTGGAAATCTCCGAGCGGATGATGGAGATCTGCGTATCCAGGTTTTCCTTCTGCGCCAGCGCGCTGTTCTTGTCCTTCTGCAGGGACTTGAGCTGCGTCTGGAGCTTGCTCTTCTCGGATTCCAGATTGGCTTTTTCTTTTTTCTTTGCGTCGATCTGGGCCTGCGTTACAGCGCGGACGTCCTGTACGACGGAGAACGGCGTCGCGTCCGCCAACAGCAGCGCCGCGAGGCAAAGCGCCGCCAACAGGCTGCGCGCAAGTTTTTTGTTCACGGGCATACGCCCCCTCTCGTCAGACTTGCAGGAATTTGCGGATCGCGGTCAGGCTTCCGCCGACGCCGATCACCATACCCGCGGCAGTAAAGGTCAGCGCCACCGGCTTCCAGATATCCGCAAACGGCACCACACGCAGAAATTGCAGGGTATCCGCCGCACTGATGCTCTGTGCCATCGTGGCATAGACCAGCCATTGAAGCCCGAAGGCAATCAGCGAGCTCAGCAATCCGAGGAAAAAGCCCTCGTACACAAAAGGCCAGCGGATAAAGCTATTGGTCGCGCCCACCATCTTCATAATGGCGATCTCGTCACGGCGGTCAAAGGTGGTCAGCCGGATGGTGTTGGAGATGATGAACACCGACACCACCAGCAAAACCGCCACCAGCGCCAGGCTGACCGCGCCGGCAACGTTGCGCACCAGAATGAAGCCGCCCGCGATATCCTCATCCACACGCACGTCGCCCACGCCCGCTACGTCGCGAACCTCCTTCGCGGTCTGCCGCACGAGGTTCAAATCCTCTACAAATACCGCGTAGCGATCGCGGAACATGTTGGGGTCAAGGTGTGCGCGTGTGTAATCGTCCAACGTGCGCTGCTCAAAGGCGTCCATCGCCTCCTGGCGGGTGATGAACTCTACACTCTTGACATTGGGCAGCTGGCGCAGCTTTTCGCCCACCTGCTGCGTCAGTGCATCATGATAGCCTTCCTCGACAAACGCCAATATTTCGTATTCGCTCTCCAGCGTCTTGAGCAGCATTTCCGCGTTGTAGGCAACCAGGCTGAACGTGCCCATAATCAGCAGGCACGCCACCGTAATACCGACGGCCGCAAAGGACATGAAGCCGTGGCTGAAAAGATTGCTGACGCCTTCTTGCACAAAATAGGTAAAATCGTGTCTTTGCATTCCTTCGCCTCACTTTGCCTCGTAGCCGACACCATCGCCGGTAACGAGTCCCTGTTCCAGCATCACGACGCGCTTGCGAAAGCGGTTGACCAGATCGCGCTCATGAGTCACGACCACGACAGTGGTTCCCAACTCGTTGATACGGCCCAGCAGACGCATGATCTCCAGCGAACGCGCGGGATCCAGATTGCCTGTTGGCTCGTCGGCAATAATGGTATTCGGATTGTTGACCAACGCACGGGCGATGGCTACGCGCTGCTGCTCGCCGCCGGAAAGCTCGTGCGGATACTGATTTGCCTTCTCCTCCAGCCCCACCAGCTCCAGTACATAGGGGATACGGCTGCGGATCGCGCGCGGCGACGCGCCGACAGCGCGCATCGCAAAGCTCAGGTTCTCGTAGACCGTCTTTTTCTCGATCAGGCGAAAATCCTGAAAGATGACGCCAATCGAGCGCCGCAGCAGCGGGATCTGCCGGTCAGAGATCTTTGTCAGGCTGAAGCCATTGACAACAATGCGGCCGCTGGTGGGCATGATTTCGCCCGTGAGCAGCTTGATAATCGTCGACTTGCCGGAGCCGGACGGGCCTACCAGAAAGACAAATTCGCCATCGTCAATGGTCAGCGTGATTCCGCGCAGCGCGTAAGTCCCGTTTTCATATTCCTTTTCTACATCCTTGAGCCGAATCACCCGCGAACTCCGCCTTTCTCAAAATGGGGAACAACCCCATAATACGCCAGATTAACGTTTTTATTATAGCGAAACGCCCGAAAAATTTCAACACGAAAACCTGTAAACAATTTTAAAACAAGTCGAAAAAGCGCATAAAAAATCACGCAGCATGGCTGCGTGATTTGAAAGATTGATAGATTATGCCTCAATACCCCGGGAAGCAAGGTATTTTTTGACCATCAACGCCACCTTGAAGGTAATCGCATCGTCAAACTCCCTGAGATCAAGCCCGGTCAGCTTCTTGATCTTCTCCAGACGATAGACCAGCGTATTGCGGTGGACGAACAGCTTGCGCGCCGTCTCGGAGAGAATGAGGTTGTTCTCAAAGAACTTGTTGATCGTGAACAGCGTCTCCTTGTCGAGTGCGTCGATGGGGTTCTTCTTGAAGACCTCCTGCAGGAACATCTCACATAGCGTCGTCGGCAGCTGGTAGATCAGGCGGCCGATGCCGAGATTTTCATAGTTGATGATAAACTTCTCGGTGTCAAACACCTTGCCGACCTCAATGGCGATCTGTGCCTCCTTGTAGGACTTGGCCAGATCACGCAAATGGTTTGCCACCGTTCCAATGCCGATGACAACAGTGCTCTCGCTGCCAGAGCGAAAGGAGTCAACGATCTGCGCTGCAATCTTCTCCAGATCACGAGTCTCCGCGTCAGGATCGACCTGCTGAATCAGCACCACATCGCTCTCGCCCATGGAGACCACAATACCGGTCTGGCGATCGGAAAGCAGGTTCTGCACCGCCTCCACCGTCACGTTGTCGGCGCGCTCGTCACGGCGGCGAATCACAAACACGCCGCGCGGAATCTCCGCCTCCACATGCAGTTCCTTGGCACGGATGTAGATATCGCTGAGCAGGATGTTGTCGGAGATGATATTTTTGACAAACGAAGTTTTGTCGTGCTTCTCCTCGTAGTAGCTCTTTGCGCCGTTGAGTGCCACAGCCGCCATCGCGCAGGCCGTGCGGCTGACCTCATCCTCTCCCTCGGCATACGCGGCAAAGTCGAACTGTCCGCCCCAGCCGGGCAGCGCCTTGAAGGACTTGCCCTCCAGCACCACACAGCCGTCGCCGGCATCGTTGATGGGCTGGACCAGCTGCGGCCATTTCTTGCCGATCTCCTGCAGATCCGTACACGCAATCACCGTACCCTCGGAGTCGATCACGCCGATCCGGGTATCCGTCGTCTCCTTAAACTGGGCGACAACGTTCAGAAACATTCTTCCCGCCATTGCTTTCCTCCCCTGATCTGTATCAAGCGTTTTGTGCAACCTGTCAACTATTTTCTCTTATTATACGCGAAGGGGTTGAGTATTGCAAGGCATTTTTTCTTTTTTTCACAAATTTTTTAGTTTTTTTTGGCCATTTCGTAAATAACCATCGCAATTCCATGAGAAACTCTCATGTTTTGCTTGGGCAATTTGCCTAGTTGGACACTCCGCGAAGCCCCGCCGCTTCTTGATCGGTCAGTTCTCGCCACGCGCCGGGCTTCAGAACTTCGTCAAGCTTCAACGTCCCCATTGAGAGGCGTTTGAGGTACAGAACCGGCTTGCCGCGCGCCGCAAGCATCCGCTTGATCTGGTGAAATTTCCCTTCACGCAGTGTCACCAACGCCTCGCTTTCCGCGCCCGCGGAGAGAATTTCCAGCCCTGCGGGCAGGCACTTCATTCCATCGCCCAGCGTCATACCCGACGCAAACGCGGCACAATCCTCGGCAGTCAGCTCACCGTCCACGCGGGTATAGTAGACCTTGTCCACATGCTTTTTGGGGGACAGCAAGTCATGCGCCAGCGCGCCATCGTCGGTCAACAGCAGCAAGCCTTCGGTATCCTTGTCCAGCCGTCCTACCGGGAAGAGTCCGCGTTTGCGGTACTCCTGCGGCAGGAGATCCAGCACGGTCTCACCGCGCCCGTCCTCGGTGGCGGAGAGCACACCGGCCGGCTTGTGCAGCATGAGGTAGACGTATCGGCTCAGGCGCACCGCCTCGCCATCTACCGCAATGGCTGTCGTTTCCGCATCGTACTTCTCCTCGGCTGAGGCGGCAATGCGTCCATTCGTCAGCACGCGCCCCTCGCGCACCAACCGCTTCACCTCGCTGCGCGACCAGCGCCCCGTGGACGCCAACAGCTTATCCAATCGCTCCATGCTCATCTCTTGTCTCCTTTTTTATGGATTGTATCATATCTGCACGGCGTTTGGAATAGGATATCGCTGAAAGGAAGTGTCCGTCATGTTCATTGTCACCGCCAAGGTACCCAAGCGGCGAAATCTTCTCCTGGGCGCATTGGTTGCGCTCATTGTTCTGATGATCGCGGTTGTTTTATTCAGCCGATCGCCGAAGCCTGCGGACAGGGAACCTTCCTTACAGGCCGAAACCAACGAACAGCGCGTCGCTTATCTTGAATCCCTCGGCTGGGAGGTGGAGGCTGAGCCTGTGGAATCCCTGCAGTTGACGTTGCCGGAGGAACTGGCAGAGCCCTATCTCTCCTACAATCAGCTGCAGCTTAGGCAAGGATTTGATCTGTCATCCTGCCTCGGCAAAACAGTGGAGCGCTGCACCTATCGTATTGCCAACTATCCCGATCGGCCAAACGGCTGTCAAGCCGATCTGTACATTTGCGACGGCGTGATCGTCGCGGGCGACATCGTCTGTACCGGCGCAAACGGGTTTATTGATATTCTGGAGTACCCGAAATAAAAAGAAAAGCAAGCCAAAGGCTTGCTTTTCTTTTTGGTTAGGAATTAGTCCTTGGTCTCGATGACGACGCCGGAGCCGACGGTACGGCCGCCCTCGCGGATAGCGAAGCGGAGGCCCTTCTCGATGGCGATCGGGGTGATCAGCTCAACGCTCATGTCGACGTTATCGCCGGGCATGCACATCTCGGTGCCCTCGGGCAGGGTGATGACGCCGGTGACGTCCGTGGTACGGAAATAGAACTGCGGACGATAGTTGTTGAAGAACGGGGTGTGACGGCCGCCCTCGTCCTTGGTCAGAACGTAAACCTGACCAACGAACTTGGTGAGGGGGTGAATGGAACCGGGCTTGGACAGAACCTGGCCGCGCTCGATCTCAGTCTTGGCAACGCCACGGAGCAGCGTACCGACGTTGTCGCCAGCCTCGGCGTAGTCGAGCAGCTTGTGGAACATCTCGATACCGGTGACGACGGTCTTGCGGCGCTCCTCGGTGAGGCCGATGATCTCGACTTCCTCGCCGAGCTTGAGCTGACCACGCTCAACTCTACCGGTGGCGACGGTGCCGCGGCCGGAGATGGTGAAGACGTCCTCAACGGGCATCAGGAACGGCAGGCTGTCATCGCGCGGCGGGGTCGGGATATAGCTGTCGACCGCGTCCATGAGCTCCTTGATGCAGGCATACTCGGGAGCGTTGGGGTCGTTGGACTCGGAAACCAGAGCGTTCAGCGCGGAGCCGCGGATGATGGGGATATCATCGCCGGGGAACTCGTAGCTGGAGAGCAGCTCGCGGACTTCCATCTCGACGAGCTCGAGCAGCTCTTCATCGTCGACCTGGTCGCACTTGTTCAGGAACACGACGATGGCGGGCACGCCGACCTGACGGGCGAGCAGGACGTGCTCGCGGGTCTGAGCCATGGGGCCGTCGGAAGCAGCGATAACAAGGATCGCACCGTCCATCTGCGCAGCGCCGGTGATCATGTTCTTGATATAGTCGGCGTGGCCCGGGCAGTCAACGTGCGCATAGTGGCGCGCGTCGGTCTCATACTCAACGTGAGCGGTGTTGATGGTGATACCACGCTCGCGCTCTTCCGGAGCCTTGTCGATGCTGGAGTAATCGGTGTACTCAGCCTTGCCCTGCATGCCGAGCCACTTGGTGATGGCAGCGGTCAGGGTGGTCTTGCCGTGGTCAACGTGACCAATGGTACCAATGTTTACATGGGGCTTGGTACGCTCGAATTTCTGCTTAGCCATTTGGATAATCCTCCTGTAAGATAATTCGTTTCGTTGTTGTTCGGTACATTATCGCATAACATGACTATTTTACAGTATGTTACGCTATTTTGCAATAGTTAAATTTGTGGATTACATTGTGCGGCCGCCATGGCGCTGATCCACGATCTTCTCCTGAATGTTCTTCGGGATCTCGACGTAATGGGACGGCTCCATGGTGTACTGGCCGCGGCCCTGCGTGCGGGAGCGAAGGTCGGTGGCGTAGCCGAACATTTCGGCCAGCGGCACAAACGCGTCGATCTGCTGCGCACCGGAGCGGGCTTCCATGCCCTGGATCTGTCCGCGGCGGCTGTTGAGGTCGCCGATGACGTCGCCCATATACTCGTCAGGGACGATGACGGAGACCTTCATGATCGGCTCGAGCAGCGTGGCACCCGCCTTCTGGCAGGCTTCCTTGAACGCCATGGAACCGGCGATCTTGAACGCCATTTCAGACGAGTCGACCTCGTGATACGAGCCGTCGTAGAGCGTGACCTTGACGTCAACCACCGGATAACCGGCAAGCACGCCCGAGAGCATCGCGCCCTGGATACCGGCGTCGACCGCGGGGATATACTCCTTCGGCACGGCGCCGCCCACGATGGCGTTGACGAACTCGTAACCCTTGCCGGACTCGTTGGGCTCGACCTTGATCTTGACGTGGCCGTACTGGCCCTTACCGCCGGACTGGCGGGCATACTTCGTATCCTGCTCGACCGCCTTCTTGATGGTCTCCTTGTAGGCGACCTGCGGCGCGCCGACGTTCGCCTCGACCTTGAACTCGCGGAGCAGGCGGTCGACGATGATCTCCAAGTGGAGCTCGCCCATACCGGCGATGATCGTCTGGCCCGTTTCCTCGTCCGTGTAGGTCTTGAACGTGGGGTCTTCCTCGGCGAGCTTCATCAGCGCGACCGTCATCTTCTCCTGACCGGCTTTGGTCTTGGGCTCGATGGCAACGCGGATGACCGGCTCGGGGAACTCCATGCTCTCGAGCACGATGGGAGCCTTCTCATCGCAGAGCGTGTCGCCCGTCGTGGTGTTCTTGAGGCCGACCGCCGCGGCGATGTCGCCGGCGTAAACAGTCTCAATGTCCTCACGGTGGTTGGCGTGCATCTGCAGGATGCGGCCGATGCGCTCACGGTGACCCTTGGTGGCGTTGAGCACGGCAGAGCCGGTGTTCAGCGTACCGGAGTACACGCGGAAGAATCCGAGGCGGCCCACATAGGGGTCGGTCATGATCTTGAACGCCAGCGCGGCGAAGGGGCCTTCGTCCTCGCTGTGGCGCTCCTCTTCCTGCTCGGTCTTGGGGTTGATGCCCTTGATAGCAGGAATGTCGGTCGGAGCGGGCATATAGTCGACGATCGCGTCGAGCAGCTTCTGCACGCCCTTGTTGCGGTACGAGGTGCCGCAGACCACAGGGATCATCTCCACAGCGACGGTAGCCGCGCGGATGGCCTTGCGGATCTTTTCGGTGGGGATGTCCTTGCCTTCGAGATACATTTCCATGATCTCGTCATCGAACATCGACACAGCGTCGAGGAGCTTCTCGCGATACTCCGTCGCCATGTCCATCATGTCCGCGGGAATGGGCTCCACGCGCATGTCCTTGCCCATCTCGTCGTAGTAGACATCTGCGTTCATCTCGACGAGGTCGACGATGCCGCGGAAGTCCGCTTCCTTGCCGATGG
>CAMVTO010000045.1 GCA_947170435.1 uncultured Clostridia bacterium | reverse complement strand
CCAGCCGGTATCGGCTTCCAGCGCGTGGGTGAGCTGCATCAGCGTCATGGGCGCGTTGTCCCAGAGTTGGTTCATCAGCTTCCATTCCATGTTTGACAACGAAATCTTCATATGCAAGCCCTCCAAAAGAAATAAGGTTGACAGCCGTTTAACATAGCGTAGCACAATGTTAAACGGTTGTCAACCATTATTTTCCGCTTGACAACAAACTGTGTTATTCGTATAATACGGTCTTAGAAAACTGTGTCGGTCATATGATACGGTTAAAGGGGGCGAGGTGGATGCATGGTATCCTTTGACGATTTCAAGGCGACAGACGGCAGTCCGCTTTATGTCCAGATTTTGCGCCATATCCGCCATGGAATCGCGGCGGGGATCATTTTGGACGGAGACGCGCTGCCGTCGCGTCGGGTGCTTTCCGCGACGCTGGGCATCAACCCCAACACGGTGCAAAGGGCATACCGCGAGCTGGAGGAGGACGGTCTTGTCAACAACCACTCCGGCGCGAAAAGCTGCATGGTGCTGCCCGACGCCGCGGTGGAACGGGTGCGGCGGGAGCTGGTGGAGAGCGAGATTAAAACCATGGCGCGGACGCTGCGCGCGGCGGGCGTGTCGAAGGACGAAGCGAAGGAGCTGCTGGGACGGTTCTGGGAGGAGGATGAGGAAGCATGAGCATATTCGGATTGTGGGCAAGGCGCTGCAACCGCTGGCTGCTGGGGATTCTTGCGGTGATGGTTATTGCGGAAACCGGCCTGTTTTACTGGGCGATGGTACGCTATCCCGGCGGCGATCTGGAGCAGATCATGACGGACAGCTGCATATCCCTCGCCGCTGCAGCCGCATTTGCGGCGCTCAGTGTGGTGCTGCTTGTGATCGGACAGGACAGGCAGGTCAAGTCCGGCTATACGCTGCGTCGGCTGGGCGTGACGGCGGGCAGGGGCTTCTTCCTTCACGCCGCCTGTAACGCGCTGTGCTATTTCATTCTCTGGGGCGTGCAGCTGGCGACGGCGCTGGGGCTATGCCTGCTGTGGAAGCGGGCAAATCCGGCGCTGTGGGAGAACCAAACCATGCTCCTAGCGTTCTACCGTGTGCCGTTCCTGCATGGGCTGCTGCCGCTGGGGGACTGGTATGTCTACCTGCGGA
This sequence comes from uncultured Clostridia bacterium, assembly GCA_947170435.1. Taxonomy (GTDB): domain Bacteria; phylum Bacillota; class Clostridia; order Oscillospirales; family Oscillospiraceae; genus Hominicoprocola. The sequence goes on along the minus strand of CAMVTO010000045.1, from coordinate 14,699 downwards.
ATGTGCTGTGGTTTGCGATGATGGGCTGCGTGACGGCAAACGAAACGGTGTCGCCGTTTCTGCTCTCGTTTTTCCTGCTCGCGACTGGAATCTATTTTCCGCAAAAAATGGGAGACGGAGTTGGTTGGGTGATCTTTCAGATCGTTGCTGCACTGCTCATCCTGATCGGCGCCTATGTCCGGTACAGAAAAGCGGGAAAGGAGGCGGAGGACGATGGCGAACCGGCTTGACGATTTTTTCCTTCCTTGGCAGAACCGGAGAAAGGAATTAAAGATTCTGGCACTCGGCCTGGCATTGTTTTTCTTGTTCAGTCTGGGGTTCTTCCCGTGCTTTTTCAATGAGCGCGCGGCGCTGATTGAGCGCGGCATTCACGATGCCGCCACGGCGAGACTGCTGGACCCAAGTATCGCCTATCGGAGTATGCCGCCGTTCTGGACTATGGCGAGGGGCTTTCTCATGGGCTTTCTCTACTATGCAGTCGCCGCGCTTCTTGGCGGCATCCCGGCGGCTTACTGGTCATGCCGCAAGGGCGCGCGAGCGGATTATACCCTGCGCAGGCTGAGCGACCCGTGGGAATACCACCGACGCTGTCTTGTGCCGCCTCTGTTTTATGCGGTGATATTTCTGACAGTGTTTGCCCTGCTGACGGGGATCTATTACTGCATCTATCTGAACATGACGCCGGTTGAGTGGCTGCTGCCGGCGGGACAGAGATTTTGGGGGTGAAATCATGCTGGAACTGAAAAACGTACAGAAGAAATACGGCTCCAAGGAGGCTTTGCGGGGTGTCGACCTGGCGCTGCCGCGGGGCGAGATCGTGGGGCTGTTCGGGGAAAACGGCGCGGGCAAGACCACGCTGATGAAGTGCATCCTGCGCCTCATCCGCTTTCGCGGCGAGATCACGCTGGACGGCGAACCGGTGAGCCACCGGAATATCACGAAGATATCCTTTGCCACAAGCGAACATTCCTTCTTCCCGGACCTGACGGCGAACGCCCACCGGGATTTCTATGCCGCCCACTTTGACACCTACCTCGACCGTCGGTTTCAAAGCCTGATGGATTTTTTTGCGCTCCCGCGGGACAAGGCGCTCAAGGCCTTCTCCACAGGCCAGAAGAACCAGTTCGAGGTAATTCTTGCACTGTCTCAGGGCGCGGACTATACCCTGATGGACGAGCCCTTCGCGGGGAACGACGTGTTCAACCGGGAGGACTTCTACAAGGTGCTGCTGGGGCTGCTGACCGAGCGGGAGACGGTGCTGCTCTCCACACATCTCATCGAGGAGGTGTCCGGCTTCATCGGGCGGGCGGTGCTGCTGCGGGACGGCGTTATCATCGGCGACACGCAGACGGAGGAGTTGCCCGGCAGTCTGCTGGACTATGTGAAAACGACGTATCACTACCGCGCCGACCGGGTGGCGAAGACCATCGAGGAGATGGAGGGAGAGACATGAAGCGCAGCGCGTTTTTGGCGCTTGCCCTGGCGGCGCTGTCCGTGGGCCTCGTCATCGCCGCCCATGGCTATCTGCTGGGGACGGCGGACCGGGTGGACTTCCGGGAAACGGTCTACGCGGGAGACGCGTCGGCAGTGGAGGGCGTCACCCTGACGGCACGGCAGTCGGCGGGACGGCAGCTCTATTGGGACTCGACGCTGCCCCTTGCCGCGCCGGAGCGGGCAAGTACCTCGTTCACGGCGCGGAGCCTCAAAAAGCCGGAGGAGAATTGGTACGTCCCCTCGGGACTGCGGATGTATTTCACGCTTGGCGACGTTGGCTACAGCTTTGGTGAAAGCGGCGTTGACACAGACGGCTTGCAAAGGGCGTATTGGTTGCACTGGGACGGCGAGGCGGAAGCGATTCTTGCTGTGGCGGAGCGCACCGGGGCGGGGGAAACGCGCCGGGAAACGCTTCGCATCCGGGACTATACGGAATATATTCCGCTGATCGTGGATCTGGACTTCGGAGAAGCGACCGTGGTGTACTGGCATGATACCTTTTATAGCGCGGGGGACATGCAGGACGATCTGGCGCGGCGGTTCAACGGGTATTTCAGCTTCCCTGTGCCGGAGGACGCGGAGCTCACCGTAGAGGTGACAAAGAACAGCCGAGGCATGGTCACGGAACTGCGTACCGAGTCCAACGTGGAGAACAACGACCTCGACACGGACAGCGTGGTAACGGATGGAAAGTGTTGGTTCACGGTGCAGGGCATTGGCGATAAGGACCTGGATTTCAGCGCCGTCCCCGGCGGACGGGGCCTCTACTGCCTGCCGTTTACGCCCAGGGACGATGCCAGAAATGTTGTGAATGTGGATTTTGACGCCATGCACGTCGCATTTCCGCTTCGGGAGGACGAGTACCCTGTCGCGCTGTACGATGGAGAAAATGGCATGTTGCTGCTGGCGCTTCGTACCGAAGAGGGTGCTGATCTGGTTATGCTGGATACAGAAACAGAGCGGGTTTTGCAGCGCTTTACGCTATTTGGCGAGGAAATCGAGGACGCGAACGGCTGGGTGTTCTGCCCGCGCGGAAATCAGCTTTATGCCGCCTGCGATACCCGCGTCCAATACTATGAGCGCGGCGCTGACGGCTTTTACACGCTGCTGCTGGACGCGCCCAACGGTGCAAAGAATGTGCTGCCGGAGGAAATCGCCTATCGCACCTATTTGACCCCTTCCGCGCTGGCCTGGGACGGGGAGCGCCTTGTTGTCGTGACGGCAAGCACGAGCGGTTCCCGCTACGACCACGGCAACGCCGCGGGCGAGCTGCTGCTGACCGTGTACGATCAAACGGGCCTGCGGTACTGCGCCACGCTGGAAAGCGGCGTGATGTGGCCAGGCACCAACAGCTTTCAGAATCGAGTGTTCTGGGGTGAGTATGACGCCGTGACGGAGGATATGCTCACGCTGGGCTTTGATCATAATAAATGAAACGCGGCGCTTGTCCAGACCGATAGGACAAGCGCCGTGCAGCTTTTCATTTGACCGGGATTTCCGTGCCGCAGAGGATGATGGCCTCCACATCCTCCGGCAGGACGGGGACGCCGAAATGGGCGTTTACGGTGTTCTTTTGCGTGGGTTCGCCATTCGTGCTGTGACCGCTGACGTTTTTTCCGATCCAAGGCGGCTCAATGCCGTCCTTCAGCTTGAGTTCTACCGTGAAATCGGGCAGGTACTCCTGTTCGTTGTCCGGTCTGCCGGCGGCTTTATATTCTTCCCAGGTGTAACCCGCGCTGGGGTTTGCCGTGGTGAGTTTGACATGGACGCTGAACGGGGAAAGCTGTACCTTGCTGATGGCGTACTCCCGCCCGTTTTCATCGGTCACGACAAAATCTCTCGGGATGGACACTTGCCGCATTGTATCCGCATAGCGCAGGGAGAAGTCCAGTTCCCACGGCCCCGCCGCAAGGAGCGATCCCTTTCCGAGAGTTCCGTCCTCAGTCCGTTCGCGCAGTCCGGAAAAACGGACGTGCGCGTGCCGCCGGAGAATCAGGGGCAATTCCTGCCCCCACTGTTCTATCAGCCGTTTCTGGTTGGCCGGTAACCCCTCTGCATCTTCAGCACCGAAAACACCGGCGCCGGAGCCGGCCGTCAGGGAGTTCGTCCAGCCATCAAACACAATGTTGTCGGGAATCGGCTCGCCGTCGTCCCGCGTGAGTGTGTAGACAATGGCGAAGTTGTACCGGTCGCCGACCACCGCCTCTGCGGTGATGGTATAGCCGCCCGCGGCAGCGGAGGCGCTTACCGGACGCCCAACGCCATCGATGATCTCCGTCCGGGAGCTGCCGTAGAGCGGGGCGAACAGGTTGCTGACGCTGCCGCGCGTCGCTTCGGAAAACCCCGCCAGCAGCAGCGCCAGCACCGCGGCGAGCAGCAGGGGAGGGATATGCCGCCGACGTGTTCTTTCGGGGCGGGCTGCGCGTACCAGCTGTTCGTCAACATCACCCAAAAGCTCATAAAACGTGAAAGCTGTCACAGAGAATACCCCCTTTTCGTTAGATCGCTGCGCAAATCCTTGCGAACCCGGCTGAGCGTCTTGCTGACCGCGTTTTCCTTCATGCCGAAGCGCGCGGCGATATCCGCCACGCTGTCGGAATACCAGTATCGGCAGAGGAAGATCTGCCGTTTCCGCTCGGGCAGATGCCGCAGAAACTCATTGACGGCGGCAAGCAGCTCCTGGCGGATGACAGCGTCCTCCGTGTCCTCCGCACCGGAAACACAATTCTCCAGCTCATCCAGTATGAGAGCCGTTTCTCCGCCGCCCCGTTTCCCGGCAGCGCGTTTTTGCCAGCGGTTGATGGCGAGGTTGCGGGTGAGCCGTCCAAGAAAGGTTGAGAGGATCGACGGGCGGTGCGGCGGCATAGCGTTCCACGCGCTGAGCCAGGTGTCGTTGACGCACTCCTCCGTATCCTCGGCATCGTACAAAATGTTTCGGGCGATAGCGGCGCAGTAGCCGCCGTAGCGCTCGCTGGTCTCCGGGATGGCCCGCTGATCCCGTGCCCAGTAGAGCGCAATGATCTCATTATCCTGCAAGGGAAAACCTCCTTTGTGTGTCTCTGCTCTGATACACAGCATTCGCGGCAAAATCTGACAGACTTTTTTCGCCGTCCACGATTTTCCTCTTGACAATTATATACGGCATGTGTAGTATATAGTCAAATACGGCAAATGCCGTCGATAGGAGTGGCAATATGAAGCATCTACCTGATACAGAACTCGCTGTGATGAAGGCGATCTGGGCTTGCGGCGAGGACGTGTCCCGCGCAGAGATGGAAAAACACCTGACAGAATACCACTGGACGGCGAATACCGTCAACACGTATCTTTCCCGGCTGGGGGAGAAGGGCTTTGTCACCTCGAGGAAGGAGGGCAAAAACCTGCTGTATACGCCGCTCGTTTCCCGCGATGAATACCTCGCCTTTGACAGCCGGCGCGTGCTGAAGAGCCTCTACGACGGAAAGCCCCGGAACTTTATGGCGGCGCTTGCGTCCAACGGACTGAATGAACAGGACGTTGCCGAGCTGCGCGCCTTGCTGGACGAGCTTTCGGGTGGCGGCAATGGCTGACTGGCTGCTGCGTTTGCTGTCCCTCTCCGCGGGCGGCGCGTTGGCGATTCTTCTGCTTCTCGCGATCAAGCGTCTTGCAGGACTGCGTTACGCGGCGAAATGGCGCTGCCTCGCGTGGCTGCTGCTCTGCCTGCGGCTGGGGGTCACGCTGACGCTTTCGATGAGCCCGATCGTGCCCGCCGCGCCGATCCGCGTGGAGGTTCCGGCGGACGCCGTGATTTACCGACCCGTTGCGCCGCAGACGGAGAGAACACCCGCGGCGCCGCAGCCGCCGCAGAACGCGCCTGTGCAGGAAGAACGCGACACAATGGAGCGTGCATCGCTAAGACATCCCGTCAAGCTGTCGGAGGCGCTGTTCGTCCTCTGGGCGCTGGGCGCGGCGGGCGTGCTGGGTTGGGCGGTCATCGGGCATATCCGCTTTTCCCGCTACCTCCGCCGCTGGGGAACGCCCATCGCGGAGCGCAGGGTATGGGACGTGCTGAATGATTGGAAAGCAGCACTGGGCTTGCGAACGGCTCCCCGGCTGCTGACCTGCCCCGGCTTGGATACGCCGATGCTGGCGGGTATTTTTCGGCCCCGCCTCTTGCTGCCATCCGAACCGATGGACGATACCCGGCTGCGCCACGCCCTGCTGCATGAGCTGACGCACTACAAGCGCCATGACATCGCGTTCAAGGCGCTGGTGCTGTGGGTCTGCGCGCTGCACTGGTTCAATCCTGCCGTATGGCTCATGCGCCGCACGGTGGAGCGCGATTTGGAGCTTGCCTGCGACGACGCGGCGCTGCGTGTCCTGCCGGAGGACGAACGCGCCGCCTATGGCAATACGGTCTTGCAGGCCGCGACAGGGAAGAAAGGAGTGGTATCCGATGCCTAAGACATGGTTTTCTACGCCCTTGTCCAAAAACGCGAAGGACACGGAGAGGCGTATCCGCAACATCTTTGAGGGTCAGCGCCGCCGCCCCGCAGTGATCGTGCTGGCGCTGGTCGCCGCCGTCGCGCTGCTGTGCGGTTCGGTGGTGGCGGTGCGGGTGAAAAGAACCGTGCCGACCACGGAGGATCGTTGGGAGCAGGAGAAAAAAGAGGCGGCTTACGCGGCGGCAGCCGACGGAAGCGCGACGCTGCCTGCCTATGTGTATCAAGGCGATGATCCCTATCTTGCGGCGGTCTGCGACTGGATCACAAGCGGCGAAGGGAGACTGCAAGCGGAGGTCACGATCCCTTGCCCGCTGATTGCGGAGATCGACGATTCCGACCCGCAGGATATCCGCGTCTGGGGCAATTTCTGGGTCTACAGCTACAAGGCCGTTGGGACGACTCTGATCAGTGTCAGCGGCGGAGAGTGCCCGGGACTGCTGCACCTCAGAGCTGCGGAGAACGGCTATGAGGTGTTCGATGCGGAACTTGTGGGAGACGGTGGGGCGTATGCGAAGGATATGCGCCGGATCTTTGGTACTCTACGCATGATGAAGCTGGACGCCATCGATGGCGACGCGCTCCGCGCACAGTACATCGCCGATTATGTGCGGTGGAACGATCTGCCGTTTACCCAGTATCAGGACTACGGCTGGGACCCGGTACATATCCCCGGCACGCCGGAAACACCGGAGGCCGCGCAGATCATCCACCTGATCAGTCAGATGGGTTGGAGCATCGACTATGACCTGCGGGAGTTCAGCCATGACATCGCCTACGGCGAGTTGGAAATGCTGACCGGCGTGGGAGAGCTGCAAGGCGTCAGCATTTATTTCGAGCGCTACCGGGATACGGACGCTGAAACTGTCCTTGCCGAGCGGGAGCGGCAGATGGAGCGCCCCCGGCGCGAAGAAACATTCATCGGCGCGGATAGCATCCCTGTCACGTTGGTGCGCGACGCTGCGCTCCGCGATGAAGTGCTCAAGGGCAGTTATGTGATTGCGTTGAACGAAACCGACACCCTTGCCGTGAGCGTCAGCAACACCTACTACGCCGTTCAGGGCGACCCTGTCGTTCCCGGCGCGGACGCGGCGCTGGCAAAGGCGCTTGCGACGTTTCGGCTGACCAATGACGACTGGGACGGTGAACTGTTGGCGACATTTCCGCTGCTTGACGCAGAGCTTGTCTCGGCGGGAGATGAGCGTTATGCCGGAACAACCGAGACAATCCTTGCTTCAGAGGTGGGCGAGCGCATCGTCGATGAAACGATGCCCGACGGCACACATGTTGTGCTGCTCCGCCTTGCAAGCATATTGCGCGAGCAAGAAGCGGACGTTCGATACTGGGCGATTGACCGGGGAGATACGCTGGACTGCTTTGTCAGGGAGGAGAGCCCATATCCGGACGAGCAGTATGGTGTGAGAAGCTTCACCAATGTGCTGGGCAGGGATGGCTTTCAGATCTACGGTCCTCGCGGTGCAGCCTACAATTTCCGCGACTACTACTATATAGATGGAAATGGTATGCCGATGCTATTGGATGCGGCGGCAAATACGCTGTGGGAACTGGATGAAAACGGCGACGGGACGAAAGATGTGCTTTGGACGTACCACGGCTGGGAACTGTACTATGACTTTCTTGACGCGAATGGCGCGGTGCGGCGGTTGCAGCTGGTGGGAGGCTCCGACGAATGGAAAGGCTGGTCTGTGAGCGGGCTTGCCACACAGATTCCAAGTATTAAGACACTGCTGGTGTACTTGCGCAGCACAGACGGCAGGACGCGGGAAGGAAGGCTCGTTATATATCCGGAGAGGGTTGAGCTTTGGGCAAGTTGATATGGAGGAACAAATCATATGATACCCAAAACCTGTTTTTCCGCGCCGCTTTCCAAATCCGCGAAGGACACAGAGAGGCGTATCCGCAACATCTTTGAGGGTCAGCGCCGCCGCCCCGCGGTGATCGTGCTGGCGCTGGTCGCCGCCGCCGCGCTGCTGTGCGGTTCGGCGGTGGCGGTGCGGGTGAAACAAAATCAGACGAACACGGAGGACGCGGAGGTCAGCAATGCTTCGTCCGAGCCTCCGGGAGAGTGGGAAGCGCTTGAACTGCTGCCGGAGGACTACAGCCTCGAACAGGCCAAAGCGGACGGCTGCATTGTGCTGGAGGACGGACAGATCACGTCGGGTAAGGAACGGTTCCTGCGCTTTTCGGAGGACTGTGCCGACAGGAGAAACAGCTCGGTGCGTATCGCCATGCACTACACCTTGGGCGATCCGTCCCGCTATGACCCGGACTATTATGAGGAGCTCAAGGACAGTTACCCACGTCTGTACCTCCATGATTTGACCTACGACGGAACGGCCTACACCTGGCGGTGGTGTGAGGACGGCGAGCTGTTGGAGCGTCGGTACAGCGATCTGCTCCGCATGGAGGATCCGCCGGACGGACCGGGAGCAGCGTGGGATCACGCGATCCGCTATGTGCTGGTGAATGACCCGAATGTGACGTGGGGGGACATCTGGCAAGGCATGATCAGCTCGCAGTCCGGCGCTTACATCGACCATGCGGTGGTGTATCAGGAGTACGTCTACGCTGATGATGCACTTTCAGAAGCACTGGAGCGTCTTGCCGCAGCCGACAAGTCGATCGAGTTCAGCTATACGCAGGCGGGTAACACCGTATCGCTATTATTGACAAGAGCATAAACAAATGCTCATGTGTCTTAAAGAAGCAACCACAAACCACGCAAAGACCGCCATCCCCGCTATTCCGTGAATACCTTAACTGGAGGATGACGCTATGAGCATCAAACTGGACTACATCAAGGTCGGGGACTACTATCTCCCCAATCTGATACTGGACGAACCGCCGGAGCTGCGGCAATTTATCGGCAAGTACGCCGACCTGCGGCGCGAGTACCTCAGGGAACACCGGCTTGACCTCTGGATGGTACTGGTCAACAATGGAACGGCACTTGACCATCTGCGAGAGATCGAGGACGCGGCGAACACCCGCCTTGACGATCTCCTGCCGGTACTTGCCGAGAACGCGGGCGCGACGGAGGCGCTGAAAGCAAGCGACCCGCTGAAATGGGTCGGGCTGATGAACGCTTGCAAGGCGCAGGCGGAGGAAATCATCTTTGACGAACTGATCTACAACTGAACAGAAGCGTGACCGGGCGGCGATGGCTGCCCGGTTATCTCTATCGAAAAGTGTGATCCACCAAGCAATAACTAAGATCGATTAAGATGAGAGTCTTTTGAAATTATTCCGTTCAAGAATCCACCACTCGTCTCCGCCCTCTTTTGTCTCCTTAAAACCAAATCTGGCTAAAATCTTTCTCGAAGCGATAGGACTGATCGGTCCAACAATCGCTCTAATACAATCTGTTGAACAGTTTTCAAAAATCCAGTTTATGACAGCATCGTGTGCCTCCTTCATATAGCCATTCTTACGATATTTTTCTTCTGTTCCAACAGATAACTCATAAGGTTTTCGCTTAAACTGTATCCAGATATGACCGACACACTCCCCACTTTTCAAGTAAATAGCAAATCCTCCACTCTCACCATTATCCGCAGGAGGTATATCCCAAATCGTTGTGAAAGGCTTTCTCTCCGGATGTGTAAAGACACCATCAATGACTGTGCATTTTGACTTAATTATCAGCCGATTGGTTTCAATCTCTATCATGTTTAACTCTCCCAATAATTATTTCTTTTTGTGCTGATGCACGATTGGCTTACCGCGCTGCTTGATGGGGCTTTTCATCAGGCTGGACTTTTTCAGAATCCCGATCAGCGTCACAAATTCTTCGCGCGTCAATTTGTCGTAGTCGATGCCAAGCTCCGAGAGAAGAACCCGCGCCTGCTTCTCCTGCGGGCTGCCCTCGAAGTTCAACGCCTCTTGCAGCTTTGCCGCGGCGTCGGCAGCGGGCGAGGCAACGTCGGCGGTGGTCGTGTCCTTCTGGTGGGCGTCACGGATGTCACGCGCAATCACGTCAAGATCATCGTGCATAACATGGCTGAAAAAAACGTCCTCGCTGACCTGCGCCAGCTTCAGGGTGCGGACGTGCAGATCATCCTCGCCCACGTCGTGCTTCTCCAAAATCGTCCTGCGCGTTGCCTCCAACAGCGCGTTCATGTCGTTGACGCGCATATCGGCAATGCGGTCAACGTAGATTTCCGTGTCCACCAAGAAACGGCGAAAGCCCTCATGCGTCGCCAGCTCGCAAAGCAGTCGATTGTTCAGCTTGCCGCTTTTAAGCAGCTCAATCATTCCGTCACTCAGACCCAGCTCATGCAGCTCGGTGTTTGGGTGATTTTTTGTTTCCGTCATCCCCAGCAGGTAATCCGTCGAGACACCGTAAAACCTTGCCAGTGCCGTGACGCTGAACGGGCTCAGCTCAATGTCGTCGTTGGCCTCGTAGCTGCCGAGTGCCGACTTTGATATGCCGGTCTGCTCGGCAAGCTGTTCCAGCGTCAGGTGCCGCTCTACGCGCAGATCCTTCAGCCGTTCCGCGTTTGTCAGTTTGATATACACCGTTCGCGCCCCCTTTTACGGCATTATACCACATCATTTCCGAGAACGTGGAAATTTTCGCTTTTCGGCGCGATTTCCTACCTTTCGGATATACGGGAGACACCCCGCTTTTTCGCTACTATGGTCATGCGCAGCGCAAAGTACCTTGAAAACAGCATGACCGTCCGATTGTGATATGCTCTCCGGCGAAGTACCGCATTTGCGTACCAAAGAGAGCGATACGCCGCTGACAGCGACAGGGGCAGGAACGGCATCGGGGAGAACGGCAAAAAACGGCACTCAAAATCAATCCATGTGAAATCCGCGAATTATCGCAACAGAAAAAGCCGCTTTCCATACGGAACAGCGGCGCGCCGAACAGCGAACACGATACGCCGCGCCACGCGCGTTTTTATCGTTCCGCGTGACCTCATGCGAAACGGTGAAACGCAAACCTAGCTCCTACGAGCTGGGCATCATGGGCGACGTTTCTGTCCGCTCCGGCAGCATCTACATTTTTCGCACGTCAGCGCAACCGCTACGCGAAAGCGAAAATGCGGTGCCCCGGTGGGCGAACAGAAAAAGGAGAGATTTTTCAATGAACACCAGAAACGAAATCAAGGCGCTCATCGTGCGCGAGGGCATGACCATGAGCGAGGTCGTCGAGAAGATGGCGGAGCAGTACGGGTGGAGCGCCAGCGTCCCCAACCTTTCGGGGAAGCTGCGGCGCGGCTCGCTGCGTTACCATGAGGCCGTCGAGCTGGCTGACGCGCTGGGCTACGATTTGGTCTGGCAAAAGCGGAAGGAGCGAAGATGAGCAATCAGTCCCCACAGACTACCAACGCCGCTCGGCGCGCTCCGGATTGCGTAACCGAGGTGCGCGTGGGCAACACCATCCTCACCGTGTCCGGCTACTTCAAGCCGAACGCCACCGAAACCGCCGCAGACAAGATGGCGAAAGTCATCGCGGCGGAGAGAGCCATTCGCGATCTGCCTCGCGCGGCTAGATAATTGAAAAGAGGTCAGCGTCAATTTGCCGCTGACCTCGAATATAAGTTTGCTTGCCAAAAAGCTGAATACCTCACAGCGTTATAGTCTTTTGACACCGTTTCTTTGCTGTTCAATTTCGCCGGTAAACAGTTCAGGACGGGTGGCGGCGAGTATGTTCATGGCGTTCATAGATTCGTTATCCATCCACATTCCCGGCATTCTGTGCTTATTTCATTTTCGGATATTAGCAATGACCTCATCCGGGATGACAAAGGTCACGACGCCCATATACATCGGTGCGGCATCGCCCTCATTGAAGCTGATGACAAGCTCGCCGTGCTCGTTGATATAGAACTCGGCGTCCGGCTTGATGGCGTTGAAATCCCATTCGGGATCACCGCTGTCGAGCCAGTAGGTCTCGTTTTCGTCAGCCGCCATCCGCTCTCGCATCTGTCTTTTGATCTCCTCGCTGATGGGCGTCACATAGTCTGCGCCATCCGTGAACAGATCGCTCAGGCGCAGCCGCTCGCCAGTGCGGAGGTCGACGGTGTAGTAGCGATTCTCCTCATAGCCGCTGGCGGCAGCCTGATAGCAGATGAGACGCAGCGTGAATAGCTCCTCTGTAGCGGTGACGATCTCACTGCGGATTTTCATGTCAAGATGGCCGTCCTCCTGCAAACTCTTTTGGAACTCGTCGGTCAGCTCCGCCGTGATCTTCGCGATTTCGGCGTTGATTTCGTCGGTCGTATCGGCCAGCCCAGCGTCGCCGTCAGCGACAAGCTGCGGCGCGTCGATCTGCGCGCTATGGCTTTCGTCCTCATAGGTATAGTTGCGGAATGTGACCACTCGTATGACGCCGCCCAGCACAGGCACATCCGACATCGCACGCGCGACGGTGGGCGAGGCATTCGGCAGAGCAATCATCAGCACGATTGCCGCCGCGATACCCGCGAGGGATTTGCGCCGCGCTGTGGCTCTGCGGTTGTCGGCTTTGGCGCGGCGAATGGTTTCTTTAATCTGTGTGACCTGAAATTCCGGCATTTTTACGCTTTCATACTCAGTTTTCATGTGAGCGAGCGCTTGGTTCTGATTTTTCATGATATTTCCTCCGATGATAGATTCAGTTTTAGTTTTTCCAGGCAGCGGTACAGACGGCTCTTGACCGTGTTCAGATTCAGTTCCATGATGTCCGCAATCTCCGAGAGCGTACAGTCTTCAAAGAACCGCAGCAGCACGATTGCCTTTTCCTCATGCGGGAGCGCGTCTATGGCGGCGCGCAGGTCGAGAATGTCCTCACGGTCGAACTCTGACCTTTCCGTGGGCATCTCATTGAGCGGCGCAGTGTCCCGCCGCTTGCGGTGGAAGTCAAATATCTCGTTGAGCATGATGCGGTAGAGCCATGTAGCACAGTATTCCCGGCTTTTGAGCAAGGGTGCGTTGCGGATAGCCTTATAAGCTCCGTTTTGTACGATATCGCCTGCGTCCTGTTCGTTGTGTGTATAGCTGTAGGCGAGTCGATAGTAGCGGTCATAGTTGTCCAGCAGCACCGTCTCCACCTGTTCGATCTTGCTTTCCCGGGTGGAGCCAGTCGCGGTAATCACGTATGTCACCTTCTTCTCTGTTGTTTTGGATGCATCCGAGGGATTAGATGCGTCGGCGCAGCTTAAAGTTTCAATGTCCGAAAACCATTTTTCTTTCGGGCATTTTTTAGAGCTTCAGTAGGATATTAGAGTACAGAACGTCATCATGCGTACTCTCCAAAAGGACTGAGGAGATTGAACGAGCGTCAGCAGTCATGTGGCTTTTCGGAAAACTTCCTCGGCTAAAGCTCAAGGAGAGCTTCTTTGACGACGATTCCATCGTCCCTTTAACTTCTCGGATAAGTGCGCCATATCCCAGATTTGGGATATGGCGCACTTATATACATCCGTCTGGCGACGGACGTATCGTGCGCTCTGCGAGGCAATCGCCCTGACACCCGAATGTCAGGGTGGTTTGCGTCGCTGGCGCTCCGTACAAGGGCTGTGCCCTTGCGCCGCTTCGCGGCTATCCTCTTTCCCCCTGCGGGTAACAACAGCATACCACAATCACGACCGTTTTGCCATCACCGGCAGGACGGTCAATTTTTATCTACAATGAGGTCAACCATGAATCCCAAACTTGAAAAGCTCCGTGCCGAGCAAGAGCGCGTCCAGCGGGAGCTGGAACAGGCGCAGCACCAGCAGCAGAGGTTGGAAAATCGGATCAGCTACATGAACACGGGCGAGCGCCGCGCAAGGGCGCACCGATTGATCACGCGCGGCGCTGCCATTGAGAGCATTTTGCCCGCTACGCAGCCAATGACCGAGCGGGCGTTTTATGAACTCATGGAGGCGGTGCTGACGCTGCCCGCCGTCCAGTCCGTCATTCAGTCCCGCTTGCCCCAGACGGGCGGTGACCCCTGATGGCGCTCTACCACTTCCACGCCGACATAGTGACCCGCTCTGCCGGTTCCTCCGTCGTCGCGTCAGCGGCGTATCGCGCGGGCGAAAAGCTGCACAGCGAGTATTACGGCGAGGACGCAGATTACACCCACAAGGGCGGCGTCATTTGCGCCGAAATCTTCCTGCCGCCCAACGCTCCCGCCGCCTACAAAGACCGTGAAACGCTCTGGAACGCAGTTGAAAAGGCCGAGAAGAACAGGAAAGCCCAGCTTGCCTATACCTATGACTTCGCCTTGCAGAACGAGCTGACGATGGAGGAAAACAACGCGCTGGCGCGGCGCTTTGTCGAGGAACAGTTTTTGAGCCGGGGCATGATCGTCGATTTTGCCATCCATGCGCCAGACAAGGAGAAAGGCGGCATCCCCAATCCGCACGTCCATCTGCTCTGCCCAATCCGTCCCATCAAAGAAAACGGCAAGTGGGGCGCGAAGCAGCACCGCGTCTACCGTATGGATGAGCGCGGCGAACGCATCCGCGACGAGAACGGCAAGTACGTTTTTGACGCCGTACCGACTACCGATTGGGGCAAGAAAGAAACGCTCCTGCACTGGCGCGAGGAGTGGGCGAACTACGTTAATCGGGAATTTGCGAAAAAGGGCTTGCCCTGCCGTGTCGATTACCGCACGTTGGAGGAACAGGGCATTGACCGCCCGCCGATGCTCCACGAAGGGCCGAACGTCCGGGCAATGGAGGCAAAGGGCATCGCCACCGACAAGGGCGACTTCAATCGTTG
>CAMVTO010000044.1 GCA_947170435.1 uncultured Clostridia bacterium | reverse complement strand
CGGCGGGAGAGAAATGTGCTTTTTCTGGTCAGTTCCATGATGCAGCCTCCTTGGTTTACAATTATATGTTGCGTTTACAACTTTTCTGAACACAACATATTGTAGATCAAAGCCTGTGCGAAACCGCGCGAAAGCCGTCGGGGAATGAACAGAAAAGCGAAAAAATCAGCCGCACCGAAAGGCGCGGCTGAACAAAGCACAAGATATGGGGTTTTCTATGATTTGTCGATCCTGAAGACGATTGGTTTACCGTCGCAGCGAAGCGATCCCGCCAGCACCGTGACGCGGCTGCCGTCGATGAGATTGACGTAGCTGCCGTCCGGCACGTCCACGCGGACGGAGACGGCGCGATGGCGAAGGCTGAAAATGCCGACCTTTTTCGCGCGTTCGTTCTCGCGCACCATGACGGCGACATCGGACTTATCCATGGCGGAAGCCGTGAACGCGTCGTCCGCGTCGAGCGCGTCTCGCTTGACGTCCCGCAGGGTTTGCAGCAGCGGTGTGAGGTCGTGACCGGTGTCGCGGTCGATCGGCTCGCGCTCAAAGAGGCTGGGCAGATGGGGATCCGCCCACTCCTGCCCCGCGTAGAGCAGCGTTGTGCCCTTTAAGAAATAGAGCATGGCGGTGTAGTTCGCAAGGTCGTCCAGGTCGGGGACGAAGGACGCGATGCGCGGCTGGTCGTGGTTTTCAAGGAAGCGCAGCTTGTCGTAGTTGGCGGCGTAGGCGGTCTCCTGCGCGTTGAGAGCGTCCGTCCACGCGCTCAGCGGCTTCTCGCCGCGCAAATAGCCGTCAAAGACCTCTCGAATGTCGTATTCGTACTCGATGTCGAACGCCTCGAACGCCTCGGCGTCGGTGGCGCAGTACAGCCCGGTGCGGCGCATTTCCTCACCGAAGCCCGCGTGGACGGTTTCTGCCAGCCACACGAAGCCGGGATGCACCTTTTCCACCGCGGTGCGGGCGCGCTTCCAGAATTCCACCGGCACGAAGGACGCCACGTCGCAGCGGAAGCCGTCCACCAGCGCCGCCCACTGGGTCAGCGTCTCGATCTGGTAGTCCCACAGCTCCGGCACGGTGTAATCGAGGTCGATCACGTCCGTCCAGTCGCCGACGTGGTTGCCGGGGCGGCCGTCGGGCTTTTTATAGAAGAATTCGGGGTGCGTCTCCCACAGCACGGAGTCCGGCGAGGTGTGGTTGTACACCACGTCGATCATCACGCGCATGCCGTGGGCGTGGATCGCATCGCACAGGTGCTTGAAATCGGCAAACGTGCCGTAGGCGGGGTTCACGCCGCGATAGTCGCGGTTGGCGTAGGGACAGCCGAGGCTCCCCTTCTTGCCCTTGACGCCGATGGGATGGATGGGCAGGAACCAGATGTAATCTGTACCTAATGTACGGATACGTTCCAGATCGTTTGTGACAGCGTTGAACGTTCCCTCTTGGGTATGGGCGCGGACGTAGACGGAGTAGATGAGCGCCTGGCGCAGCGCAATGTCGGTGTTTTGAGCCATAATGAGCCGCCTCCCTGACGGCGTTTCCTTCGTTTCAGCCGATGACTTCCGCCTTCATCAGGTTGGTTTCGACGCTCTTGCCGAGCGGCACGCCGGCGGTGATGACCACCACGTCGCCGGACTGTACCAGGCCCTCCTTGCGGGCGACCTCGGTACACAGCGAGAAGATGCGGTCGGTGGACGTGACCTCGCCGGTGAGGTACGGCACCACGCCCCAGCTCAGCGACAGCTGACGGCGCACCTTTTCGCGCATGGTGAGCGCCGCGATGGGACACGCGGGGCGGAAGCGCGCGATCATGCGCGCCGTGTGGCCGGAGTTGGTGGTGGTCATGATGGCGGTGGCACCGAGATCCATGGCGGTCAGGCAGCAGGAGTGGGTGATGGCGTCGTTGACGCTGCCCTGCGTGCGGACGTGGTTCTTCTCAAACCGCTTCCAGTAATGCACGGAGTCCTCCGCCTCGCGCACGATGCTGTCCATGGCGGTGAACGCCTCGATGGGGTACTTGCCCGCGGCGGTCTCGCCGGAGAGCATGACGCAGCTGGTGCCGTCGAACACGGCGTTGGACACGTCGGAGACCTCCGCGCGGGTGGGACGCGGATTGCGGATCATGGAGTCGAGCATCTGCGTGGCGGTGATGACCAGCTTGCCGGCGGCAATGCCGCTGCGGATCATGCGCTTTTGCAGGATCGGCACGCGGGCGGCGGGAATCTCCACGCCAAGATCGCCGCGGGCGACCATGATGCCGTCGGAGACCGCGATGATCTCGTCGAGGTTGTCCACGCCCTCCTGATTCTCGATCTTGGAGATGATGCGGATGTTTTCGCCGCCGAAGCCGCGCAGCACCTCGCGGATGGCCTTCACGTCCTCCGCCGTGCGGATAAACGACGCGGCGATGAAGTCAAAGTCGTTCTCCACGCCAAACTGGATGTCGGAGATGTCCTGCTCGGTCAGCGCCGGGAGATGGATGTGGACGCCGGGGATGTTGATGGACTTGTTGGAGCTCAGATGTCCGCCGTTGACCACGACGCAGACGATATCCGCGCCGCGGATCTCCTTGACGGTCAGCCCGATCAGGCCGTCGTCGATGAGGATCTGCTGACCCGGCTCCAGCTCTTTGGGCAGGTCGTAATAGGTGACGGAGACGCGATGTTCGTCGCCCACAATATCATCGGTGGTGAGAACAAATTCGCTGCCCGTGACAAGATCGACCGGCGCAGCGAAGCTGCGCACGCGAATCTCGGGGCCTTTGGTGTCGAGCACAGTCGCTACCGCCGCGCCCAGCTCGTCGCGGATGCCGGTGAAGCGGTTGAGACGCTCCAGCTGCTCTTCATGGGTGCCGTGGGAGAAGTTGAAGCGCGCGGCATTCATGCCGCCCTTAACCAGGGCGCGGAGGATGTCGGGATCGTCCGTCGCGGGGCCGAGGGTGCAGATGATTTTCGTTCTTCTCATAAGCTGCGTCCTTTCGTTGATTTGAGAAATTTGTCGGAATTTGCATCATTTTACCACAGGAGGCACATAAGTCAATGCACGCATCGGAGTTGATGCCGCGGAAAAAGCGGGATTTCGGGCAGTGATGATAAAAAAGTACCCACTTGACCAAAACTCAAAATATTTGTATGATGATTAACAGAAAATTGTTAATGAATCATCCCGAGGGGGGCGAGACGATGAACCAGAGCGAAAAGAGACGGTTCCTGATTCAGCAGCTGCTCGCGGAGCAGCCGCGCTACCGCGACATGGAGATTCCGAGCAACGAGGCTGAGCAGCGGCAGCTGCTGCGGAGCCTGTTCAATGTCCGTATGCCGGGCGGCATCGGCGGGGACTTCCTCGCGGTGCAGGACGAATACCTGCAAGAAGAAACGCGGCGCAAGGGCGTCACGACGCTTGCCGAGCTGACGCCGACGGAGCCGGGGCTGTACCTTTGGCAGGGGGATATCACAACACTGGCGTGCGACGCCATTGTGAACGCCGCCAACTCCGGTATGACCGGCTGTTACCGGCCCTGCCACAACTGCATCGACAACTGCATCCACACCTACGCGGGGATTCAGCTGCGCAACGCCTGCGCGGAGCTGATGGCGCGTCAGGGCCATGAGGAGCCCACCGGCCAGGCGAAGATCACACCCGCCTACAACCTTCCCTGCAAATATGTGATCCACACCGTCGGCCCTATTGTGGACGGACGGCTCACGCCGCGTCATGAGGAGCAGCTTGCGTCCTGCTACCGTGCCTGCCTTGCGCTGGCGTCGGAGAACGGCTGCGGCAGCATTGCCTTTTGCTGCATCTCCACGGGTGTGTTCGGCTTCCCGCAGCAGCGCGCGGCGGAAATCGCCGTGCAGACGGTGCGGGAGCATCGGGGTGAGCTTGCTGTGGTCTTCAACGTGTTCAAGGATGAGGACGCCGCGATCTACCGCCGGCTGCTATAGGAATGGGAACCTGTTTTGCAAAAAGGAAAGGAAACAGAGACATGGATCAAAACAGAACAAACGGATACCAGGAAACGATCCAAAAAGGGATCTCCGCCGTTCGCCTGTTCCGCTCCGGCGAGTCCAAAGGCAACGGCGGCAGGGACGCGCAGATCGCGCGGCTGAAAGAGGAGCTTGCCCGCGCGGACGCCATCGTTGTCGGAGCGGGAGCCGGGCTGTCCACCGCGGCGGGGCTTACCTATTCTGGAGAACGCTTTGCGCGATACTTCGGAGACTTTGCCGCCCGCTTCGGGATCCAGGATATATATTCCGGCGGCTTTTATCCCTTCCCGGATGCTGAAACACGCTGGGCGTGGTGGGCGCGGCATATCTACTACAATCGCTATATTGATGCGCCTCGGCCGATTTACCGGAAGCTGTTGGAGCTGGTGCGGGACAAGGATTACTTCGTCATCACCACAAACGTGGATCACCAGTTCCAGCGGGCCGGCTTTGACAAAACGCGCCTGTTTTTTACGCAGGGGGACTACGGACTGTTTCAGAGCGTGAACCCCTTAACCCGCAAGACCTATGACAATGAGGATTGGGTCATGCGGGCAATGGAAGCGCAGGGCTTCGTCAAAGATGCAGACGGCGTTTTTCAGATTCCGCCAAGCGGCGCAGCCATGAGGATTCCGACCGCTCTGATTCCGAAGTGCCCGGACGATGGGGCCGATGTGACGATGAACCTCCGCGCCGATGATTCTTTTGTGGAGGACGAAGGCTGGCACAGGGCGTCGGCGGCCTATGCAGACTTCCTCCAGCGGCACAAGACCGCGCGTACACTTTATCTTGAGATCGGCGTCGGAGCCAACACCCCGGTCATCATAAAGTATCCGTTCTGGGCTATGACGGCGGAGCAACCAAAGGCGATCTATGCCTGCCTGAACTACAACGAGGCGTTCTGCCCCAGGCAGATTGAAAAACAATCCATCTGCATCGAAGGAGACGCCGGCGCCGTTTTGGAGCGGCTCAAGTGAACAAGCGCCCGACCATCGGCGGCAAACCGATGATCGGGCGCTTATGCGTTATGGGGTGCAATCATTCCCACTCCAGCGTCGGTTTGTGGCTTCTGCTATATGTGGTGGTATGGGGTATATCAAAACCTCATGATTTAGTCGTATTATTTGTATGATACTGTTTTACTGGAGTTTTTGTGGTCAAGCTGTGGTCATGAAAGGGCCGTATTGTTCAGGTCGCTTTTCGCATCGGGCGACAGGAGCAGTTTAGGCATCATACTGCCGTTCCAATTCGGAAAACACCTCGTCAGCATCCAGCCAGCCCTGCGTTTCACCCGAGCGCCGGCCGGATTCCAAGGCGGTCATCAGGCGATTCATTGCTTTTAGGCTTTCATACTGACGATATTCCTCCATATCCATCACGGCGTAGCGCCCACGACCGTTCTTTGTGAGAAATACCGGCTGACCAACCGCTACATCACGCAGTACGTCGCCATAATTGCGTAAATCAGAGACAGGCTTGATATTTGGCATGACATGCATCCCCTTTCCTATCTCTATTATACGACCAACTGCGAAAAAGGCAACGACAGAAATTTAGAAATATATTACGAAAACCACGCCGCCTCAGCGAAATGCGGTTGCCGCCACCGGAGCAAAAAAGTTGAGCGCAGCGGCCTTTCCATTTAAGCCGCTGCGCCCGCTTTTCAGTAGTAAATGTACAGGCGAACGTCGCTGTTACTTGTACGCGCGGTACAGGAACGTCACCGTCTGACCGCGGACGCAGTTGTTGTTCGGCGCGAAGCTATTGTCGCTCACGCCGTTGGTGACGCCGTTCGCAACCGCCCACGCCACCGCGTTTTCATAGTACGCGCCGCTCGCCACGTCGGCGAAGCTCGACGACGCCGCCGTCTCGGGCGCGCCCTTGGCGCGGTAGAGGAACGTGACCGCCTGCGCGCGGTTCACGATGCCGTTCGGGTCGAATTTACCGTCGCCCACGCCGTCGGTGATCTTGTTCTCGACCGCCCACGCGACCGCTTTTTCGTAGTACGCTCCCGCCGTCACGTCAGAGAACGCGGACGCGGTGCCGGTCGGCTCCGGACAGCCCGCCGCGCGCCAGAGGAACGTGACCATCTGGCCGCGGGTGCAGGTCCCCAGCGGGTCAAAGCGCTCTGCGTTGACGCCGTCGGTGATCTGCGGGTCATGGCTGTACGCCCACGCGACAGCCGCGGTGTAATAGGCGTCCTGCGGCACGTCGAGGAACGGCAGGACGATGGTGGTACCGTCGTCCAGCTGGGCCTCGATGTTCACGATGGGGGACGTGTAACTGCCACCACCGCCGCCGCCCGATGAAGCGCCAGAGCTGTCGGTTGTTGTGGGCTTTTCCTCCGGCTTGGGAGTATCCTGCTGGACAGGCTTTTCCTCTGGTTTGGGGGTTTCCGGTTGCTGCTCAGAGGCAGGAGGTGCTTCGTTATCGCCTGCGCTGGATGAAATCCCCGGAGTTCCATTTGCTTCCACATTAATTTCGGGAGGTTCGTCGTCTGTTGCACATACTGGTAAATATAGCCCAACACTCAACAAAACCGCCATGAGCAGTGATATAATTTTTCTCATAATATCATCCCTTCCGAAAAGGAGGGCGGACGTTTTCACATCCGCCCTCCAGCTTTCTGTGATATGGCTGGTGATTCCTCAAGCGCCAGGTGAAGTGCCAGGTGTACCGTTCCCACCGGGTTTAATCCCGGGAGGATCATCATCGTCGCCAATATCACCACTCGCGGTAATAATATCCGTAAACAGGATAATATTCAGCTCGGGATATTGATACAGTTTTTTCATATCACTATCTCCTCTCAATCAATCGTGTCATTTTTCCGAGCTTCGAACGCAATTTCCGCTTTCTGACCGAAGGACGTCATAGCATTTGCAAGCTCAGTCCATGCATGACCCTCACCATATTTAGCAGCCAGACGCGCAAGGTAGGCATAGGCTGTCGTGGAATAGGTATTATACTCAAGCGTATCCACGGTCTTTACACCGTTTTTGTTCTGGTAGTTCGTGTAAAGCGCCTGCTGCTCTCCCTCGTTGTTATAGAGCTTCACGGTAATCGTCTTCCCGTATTCGGCGGCGAAAAGTGTCTGCGGAATCACATAATATGTGTCGTTGTTTATGCTGAGACTCGAAAGTAAAAGCGTTCTGCTTCCATCATTCGCATCCGCGCTCGAAGTGGCGTTGGCATTGCCGCATGTGATAACCACATATGCGCCAGCACGCATATTCTCAGGGACATACATATAAATGTTGAAAATAGTGGAACTCAACAAATCCATGTTTTCCTGATAGACCCATGCAACATCTTTCCAGCTACTAACCACAGTTGCCACTGGCTCAAACGTCTTCTTCAGCGTGCTCACGCCGTTGGCAGTGACCCACTCGTAGCCATCGGGGATATTGATATCGCTACTGGTCGCCGTGATGGTACCGTAGTTCTCCGAGTTGTTCTCAGCCAGAGTGATTGCCGTACCGCTGATCGTGCTGCCGCCGTTGATCGTCACAGTAGGATCGCCAACATAGGCGCTGTTGCCAACAGCCGCAATCGCGTAGCCGCTGGTGGAGGTGCCGTTGTTGTTCGTGATGTGGGACTGCTCGGTAGCCGTAGCCGTGATGTTTGCGTACTCTCCGACCGTCAGCGCACCGGATTTGATCTCGATACCGCCAAGGCCGCTCACCGTGCCGTTCACGGTCAACTCGCCCTTACCGGGATGGTAAATGGCGTACTCGTTCGCCGCAGTAACGGTGCCGTTGATGGTCATTGTGGTTGCGGAGAGCGTGTTTGTGCCGTTGCCGGACACAGCCGCCTGTACGCCGCTGACGCTGACCGTACCGTTGACAACCAGCTTGATGTCGGCCGTTGTCTTATCATTGTCGGCATCGTTGTTGCCGAACGCCGTAATGCCGTAGCAGTACGGAGACGAAACGGTGACGTTCTCGCCGATGGTCAGCATGGCTTTGTTCGTGTTTGCCGCGCTGTCGCCGACGCGGATGACGGAGCTGGAATTGTCGAAGGTGCTGTTCGCAGTGCCCGCAGAGACCGTGCCCGAGCCGGTGATGGTCACATCGCCGTTCTTAATCCACAGTGCGCGGCAGTTGTCCGCCGTGATGGTGTGGCCGTTCAGGTCGATGGTCAGATTCTTGTTGATCACAACCGTGCTGTCCAGCGCCACGTCGTCGTACAGCACGATGGTGTCGCCAGCAGTTGCCGCTTCAACAGCCGCCGCCAGGGTCTCGTACTTGGCATCGCCAATCTTGGCGACGACGGAGTTGATGACCGCAAACACAGTCGTGTTGGACGGCGTATACACGAACTCGCCCTTGTCATAGGCAAAGCCGTTCTTGTCGAGCGTCACAACCAGAGACATCGAGCGCCAAGACTGATAGTAGGTGCTGTTGCCCTCATACGGCGTGCTCAGGAACGTCGGAACGTCCTCAGTGCAGTCCTTGAGCAGGACGATGGTGTGGCCCACGCCGCTGTTCAAGCAAGCCATTTCCGCACCAATCACGGAATCGAACGCGAGGTAGCTTCCGTCTACTGCGATGTAGCAGACATAATCAGCAGACATTGCGCTTTCCGCAGTACCCGCCGGGAACCACTCGACCTTGACGCTATCGGCCGCATAGCTGTTATTAACAAAATGCTTATCGGCAGACATGTTAAAGGTTTTGACCTTCATGCTCGCAACGCGGTTTCCATCGAGATCAACGTTGTTGAAATACACACTGGAGAGCTTATTGGCAAGGTACACAACGCCGCGGATGGGACTATAGCCGCTGGTCGGGAACTCGCCTCCCTGCTCCTGATACACCATCGCAGACGCGCTCGTGCCGCTAACCGTGCCGGTGTTGGAGCAATTCGTGTAGGTGTAGTTCGCACCTGTGACAATTTCGTTTGTGGTCGGGCGGTTCAGGTTCGCGCAGATAGCGCCTGCCCACTTGGTAGCCGTGATGTTGCCCTTGTTGACGCAAGTGTCAAACGACAGCGCGGCGTAAGGCTGGCTGCCGCCGCCACCGCCGAGGATGCCCGCGGCGTACTTCGCGCCGGAGACGTTTGCCTCGTTGGTCACGTTGTCAAAGCTCAGGGAGCCGTAGCGATGCTGGCCGACGACGCCCGCAGCGTACTTCGTCGCGCTGATGCTGCCCTTGACCGTGACGTTCTGAATCAGGACGGACGTGCAGTCGCTTGCCGCCTTGGCATACAGGCCGCCGTAGATACTCTCTTCGCTGGGCCCTCCGGTCTCAGTGATGGTAGCGTTGATGGTCAGGTCCTTGAACACGGAATCGCCGGAAACCGTGCTGAACAGACCGCCAAGATACTCCTCATTTTTGTCCGTAACTTCATGGCTGAGCGTATAGGTAATGGTGTGGCCATTACCGTTCAGCGTAATGCCGGAGAAGGCAATCGGCGTCCACTCGCCGAGGTTGAGGTCTTCCGTCAGCTCGATGACGTCGCCGGACTGGGCATTCGCAACGATGGTCGCAAAGTCGGTCGCAGTCACACTGTCCACGGTGATATAGCTGAACTGATTCAGCGTAATCTCAACGTCGCCGTTGCTGTCCACAATACCGCTCAGCTTCGTCGCCGTCCAAACGCCGCCCTCCTCGTGGTAGTGCGTCAGGTTGGCGGTCTTGCCCGCGTCGGCGGAGGTGCCGACGTTCAGCTTGAAGGTGAAGCTGCCCGTGACCTCCTTGGAGGCGTCGTACTCGTAGGACTGCGTGGTCGTCGTTTCGCCGGTGGTCGTGGTGGTCACCGTGGCGATGGGCTTCACATCGTAGACCTTGACGCTGTTGTCATCAAGCTTGGCAATGAGCTGATTCTTGACCGTCTCAGGCGCGCCGCTCTCAACGGTATCCTTGGTAAGACCCGTGGACGCGGTGTTGCTTGTCTGGTCAAGGCGCAGCGTCATGCTGGTGATGCTGCTGACGTCGATGGACTTCTCCGCGACGGCGTTGGCGAGCACCTGCGCCACTTTGACGAGATCCTCCACAACAGGATCCTCGTTGGTGATGCCGCTCTCGTCCGCAACCTTTACGTCGGTAACGACGGCTTTCTTCTCGTTCGCGCCCTCGCCGCTGCTGACGACATACGCCTTGACGGTCTTGTCGTCCTCGTTCTCCTTGGCGATGGTCAGCGTCTTGGGCGTAACCGTGGCGGCATCGTTGGTGACGGGAGTCTCGGTCACAGCGGTCACGGTGCTGCCCGCCGCAACATCGACGCCCGCGATGGTGGTCTCCGTGTTGACAGTGATTTCGGTGTCCCCACCAACAGCGGCGATCACTTCCTCTACCGTGTTGTATTCATTATTACCGTCGTCAGAGGAGGCGATGGGGGCAGCTCCAACTGTCCAGGTGCCATTGTCGTTATCCTTTACCGTATAGCCTTTCGCAACAAGGTTGTAGGTCTCATCGCCATAACTGACATTCGACGGATCGAGATGCCATGTACCGCCCTTTACGATGACTTTGTAGGTACCGGAGAAATCGTTGTCACCAGACAGTGCAAGCTTAAGCAGGGACCAAGTGTTGTTTGTCACAACGCCTGTCTTTTCTTCACTGCTATCGATTACTGTCAGAGTATAGTCCGCCTGATTGCCGGTACCGGCACTCTGCAACGTAAAGCTATGACCATTGAGATCGAAGGTGACTTCCGTCGTGCCCTCTTCATTCACCGCCTTGCCGTTGGTGATGATGCTGGCGTTGGTCACGTCCTTGAGCAGAACGATGGTCTTGTCCTCGGTGTTGCCGTCAACGGCATAGAAGGCGTCATAGACAGTATCGTAATACACGTTTCCGATTTTTGCCTCGGCATCACCCTGTGTGCTCACATCCTGCTTTACGGTATAGGTGCGCGTCACAATGCCATTTTCGGTAGTCTCAGAGAGCGCCACATGATAGCCGCTTTTGCTTGCCTTAACAGCGCCATAGTAGCCCACTGACTCTGGGAACTTAATCA
Organism: uncultured Clostridia bacterium; assembly: GCA_947170435.1. GTDB lineage: Bacteria > Bacillota > Clostridia > Oscillospirales > Oscillospiraceae > Hominicoprocola. The sequence goes on along the minus strand of CAMVTO010000044.1, from coordinate 5,580 downwards.
CAAACGTACCGGATGTGCCGGTCAGCGTCACATTGCCGGTATACGCTGCCCCCTCAGCGGTGGCGTCAATGGTGTAGGTGCCGCTGGAGATGGACTTGTCCTGCGTCGCAGTAATACCAGCACTAATAATCAGAGGAGAGTTACTGGACTTCATTTCCGAAATTGCAGTGTTCGCCTTTTCGTAATAAAGGTATGTTCCGGAATAGTTATTCAAAGTAGTATTTGTTACCTTTGCTTCATATTCCACAGGAATACCCTTTGCAATGACATAATACCCTTCTTCGTTATAGAAGCCCGTCGAACTCTCATCGTATTTAAACTTGCCATTACTGTCTGCGGACATGGTGACGCCTTGTTTTCTAAATTTGCCTTCATAAATCACGGTGTTGTAGGTGCTGTGAAAGCCCCAATTATACACACCTGTTAACTTTCCAGCGTACCAAAACGTTTTGACACGATAAAGATTTATTGGGCCGTCTAAAACAGGTTCAGTGCCATCTGTCGTGCTCACTTTGAGATAGAGGCCGGGCCCAGCTGTTCCATTGTTTGTGATAACATAGTTGCTACTAAACCAGCCAGAGCTTGGACCTGCGCTATAAGTTCCTCCATAAATATTGAGGACAGGTCGATTCGCACAAGTAGCCTTATCATAAGAAAAGCAGTTCTTATCGGCTTTTACGCCACCGCTAGCATTTGCATACACCTTGAAGCCGCCATTGTTAGCTGTATTCTCATCTGAATACAACTGAAAGGCATCACATCCGCTTGCCGTCCATACATGGTCGCCAAGCTTAAGTGTTTGAGGGGTATTACGGCTAGCATCTACTCGTACAGTTTGCGATACGGTCACGTCCGCCAGCAGCGTCAGCGTCGTACCCGACGTCCACGCGGCAACCGCTTCTTCGATGGTGGCGTACTCCGTGTCGCCGACCTTGGCGACATTGTCGTCCGCAAACGCGCCCAAGCTCATGCAGCTCATCGCCATGACGAGCGCTAAGAGGAGAGATAGTGATTTTTTGAGTTTACTCTTCATGTTGATACTTCCTTTCTTTGCAATTTCAAAATTTCCGGTTTTCCGGCTTGCCGCCGCCTCCCGGCGGTGTCATGCGAAACGCATCACGCCCGATGGGCGGCGGATGCAAAACGGGTCCCCTTCCTTCTTGCGGAGGCAAAGATCCCCGGCGGCCGAACGAGCTCGTCACAAGCTCCGTATCGTTCGCAACCGCGCAAGCGCGATTGCTCATTCACTCCGCTGTTCCTCGCTTTCCTCGCGCAAACGCTTCGCTGGTTTGCGCTCGGATGGGGACGGAGGTACGGACTTGCGCAGGGCCTCTGGCTTTGCGAAGCGGGGTTTCCCACCGCCGTGCCAAAGCAGATATTATATCCTCGGCAGCCGGACGGACTTGGCCTCCGCGCGTATCCAATATCTGGACTTCGCATCGGCTTTAGCCTCCTAAAGCACGCGGTTTCCCAACGTGCGGCTTTGCGTGAGATATCTTTCGATATCCTTGCCAATGAAGACGCCATATCTGGCGGGCGGACGAGCATGGCGCTTGCGCGCTTTAGCCTCCTGCCTTTGCGTCGCCGGGTTTCCCAACGGCTTTGCGGTAGTACAATAAAGTATCTCGCGCGCGAACGGCGTGACCTCGTCAGTCTGCGCAGGCTCCGACGACGCCTCCGGCGCATCCTCGCTCTCCATCGTCACGGGCGTACGTAGTCGCCCGCGACGGAGCGTGCGCCCCGCCAAACTGCCACGCTTTTGCTTGGGTATCACGTCCTTCCTATTCAAATTCTATGGGTTCGACCCGGCTCACGCCGGTTCGGTCATAGCCTGCTTCGCGTCGTAATCCGCGAGGAACGTGCCGAAATACTTTTGCTCCGCTTCCTTGCGTGCTTCGACCGCGTCGTCGAAGCGCTCGAACAGGCCGAGGTGGTAGCGTTCGCCCTTGAAGCAGAGGGACGCCGCCCAGCGCTGCTGCCGCTTCACCCAGTACACGCCCGTCACGCCGCTGGAGTTGTTGGAGCGGACGGTCTGACTGCGTATCATTTCGACGTTCGTGCCGTCGACGTAGTGCAGGTACTCGGCAAGCGGGACACGGTCGCAGCCGCAGCTGGCGGCCTTGCCGTTGCGCAGGTTCCCCACCTGCGCCGAGATCTCGTTGCCGCAGTCGCAGCGGCACAACCAGCGGTAGTTCTTGCCGTCCGGCGCGCCCAGCGGGCGGAGCGCGGTCAGCTTGCCGAAGCGTTGGCCGGTCAAGTCGTACTGCCGCGTTCCCGCCAGCATCGGGACCGACGTGTCGCAGCCGCAGTCGCGTTTCTCGCCCTTGCGAAGGTAGCAGGTGCGGACGACCGTCTCGTTCCCGCAGTCGCAGCGACACAGCCACGCGGTGTCCCGCCCGATGTTCTCGGCGCGAGAAATGACGGTCAGTCTGCCGAAGCGCTGTCCGGTGAGGTCGAGGCGCTTGGTGCTGTAGTTCCTTTCCATCGTTCAGCCTCTTCGCAATCTCTCACGCCGGTGCCTCTTGTGAGGTGGAGGCAGTCTGTGCCGCGTCAAAGTCCGCGAGAAACGAGCCGTAGTAGAGCGCTTCCGCCTCCCGTCTCGCCTTTGCCGCGTCGTCGAATTGGGCGTACATGCCGAGGTTGTGGCGCGTGCCCTTGAACATGATGCTCGCCTGCCATCTGCGGCGCGCCGGTCTCCACACCACGCCGACCACGCCGCTCTTGTTATTGCGGCGCTTGGTGTTCGCGCGCAGCATCTCGACGCAGGTGCCGTCGACATAGTGCAGGCCCAGTGCGCTTGCGCTGTGCTTTTCTTTGGCACAGCCGCAGCTCGTGACCTTGCCCTCGCGGAGGTGTACGGTCTTGACGATGCGCTCGCCGCCGCAGTCGCACCGGCACAGCCAAGCGGTGCGCCGTCCGATATTCTCGGCGGGCGCGACGACGGTGAGCTTTCCGAAGCGCTGTCCGGTCAGGTCAAGGCGGGCGGTGGTGTGAGCCATGGGTCAGCATCTCCTTGTCACGGAATACACATTCCGTTGACAGGGCGAAGCACCCAAAGCCCCCTCAAAACACAAAAAAGCACCCTCTTGTTCCGCGAATGGGAACAAAAGGGTGCACTGAAGTAAGCCTGGCGGTTTTTTAAGCCGCGGGGCTTAGATTTTTGCGCTCATATTGATAAAAAAGTATTGCATAGCTGGGGATTATGTGGTATAAAGATTATGTAATAGTGTCTATGTCACTATTTTTCCGCTTGGAGCATATAACGGAATGTGTATTCCGTCCTACGACACCAATCGCAGCCGGTCAAGCTGCCGTTGGTGTTCTTTTTCTGTCGTCATGAGATAGATGCGGGTGGTTTCGATGCTTGAATGCCCCAGCACGTCCGCGAGCTTCACGATATCTCGGCTCACCTTGTAGAACGCCACCGCGAACAAATGCCGCAGGTTGTGCGGGAACACCTTCGACGGCTCGACACCCGCCGCCTTGCAGATGGCCTTCATCTCGCCCCAAATCTGGCGGCGCGAGAGGGGCCTGCCGGTTGCGGTGCGGAAGATCGCGCCGCTTGTGATGCCTTGCGCCTTGGCGTACTTGAGCAGCTTGCGGCAGAGCTTCGCTGGCAGCAGGATGGTTCGGATTTTGCCCTTGAGTGCGATTTCCGCGCGGCCGCGCTGTGCCGCCTCGACCGTGATATATGCCACTTCGCTGACGCGGATGCCCGTGCCGCCGATGGTTTCCAGCAGCAGCGCAAGGCGCGTCTTGCCCTGCGCCCGTGCGGCGCTGACGAGTGCGGTGTATTCGCCCTGTGACAGCTCTTTGGACTCGTCGCGAAACGCACGGCGCTGGATTTTGAGGAACCGCACGCGGCAGTCATCGCGTCCGAGAAACCGGAACAGCCCGTTGAGCGCCGCCAATGCTGCGTTGATGCTCGCGGGGGCTTGTCCGCGCCGCAGCAGCTCGTGCTTCCATTCTGCGGCGCGTTCTTTCGTCAGCTCTGCGCCGTGCAGCCATAGCGCGAACGCGCTCACGTCGTGCAGGTACTTCGCGACGGTCGCGGCGCTGCGTTCCTCGGCGTGAAGATGTGCGCGATAGCCTGATAAATCTTCTTTTGTTATCGTCATGCCATACCTCCCTTGGTTGAGAATGGCGTTATTGTACGCGGATTGTCAAGGGGTTATCCAATGTTGCCCGGAATTAGCGTAGCATGGCGAAAGACACTTTTCCATAAACCGCCGGTTAAGGATTGCAAACTGACAGTATAAGGGCGACTCGGTAAAGAGCCGCCCTTATACGCTACGCCGCCGTACCGCTCTCCCGCAAAGCGTCTTTCGCGGCGGCTGCTATCTTGATAATAATTTGCCTCTCCCGCTCCGAACAGTCGTTCATCAGTTCCGCAAGATTGTCGGCGGCACATGGTGCGTTTCCCGTCAGCAAATACTCAATATGCGTGTCGAGCGCCTTGGTGATCCGCAGCAGCACCGACAGGCTAACCCGCTTGACACCGTTCTCAATTCGGCTTACATACACCGGTGTGATATCGACCGCCTCGGCCAACTGCTCCTGCGTCATACCCGCAGCCCTGCGCGCTTCTCGGATGCGCGCGCCGATTTCCTTGTAATCCATCGTACCCTCCTCACGGGCGCTCCATTCGCATCCGCGTTTTCGCCACCAGCATGGAGCGGCGACGCGGCGGGAACGAGCGAAGTGCGACGTCCACCGCATTGCGGCTCCCGAAAAGGGTCACACGGCGGCGGGCACGGGACGTGGCAGTGTACAGCATGTTGCGGTAGAGCATCCGGCTCGAATCCATCGTCAGCGGCATGAGGACATCGTCAAACTCGCTTCCTTGAGCCTTGTGAACAGTGATGGCGTAGCCCAACTCCAGATTATCAAGACTGTCGTCGCCGTACCACTGCGGGAAGCGGCCTCTATCGAGCAAAACCCCATATCGATACTTTTCCGGGTCTTCGGTCGCTTTATCACCAACATCAATAACAAGTGTTCCGATATCGCCATTCCAACAGCCGCGGCGGCTGTCATTCTTCGTGATGAGGACTTTGTCGCCCGACCGGAACAACTTCCCCTTGTAGCTGATGGTCTGCACCCCCTCGCGCGGAGGGTTCCACGCCTGCTGGATGAGGCGGTTCAGCTCGGCTGTGTAATAGTCGCTATATTGCCCATCTTCATGGATGTAAACAGCAATCAAGGCATGCAGATAGCAAACAAACCTGTCCAAAGGGCGAACAACACCGTGGTTCAGAAAAAGCTCTATGAGGTGTCTTGCGGTGGTATTCTCCATGGTGTACCTCCTCAAAGTGGCAAACGATAGGTACCTACAGTAGCGGCCCACTAGGTGCGAGCGTAGGGGGTCAACAAGTCTATTTTGCACTTATATTTTTGTTAAATTAACTATTTTTACATTATAAGTGCAAAAGAAGTGTGGTCAAACGGTGGTCACGGACAAACAAAAAAGCCCGCAAACCCGCTTGTTATGCGGGTTTGCGGGCGGGGTGCAATCATTCCCACTCGCAAAATGAAACTTAATTCTAAACGCTTTTGTTTGGGGGATTTGATACCATTTGA
>CAMVTO010000043.1 GCA_947170435.1 uncultured Clostridia bacterium | reverse complement strand
CCATTGGCTATCCCCTTTTGAGTTCGCTGTCCAATATGTTTGACAAACCTACAAACTTCTCGATACCTTTCGCATCGGTATCAGAGCGTCGCGCAGGTAGTGAATGCCTGCGCGACGCTTTTTCGTTGAATCGACAAGAAAGGTACACTCCAAACATGAAAAAGTTCGACATCTACCTCGCCGAGTTGCCCGATGTTGCAGGCGGACATGTGCAAAAAGGCATTCGTCCGGTCATCGTGATCTCCAACGACGTTGCAAATGCCTACAGCCCGTTGGCAACCATCGTACCGCTCACCTCCCGCGTGCACAAAAAGCGTCTTCCCACCCATGTGCTACTGTTGGCAAAGGGTCTCTCAACAGTAAGCCTTGCGCTCCGTGAGCAAATCCTCACCGTCGATCGGAATTGCCTGCTCAAATACAGGGGCAACGTCACCGATTCCGAAGACCGCGCCGCGATAGAACACGCCGTCTCTGTGCAGCTCGGTCTCACAACCGGTCGGCACTGTGCCGCCTAGTCGGGCAGCCTGTCCACGTACCTGATTACAACAAATTATAATAGTAAAAGGAGAATTGATATGTTAAACAGCAGCTTACCCGCCACTCTCACCAACCGCGCCATCCAAAACACACCCGACGGATACGGTCTGTTCCGCGGCATCTCCGGCAACTTCAATCGCTTTTCACAAATTGCCGAAGAGTTCATCGACAACGCCCTGGCAGACTACCTCGCTCACGCCGATGAAGTGGATATCCCGTGCATCGACATCACAATCAATCATAAGGGCGACTTCGTTGAGGTTACTGTAGCAGACAGTGGTTCCGGAATTGCGGATCTGGACGCCGCGCTGACCATCGGCGGCCCTGTGCAGGGGAAAAGTCCGCTGCATGAGCATTCTATGGGGCTGAAACACGCGCTCGCCTCCGTATCCACGGACGAAAACCAGAATTGGTCTATTCAGACCCGTACGGCGCAGGACGCGGCAGCAAACTGCTACCGCGAAGTCAGCAGCCCATACGGCATTGGTACCATGACTTGTGTAATCAAAGAGGGCTGCGGCGAGTTCTCGGATGGGACAGGCACAATTATCAAATTTCGCTGCCCTGTCAGTCTGTTTGAGACACTCAAACCCAAAAACAAGCGCGTCGAGCCGACTTTCGAGGAATATATCGGATATTTCATCGAGGAACTGCGCTACACCTACGCGCCTCTGCTGGCGCGCGGAGACGTGGGCTTCACGATCACGGCGATCGCAAAGGATTATCGTACCGCCTTCGTTGTAGACGAACCGCTTGAACCCGTGTGGATCGAGGGTGCTGACCGCGAGCTGCCGCCGATTCAGACGGATCTGGGCGGCGGCGAGGTCACGCTGCACATTCATTACGGCATCATCGTACCCAGCAAGAGCAACGCCATTTATTACAAGGGCAACATGGCGTCCAGCGGGTTCGAAATCCGCCTGAATGGTCGTCTCATTGATCGCGGGCTATATGAGGAAATCTATGGCGAAAAGCTGCACCCAAGCCAAAATCTGTTTATCGCTCAAGTTGACATTGAATACGACACAGTCGATCAGGTACCGCCTACCAAGACAGCAAAAAACGGATTTCGCCGGGGTACGCCAAAACTCGAGGCCTTGTACCGCGCGATACGGCTTTATATTGAAAAGCCGAAGAAAGACGCCGACACGCTGGAGAAAAAATATGTTCGGAAGCTAAAGCAGAAACTTGACGCTGATCCCGCAAACGTCCGGGTCAGCATGGAGGAAGGCACCTACGAAACGCTGGGTCTCGGCACCGCTATGGATTTGTTTGTGTCCGGCACAAACGGCGCCATGTTTTTCGAGGCAAAGGCCGGAAGCAGCAAAGCTGAGAATTTGTACCAAGTTTTATTATACTGGGACGGCTGTGAGCGCGATGGAAAGCCCGTCCGTGAGGCTGTTCTGATCGCGGCACGCCATCCGAAAGAGGTGCAGGCGCTTGCAGAAGAACTGCGTCGCCGCAAGGACACCGCAGGTCACCACTACAACATTCGCCTCGCCACATGGGCGGAAGAGGGGATCGTCCTCCCCCGCCAGGCAGCGTGACAGCAGTGTTAGCACTTCACAGGCACTATTACTCCGTGCTATTGGCGGAATCTTTGCCCATCAAAAATTTTTCAAAAAATTTTTGATAAAGATATTTGCATTTGAATCGAGAGGCCATTTATGCTGATTATAGAACCTGAAATCGTGGCCACGGAAATTAGGGTTTGCATCATTTGTCCACTGCCGGCTGACCAAGTTGGTCAACCGCCCGCGCGGACGGCCGCCTCCGACGGCCGTCCGCGGACACCAAATCTTCAACACCTAATAGGAGAAATTACATGAACTTTCAATTTAAGCTGCCCAAGGTCGACGTGAGCGAAACGGATCGTGAAAAGATGGCTGATTCTGCTCAAACTCTAGCATCGTCATATCGTAAAGACCGTCGTTGGTTCGGTCTGCTGCTCTACGTCATTTGTAAATTCATTGCCACAGGCGAAAAGGCGCCCAAAGGCTTGATGGGCATCCTCAATTCGATTGCTGCAGGGAATCCAATCCTGCAGGGCAAGCTCGACAACAACCCTGATCTGATGCTCGTAATGTGCGTAATCGTACTGCAAGTGATGTACGACGGTCGATATGTGATCGAAGCAGAAGTAAATCATGTGCACGCGCTCATCAGCGCCCTGGCGGAGCCTGACGATCCTGCGGTGCAGCAGCGCCGCAAGGCTCTGCTGCGCCAGCTGAAAGCCTGGGGCAAGCAACTCAGTTCCGTGCGTGGGTCAAGTAATACCAACTTATGGATAAATGCGCCACTGAATTGGCTTGCCGGCGCCCCAGTCGGTCGCCCGATGTCGCTCCGCGAAATGAGAGGCGCCTGGCTTCGGAATTCCCCAGCTTCATTTCATGGTGGAACGGTGGAAACAGAGAGCATAGAGTATATGCCGCTGCTGATCTGCGCCCCGTCGGTATCCGCGAAAAGAAGACTGCGTATGATGAGCTATCTCGAGGAGCAAGCCGGCTTTGATCTGGATCGCCCGATCCCCTACAAAGATATCGTCGCGATCACCGCCCACAATCTCCTGATTCTCACAGCCGATTTTGTCTTACTCCCGTCCGCCATCGAAATCACCAGATTCGATCTGGACTTCGAACTGTCGCCCCCGCCGATGATCGCTTCATATGCGGAACTATTTGTTTCCGAGGCTGGCTGCAAACTGGAGATCTATCGCTCCGGCATCGGTTTTCGCGCCAAAGCCGATATCTCGCTGCAAAATCCGAACGTGACCGCGCTCATAACGAAATGGGTATGGGATTGCGTTCTGCAAATCAACGCAAGTATCGACCTACTATATTTGTACCATTCCGCCGAGGTGGAGCAGCCGCTCCTCCAACGCCTCACCATAACGCTGGAGAGAGATTGCCCACTCCCCGATTCGTTTTTCGCAGTAGGATCATCAGAACCATGCGATCAAACCTGCTAATTATTGCCGAATATTACGGCTATCGCTTTTTCCTGCGCGTGGAGATGCGTAGAGACGAGGACGGTCGGCAGCACCCAACGATCATCCTTTCGCACCGAGACGGACAAATCGTCTATGAGGACGCACCGTTTCGGTTCCAAGCATGGAAAGATACATACAAGGGCCAATGCACAGAACACGGCGACGATACGCCCTTTCCTGCCGAGCAGCTTCCGGCCGACCGTCTGCGCCGTTTCTTCGTGGATTGCTTCGGCGTCAAGCAAAATCTTGACGCCGAGCCCCCGGAAAAGCGCAAAAAAAGCAGAGCAGAGGCGGCAGATCGCGTCAATCGCTGCGCCGCCGCCAAGCTGCCGCTTGCCGTGATTCTCGCAGCCAACCAGGATGAGATCCTGCATCGTCCCGGCAACAGCGGCAAGCCGCGCAGCGACGGTACCATCGCGGATGAACTGCGCGCGATTCAAAAGCTCATAGAGCTTTTTGGATCGCACGACTGGCGTGAAGTCATTCCGCCGCGATGTGTCGATCAACTACACAGGCTGTCTGAGCATCAGGAGCGCGCCTGCGTGCGCGTGATGAAGGAACTCAGCATCCTGCTCTGCACCGCGGGGATCGCGGAGGAAAATCCTTGGCTCGACTATCACTTTCGATCCAGAAATCAGGAAAAGAAGCAGTCGTCTCTGGCTCAGCAGGCGATCGAAACCGTTATGTACCCGCATGGTCAGGTCGCCGCAATCATTGCCATGCTGGGGTCGTTGTTCCACTATGCCAAGCACCGTGGGGCCTGTCTCGCGATTTTTCTTGTCCTGTGCCTTCGTCTGAGCCTTGAAGAGATTTGCGCACTCAACTACGATGACTTTCGCACCCTGCCGGATTTCCGTACACGTCTCACCGTGTCGATCACCCATATATTTGCGCCGCCGCCCGGTATGGCGCGCTGCGTCTATACTGAGTTGGACGATCTGACAGATATCCGGAGGTTAGAGCTGCCGCACCTGTTTTTCGTAGCGTTCCAGCTCGCCGAGGCATTGGGCAATCATCCCGGCGGGCCGCTGCTGACCGACGAAACACATCCCGGTAAGCGGATGACGCCCGACGAGCTGAAGCGCCGCATCAGCGATCTTCTGGCAGCTTTCAAGCCGGCAAAGATCACGGATATTGACCAAGTGCGTTTGAAAAAGCCGCTCGAACTGCTGCGGGAGACCGCCGACCGAAATCTCCGGGAGGCCGGCTACGAGGATGAGGAAATGCGCTATATTCTCGCGCTGCCGCCCAGTCTGGTCTCCGCTCGAAACTACAGCGATTTCGCCTTTGATGCCGCCGTCAACAAGCGCGGCGCCATGCAGGATCGCTGGCTGGAGCAATATCTCCCTGTGTTTCTTGCCGCGCTGGAGCCGTCGCTTCGCGAAATGGCAGAAACTCTGCTTCCCGCGACTACTGACGAGCACGCAAGCGCAGTACTTTCCGCGAAGGGTGCCGCGGTCACGATTCCCAGTATCGCGTCTAATCAGCGCAGCCGCGTCACTTTACGCTTGCGCATCACGCCGAAAGCAGACGCAGAACTGCCAGAGGGCGGTCTCACCCTTGCCCTCGGCGCCGTGCGCGGCGTCTCCGGATGCGTGCAATTTCTGCCCACGCGAGGAGGGGATCCATGAGCAGCTCTTATTCCGTCGAAGACGCCAATCTGTCCCTACCCGCGTATTGGGCAAAGCACGGCGTGAATCTCGCCGAGTGGCGAAACTGGAAATGCGGCGCTTTAAACTGCACCGTCAGATGTGACGGCTGTGCAAAGGACTGTCAGGCTCATGATACGCGCAAGGCAAGCTGCACGACCTGGAAGACTGTGGATCGGCTGATTGCCCGTCTCGCGCCATACCTGCCGGAGTGTTCCATCGACGAGCTCAGCTTCCTCGACGTCAAATACGCGGTCAGCAGCCTGCAAGACGAAGTCTCCGCCGGCGGGCGTCCGTACGCGGACCAGACGGTGCGCGAAATATACGCCTACCTTCACGATATCTTCCGCTATGTCGAAGATCACGACCACGCGGCAGACGTCATGGCGGAAATCACATCCACGGAGATCAGCAACATCGTCTGCGCCAAGAACCGTGGCGCGCGCAAAAGCGTGATCGCCCAGTACATCGAAAAGCTGCAAAAGAAGCCGCGCTCTCTGACAATTTGGCAGATTGAGCGGTGGCTCGATATCGTGGTAAAACGCGTCAGCGAAGACGGCCGCGCCTTTGCGATTCTCCTCGCGCTGTTCCTCGGGCTGCGTCCCGCGGAGCTGCGATTCCTTCGCTGGCGCGACGTCATCACCTTTGCCGACCATAAGGACCGCTTCTATGCCGCCATCATGGACAGCCGCGACGAAAAAGCCAGACGAAAGCACCATGTCAAAACGAGGAATGGGAATCGCAAGATTCCCATTCCCACGGAGCTGCTCCATCTGCTGCACGAGCGGTACAAATATGTTTCTGAGGAATGCCGCAAGCGCGGCATCCCTCAGAAAGAATATCGGAATTATCCCATCGTCTGCTATGAAAATCAGTTTCACCGCCCGTGCCGGGACTATGAGTTGTCCAAATTCATCAAACCGATTTTCAAGCGGATTCAGATGAGTATGGACGATCTGGTGCCGTATCTCATCGACCTCTTGGCAGAGGACGAGCTGGGAGAACTGACCGACGAGAGCGACGAAGTGATGACGCTGTATGTCCTCCGCCGCACGTTCTGGACCCTGATGAATTCCTGCACACAGCTGTCCGACGAAGAAAAGCGGTACATCATGGGGCACGAAATCAAGGTCAACAATAAGGACCAACGCAAGCGGTTTAACAACGAAAACGTCTTATGGGGCATCCGTCAGAAGATGGATCGCTGCGTATGCAGCGGTAAGCTCCACGCGCGCTCGATGCTTGAAACGCTCACCTGTTCATGTCCGGTAGAGATCGTAAACCGCGGCATAATCTATCTGAACATTCCCCGCGACCTGCTGGCACAGGGCGGAGAGCTGGTCATCGACGCAATTACCGAGGAGTGCGCCGACGACGTAACGCTGACGATTCTCCAGTCCCCACGGGCGTTTGCGGCGCTGCGCCCGCAGATTTTCGTTCTGCCCTATCCCCCATCCGACAGACAGCCCTCCGGCATCAATACAGAATATGAGGTGTGGCAGGCGCACCAGAAGCCGGCGCGTCCGGATTGCGCGATCCGCCCCGCTGCTTCCGCAGAACCTGTCACACCGCCCACCTGACCTCCACACGGTCGCCGTCAATCTCGATTCGTTCGACGAATTGAGCGGCGACCGCCTTTTTTTCCTCAAAGCCCAATGCCGCAAACACCAGCTTGTCCGGCAGCTTCGGACGCGCCGCCTCACGCTTGCGGCTCTCCAACAGCTGTTCGCGCTCTTTTTCGATCCTGGCAAGCCCGCGCTTGAGGTAAGCCCCCGTCATGTCGTCGCTCTCGGTGTAGGCGTCCATCAGGCGATCTGCGCGGCGATCCAGCTCCGCGAGCTTCTCGGCGTAGGCGTCCTTCTCCGGGATGGGCGCCTCGTCCGGGCACTCAACGAGCATCCGCTCGATCTCGGCTGCAATCGCCGCTTCCAGGTCGTTGAGGCTAGCGGTGATCTTCGCGTCGCAATGTGCCGTGTTGTATCGCCCGCTGCAAACCATCCAGCGGTACTGTTTCTCCCGCTGCACCTTGAGGCTGTAGCCGCAGCGGCCACACTTGATTAGGCCGCTGAGCCAGGTGTGCGTCCCCTTGCCGGCGTTCCCGATCTGCGTGTTCCGGGACAGCTTATCCTGCACGTCAAGCCACAAGTCAGCAGGCACAATGCCAACGCTGTTGAGTACCACGAGATTCTGGTCATGATAGGTGGTGTGCTTGCGCTCGTTGGCCTCTCGCTTGCCGTACAGCATGGCGCTGTGTACGCCGTCAAACGCCTTTTCAGGTGACACGACGTTGACCCCAAGCGCCTTGTAGTAGAGGCGCACTTCCTCGTCCGCCATGGCGTAAATGGAGTTGTGCAGCACCCTCGAGAGCGAAACATTGTCCCAAAAGCCGCGTTTTGCCGAGGGGATACCCTCGGCGTTGAGCCGACGCACGATCTCGCCGAGCGATACGCCCTCCTCCGCATACTCGCGATAGATGCGCTGGATGATCGGCACGATTTCCTCGTCCGGCAGCAGCGTCGGGGTCTTGCGCCCATCCGCGCCGTGGGTGTGGCTGTTGCGGTAGCCGTATGGCGCGGGGCCTCCCGGCCACGCGCCGGTGGCGGCGCGAGCGGCGTAGTTGACCTTGACGCGCTCCGCCGTGGTCTCGCGCTCCAACTGGGCAAAGACCATGATGATGTGCAGCATGGCGCGCCCCATCGGCGTCGACGTGTCAAAATTCTCGGTGACGGATTCAAATTCGACATCATGCTCTTTCAATACCTGCCACAACTGCCCGAAGTCTGCGATCGAACGTGAAAAGCGGTCAAGCCTGTAAACATAGAGCTTGCTCACTTTGCCTGCGCGAATATCCCGCAGCAACCGCTGAAAGCTGGGGCGATCGGTATTTTTCCCGGAAAAGCCCCGATCCTGATAGGTCTTGATATGGTCGTTTGCAGCCGCTTTGCGGCAGAGATCCAACTGTGCCTGAATCGACAGGCTGTCCAGTTTTTCCACGGACTGGCGCGCGTAAGCTGCTTGGTATCGTTCCATGGCTTACGCGCTCCGTCCCTGGCGGCGTGCCGCCTTGTCGCGCTGGCTCGTCACCAGCGCCGCACAGGTATGATGGATTTCCCGAAGTCGTTCCAGCCGCTCCTGCTCGGAGCCGTGCTCGGGATGCGTGTGCTTGATCTCCACTGCGCCACCTCCCGCATCATTTTTATGAGGCGGGATCACCGGAAAGACCACAATGTTGCTGACTTCTTTGTTCATGTCGGATATCTCCTTTTCTTGTTTTGAAGCAAGAAAACACCGCGCAGGTGATGAGCCTACGCGGTGCGGAAAATCCGATACTCCCCCCTTGCGCCGTCAGGGGAAAAAGGGTATAATACTCCTGTCGGTGCGGGGAATCCCGTTGCGTAGGTGGCTGTTTCACCTATGCAGGCGGAAAAGAGGGCCTAATCTCTTTTCCGCTGCCGATGTTTTTTGTTTCTGTGGATAGTATAGCATATTTTGCCGAGGATTGCAAACCGAACTCCGTTTTTTGCGTCAATTTACCCGTATGTTTTCTTCATCATTATCCCCGGCAATTACGCCAAGTCGCTGGAATATCGGATACAAGTACGACGCGCCAAAAACGCCGAGCATTTTGGGGCCGGATACGACGCCACCAAGCTCCTTTGTCCGACGGTAGGCGTGCAAAATCGTCACACGCGTGATGGGCTTTTCTTTTCGGTCAATGAAAATCTCCGCGCCGCGAATGGTAGGGGAAAACGGCAGGCCCTTTGCGGTCGCAAAAGGCTCACCCTCATGGGCAAGAATGTCCCGCCAGAGCTTCTGTTCGGCCGCGTCTGTCAGCGGCTGCGCATACTGTGCCATAGCGTCACCGTCCACTACTTTTTGATCATTATACCGCCAACAGAGCGAATCGGTCAACACATCATCATAAAACGCCGCCGCCCCGGAAATACTGTACGAAACTACAAAAAGGAGCGGTGAACATGATTGAACAAGATACGATCAGACTTCTGCGGGAATGCGACGAGGGCGTAAAGATGGGCATTTCATCCATCGAAGACGTGCTGGGGCATGTCCACTCCGACAAGCTGGAATCGCGTTTGACGGACTGCAAAAAGGAGCATGAGGCGCTGCACACCGAACTGCAAGAGCTGCTTCAGCAATACCACGACGAGGGCAAGGACCCGCCCGCCATCGCGTCCGTCATGTCGGAGCTGATGACGAAGATGAAGCTCGCCCTCCACGATTCCGACGCCGAGATCGCCGACCTGATGACGGATGGCTGCAACATGGGCGTCAAGTCGCTGAGCAAGTACCTCAACCAGTACGCCGCCGCAGACGAGGCGTCCAAGGGCATGGCGCGGCGGCTGATCGTGCTGGAGTCCGATTTGGCCGTGGACCTGCGCGGGTATCTGTAAGGCGCACTCCCACTTTGGCAGCACCTACCAAATCAGTATCCCCCACCCCCGTCTACCAAATCGGTATACGCCGCCGCGCACGCCTCGCCGGGGGCGGGCTCCCAAAGCTGTATTCCTTGGCCCCTGTGAGCGCGGAGGCGGCGCGTGGACAGGGGCTTGTCCGCCCATAAGCAGCCTGTCCGGGAGGCCATTTTCGCCTCTGGCGTAATACCCTGTCAAAAGCCCGCTAAGCCTTACGGCTAGCGGGCTTTCCTTTGTATGGGATTGCTCCACATCCCACTGGATCGGTTCCATACCGATGGAACGGATGGCGGAAATGACATGATCATCGTACTCGCCAAAGGGGCAACGGATCAGAGTCGGGCGAACGCCCGTAAGCTGCTCGATCACGTCGTTGCACTTGTTCACATCTGTCACAATTTGGTCAGCAGTCAGCGAATTGTAGTGGTCATGCTTGCTGGAGTGGTTCATCAGCTCATGTCCGTGTGCGACGATTGCCTTCGCTGTGTCAGGATACTGCTCTGCCCACGCACTGACCACAAAAAATGTTGCTTTGACGTTGTACTCGTCCAGCACGTCGAGAATCTTCTGCGTATTGTCCGCGCCCCAGGGAAACGGCAGAGTGCGGCACCCCACCTTTTCACAAACCTCTCGATTCTATCGGTTGACGGAGAGCCACGCTCCATCCCGCTTCTCAGCTTGTCAAAAATATCCATTTTCGTTTCATCCGAATATGGGATTTGGTAGCTTTCGTTTCTGAAATGTATCAAAAATCCGAGAAATAGGATCTGTAATGGTCAGTATGGAGGATTTTGGCACTTATACAACGGTCTTGCAGAATTGGTTTCCTGACTCCGAATTTTGTTTATTGATTGTTGAGCCGCATTGTGATAACGTATGAAACAACGAATCAACAGTCAGGAGGAACCAAACCATGAAGCAGCAGATCAAGACCACAGAAGCCATTTTTCCGATGCCCGTACTCCTTATCTCCACCTTCAACGAAGACGGAAGTGTGGACGTGATGAACGCAGCCTGGGGCACCATGCTCGAGCGCGATATGGTTGCGCTGAATCTGACCGAGACGCATAAAACCGTGCAGAACATCAAGGCGCGAAAGGGCTTTGTCATCCACCTTGCCGACGCGAAGCATGTCGTGGAGGCGGACTGGTTTGGCGTGGTCAGCGGCAGCAAAGAGCCGAAAAAATTTGAAAAATCCGGCATGACCTTCGTCAAGTCGGAGCTGGTGGACGCTCCGATTATCAACGAGCTTCCCGTCGCGATCGAGTGTGAGTTCGTTGAATATCAGAGTGATGAAACCGGGCTGGGCGTCATTGGAAAGGTGGTCAGGACCTCGGTTGAGGAAGCCAACCTGAAGGATGGCAGGGTTGATATCGACTCTCTTGAGGCGATTGCCTTTGACCCCTATACGCACGGCTATTACAAGGTCGGCGGCAGGGTCGGCGAGGCATTCCGGGACGGCCTGAAGCTGAAATAAAACGGGATTACGGCAAGAAAACGGAGCAGACAGCATTTCTGTCTGCTCCGTAGTTATATGGGCTGTCCTCCTGTTAAGAAACTTTCGTCGCTGATTTTATCACATGGTAGGCAAATGTGCAATCAGCCGTTATCTTCCGTAAGCGACAGCGTCACCGTCACGCCTCCGACGCCCAGCAGAGCAGCCAGTTCTTCCCTGTTCATGCCGGTAATTCGGCCTAAGCGGGTATAGGCCCATGTGTTGGAGCCATAGAACATCACGATCTGGTTGCCCGCATAGAGCACGATATCCCCCGGCTCGGTCGTGGTCTGCGCGTCGCTTCGCGGCAGAGATGTGCCGAGCGCTCCGACCTGCTCAAAGCCGCCGTATTGGGACAGCTCCACGGTCAGCGGTCCCTTTTCCAGCAGCTCGCGCAGCGCGTCCACCGAGGCGTTCTCCGTCCACTCGACCGTGAGCGCTTGTTCCGCGACAGTCAGGCTGATGTCTTGCAATTCCGTTTCCTCCTCGATCATCGGCAGCTCCTGCGGCGTTTCTTCCACCACAGGAAGTTCTTCGGCTGTGACAATCGCCGGCTCCTCCGGCTTGACGGGACCATCAATCGGCTCTGTCGTGACGGGAGCGGGTGCTTCTTCTGTGGATGCGGCTTCCTCTTCTACGGCGGAAGCGGGGGCTTCCTCCGTGGCAGCGGAAACCATCGGCTCGGCAGGCGCATTCGGAACAGGGGAAGCCTCCGCCGTAATCGCAGGTACATTAACTGTGATCTCCTTTGGCGTATCCTTAGCCGCGCAGCCGGACAGCACCATCAACAGCGCGATCAACGCCGCCAACGTCCTTCTCACCTTAAAGGCCCTTTCCGAACGCATAGGCACGCTCCAGCACATCGGTCTTGTGCTCGGCTTCACCGCCGTCGTTCAAGCCGCCGCCACTGAAGTTGTCCGCATAGCGGCACTTCGGGAAGCAGTCGATCCAACCCTTGAGTCCGTTGGCCGCCGTCTCGTACACCTCATCGCCATCCTCGGCGGAGGCGGTCATCAGATATACCTCGCGGAACGCATACTCCTGCGGAAACAGCGGGTTGCAGCGGTCAAGGAACGTCTTGAGCTGTCCGCTCAGCTCGTAGTAATAGATTGGAGTTGCAAACACAAGCACCTCCGCACTTTGCACCTTGGCGATCAGCTCCGCCATATCGTCCTTGATGACGCACTTGCCGGTTTTCTGACAGGCAAGGCAGCCCTTGCAGAAACGGAGGTCTTTGTCCTTGAGGCTGACAAATTCCACCTCGTTCCCGGCGTCCTGCGCACCGCGCGCCGCTTCCTGCGCAAGCCGCTCGGAATTGCTCCTGGCGCGCAGGCTGGACGATACGAATAAAATCTTCTTTCCCATGCTGTTCTCCTTACTTCAGGTTCTCCGCAAAAAAGTCCTCCAGCTTATCGAACGGGATCGCCTTTTTCGCGCCGCCGTCGTAGAGGTCGGTATGCACCGCGTCGGGAATGATCATCAGTTCCTTGTTGTCCGTGTACTTGCTGTCTTTCACCATGTCGGCGTAGGCGTCCTTGCCGAAGTAGCAGGAGTGCGCCTTCTCGCCGTGGACGATCAGCACCGCGGAGCGGATCTCGTTGCTGTATTGCAGAATCGGCTGGTTGATAAAGGACATGCAGCCGATGACGTTCCAGCCGCCGTTGGAGTTGAGCGAGCGCTTGTGATAGCCCCGCGGGGTCTTGTAGTAGTCGTAGTAGTCCTTGACGAAGAACGGCGCGTCCTCGGGCAGCGGATCCACCACGCCGCCGCCCAGCTTGTATTCGCCGCTCACATAATCGGCGATGCGCTGGGCGTTGAGGGATTTCTTCATCTCGTAGCGCTGCTCCTCGCTGTCTGCGCTGTCAAAGTAGCCCTTGGCGTTCACGCGGGTCATGTCGTACATGGTCATCACCGCCGTCGCCTTGATGCGGGTATCCAGCGCCGCGGTGTTCAGCGCCATGCCGCCCCAGCCGCAGATGCCGATGATGCCGATTTGCTCGGAGTCGACGTTGTTCTGCACGGACAGAAAATCCACCGCCGCCTGAAAGTCCTCGGTGTTGATGTCCGGCGATGCCATATATCGGGGCTGGCCGCCGCTCTCGCCGGTAAACGAGGGGTCAAAGGCGATGGTCAGAAAACCGCGCTCCGCCATTGTCTGGGCGTAGAGGCCGGAG
The DNA here is from genome assembly GCA_947170435.1 of uncultured Clostridia bacterium. GTDB lineage: Bacteria > Bacillota > Clostridia > Oscillospirales > Oscillospiraceae > Hominicoprocola. The sequence goes on along the minus strand of CAMVTO010000043.1, from coordinate 3,484 downwards.
CATTGCTCCTTCACCGCGCCGAACGGGCCGCAGACCGCGATGGCGGGCAGCTTGCCGCTCTTGTTCTTCGGTTCATACAGATCCGCCGCCAGCGTAATGCCATAGCGGTTCACGAAAGTCACCTTGCTGTGGTTCACCTTGTCGCTCTTGGGGAAGGTCTTGTCCCACTCCTGCGTAAGATTCAGAGTTTCCGTCTTCATCATGACTTTGTTCTCCTTTTCCATTTTTACAGATGTACTATACCATATTGCGCTTTGTTATTCAAATAGTTATAACGAATATCATGATATTCGACTTTGGCATAAATATAATCCGTCCCTGCGCGAAGGAGCGGTTCCCACTCTTTCGTCTGAACGGCTCGATCCACCGTGGGTGCAAATAAACGCTTCAAGAAGCAGTACCCGCACCTTAACCGCACCAGATGGTGCGGACAGCACACAAGCAGCACGCCAAACATCACCAGCACATACTGGATACTGACTGAAATCCTAAAAATATGGTTGACAACCGTTTAACTTTGTGCTACGCTATGTTAAACGGATGTCAACCACAATTCTTTTGGAGGGCTTGCACATGAAGATTTCGCTGTCAAATATGGAATGGAAGCTGATGAACCAGCTCTGGGACGGCGCGCCCATGACGCTGATGCAGCTCACCCACGCGCTGGAAGCCGATACCGGCTGGACGAAGCACACCATCATCACCATGCTGACCCGGCTGGAGGCCAAGGACGCGGTGCGCTGGGAGCAGATCGGACGGACGCGGCACTACTCGCCCGTGATTGCGCGGGAGGACGCGCGGCGCGAGGAGACCGCCAGCTTTCTCGACCGCGTCTACGGCGGCAGGCTGGGGCTGATGATGAGCGCGCTGGTGGACGACCACGCGCTGACCAAGGAGGACATCGACGAGCTGTCCGAGATCCTGCGAAAGGCGGGCGAGGGCAAATGAGGGAGATGCTGATCACGTCCTCCGTCCTGATTCTCGCCCTTTTGCTGCTGCGATTTCTGTTCCGCAGCACGATTTCCCGCCGCGTGCAGTACGCGCTGTGGCTGCTGGTCGCGCTGCGGCTGCTGATGCCGGTCAGCGTCGGCACCAGTGGTTGGAGCGTCGCGGTTGTGACGGATCAACTGCCGGAGCGAGCCGAAAGTATTTTGACAGTAGTGGGTGGCGATGCTCCCGATCTTGCGGTGCGTGAGCCTGACCCGTCGCTGAGCGAAGCGGAACAGCGGGAGCTGTATCAGGCGTATCAGAAAGAATGGAAGGACGAGGTAGACCGCTCAAAGATCGAAACGGGCGGCATACCGATCACTGTTCAGAGCATTTTGTGTATCGTCTGGTACATCGGCATGGCGGTCATGGCGCTGTGGTTCCTCGCCGCCAACCTCCGCTTTGCCCGCAAGCTGCGCCGTACCCGCGTTCTGCTGGATGGCGCAGAGAGCAAGTACCCCGTCTACCTCTGCGACGATATTCCCTCGCCCTGCCTGTTCGGGCTGTTCCACCCCGCCATCTACGTCACCAGCGCGGCGGCAAAGGACGAAAACCGTCTGCGCTACGTCATCGCCCACGAGGAGACCCACGCGCGGCACCTTGACCCGCTGTGGTCGCTTGTGCGGAGCGTGTGCCTTGCGGTCTGGTGGTTCAATCCGCTGGTGTGGCTGGCGGCGTACTGCTCCAAGGCGGACTGCGAGTTGGCCTGCGACGAAGGTGTGCTGGCACGGCTGGACGAGTCGGAGCGCGTTCCCTACGGCGAAACGCTGTTGGCACTGGTTCCGGTGCGGCGCGGCGGGAACCCGATGCTTGCCGCCACCACCATGACGGCGGGCAAGCGGCAAATGAAGGAGCGCATCCAGCGGATTGCGGAGCACAAGCGTCCCCTTGCCGTCGCATTGGTTGCCGTATTGGCGCTGACGGGCATCGTCTGCGCCGCGACGTTTACGGGGGCAAAGCAAAACGATTCCGGCATCGAACAGATCGCGGTGAATCTGCCCGACGCCGGGGACGAGCAGTTGATCGGCGCGTATGCGAATGTGGAAGACTACATCGACGCCGTGCGCGCAAAGCTTACATCGATGACTTACTACGCCTCTGACGGCTCCGGGGAGAAGTCGGCGAACGTGCTGGATACCCGCGTCGCGCTTTTGAAAAAGGACGGTGAGCTGTCCGGCCTTGCGCCCGACGGCACGCTGGAGCTCTACAACTATAGGATTGAAACCAAAATCGACGTGCCGCTCGCGGACGTCGCTCTTGTGGGCGGTATGTACGGCACCGAGGACGGCTGGTGCGACCTCGAGGGGCAGGACGGACACTCGCTGGTGGTGCTGCGCCATGCGGACGGGAGTGTGGACGCGCTCTTTGACCGCTTCAACAACGACGACCGCGGCGGGCTTTACTACTACGAGGAGAGCGCCGAGGAAATGCTGTACGATTTCTACGTCAAGCAAAACGGCCTCGATTTGCCGCTCTACGCCATAGACTTAATGATAGGCGGTGCGAACAATGTGCCGGGGCACCGCGTAGACGGAGACGGCTGGTACGTCTACATACCCGTGCGAACGTGGTGGTACCGCGCGGACGAGGACGGCACGGCGCGCTGGTATTCGCGGTACAATACCGGCTCCACCATCAGCATAAGCGAAGCGTCCCGCGAGGAAATGACGGCAGAGCGGCCGCAGCTTGCGGCGGGACAGGCGGAGCGCTTCGTCGAAGCGCCGGACGGCAGGATCTGGCGCATTTGGACGCAGTATGATCCGAAGCTGCTCATCCGCTCCGACATGACAGGGCTGGAGCCCGCCGTGCTGGACGCGATGGTGGAAAGCTTCACCGTGATCGCCGAGGCACCTCTCTCAAGCACGCTTGACACACAGACGCTTCTTTCTGCCATCGCCGGGGAATACTGGTTCCTCAGCGGTGCGGGCGGCTGGCACTCGGAACTGTATCTGAACGCGGACGGCAGCTTCACCGGCAAACATCAGGACAGTGATGCAGATACAGTTTATTACTGTTCCTTTTCCGGGCAATTCGGCGACATTCAACCGGTGGATCGCTACACTTATTCCATGCGCCTGTTGGAGCTCAATTGTGAGCAGACCGAGGGACAGAACCTTGGAACACGGGAGGGCATCCGTTACATCGGTTCATCTCCTTACGGCATGGAGAATACGGAGGAATTTCTGGTGTACCTCCCTGACGTTCCTGTAAATGCTCTATCAGATAGATTTCGCAGTTGGTATAATACCGGTTTTTCCTGGGCGAAACCGTACAGCGGTACGCTTGATACCATCGGCCTGTGTAACGAGGCGCAGCAGTACGGCTGGTTTCCGGCAAAGCTGATCGGAACAGATACCGCCTCCCGGGTTCGCGCGCTGCTGGATTCCGTCTGCGGCGCGGACGGGGCCGGCGAGCCGATCGCCCTGCGGCTCTCCTCCGTCGATGGCGAAAGCACGGTCGAATCGGTCAGCGACGAGGACGCACGAGCGAGCGGCAA
>CAMVTO010000042.1 GCA_947170435.1 uncultured Clostridia bacterium | reverse complement strand
AGCAGGCTCGCAGCCGTCACCGGCGTCTGCCACTCGGCGGTGAACTTGCCATCCTCGTCGAGGGAAACCGGCAGCCAGGTCTTGCCATCGAGCGAGTATTCAAGCGTCTTTGCTCTGTCAGCCTCCGCGACCGTGACAACGCCGTCGGTCACTTCGGGCGCGGCGGGCGCGGTACGCACCTTTTCGGTGTTCTGCGTTACCTCAAACACGCTCTGGGTGATATACGGCACATTGTTGTAGTTGTCGCCTGTGACGACCGCGAGAACGTAATGCGTTCCGGGCTCAAAGGTCGTGGGCGTGATCGTCTTATAGACGCCCGGTGTCGTATCCAGTTTGCTGATATCGTTCGTCTGGCTCTTGAGGAACGCGGTGGACTGATAGTAATAGGTGACATGCTTGGTGCCATCGTCCTGAACGATTTTGCTGTTTGCACCTGCAACATTGCTGTCGTTGATGAATGCGGCAGCGGGAACAGCGGTATCGTACTTGAAGGCGTCGAGCTTGACAAGTGCGCCGGAGATCGCCGTCTTATCGATGGTCAGCGTACCGTTTACCGTATTCACGATGAACTGCTCGGTCAGATCATGGTTATGATCGTCCTTGACCACCGGAGTACCGGTAGCGACAACGGAATACGTTCCCGCATTGGTTGCGGCTGCGGTCGCGGTCAAACCGGAGACCTTGTACTTCACGTTGTTGAAAATGAATTCCGTCGTCTCGAAGCCGGAAACGGTTTTTTCCGTGCCATCGTAGGTGAACGCTCCGCTGTTGGCAGTGACCGTGATCTCGTACTTCTTGTCGGGATCGGTATCGTTACGGTTCGTAATGGTCAGCGTACCTTCGACCTTGGTGATCTCATAGTTGCCAGCCTTGGTGCCGTCATTGAGCGTGTAGCCGAAGGCGTTTGCGCTGTTTTCGGGCAGCGTCTGGCTGCCGGTAACTGTGTAGGTTGCGCCTTCGCCCTCTGCCCAGCCATCGCCGGAAACGGTCACGGTGTCGTTGGTGAGCGCCGTTCCGTCATAAGCTTTGCTGTCTGTAGCGGAGGTCAGCGTCACGCTGCGTTTGCCGATCTTCAAGGTGCCCTTTTCAACGGAGACCGCAAACTGCGCCGTTACGTCGTTGCCTTCGCTGTCCTTCACAACCGGGGTGCCGGTAACGGTGACGTCATAGGTGCCTGCATCGGTCTTGGTCAGCGTGGCAGTCATGCCGGAAACGGTGTAGGTTAGTCCGTTTTCAGCCGTGAAGCTGCCGCCTGCCGTGCCGCCGATGGTCCAGCCGGTGACGTTCTTTTCAGAGCCGTCATACTTGAACTCGCCGCTGTTCGCGGTCAGCGTTACGCTGTACTTGGCGTTTCTGTTGTTGACCGTCAGGGTGCCGTTATTGGTGGTGATCGTGTAGTTCTCCGCCTTGGTACTGTCGCTGAGCGTATAGGAGAAGGTGTTGTCCGACGTGCCCACAAGCGTCCGGCTGCCGGTCACGTTGTAGGTCGCGCCTTCGCCGTTTGCCCAGCCGTCGCCGCTGACAGATACAGCGTTATTCGTAAGTGCAGTGCCGTCGTAGTCCTTGCTGCCCGTAGCGGAGGTCAGGGTGACTTCGCGCTTGCTGATTGTCAGAGTGCCTGCCTGCGGCGTTACGCTGAACTCGTTGGTCACATCATTTCCGTTGCTGTCCGTCACAACCGCCGTACCGGAAACGCTGACGGTGTAGGTGCCGGCATCTGTTCCGGCGGCTTCGGCGGTCAGACCGGAGACGGTGTAGGTGTGGCCTTCCACGGTGAAGGTTTCGGTCTTGAAGCCGGAAACGGTCTTCTCCGTGCCGTCGTAGGTGAACGTTCCGCTGTTTGCCTGCGGCGAGATCTCGTACTTGGCATCACGGCTGATGACGGTCAGTGTGCCGGTCGCCGTAGTGATGCTGTAGTTATCCGCCTTGGTGCCGTCGTTCAGCGTATAGGTGAAGGCGTTGTTCGACGTACCGACAAGCGTCTGGCTGCCGGTAATGTTGTAGGTTGCGCCTTCGCCATCCGCCCAGCCATCGCCGGTAACGGTTACGTTGCTGTTGGTCAGCGCATTGCCGTTGTACTGCTTGCTGTCCGTAGCGGATGTCAGCGTGACGTTACGCTTGTTGATCGTCAGCGTGCCGTTTACGGTGTTCACAATAAACTGCGCCGTTACATCGTGGTCGTGATCGTCCTTGACCACCGGAGTGCCGGTGACGGAGATGTCATAGGTGTCTGCGTCGGTCGCGGTGGCGGTGGCGGTCAAGCCGGAAACCTTGTACTTCACGTTGTTGAAAATGAACTCCGTTGTCTCGAAGCCGCTGACGGTATGCGCCTGTCCGTCGTAGGTCACGGTATCGCTGTTGGCAGTGACCGTGATCTCATACTTAGGCGCGGCGTCCGTGCCGCGGTTTGTGACGGTCAGCGTACCGCTGACATAGCGCACGTCATAGTTCTCGGTAACGTTCGTCTCGCCGCGTTTGATAACTGCAGCGCTCGGCACGTTGCTGCCGTCGCCGACGTAGGTCTGCGTACCGGTGACGGTAACGCTTTCGATGCTGTCGCCGGAAACAAGCGCCGTATGCGTGTAGCTGTTCTTGGTCAGCGCCGTTCCGTCAAACGCCTTGGACGCGCTGTCCGCCGTGATGGTAAGCGCCTTTTTGCCCACCGTCACGGTCACGTCCTTCTCGGCTTTCGCGTAATTTTCGGTCTCCGCCGCGATGACGGTGACAGTGGCGCTGCCTGCCTTGATGATAGTGAGCTCGCCGTTTTCGTCCACAGTCACAGCGTCTCCGCTCTTGACCGCGTAGCTGATCGCGCCATCGCCGGTGGTGACTTCGGCTTCAAGCTTCACGCCCGTGTCGCCATAGGTGGCGGTCACGCCATCGGCGGCAATGGTCTGGTCCGGCTTGTAGGACGGCGTGACGGAAACGGTCAGCGTGTAGTCGTTATAGTTCGCCGCACCGTTCACCGCAACAGTAAACGTCTTCGGTGCGGTCTTCTCCCACGCGGTCTCCGTCCAGTCCTTCGCAGCCGTGAGCACGAGGCCGCTGGCCGTGCTGACCGTAAAGAATTCTGTGTTGCCGTTCGTTACGCTGCCGTAGCTTGCGCCGTCCGGCAGTGCGTAGTCGACCGCGGCGGTCTTGCCGTTCTTCGCCGCGAGACGCACAGACGCAGCTTTCATGGCGTCGGTTGCGTCCGCCTTTTCAACGGCTACGGTCACATCCACATTGCTGAGCGTGTTGTAGTTTGCCGTATCCGCAGGCGTGAAGTTCGCCTGGAAGGTGCGGCTGCCTGCATTGCCGACGCTCGTGGTTCCTTCGTCCACCCACGTCCACGTGCCGTCCGTGTTGCCGTCCGGATTGGTCAGCGTCACGCCGGACAGCGTCTGGCCGTAGGTTGCCGCAGCGGTGGGCGCTACGGCGGTCGGATCAGCCTTGGCAACGGTGTAGGTCACAGATGCCGTGACTCCACCCAGCGTGACCAATGCCGTATATGTCCCTGCATCCGTGGGAGCTGCCTTAAGCTCCGTATCCCCTTGCTTGTAGACGATGTCGGAGCTGTTCGCGCCGGTAAGGCTGCCGGTGAGCGTCGCTTCAGCGCTCTTGCCGTCGCCGTAGGTTGCGTGTTCGGGTGCGGCGATGGTCAGCGTGCAGGTCAGTCCGCCGGGATGTTTGCCGTCGCCATTGGCGCAGGTCGCCGTGATGGTGTCGCCGCTGGCGGTGTAGTTCTCCCACTGGTGGGTGTGGTAGCTGACAGCGACAGTCGCGCTGCCGGTGTAGGCGAGGTAGTTCTCCGCCGTGACCTTGTAATAGACGGTCAGCGTTCCGGCATCGGTTTGCTTCGGACTTTCGTCGAGATCGTACGTTCCCTCCGCTGTGCCGTATTTCACGGTGTAGCCCTCTGCCGGATCGGTCACGTGTACCGTAATGGCGTGCCCGTGGCCGTCCACAATCGCATCGACGTCCGGTGCGCTGACAGTCATGGCTTTGGGGTTGATTGTCACGGTTACGTCCTTGGCAGCGGGCGCGTAAATCTCGGTCTTCGCCGCCCGAACAGTGACGTATGCTTTACCGTCCGCCGGGACTTTCTTGATCGTCAGCGCGCCGGTTGCCGCGTCAACGGCGATATAATCCTCGCTGCCGGGCTTGACGGCGTAGCTGATCGCGCCGCCGCCCGTCACGGGATCGGTCAGGCTTCCGCTGACGCGCTTATCCGTATCGCCGAAGGTCACGGTGACGTCCTCAGCACTGATGGTCTGCGGCTCGCCCGTCGCTTCAACGATCGTGAGCGTACCGGTCTTTGTTTCCCGGACGTCATAGTTGGGGTTCTCGCCCGGGGTCACGGTGATTGTGTAGGTTCCAATGGCGTCGCCCTGCTCACGGGAAGCGGTATAGTTGAGGGTCTCACCCTCTACGATGCCGCCCTCCAAATAATTGAGCACCTGTATAAGCCGTTCGTTTGGATCCTCCTGCGTCACTTCGCCTTCGGATGTGAACGCGATATTATCCACCGCGAAGAAGTCGCCGTTATCACCTGTGCTCATATCCTTGGTATAGGACCAGATGAGGGTGTGATCGCCGCCGGAGAGGTCGCAGGTGTAAGACTTCCAACCCTCGCTCTCGCCGCTTTTTTCAAACATTTGGACGCCGTCCACGTAGAAGCGGCCCCAATCGCAAGAACCTTCGCTTCCGTAGTTGTAATCGAAGGAGAGCGTGCCGGCCTCATCCAGCATGACGTTGAGCTTCAGCGTGGAGGTGGAACTGTCGATGCCGCCGTTGCCGCTCTTGGCATAGGTCCTGTCGCCCTCGGTGATGGTTTGCCACGGATAGCTGCCGTCGTTCTTAAAGCGAAGATCTGCTGCCAAGGCTTCGAACGGCACAGTATCGTCGACTTGCGGCACATATTCCGCCTGTGTTAAGGCGCCGTCGGTCTTGATAGCGACGTTGTCCACCGCGAAGAAGTCTCCGTTTTTATCGGTGCCGCCATCCTTCGAGTAGGACCAGGTGAGGGTATGGCTGCCGGCGGAGAGGTCACAGGTGAACGTCTGCCAATCGCCAATGTTGCATACAGCGAATTTTTCACTGCCATCCACCTTGAAACGCGCCCAGTCCCAGTTGTTCTCGGTTCCGTACTTGTAATCGAAGGAGAGCGTGCCGGCCTCCTCCAGCGTGACGTTGAGCGTCAGGGTAGAGCTTGTGTCACCTTTGCCGCCGTTGCCGCTCTTTGCGTAGGCGCGGTCGCCCTCGGTGACGATCTTCCACGGATAGCTGGCATCGTTCTCATAGCGCAGCCGATCGCCCACGCTATCGTAGCTTACGGTAAAGACGGGATCGCTGTCGCCCTCTTCGATCTCCTGATCGTCAGCGATGAGGACGATCGCTCTGGGCGTGATGGCGTATTCGCCTACGGGCGCCTCAATGCCCTTCAGCCGCACCTTTGCGGTATAGGTTCCGACGTTCTTTCCCTCGGAAACCTTAACGCCGTCCGTGTAATAGGTGATTGTGGGCATGGCCAGCCCGTTGCCCCTCGTCCACCCGGCAGAGCAGGTGTAGGGCAGGGCGTTCTTGCCGTCGTAGATTTTGTTTATCGGCTCGACGTGCAGCGTCTGGATGCCAAGCGGGCAGCCGGAAACGCTGCATTTTGCCGTGTAGGTAGCGCTGCCTGCATCGTAGGAATACGTCCAATTATGGGCATGCGTCCACTGGGCATAAAGCGTCACGTCCTTTGTAACCGTCAGGGTGTCGCCCGGTGCGTAGGCAGTGCCGCTTCCGTCCGCCGCTGTGTTCCAGCTGCTGAAGGTCAGATCGGACTTGGAAAGACCATCGCCGCCGGGAATCGTTATAGTGCTCTTAACGTAGGCCTGGCTGGTTGTCGTCCCGGTTCCGCCGTTGGCGTCGAAGGTGACGGTGTAGGACAAATTGGGGTCCACTGCATCGCTGACCTTCGGGATGAAAACCGGAACGCCCCTATCCATCATATCCTTGATGACGAACGCATACCAGGAGTCTACCCGCGCGGTTTGCGGACCATACTGGATATACTGGTAGCGCTTATCGTAGTCGTCCTCCCCCTCTTCCGCAAGGATCACGATGCCGTTCGGGTACTTGTCGGTATTTGCGATGATCCACGCCAGCGCGTCAAGCGTATTCGGCGTGGGCAGCTCGGGCAGATTGTCCAGACTGCTGACTTGAACGTATTCTCTCTCAACAGGAATCCGGGTGCTGCCGTCCCCCATGATATAAACCTCGGCGCGCCCGTTTGCCATCTTTTCAACTAACTCGTTGACGGCGATGGTTTCCGGGCTACTGCCATTCATACCGATTTTGTAGCAATCAGCGTATTCCGTATCGGGATCATACGGGAACTCCATTTCTGGGGGGAAATCGGCCGGACGCGGTATCAATCCCTTTCTGGACACGATATACTTGTCCGGCTCATAGTAGTCCCTGGGCCGAAGCGAATTCTCGTTTGCGCAGACCCATGCCAACGCCTGAGCACCCGGGCACGCGGTCATGTTGGCCAAAGCGGTTGCATCGGTGATCTTGACGAAGTTGGGGATCGTTGCATACTTGGTCTCAGCAAATTCAACAGCAGGGATCTCATACGTTACATGGGCTGTAACGCTGCTGTTCCCTTCGCCGAGGGTGAGCTCCGCCCAGTACTTGCCCGCGGCGGTAGGCACTTCGGTCAGTTCTTCGCCGCGCGTTCCGTCTTCGTTTGCCGTATAATAGCGAATGTTCGGCGTTTCGAGCAGCTCGCTCCCTCCGGAAACGGTCGCGTTCGGGTTACCGTAGCCGCTGGCTCGCTGCGGCGCATTGAGGGTGATCGTCGCCTTGCGATCCGTCAGACTGCAGTCATCTGCATGGTTGACGCAGGTTACGGATATGGAGTCATCTCCGGCTGCCTCGTACGTAAAGACGTGCTGATGCGTGCTGTATTGCGCGTAGACCGTGGTGTTTTCGGTGAACGTATATTCTTCCGTGATCCGCTCGCCGTTTGCCCGTTCCGAATACCAGCCCGTGAAGAATACAGGCGGATTGCTTTCCGGCGGCGTCGGCCGATCTTCCGGAAGCACGATATGGCCGTGGATGTCGGTCTTGACGCTTGCAATTTCGCCGCTGCCGTCGCATGCTTCAAACGATATTGTGCTGATAAAGCGGACCTCTGCGCGCGCCGGCGTTCCATCCACTTCGTCTGCTGCGAAGGCAGCGGACAGATCGTCTCTTCGCGCTTCCGTGCCGAGCTGCAGGTCTTCCTCCAACAGGTTCTTTTGGGCGATCACATTGCCCGCGCCGTCCAGAAGGACAGCCACCGGGATGCCGACCGCTACCGGCTGCAGGGAGTTGTTGCGGATATCAGTGAAGACCTTATATCCGCCTTCCGAAACCTCCACAAACGTATCCGTTGTGATCTTCTGACCGCCGTTTTTGGTCATAAGTCCCTTGAAGGCGATGAAGCTGCTGTTATTGTCGGAATAGATCTCTGCCACTTTTTCACCGGTGGCTTCCTCGACCCATGCCTTTGCGTAAACACGGATTCCGCTCTCGGGGATCTCCTGCGCGCCGCCGATGAGATCGGCTACGTGCACCGTCTGCTTATATGCGAAGATACCGCTGTCAATATCTGCGTAGCTTGCAGCGGGAATTGTGATCGCTTCGCTGATTTGCTGCGAAAGCGCCTCGTCCCGATAGAACGCCAGCTTGACAGTTTTGCCGCTTCCAACAAGCGGAATTCCGGATGCGTTGGACAGGCCAACCTGAATATCTCTTTCGCCGTTCTCCTCGCGGAGGAGCTTCACGCCCGAGATGCCCACATCGGGGCGGTTGAGCATCAGCTTGCCGGTTTCGGTTGCCGTTTCATCCGCAGTAACGGTATAATCGACGTCCGTTACCGCAGCATCCGGAACAGGATAAGCCATCGTCAAGATCGTGCTCTGATTCGGAAGAAGCGAGACGTTCTCAACGGTCTTGCTTGCGTTACCAAGCTGTACGGACAACTTGTTCACCGTGCTTGTGCCGGTGTTCTTAACGGTGAACTGTACCGGCAGATCCAGGCCGGGAACAAGCTCACGGAGGTTTGTATCCGCGGATACTTCAATCGCGGTATTCTGGAATTCGGCAGCGCCAAGCTTCATGTACGCGAGCGGATCCTGCGCCAGGATCGTCAGCAGCTCACTGCCGTCTTCCGTTGTAACGGGCTGGTTCGACAGGTCGATGGTGTCGTAGGCTGCGAGCCCATCGAGCGAATTGTAGTCGCTGCCAAGTACGAGGACGTGCACCTTGCCGTCTTCGCCGGTGTAGGTATCAAAATGATCCACCGTAAAGTTCTCGCCGGTTTCGGCAATATTGGTCTGGGCAGTCACGCCGATTGTATCGCCGGCCTCGAACAGGCGCATTGCGTTCAGCTCGTACTTGCCATCGTTTGTTTTGTCCTCGCTGTCCTTTTTCTGCGACCAAACGATGGCGAGCTTGCTCAGAGCATCGGCTCCGGCAGGCGCCGAGAACTTAAAGTCTGCCGTGATGCCGGATGCGGCGTTGCCGCCGATGCTCTCCGGGAAGGCTTCGTCCACGCTGCCGTTGGCGTTGATGCGCGCAAGGCGGATATCATGGGCTTTCACGTCCTGCTTGGCTCCGGTCTTCGGATCGGCAGTCTTTTCACTGGTATCGTGCTCAGAATACCAGCCGGCAACGAACTGATTGCCAACGGCTGTAACCTGCGCATTGGTATCGGTATAGCTGTCGTTGGTCAGGCGGCCGGTGGTGATCACGCTGCCGTCTGCACCGATCAGGGTATAGAAGGTTTCGGTTGTGGCAACGTCTTCGCCTGTGCGGACGGTGTAGACGAGAATCGAAGTGCCGTCCGGCAGCATAGCGGAGTCGATGGCGTTCACCGTGCCTGCGCTGCCGTTGTAGGCAACCTTGGCATCCGTCCAGCTCGAGCCGTTATAAATACGGTAGTTGATATTGTTCTCAGCGTTAAACATTGCTGAGATGTCCTGTTTTCCGCCTTCCGCAGGCATTTCTGTTGCGCTCAGGCTGCGCCATGCCGCGATGGCTCTTTTGCCGGAGCTTGCAATGGTGGGCGCCATATCCGCAACGTTGTTCGTTGTCAGACGCTCGGTTGTCCATGCAGAGCCATTGTAGACGCCGGCATAGATCTCGGTAGCATTCATCATCATGCCGAGGTCATCGTATGTCGTCTTATCGCTCATCTCCTTGTCCGGAGACTCGCCCTGCTTTACCCATGCGGCGAAGATCTTACTATTCTCGCCACTCGTGCCGCTGGCGACAACGTCGCTATCGGCGAGAATGGCGTTCGCTCCATCCGTATCATAGAGCGGACCCATGTTATCGTAGCCGCTGCCGTCTGCAACAGCATAGCTGACGACACCCTGCAGCTTTTCGGCGTTGTCATTATCGGAGATATAGAGGAACATGCTGCCGTCATCAACAAACACGGGGTTGGAGTAGGGATAGGCGTTTGTTTGGACGTCGGTCAGTGCGTTCGTCAGCGGCGCTGCGGCTTTCAGCAGACGTCTGTTGGCGTATTTGCCGCTGTTCCATGCGCGATTACCGAGCTCCAGATAGTCACGGTTTTCAATCTCGCCGCCGCCTTCAATGGCAACCAGAGCACTGCCGTTGGAAAGCAGGCGCATCGAATAGGCTCTTCCGCTCCGGGTAAAGCCGGAAAGCACGGTAGCGCCGTCACTTGCCCATCTACGCTGGATCGCATCATAGTTGTTCCACTTCTTCTCCCAGTTGAAGCCGGTAGAAGCGAAGGTTGTTTTGTAATTGATAAACAGAATCTTGACTTCGAGCCGGATGCCGATTTCGCCTTTGATATTCAGCTTTGTACCGGTGGAAGTGTCATTCTTAAGGTCGGACAGGAGCAGGAAGTTGACGTCTGCGCCGATATTTCCGTAAATGCCGAGTTTCAGCGTTGCGATGGAAGCGTCGAAGCCAAGGCCGGCAAACGCATCGATCGATACGCCGATCGTTGCGTCAACCAGCATGAGCTTGGCGGAAGACTTGCTCACAAAGGAAACTTCCAGTCCGGCGTTCGCTTTGACTTCAAACGATATGTTTGCAGGTATCGGACCGCAGAGGAAGTTCTGCGACCATTCATACTTTACGCCGAAGCCCATGCCAACGCTGCCGCCGCGGAAGTCGATCTTCCACTGTTTGGCAGAGATATCATAGCCGGCCTCGAGGACGAGCGTTCCGGAGAAGCTGGCGCTGAAGCTGACTTCTCCGCTATCGTCGTCATCGTCGTCATCGTCGCTGCCGCCTTCACCCGTTATGGTGTTGTAGGCTTCGTACATCGTTTTCGATTCGTAATCGATCTCAAGGCCGTCGCCATCATCGTCGTTGATCGGACCGTTGCCGACAAACGCAACGATGCGGAAAACGCCGGGATCCTCCGTCGGCAGGATCATCAGACTGATCGGCACATCGCCGGCGGCGGTCAAACCGCTGAGGAAGGTAAAGCCCTTCTTGAGCATGGAATTCACATCGATACTATTAAAAATACTACCGATGCTCATCTCGCTGTTCAGCTTTGTCTTGATGTCGGAACCAATTTCCGTGACGCCGGCATTGGCGTCGGTAAGGTCCTGCTGATGAGAAAGGTTGGAAACGCCAAAGGGCAGGGTTATGCTCGACAGTGTCATACCGTCGCGCACGAACGTTGCCTTGAGGCGTGCGGATGCAGTCGGATCCGTGCCCTCGTCGGTGATGCCGTCCGCTTTAAGGTTTTCGTCCGTCATTGTGTAGACGCTGCGGCCTATGGGCGAGGAAGAGAACGGGAACACGAACAGCGAAGAATCCTTCAATGTGGTAAGATCGATGATCTGATCCGCCTGCGCGGTGCTTCTTTCCGACTGACCCGTGAGCTTGCGCCCATCGGCGGTATAGAGGGCGAATTCACCCGAAATTGAAGCGTAGCCCTGCTCATCTACGGTCAGTAGGCTGGTGGGAAGCACGAAGTCGGTAGTAAGCTCCACCTTGTTGTATTTTTTGGAAACACCGACGTTTTCTGTGTAGTCCGTGACGTCTCTTGTATAAGACACCGCCACGCCGTTTGTGTATTGCTGGATGGTCTGGCGGGTGATCTGCGGCGCGTTGCCGCCGCCCCTTACCGTTCTGAGCTGGATCACAGAATCCGTGGGCTTTTGCTCGCCTTCCAGATCGGTATAGACGTTCATCACAGCATAGCTGGTCTGACAACCTTCAACGCGGTATTCAACGACGTAAGCGATTCTGTCGCCCGGATAAGCGCCGGTTTCTTCTGCGTTTCCGGGATCGTGCTTGAACGACGTGGGATCAAAGCCCAGCGTCAGCTTGCCGTCTGTAACCTCGGCAATGACATCCTCTCTGCCGCCTCTTCCTTCAGAGTCTCCGGCAAGAAACACTTTGGCGCCGGGGCAATAGATGTCGTTCTTATATACGCCTACGCGAAGCGTAACCGTTCCGTTGTAAGCGCTGCCGTCCGGGTTGCGGAAGGTCAGCGTTGTGCTGGAAATCGAGCGCAGACGCAGATTGTTGGTAGGATAGAGCTGAAGCGAGGCGATGTCACGCTCGCCGCTTTGAAGCTTGTTCGGGAATATCGTACCCACATAGGTCTGACCGTCCTGCCTGGACATTGCCATAACGGCGCTCTTGATGCCCTTCGGCTCATAGACAGCCAGCACGCCGTCGTCATTGCTCTTGAGCGTGCGTTTGACGCCGGCACCGTTGGTGTAGATCACGTCGGTCTCGACCTTGGGATTGAACTGGAAAATGTAGAGCTGATCCGTAAGCGTCTCCGCCTTCACGGTAACGCTCGCGGTTTTTCCGGTCCCTGCGTGGGTAGCGGTGATGGTAACGCCGTTCGTTTTCTCCTTGCCGACGAGCAGGAAGTCGGTCGCCGGACCGTAGGAGGTGTAGCTGTAGTTGTTAAGGTCGGCGTACATGCCGCCCTGCTCGTAGTTGATGGATACAGCATCTTCGTTGCTTGAATTCCACTGCATCTTATCCGACAGCAGACCCCATACGCCGCTGCCGTAGTTTGCAGAGATGATCTTCTGAAGGCTCATATCGGTGCGCAGAGCGTTCAGATCGCTCACGGTGAGCTGAAAGCTGCCGCCGGTGATGCCGTAGTCTTCCAGCTTGCCGTGATTGTCCATCGTTACGGTACGGCCGTTCATGCTGTCGCCGTTGCCGCCGGTGGTGCCGCCAATCTCACCGCTGGCTACGTCCTTGACGACCAGATCAAGAACGTCCATGTTGTATACGCGAAGCAGCATGGAATCCATGCTCCACGGTTCGTCAGCTGCTGCATCTGCGCTGCGGGCGTAAACCGTGATGGTATAGGCGTCCTTGAGGCTGCTGGGCTTCTCTGCGGTGAAGGGGATCACTCCGCCGGAGGCGGACTTGCGCTCGCTCACAGCCTCGCCGGACTTCTGGATGGTATACTGCACCTCGGCGTTCGCATTCGCCGGCTTAATTGTGTACCCAATTGTGGGCAGGGCTTTATAGTCTGCGGAGTAGCTGTCAAGCGTATTGAGCGTGACCTTGAGCGGCGCTTGCTTGACGTTCAGATAAGCCGTTTCCTTAAAATTCTCCGGCAAAGTCACCACGCCGCCGGTGGTGCCGCCCTCATAGCGGGCGCTGATGACCACGGCGTAGATACCGGGATCGGCGAGCTTATCGCCGGGAACGGTGATATGGGAACGGGTGTTATCAACTGTGCTGACGAAGTCTTCCGTCCAAACCGGATCGCCTGTGGGCGTATCGTTCACGTTATTGACCTTATACAGCTTTGCGGTGAAGGTGGTTTCCTTCTCCACCGTCGCATTGCGCGCTGTAATATTGGAGGAGAACAGTACGTCCGTGTCGGTTTCCGTCAGCGTTGTGCGCTCTTTGGAGAACGCAGGAATCGTCAGGAACGGCGACTTTCCTTCCAGAACCGGGAAAGTGAAGGAAAGGCCGTATTGTTTGCTTTCAGAACCGTTGCCAACCGTAAGGGTAATGGTAACGTCTCCGCTGCCGCCGGTCAGCACGATCTGTCCGGAGCCGGTTTCCTCGTCCTTCACGACCTTTGCGATCTTCTCGTTGCTGCTCGACCAGGTAAAGTCTTTCGGCTTGGTGAAGGTAAAGCTGTCGCGGTCGCTGGTACGATAGTTCAGAACCAGGGTGTTCGGGTCTTCCGTGCGAATGCCGTTTTGTGCGCCTTTGAAAAGAACCTCGTTCACCACGAGCTCCACATCGTGCTGCCGGGAGTAATCCGTCCCCTGCACCACAACGTATTCGGCGCCCTCCTTGTAGAAGCCGAGAGGGGCGCCCTCGTCGCTCTTCATGACGTTGTCTTCGCTGTAATTCGCTCTTTCGGTCGTCTGCTCGGCGTCAAACCGAACAACGCCCTTGACGTAGTAACTGTAGGCATGATCCAGCACCGCCGCCGCGTCGTTGCTCGTCGCGGCAAAAAAGGCGAAGCCGCCGGCATCCGTCTTCCTGGCCTCCCATGCGCCGAGGTAATCCGCGGTCGTGCCGACCAGATTGTCGATGTAGAAGCACAGCGTATCCCGGCGGAGGAAGGAAGTATTGTTCATGGCAGGCGTAAAGCGCACCGCCAACGCGTCGGCGTTTTCTCCGATGACGTAAACGGGGTAACGCGTCGCGCCGCCGTCCGTGGAGAAGTAGGCGCTCGTAAGATAGCTTTCCGCATTGGCAGCGGCATAGCCGGGAACCGACATGGAGATCGCGGGATTGATCGCCTCGGTTTCGTCTGCGAGCCAAGTTTTCTTCGCGCCTGCCTTGAAGGGGATCACAACGGTAACGGTCTGATTGCCGGGTGTGGCGTCGTCAATACCGTATTTTACGTTGTTCCAGTCGAGTTCGGAGAGCTTGATTTTGGAAGAGATGTACACGCCTTCGTTTGCTCCGATGCTTGTCGTGGGGAAGGCGCCGTCAAGAGTCACGGCTTGTTCGTACAAGGTTTTCAGCGTGTTGCTCATCGCTGTGGCGACGATCGCGCCGCTGTCTTCCTCCTTGACGGTGTAGCCGAACGTAAAGGTCTTGGCTTCCGTATCGGCGTTCAGCAGCGGGCATTCCACGCCGTTCACCGTGAGCGTCGTGCCTGCGGGAGCAATCACGTAATCTTTCATCGTCACAGTGACAGGAATCACCTGACCGCTGTAATACGTTCCGGCAGGGGCAGTTATCCCGATCACCTCGTTATGCGTAACGAACTGCGGGATCGAAATCGTAACTTTTGTCAGCGGACTGGCGCCGGGATCAAAGGCAAGGCCAAGCCAAACTTCGTCGTTTTTCACGACATCTGTCAGCGACCGTTTGCCTTGGACCAGATCGAAGGATGCTACGTAGGAATTGTTGATTGTAAAGGTGCCTGTTTGCAGCGTAACGTCTGTAAACGGATCTTTCTTGAACGAATCGAGCGAGTTGGGGGTGCCGAGCGCAACGTCCGGCCCGACGAAGAGCACATAACAGTAGCCGTCCTCTTTGCTGTGGTCGGTTTCGTAGGTCAGCGTGAATTTGCCATGCGACGAAAAAATGTCCTTCGTCTTCATGTAGTACAAGTCCGCCTGGTGATGCGTCGGAGCCGGCCAATGACTTCCTTTCGTGAACTGACTCGCGGTCAGAGTCGTTACCTTGGCCGGATAGCCGGCGTCGACCCGATCTCTGTCATTCGCAGAATCCTGCAGCGTCTCGCTCCATACGGTCTTGCCGTCCTGGAACGTGGCGTTTTTGATGTTGCCGGCGTTGATGACAGCGCTCTGTGTGCCGACCCAGTACTGGTTTTGCGGCTTGGCGCCAAGGTAAACTCTGAAGGTTTTCGTGAGCTGCTTGTCGTTTGCGCTCCACGCAACCGTGCCGGACGTGGCGCCCGTAAAATCCATCGTGTCGGATGCCGCTGCCCAGTCGAAGCTGACCGGAACCGCCGGAGCGGCGCTCAGCGTTGCCGTGCCCATGAAGAATGTCGGCCGCATATTTTTGTATACGTCCCGCATTTGCCGGTACTGGCTTATATAACCGCCCTTCAGATCGGTGCTGTTAAGGTCACCTTCATAGATATAGGTAACAACTTTTGTGCTTTCGTCGAATGCGAACAAGCTGCGGCCTTGCGAGTCGTACCGGATTGTCATTGTGTACAGGAAGCTCTTCGCATCATCAAGATTGGAGGCGCCGTGATATACACAAGCCGATGCCAGCGCATCAAAGGTTATGCACGGCGTTACGTCGAATGCCACAACCGGCTCCGACCCGGTATCCGGCACGATGCTTTCTGTGTACCACTGCGTGTTCGACGGATCGGAAAGTGTAAACGCATGGTTTTGCTCATGAGTGCTGCCGGAGATGTACGGCGCTGTGTACGTGCCGTCCGCAGTGTCCACGCTGCCCGAGTTTGTAGCCGTGGCAGGCAGCGTGTCGCCGGCGTTCATCAGCCGGGCGCCCTTGGCCATGCTCAGCTTGCCGGTTTGCAGTGCGCTGTCCAAATCGATACTGCCGTCCGCAATCCCTTCCAGCAGGGATTGCAGGCTGGCAACGTGCGCGTCCGTGATCTCCACGTCCGCGTCGATCAGGCGGAGCACTTCCAGCATACTGCTGACCTGCTGGAGCTGCATGAGCTTCTCTGGCGTAACAGCTTTTCCGTTGACGGTAGTCTCGCCTACGGTCTCGCCGTTTGCGATACGCTCCGCCAGCGCCGAAAGTGAAGCGCGCTTGCCGTCTTCACGGATGTCGAGGTCAATCATGTTGCCCTCGTCATCTATGAGTCCGGCTGCATAGAGCGCTTCGAGATCCGCTCTTGCGCGCTGCTCGTCGCCATCGTAGACTTGCGCCAACGATGTGACCATTTGCTCCGGCACGCTCGCCGCTGATGCGGTGAAGACGGCAGACGGAACGATTTCCGTTACCATCAAGAGCGCCATGAGCAAGCTTAACGCTTTTCTCCAAATGCTGTTCTTCATATAGTGCTCCTTTCAGTCGTTTTTCGAATTGCGCCATCCCTGCATCTTTGATCAGCTGCACGAGGTATTCCCTCCACCTCGAGTAGAAGCCTTGCTTGCGAAGCATATTTCTCCCCTTCGGCCCGGTCGTAGTAGGCCTCGTAAGCTCAAGCCGAAACAGCCGTCTGGCTTCCTCTATAGAGTAGCATAGTTTTCGCTTTTTGCATAGTATTTTTTTGGCAGACACACCGTCTGCTTATTTGCCATGCCCTTTTTCAAAGGAATGAGCACACCGTTTCCGATGTGCTCATTCCTTCATGCCGTTTTGCCCTTGCCAATGTCTTTATCTTAATGACATTTGTTCAAGCAGTTGACTGAGTAATAATACTATGTATTGATTGAAACTGGCTTAAAATTGAAGTGTGAAAGCAAGTGCATCAAATGAGGGCAGAGGGCTATGTGACCTCTGCCCTTTTCGTGTGCCAGAGCGTTTCAAAAGTCTACCTATTCAGGGGGTATTTGTGCATATTCACCAATGGTTCCAATTGGAAGCCTAATACCAACACAAAAGGTAATTGGGATTTCGCCTTGCCCGCGGAACGGCACACATTTCTCTCACCAAAGTGTTCCGAACTGGCCCTACTCCCGAATATATACTATAGCCATAGAGCAGCCCGAGGCGTCACGCCCCGGGCTGCTACTTTCATATTCGGAGGTACCACCATGAGCGAGCCCACCTTTATCTGCACCCGCTGCCACGGCGAAACGCCCATGTCGGAGCGCCGCGAGTTCGACGCTCGGGACTACTGCCCGCGCTGTCTCGACGCCATCACGGCGATCTGCCACATCTGCGGCACGCGCA
>CAMVTO010000041.1 GCA_947170435.1 uncultured Clostridia bacterium | reverse complement strand
GCCAAGCGCTGCTTCGTCATGGCGAAGAAGGCCGGCGCGGTGGACAGCATCACGCTCACCGGCGGCTGCGCCAAGAACGACGGCCTCAAGCAGGCGATCGAGCATGTGCTCAAGCTCAAGGTCGTCGAACTCAAGACCGACCCGCAGCTGATGGGCGCGCTGGGCGCGGCAGAATACGCACGCCAGAAGGGGCTTGCAAAGAAAAGCGCTTAAATAAAACCCAAACGGAGGTTTTTATGAAGACTGTGTTGAACGTCCTCTGGACGATCTTCAAGATTCTGTTCGCCGTCGTGGCGGTGCTGTTCATTGTGTATTTCTGGAACCTTGACCAGAAGGTGCTGGGCTGGGTCTACACGCAGGTCAACCGCATCCACGACCGCAAGAACGTGGACATCAAGTTTTAGCCTATGGAGCTTTATCATTCCATTATTGCCGATACGCACCTTACCCTTTTGGGGATGAGCCTTCGGCGGTGGGACTATGATCCCGCGAAGGCGTGGCACGATACCGGCGAGAGCGAGCTTGTCATGCTCCGCGACGCAGCATTCGAGCTGGGCGGCAGCGGCTGCCCTTCGGCGAACTTTACCTGTGTAACCGGCAAAGAAGACCTTGTCCCGAAAGACGAGATTCTGCTTTACGGCAAGGATTTGTCGGAGCTTAAGGGCGACGTTTCCTTCGCCCGCCTCGCTTTCCTGCTGACAGACGACCTCGGCGGTGACGACGAGGCGACCTATCAGGCGATCCGCGACATGGAGTTCGTGAAGTACCATGTGTTTCCTGAGGGCTACATGGTGCGGATCTCTTCGGAGAGCAATCGCGAGCAGGTGCGTCTGAGCAAAACCGCGATCGCCCGCGGCATCGACTTCCGAGCCGTCGGTTCGGCGTACATCAAGGGCTACCACAAGAATCCGCACGTCAAGCGCGTGCAGATCGTGTTCATCACGGACAACGCCGTGGTGTCCGAGCTGGCCAAGACCGCGAAGAAGGTGGACGACATCACCAGGACGCTGACGCACATTCTGGAGGGGATCCCCACCGACTGCGGTTCCTGCAACCTGAAGCCCATCTGTGACGAGGTGGAGGGCATGCGCGAGATGCACTTCGGTATGCGGAACAAGGGATAGAAAGAAACGCCGCAAGGCGTTTCTTTTTACAAGAAGGAGAACTGCGATGACGACATTTGACAAGGTGTATGAGGCAGTGAAGCAAATCCCGGAGGGCAGCGTGGCAACCTACGGACAGATCGCGGAGGCGATCGGCAACAAACGCCTTTCGCGCGTGGTGGGCTACGCGCTGCATGTGAATCCACAGCCGGGCGTGATCCCCTGCCACCGCGTGGTGAAGCGGGACGGGGAGGTGTCCGCTGCATTTGCCTTTGGCGGCGCAAACCGGCAGGCGGAACTGCTCAAGGCAGAGGGTGTGTCGTTTGTGGATGAGCTTCACGTAGATATGGCTGCTCACCGCGTTCGTGCGCTCCCGATGGTTCTGTAAAAAAGAAGCCGCTGAAAAGCGGCTTCTTTTTTAACGTCTTTTGCGACCACGGTAGCCGTTGTATTGCATACCCCGGCTCCTGTTCCTATAACGCTTGGGGGAAGAACCAATGACGGAGCGCAGCGCGATCAAAGCAACGGCAAGTACGACCACGGCTGCGGTTGTAATCTTGACCCAAGTTTGGCTGAAAAACAATTTTGCCTCACGCTCCTTGGTCAGAAGCCAGGAGGCAGACACGTCATTGAGCGCTACAAGATCAACAGTACCATAGTCTACGCCGTCATACGAAATGCTCATTTTTCCCAGTACGTCACCCTCGGCGATGGGGGCGTCCACGGTTTCGGAGAACAGCTCGATATCACGTTCCAGATTTTCAAGCTCCAGATCGGCAGGCACCATGCGCCGGATTCCCTGAGCGGGATGGATGACAATGTAGTTCGTCTCGCTGGACAGCTCCACCGGAACCTCTTGAATGTACTCGTTCGTGTCGATCAGATCCATGCTCTTGAAGTCGTCAAAGCCGTGATCAAAGAGCCGGATGGTCTCGGAAAAGCTTTTGGTCAGAACCGTCTTGTCTTCCAGCGTGACGCGCTCCGCGCCGAGAACGACGGAGATCAGGCTGCGGCTCCCCTTTTCGGCGGTGGCAACGAGGCAGTAGCCCGCTTCAGGCGTGGAACCGGTTTTGCCGCCGGTGGCATATTCGTAAACATAGCCCCGTGTGCGCCAGTTGGAGATCAGGTAGTTGGTGGTGTGCAGCGCGCGTGCCTTGGAGAGATTTGTCGCCGGCACGTCATAAGCCTTGCGCGCAATGATTTCACGGAAGGTGTCATATTTGAGCGCTTCATTGGTAAAGGTGTAAATGTCCCACGCGCTGGTGTAGTGTTCGTTGTTGTGCAGCCCCGAAGGATTGGCAAAGTGCGTATCATTGCAGCCGAGTTCTTCCGCGCGCCGATTCATCAGCGCGACAAAGTCCGGCACATTGTCGGCGACAGCTTCGGCCAGAATGTTCGCCGCCTCGTTGGCCGAGACGATCAGCAGGCAGTTGAGCAGGTTTTCGACGCTCATGGCCTCGCCCGGTTTGATGTTGGCGGTGCTGCCGTCAGCGGCAAGACCGTCGAATGCGCTCTCCGATGCGACGATCTCCTGCTCAAGACGCAGTTTTCCGTCCCGGACAGCCTCAAGCGTCAGCAGCGCGGTCATGACCTTGGTGATGCTGGCGGGATAGTTGTGCTCGTGAGCGTTCTGCTCCAACAGGATTTCACCTGTGCCGACGTCAATTAGCAGTGCGGCGCGCGCATCTGCCTTGAAGCGGTCCTTGGCAGATACACCGGGCGCCAGGGAGAGCAGAAGAACCAATACGAAAAAAAGAGACGCAATCCGCTGTTTTTTCATGGAAAAATACCTCGGTATGTGATATAGTAAGCAATCGATGATAAGATGAGCCGACGATCGGCAGAATTCGACCTATTTTGCATTAGTATAACAGAGAATCGGGGTGAGTGCAACCGTGGAAGATAAAGAAAGGTTTGGCACCGCACATTTTGTTATGATTTTGTTAACCGCGGCATTTTTGAGCGCCCTGGCGTTCTTTACCGTCCGGGACAAGCCGGTGATGCAAACGAACGATTACACGGTTGCGGTGGAGCGCAGCGTTCCAGCAGAGGAAATCGTGCCGGAGCGACAGCCGGTGGACATCAATACCGCTGCGGCGGCGGATTTGCAGCAGCTTATGGGCATTGGCCCGGTACTGGCGCAGGCCATTGTCGATTATCGCGCAGAGCATGGGCCGTTTGCTTCGGTGGAGGAACTGCTGGAGGTCAGCGGCATTGGCGAGGCAAAGCTGGACAACATCCGAAACGATATCACTCTGGGAGAGGAGGATGCGGCGTGAAGATACTGGTTGTGGACGATGAGCAGGTGCTTGTCAAGGGCCTCAAGTTCAACCTGCAAAACGAGGGCTACACCGTGGAGACCGCCTATGACGGGGCGACGGCGGTGGAGCTGGCGCGAAGCGGCGGCTTTGATCTCATCCTGCTGGATCTGATGATGCCGGAGGTGGATGGGCTGAGCGCTTGTATGCAGATTCGGGAGTTCTCCAATGTTCCGATCATTATGTTAACTGCGAGAGGCGAAGATACTGATATTTTATTGGGCTTTGAATATGGTGCGGATGATTATGTCACCAAGCCGTTTAACATTCTGGAGCTTAAGGCACGCATCCGCGCGCTGCTGCGCCGCGCGGGCGGCGCGCAGCAGACGAATGCGAGGGAACTGATTGCCGTTGGGCCGATCTCGGTGGACCCCGCGCAGCGTGTTGCGCTGCGCGACGGCGAGGTGGTGGAGCTGACGGCGAAGGAGTATGATCTCATCGAGCTGCTCATAAAAAATCCGCGCCGGGTCTACAGCCGTGAGAGCCTGATGGATCTCGTCTGGGGTTACACTTACGCCGGCGACTACCGCACTGTGGATGTGCACATCCGCAAGCTCCGCGAAAAGCTGGAGAAGAACCCCGCCGAGCCGGAGTACATTCTGACCAAGTGGGGTGTGGGCTACTACTTCAAGGGATAATCTGCCGTCCGGCATCATCGAAGGGAGGGAGCGTCATCAGACATGTGAGTTTGCAGGTCAAGTTTGGCCTGAGCTATGTCGCGATCATCATCGCGGTGCTGGTGTTGATGAATACCTACCCGTTGACGGCGTCGGAGGATCTGGTGTTCCGCTCCAAGGAGTCAACCCTCAAAAACAGCGTGTCAGTGATGACCACGGCGCTGATGGGCAAGGAGATCTTGACGGAAGAGAATGTCGCCGCTGCGCTGATGGTGACGGAGGAGACGGGCATTTCCCGCGTTCTGGTCACCGATGAATCGGGACGGATTTTGTATGACAGCCGCGAGACGGACAGCGCGCTGGGACGATATGCTTTCTATACGGAGATCGTTCAGGCGCTGCACGGCGACGACGTTTTTTTCGCGGCCTATGAAGACGGCGCATTTCACAGCCGCTGCGCCTCGCCGGTCATCTATCGCAGTCAGACCATCGGCGCGGTTTACGCCTATGAGTATGACACCGAGCAGGCAACGCTGCTGCACAACCTGCAAAGCACGCTGCTGCACTTTTCTGAGGCGATCCTTGCGTTCGTGATAGCGCTGAGCTTTATCCTGTCGCGGATTCTGACCCGACGCTTTGGCCTGCTGGCGGAAGCCATTCGCCAGATGCGCGAGGGCGATTATGGCCGCCGCGCCTCTGTGGGCGGGCACGATGAGATCGCGGAGATCGCGGGCGAATTCAACAGCCTTGCCGACCGTCTCCAGACCACGGAGGAGGTGCGCCGCCGCTTTGTCGCGGACGCATCCCATGAGCTCAAGACCCCGCTGGCGGGGATTCGCCTGCTGTCCGATTCCATTTTGCAAACCGAGGACATGGACAGCACAACGGTGCGCGAATTTGTCGGCGATATTGAGCAGGAATCGGAGCGCCTGACGCGCATTACGGAGGATCTGCTGCGCCTGACGCGGCTGGACAGCGGAAAAAACGATGCGGCGGAGCCTGTGTCGATCACACCGGTCATTGAGCGTGTGGCGCATACGCTGCGCCTTGTGGCGGAGGAACGCTCCGTCGATCTCTCCTATGAGATCAAGCGTGAGGCGACTGTGCGTGCCGCGGAGGATGATCTGCATCAGATTATTTACAACCTGACTGAAAACGGAATAAAATACAACTATTCCGGCGGCTATGTGCGCATTTGCCTTGCGGGAGACGATGAAACCGTCGTCCTTACGGTGGAGGATAACGGCATCGGCATCCCGGAGGAGGATTTGCCCCGTATTTTTGACCGCTTTTACCGTGTGGATAAAATGCGTTCCCGCGCCTATGGCGGCACGGGACTGGGACTGTCGATCGTCTCTGACACGGTTCGCCGGCGCGGCGGCACGGTGACGGCGGCTGCCCGGGAGGGCGGCGGCAGCGTATTTACGGTGCGCCTGCCCAGAGCGGAGGGGGGCGGCGAGAAATGAAGCGGCTTGTCATTCTGACGCTTGCCCTTTTGCTGCTCGCCGGGTGCGCACCATCGCCGGAGGAGAGCTCTGCCGATGACTATACGCTCTATCTCGCCGCGCAGCTGGAGGACAGCAACGGCGGCGACGCGATTCGGGAACGCAGCTTCCGCGTAGAGAACAGCGGCACAATGCCAACGGCTGAGCTGGCGGAAACGCTGATATTGGGCCTTTTGGACGCTTCTGAGGATTTGGAGCTTCGCTCGCCTTTCCCGAGCGGAACGAGTCTGCAAAAACTATCGGTGGCAGGCGGCCGAGCCCTTGTGGATTTCTCGGCTCCGTACGCGCGGCTGTCGGGCATTGATCTGTCCATCGCGGACGCTTGCCTGACGCTGACGCTGACTCAGCTCGATGGCATTTATGCCGTGCATATTACCGCCAACGGACGCGAGCTGCCCTATCGCCGGACGCAGCTGCTTACCGCGGCGGACGCGCTGCTCTCCAGCGGCGAGGATGTGATCCGCCCGATCAATGTGTCGCTGTGGTTTTTGGATTCCTCCGAGGATGCGCTGCGCGCACAGCAGCAGACGATCGCGCTCTATGAGGGACAGTCCCGTGTCAGCGCCGTGGTGGATGCGCTCAAGCGCGGTCCGGCGGGGGATGACACGCTGCAACCGCTCTTGCCTGTGAGCTTCGCGATACTCTCCACCCGCACGGAGGGCGGAAGCTGCTATGTTAATTTGAGCAACTATGTGGTACAATCCATCGAGGAGCCGCTGCGCGCGCAGGCAATGGAGTCGCTGTCCCGCTCGATCCTCTCGCTCTCCGGTGTGGAGGAAGTGCAGTACATGGTGGATGGCGAGAGCGTGCCGCAATGGGCGATGTCACTCGCGGCGCCGGAGAGCGCCGGAGACTGAAAAATGAGGAGATACGGTATGAAACTGATGGTGATCGACGGCAACTCGATCCTGAACCGCGCATTTTACGGCATCCGCCCGCTGACCACGCGGGAGGGGCTCTACACTCACGCCATCTATGGCTTTTTGTCCACCATGAAGCGCTTGACGGATGAAGAGCGGCCCGATGCGCTGTGCGTTACGTTTGACCGCCGGGAGCCGACCTTCCGTCACCGGGAATTCCCGGACTATAAGGCGCAGCGCAAGGGGATGCCGGAAGAGCTTGCCATGCAGCTGCCGGTGATGAAGGACGTGCTGGACGCCATGAACATCCCACGCTACGAGTTGGCGGGCTACGAGGCGGACGATCTCATCGGCACGATCTCCCGCAGGTGCGAGGCGGCAAATTGGGATTGTGTAATCGTTACCGGAGACAAGGACAGCCTGCAGCTGGTCACGGATCACACGACGGTGAAGCTCGTCTCCACCCGCATGGGCCAGACGACGACCAAGGACATGACGCCGCAGACGTTTCGCGAGGAGTATGGCTTCGACCCGATCCATATCATTGATTTAAAGGCGTTGATGGGTGACACCAGCGACAATTATCCCGGCGTGCCGGGCGTGGGAGAAAAGACCGCGATGGAGCTGATTCAGAAGTATGCGACCATCGCCGCGATTTATGACAAGCTGCCCGATATCGAGGCGAAGCCCGCCGCGATCCGCAAGCTCACCGAGGGCGAGGAAAGCGCGCGGCAATCATACCGTCTGGCGACGATCCTCACCGACGTGCCGATGGAGTTCGCGCCGCAGGATAACCTGCGCAAGGCGCCGTCGGATGCGCTGTATCCGCTGTTTTTAAAGTTGGAGTTCCACAAGCTGATCGAGGCGTACAAGCTGGCGCCGCCGGCAAATCTGCCAGCGGCGGAGGAGGCGGAGCAGCCCGATTTCACGGTGACGGCGGAGTCGGTGACGAGCGAGGCACGGGCCAATGAGCTGCTCTCACTCTGGCGCGGGGCGGAGCATGTGACGCTGTTGGCGCTGAGCGACCTCTCTGGCTTGATTGTGGACTGTCGGACCGGCGAGACGACGCAGAGCTCAGCAGAGCTGTTCTTCTCCAGGTACGAGGGCGACTGGAATGCGCTGCTGCGCGCTCTGTTTTCGGCAGATATCAAAAAGGTGTCCCACGGCGTGAAAGACCTTATGCGGGCGCTGCTGGAAAACGACCTGCCCATCGAGGGCTTTGTGTTCGATACGGCGCTGGCGGCGTATCTGGTGGACGCCACGGCGGGCAGCTATGAGATCGACAAACTGTTTGCTTCGTATTTTCGCCACGAGCTGCCTAAGCCGATCCACCTCGACCCCGAGGCGTTCTCCATGTTGGGCGACACAGTGATGGCAGAGGCGACGTTCCACAGCTATGCCGCCGCGGTGGGCGCACTCCATGAAGCGCTGTGGCCGGCTTTGGAAGAGCGACAGCTCCATGAGTTATACTACAGCGTCGAGCTGCCGCTGTGCGCGGTGCTTGCGAAGATGGAACACGCGGGCGTGCTGGTCGACCGCAAGGCACTCGCCGACTTCGGCGCGGTGATGGAGCAGCGTACCCGCGAGCTGGAGCAACGGATCTATGAGCAAGCGGGGGAGGAGTTCAACATCAATTCGCCCAAGCAGTTGGGCGCGATCCTCTTTGAAAAGCTGGAGCTGCCCCACGGCAAAAAGACCAAAACCGGCTGGAGCACCAACGCCGACGTGCTGGAAAAGCTGCGCTGGGAGACGCCGATCGTGGCGGACGTGCTGGAATACCGCCAGTACGCGAAGTTCAAATCCACCTACTGCGACGGGCTGCTGAAGGTCATCGCTCCCGACGGGCGCATTCACACCAGCTTCCAAATGACGGTGACGGCGACGGGACGGCTTTCGTCCACCGAGCCGAATTTACAGAACATTCCCACACGCACAGAGCTCGGCAGCGAGTTTCGGCGTATGTTCGTCCCTGCCGACGGCTGCGTGCTGGTCGACGCGGACTACTCGCAGATCGAGCTGCGGCTGCTGGCTCATATCGCGGACGACAAGACGATGCAGGACGCGTTCCGCAGCGGGGAGGATATCCACACGGTTACGGCGTCGCAGGCGTTCGGCGTTCCGCTTGAACAGGTAACGAAGCAGATGCGCTCCCACGCCAAGGCGGTCAACTTTGGCATCGTGTACGGGATCTCCGCGTTTTCGCTCGCGCAGGATATCGGCGTCACGGTGGCGGAGGCCAAGGCATATATTGAGAACTATCTTGCCCGCTTTTCCGGCGTGCGGAACTATATGACGAACGTGGTGGAGCAGGCGAAGGCGGCGGGCTATGTCGAGACGCTGATGCACCGCCGCAGGGCGCTCCCGGAGCTTGCGGCAAGCAACTTCCAGACCCGCTCGTTCGGCGAGCGCGTGGCGCTCAATATGCCGATTCAAGGAACGGCGGCGGACATCATCAAGCTTGCGATGGTGCGCGTGGATGAACGGCTGGAACGCGAGGGCTTGCACGGCAGACTCATTTTGCAGGTGCACGACGAATTGATCGTTGAGTGCCCCGAGGCCGAGGCGGAGCAGACGGCGAAGCTGCTGGAGGACGAGATGGAGCGGGTGATCACGCTCTCCGTCCCGCTGACCGCGGAGGCCCATTGGGGCAAAAACTGGTTAGAGGCGAAGGGATAATGGGATTCTTTCAGGATTTTGTCGAGTTTTATAAAAAGAAATACGCCGAGCTGTCGAAACAGGCGCAAAAGCCGGAGACGGATTCAAAGCCGGAAGAAAAGCACGAGCCGCAGGTCATGGAGACGGTGTCTCCGCTCTCGGAGCCGGAGATCGCGGAGTGGGCGGAGCAGCTGGAAACGCGCACGACCTATACTCCAATCGAGCGTGACGCGATCGAACGCTACATCGAAGAGGCGTTCGGCCACGTTGCGCGTACATACTACGATGCTGACGATACGGACATGCGGGTGGACATCGCCGTGACGGAGCCCACCGACGAGCGGCGGTACTATACGCTCCTGACCATTGGCATGGGCGCGCACCGCATGCAGGTGCCGAAGGCGCTGGAGGAGCGGAACGCAGCTTTTGCCGAGCTGAGCGTCTGCCTGCCGCCGGACTGGGATTTTGCGCGTGACAGCTGGCCGTTCCACCTGCTTAAAACGACGGCGCGCTTCCCGTTTCAGAATCACGACATGCTGGGCGTCGGCAACGCCTATCACGGCGCGGTCACCAAGGGCAGCGGCTTTGCGGGCGCGTTTGTCATTCCGGCGGCGACACAGAATCAGGTTTCGACGCGGCTGATGCTGCCCGGCGGAAAGATCGTGAACTATTATCTGCTGCTTCCGCTTTTGGAAGACGAGTGGAAGTACATCATCGAGCGGCGAGACGCGGCGTCGTTCTGGGAGCATTACACCGAGCGCATCGGCAGCATCGTGGTCGATCCGGGGCGCGAGAGCTGCGTGGATGATACAGAGACTGAAGAGGAAGACGAATGGAGCATCTGAAGAAAAACGTGCGCATCGTGCCGATGACGCATGAGCATTTGGACGAGGTGGCGGCGCTGGAGCGTACCTGCTTCGCCGACCCGTGGTCACGGAATATGCTCGCCGAGGAGCTGGACAATGCCATGTCGGCGTATCTGGTGGCGCTGGACACCGAGGACGGCAGCGTTGTGGGCTATGCCGGACTGATGGTGGTCGTGGATGAGGGATACATCACCAATGTCGCCGTGCGGCCGGAATCCCGCCGCGGCGGCGTGGCCGGCGCGCTGCTCGACGTGTTCGTGAGCTTTGCCGAGGGCAATCAGCTGGCGTTTCTGACACTGGAGGTGCGTGCGTCAAACTACGGCGCCATTGCGCTTTACGGCAGCCGGGGGTTCCGCGGTGTCGGGCGGCGCACGAATTACTACGAGCATCCGAGAGAGGATGCAATCATCATGACAAGGGAGTTTAGCGATGCTGGAGATGAAGCTGCCGACGGAGGCGCAGCTGAGTGAAGTTTACAAGCGCGATTTAAGGCCGTCGTTCCCGCCGGCGGAGCTCAAGCCGCTGCGAGAGATGAAAGCGGAGATGAAGCGCGGCGAATACCGCCCTTGGTGTCTGTTCGACGGCGAGGAGATCGTGGGTGAGGCGTTCGTTTGGACGCATGCGACGGGTTTTGCGCTGTTCGATTACTTGTGCGTGACGGAATCCCGCCGCAACAGCGGCCTTGGTTCAACGCTGATTCGGAAGCTGGTGGAGTCGGAGCGGGGCAACGTGGTGTTCGGGGAGTCCGAGATCCCGGATTACGCTCCCGATCCCGCCATGGCGGAACGGCGGCTTGCGTTCTACCGGCGCAACGGCGCGCGGCAGGCGGGATATGACAGCTGTGTGTTCGGCGTACCGTACCGCACGCTGTACTGGGCGGAGCGGACGGTCAGCGACGACGAGATCGCGGCCGCGCACGCGGCGTGCTACCGCAGCTCGATGCCGGCGCTGATTGATAGAAAATACATTCAAATCCCCTGGGAGCCGTCGATGGGCGTCCCGAAAAAGATACCTTGGATAGGACAGGACACATGAAGATTTTAGCATTTGAATCCTCCTGTGACGAAACCGCCGTTGCGGTCGTCGAGGACGGCAGAACGGTATTATCCGACGCCATTGCGTCACAGGCGGACATGCACGCGCTCTATGGCGGCGTGGTGCCGGAGATCGCGTCGCGCAAGCATGTGGAGGCCATCGCCGCGCTCACCGATAAGGCGCTTGCCGACGCGGGTGTGACAAAAGCGGACATTGACGCGGTGGCGGCAACCTACGCGCCGGGACTGATCGGTGCGGTGCTGGTGGGACTGAACTACGCCAAGTCCGTCGCCTATGCGCTGGGCGTGCCGCTGATTCCCGTGCACCATATCCGTGGTCACATTGCGGCGAACTATCTTGCGTTTCCCGACCTGGAGCCGCCGTTTCTGGCGCTGTGTATGTCCGGCGGCAACACGCTGCTGGTCGACGTGGCGGGATACACCGACTTCAAGCTGGTGGGCGCGACGCGGGATGACGCGGCGGGCGAGTGCTTTGATAAGGCGGCCCGCGTGCTGGGGCTCCCGTACCCCGGCGGCAAGCCGATGGACGACCTGGCCCACGGCAGCGAGGGCGGCGTATACGACCTGCCTCGCGCGAAAATTGAGGGGCATGAGCTGGACATGAGCTTTTCCGGTCTCAAGACGGCGGTGGTAAACATTGCCCACAATGCCGAGCAAACCGGAAAGCCCCTAGACCGCGCCGCGCTCGCGCGGGACTTTACGCAAGCGGTGTCGGATGAGCTGGTGCCGCGTACCTTGCGTGCGGCGGAGCTGTGTGGGCGCAAGACTATCGTCGCAGCAGGCGGCGTGGCGGCAAACTCGTTCCTCCGTGCCGACCTGCAAAAAGCCTGCGATCAGGCGGGCTGCAAGCTGTACCTCCCGCCACTTTCCCTCTGCGGCGACAACGGCGCCATGATCGGCGCGCAGGGGTACTACGAGTATCTGGCGGGCGCGCGGGCGGACTGGTCGCTCAACGCCTATGCAACGCGTGAGATCGACGATCCGATCGTCGCTTACGATAGATAAAAGAAAAGATTGGAAGGAAGAAGATCATGAAACCCAAAGCAAATTCCCGCGCGCTCCTGCCTGTGCTGGTATTTTTGGTGCTGTACCTCGGTACGGGTATTCTGTTCGAGTATGTGATGAAGATCCCGATGGGATTCTACTCCATCCCGATCGTCGTCGTATTTTTGGTGGCACTGCTGGTAGCCTGCCTCCAGAACAAGGCGCTGAAGTTTGACGATAAACTGGAGATTATGGCACAGGGCGTCGGCGATAAGAACATCATGACGATGATCCTGATCTTTCTTGCCGCCGGTGTGTTCGTCGGCGTGACGGGGCGCTCCAGCGCTGAGGCGGTGGCTTACGCGCTGCTGTCGGTGACGCCCGCGCGTACGGCGGCAGCGGTGCTGTTTGTCGCGGCGTGCTTCGTCTCCACCGCCATGGGCACCTCGGTCGGCACGATCTCCCTCATCACGCCGATCGCTGTCGCGGTATCCCAGATCTCAGGGTTCTCGCTTCCGCTTTGCATCGGCTCGGTCATGGGCGGCGCGATGTTTGGCGACAACCTCTCGTTCATCTCCGATACTACCATTGCCGCCTGCAACACCCAGGGCTGCGAGATGCGCGACAAGTTCCGCGCGAACTTTAAGATTGCGCTGCCCGCGGCGCTTGTTACGCTGGTGCTGATCCTCGTCTCCGGCAGCTCGGGGCTTGCTCAGATCGAGATCCCGGAGTACAACCTGCTGCTGCTCATCCCGTACGTGCTGGTGCTGGTTGGCGGGATTGCGGGCATCAACGTGTTTGTGGTGCTGCTGGCGGGCATCGTCTCCGGCGGCGTCATCACGCTGGCGACCGGTTCCGTCGGTGCGCTGGAGATGGTGGAAAACATGGGCGCGGGTGCGTCCGGCATGTTTGAGACCATCTTGGTGACGGTCCTCGTCTCCGCACTCTGCGGCCTCATGCGCGAGTACGGCGGATTTGAGGCGCTGCTGGCCTTCATCCGCCGCACGTTCAAGGGCGCGGTGGGAGGACGCCTCGGCGTCGGTTTGCTCGTCGGCACGATGGACATTGCCACTGCCAACAACACGGTCGCCATTGTCATGGCCGGCCCCATCGCCAAGCAGATCAGCGACGAGTACGGCATCACGCCCAAGGAGTCCGCGTCGCTGCTTGATACGTTCTCGTGCATCTTCCAGGGCGTCATCCCCTACGGCGCGCAGATGCTGGTCGCCATCTCCCAGGCGGCGGTTATGGGCGCAACGGTGTCCGCCTTTGAGATTCTCCCGAACCTGTACTATCCGTACCTGCTGTGTGTGAGCTCGCTGGTGTTTATCTTCATCGGAGCTGGTAAGAAGAACAAGTGATGGATCTGGACAGACTGCGGCAAAAGCGCCTGTTCCTGCTGGATATGGACGGAACGCTATACCTCGACGAAAACCTCTTTGACGGCGCAGCGGAGTTTTTGCAATGCATCCGTGACCGCGGCGGGCGGTATTTGTTCCTGACCAACAATTCCTCCAAAAGCGGCGAGGCCTATGTGGAAAAAATGCATCGTCTCGGCATCGAGGCGACACGAGAGGATTTCCTGACCTCTGTGGATGCCACCATTCTCTACCTCCGTGAACATGGCGGACAGGACAAGCTATACTATGTCTGTGGGACAGAATCCTTTCGCTCGCAGCTCCGCGAGGCAGGCTTCCGTTTGACAGACGATCGCGACGCGGCGGTGGACACGCTGCTGATGGGTTTTGACACGGAGCTGACATTTCAGAAGCTGGAGGACGCCTGCATCCTGCTGGGGCGCGGTGTGGACTATATCGCCACCAACCCCGATTGGGTTTGCCCGACGTGGTACGGCTATGTCCCGGACTGCGGCAGCGTCTGCGAAATGCTGTACCGCGCGACGCAGCGCCGCCCCCACGTCATCGGCAAGCCCAAGCCGGATATGGCGTACCTCGCCATGAAAGCGGCGGGAGCGTCGGCGGAGGAAACCGTGGTGATCGGCGACCGCCTCTATACCGACATCGCCTGTGGCGTCAACGCGGGCGTGGACACGGTGCTGGTGCTCTCCGGCGAGACCGGGGAGGCGGATATCGCGGCAAGCGATGTGAAGCCCGCCTTTGTGCTGCGGGATGTAAAGGAATATCTTGAACTGCTGAAAAGAGCCTGAGCAAACGCTCAGGCTCTTTTTTGCACCCGGTACGAGCCTGTGACGTAGGCTGTGGGGAGAGGTGATGCGTATGGAGGCGATCGGGTTCCTTGGCGGTGACGCACGGATGGCGTACCTTGCGCGGCTGTTGGCGGCGGACGGGTACAGCGTGCGGTCGTGGGGATTGGCGAACGCACCGAACGAGACAACGCCGAGTGAGGCGATGGCAGCGAGCAGGGTGATCCTCCCGGTGCCGCTGGCAAAGGAGGGAAAGCTCCACGGGACAAATCTGCCGCTCGATGAACTGTGGCCGCGGCTGAGCGGAAAGCAGCGTATCTACGCGGGCGCGGTGCCAAAGGCAGCGTGGACGGCGATCCAACGGCTGGGGCTGTATGTGACAGATTATTACACGGACGAGGCGCTGACGGTAGCGAATGCCGCTGTGACTGCTGAGGGCGCGGTGCAGACCGCGATGGAACATTTGAGCGTGACGCTGCGGGGCACGCCCTGCCTGGTGATCGGCTTCGGGCGGATCGGCAAGCTGCTCGCTCACGACCTCGCGGCACTGGGCGCGGACGTCAGCGTGAGCGCGCGGCGCTTTGACGACTTTGCGTGGATCGACGCGCTGGGCTACCGTGCCATGCATACGGAGCGGTTGAACGGGAAGCTGGCCGGGTTTCGGGCAATTTTCAACACCGTACCGCACCCGGTGCTGACCGCGCCGCTGTTGGAGCAGCTGCGAAAGGACTGCGTTGTGATCGAGCTGGCGTCGTTGCCGGGCGTCGACGCCGCGGCGGCAGAGAAGATCGAGTATGTCAAGGCAAACGGTTTGCCGGGGAAGACAGCGCCGGAGACAGCGGCGCGGGCGCTGCGGCAGACCCTGTATCGAATTTGGGAGGAAGAAGCATGAAACTGGGCTTTGCGTTGTGCGGTTCCTTTTGTAACCACGCCGCGGTGATGAAGATTTACGAGCAGCTGTCGGAAATCCATGAGATGATCCCGATCCTCTCAGAGCGGGTGGCGGCGACAGACACCCGCTTCGGCACGGCGGAGCAGCTGATCGAGCGCGTGGAGAGCCTCGCCGGGCGGCGGGCGATCCGTACCGTGGTCGAGGCGGAGCCGTTGGGTCCGTCCAACGCGCTGGACGCGCTGGTGATCGCGCCTTGTACAGGCAATACCCTTGCCAAGCTAGCAGCTGGCATGACCGACGGGGTCGTGCCAATGGCGGCAAAGTCACATCTGCGCAACGGCAAGCCGGTCATCGTCGCCCCGGCGACCAACGACGGTCTCGCCGCCTCCGCGCCGAGCATTGCCGCGCTGCTGAACCGCAGGAACTACTATTTCGTCCCCTTCGGTCAGGACGACGCGGAGAAGAAGCCTAACTCGCTGGTGGCGGATTTCTCGCAAATTGAAGCAACGCTGGAGGCCGCCTGTGAAGGGCGGCAGATCCAGCCGATTCTGCTATGAAGAAAAGGAGCGCTTGTCAGCGCTCCTTTTCTTTGTCAAACCAGTATTCCCGAAACAGCTTGTATTGCGCGTGATCCACCCGCGCGATGCGATACAGCCGCTTGAGATTGAAGTCGTTGGGGTTCATCAGCGTCCGATCCGCCTTGAGCCGCGCAAGCTCCGCTTTGAGCGCGGGATCGGTGACGTACCGCGTCAGAATCCCGCGCGGCACATTCGACCACAGCGCGGTGCTTTCGTTATAGACACACGGCTCGCGCTTGCCGTAGACCACGTCGTCGGCAAAGACCTGCATCAGGTTGATACCCGCGGAGCGGACGAAGTAGCTGCTGCGCCCCTGCCTGGGATTGATCTCAAAGAGCACATACCGACCGTTGCGCCGATCAAACTTCATGTCGATGTTGGCAAAGCCGACGTAGCCGATGGCCTCCAGAAACGCCTGCATCTTCTCATACAGCGCACGGTCGCCGCGGGAGATGACCGCGGCGTAGTTGCCGACGGATTTGGGGTCGTAGTATTCCAACACAGGTTGGCCGAGGCACATGGCGCGCACTTTGCCATCAGAGTCGGAGTAAGCGTTGAGCACGCGCATGGCGCCGTCCCCGCCGGGGATAAACTCCTGCAAAATGAGCTTGCCCCGGTAGTCGGAGCGGTTCATATTCGCGATCATCGCAAGATAGTCCTCGCGCGTGTCGAAGAAGAATACCTTCTTTTGCCCCTCGAAGTGGCAGCGCAGGTAGTCGGTGGCGTTGCTGTTCTCCGGCTTGACGACGATGGGGAAATCGAAGGGCAGGCGCTCCAGCACACTCTCGCGCTCGTGCGGCGCGGCAACGGCGGTTTTGGGATAATCCATGCCGTACCGCTCGCACAGAGCGTAGAACTTGTCCTTGGTGTCGAAGGTCTCCAGCATCTCCGCGCTGTTGAACCGGTTGGCGATCAGCCCCTCGAAGTGATCGTAATGCCGGCACAGCAGCCCGACATAGTAGTCGGAGCAGGGAATCACAAGCTGTTTTTCGTATGTTGCAGCATTTTCGCGCAACACGCCCAGCAGCGCGTCGGGGAATACCTCGGCGCGCTCAAAATCGGGGATGACCCGCAAATCAAACAGTTTGCTGCTGCGCGTCGGCGAGAGCGGGATGGTACACAACACCAGCGGCCGCACGCTGTAGGTTTCGCTGAACTGCCGAGCTGTGCCATAGGCATTCTCATCACTGCCGAGAATGATGGGAAGAAAATCTTTCTTAGCCATGTTGTTCATCGTATTCTTTCAAATGTTTGAGCGTCATCTGCACGTCGGAGGGATAGGGTACAAACGCGTTGCCGCGTTTCATATACTCCTCCTCACCCTTGCCGGTGAGCAGGATTACGCGGGGCTTGTCCCCTTCACAGATGGCGCGGCGGATGCACTCGTCCCGATCCTCCAGCACGAGGTGCGGCGCGGCGACGTGCTTTTCGATGTCGGCGGCGATCTGGTCGAACGGCTCCTCGCCGCTGTCCTCCTCGGTGATATACACGAAATCGCAGTTCTGCCCGCTCAACTCGCCTAAGTCCTTGCGCCGCTGGAGCGCGTGGGAGCCGGGGCAGCCGAAGATCGAGATCATCGACTTGCCGGGGTACTCTGAGCGCGTGGAGCGATACAGTGCGTCGAAGCTCATGCGGTTGTGCGCGTAGTCCACAATGACCGTTACGTTCTTGTCACGGCTCTCGTAGACCTGCATCCGTCCGCTGGCGCGTGCGATCCGCAACCCGCGGCGAACGCTTTCTTCCGGGATACCCAGCGCCATGGACATGGCGATCGCCGCCAGCGCGTTGGACACATTGAACAGCCCCGGCATCGTGATGGAAAACTCACCGTTGTACATGGGCGAGCGTACGGTAAAGTACAGCCCGTCTGCGCGCTTCTCGACCTTCTCGCAGTACACTGTGTCGCTCTCGTGGGAGCCGAAGGTAATCAATTCGCAGCGGCCCTTGGCATATTCGACGGCGCGCTCCAGATGCTCGGCGTCCGTATTGATGCAGCCCACGCGGCACTGGTCAAAAATCTTCAGCTTGGACTGGAAGTAATCCTCAAAATCCGGGTGCTCAATGGGGCTGATGTGATCCTCGCCGATGTTGAGAAACGCACCCACGTCGAACGTCATGCCGCGCACGCGGCCCACCTTGAACGACTGGCTGGACGCCTCCATGACAAGGTGGGTAATGCCGCTGTCACAGGCGTTCTGAAAGTGTTGATAGAGCTCCAGCACCTCCGGCGTCGTGATATGCGACTCCTCGCTGATGACGCCGTCGTAGGTATCTATGGAAGAAATCAGGGCGCAGTCAGGCTTGCCCTGAGAAGAAAGCCAGTCGTTGAGAATATAGCGCATGTAATACGCCGTGGTACTTTTGCCCTTTGTGCCGGTGATACCGACAGTAACCAGCCTGTCCGTTACATGATTATAATAGAGTTGCCCCAGCACGACCAGCGCATGACGAATATCGCTGACAATCAGCCGCGGCGCGTCCACATCGTAAGCATGGTCGGCAACATAGGCCACCGCGCCCTTGGACAGCGCGTCGCGCAGATATGCGTCTTTGAAGTGCGCGCCCTTGCAGAAGAACAGCGCCGTTCCGCTCACGGCGCGGTTATCGTAGCTGAAGCAGTCGATGACGACCTGCGCGTCAGCTGCGGTGGATTCCACCAGCAGACCGGCGCCGCGCAGCGCGTCCACGTATTCTTGCAGTGTATGAAAAGCAGTCATAGATAATGTCCTTTGTATTTGGAATAATAAAAGTATACCACCAAGCCGTCACTTTTACAAGAGCACCGTGTTTTTGCTCATGAAGTAAGGCGTTATGTAGACGTTTTTTCACACTTTTTAACAAAGCCAAAAAAATGTCGAAAAAGGTGTTGACAAAACCAGAAAAGTCAAGTATAGTAGCGGCTGTTCCGCGGTTGAGCCGCACGGCGAGACCGAGAGCGGGGCGAGTACCTTGTAA
>CAMVTO010000040.1 GCA_947170435.1 uncultured Clostridia bacterium | reverse complement strand
TTATAAATGTGGTAACGAGCGAGGCGCGGCTTTTCGCGTCTCTCCCACTTTGCCGCTTGCGCGGCTCATCGCAGTTAGCGATATACGCGGGGTTATTTGTCCACGACCTCCACCTGATCGAGCTCCAGCTCGACAGGGGTCTCGCGTCCGAACATGGACACGACCACGCAGACCTTGTTTTTCTCGGCATCGATCTCGTCGACCGTTCCGATGAATGTCGCGAGCGGCCCGTCGGTAATCTTGACCTGATCACCGACATTATAGAGCACGACGATCTCGTGCTTCTCCATGCCGAGGGCCTGAACCTCCTCCTCGGTAAGAGGAATGGGGTTGTTGGCGGAACCGACAAAGCCGGTCACACCACGGATGTTGCGGATCAAGTGCCAGGTGTCGTCCGTCATGATCATCTTCACAAGCACATAGCCCGGGAAGACCTTGCGCTCGACTTCCTTCGTCTTGCCCTCCTCCGTCACCTCGGTGACGTTCTCCATCGGGATCTGGATGTCAAAGATCTTGTCCTCCAGATGGCGGTTCGCGACGAACTTCTCGATCGCAGTCTTGACGGCGTTCTCATAACCGGAGTAGGTATGGGCAACATACCATTTTGCGCTCTCAGCCATGATCTGCCCTTTCTCAGCCCGCGAGGCCGATCAGCAGATGCACTGCCGAAACGGCGGCATAGTCGAAGACCCAGATGCACACGCCGACCACGAGGGAGAACATCAGCACGGTGCCGGTATCCTTCATGGTCTTCTTGGGTGCGGGCCAGACGACCTTCTTCAGTTCGCTTTTCATCTCACGGAACCACTTGCCGCGGTCCTTCTTTTCCTTCTTTTCTTCTGCCATGATTCTACAACCTTTCGCTTACTTCGTTTCGCTGTGGACGGTATGCTTTCTGCAGAAGGGACAATACTTGTTCAGTTCCAGCTTGTCCGGGGTGTTCTTCTTGTTCTTGATCGTGTTGTAGTTTCTCTGCTTGCACTCATTGCAACGGAGAGTGATCTTCACGCGCATAACGGCACCTCCTTATTTGATTGCCTCCCTGCGTAGATTGAAGAGATCCTTTCCCGCACGCAAGAAAAGCGAAAATTGCGCACAAAAAGAAAGCCCTCTTT
Source organism: uncultured Clostridia bacterium (assembly GCA_947170435.1). GTDB lineage: Bacteria > Bacillota > Clostridia > Oscillospirales > Oscillospiraceae > Hominicoprocola. Next base: position 17,913 of record CAMVTO010000040.1, on the reverse strand, counting down.
CACAGGTAAGAGAGACTATACCACAAGTCTCTGTGAAAGGTCAAGCCCTTTTTCAAGTTTTTTTCAAGAAAAAGCGGCTCTTCACGAGCCGCTTCCCATCTCTTCTTCCAGTTGTTCAAGCGCTGCGCGCGCCGCGTTCTGTTCCGCTTCCTTTTTGCTGTGGCCGGTGCCTGTGCCGGCCACCTCATCACCCAGCATGACCGCGATCGTAAAGGTCTTGGCGTGATCAGGGCCGCTCTCATCGGTCAGGCGGTAGCGCAGAACGTGATTTGGCGTCCGCTGCACCAGCTCCTGCAGCGCCGTCTTGTAATCGCGGCGCTGCCGGACAAAGGTCGCCTCCGCCGCGCCGTCGAGCAGCATCCGGTGGATCAAGGCCGACACCGGCTCGATCCCACCGTCGAGGTACATCGCAGCCATGACCGCCTCTGTGGCGTCCGCCAGGATCGACGGGCGCTCCCGCCCGCCGCCTGCCTCCTCGCCGTGGCCGAGGCACAAAAAGCGTCCCAGATCCAGCCGCTGCGCCACCTCATGCAGACTCTCCTCGCACACCAGACGCGCGCGGATGCGGGTCAAATCGCCCTCCGGCGCGTCGGGATGCGTCTGAAAGAGGTACTCCGCAGTCACGAAGCCCAGCACGCTGTCCCCCAAAAATTCCAGACGCTCGTTGCTGACCGCCTCCTCCCCGCGATGCTCATTCGCGTAGGAGCTATGGCGCAGCGCCTCGCGCAGCAGGGCGGTATTCTTAAAATGGTAGCCCAGCGCTTCCTCCAATGCCTGCATGGTTCCTCTCCTTCTTCTCAAAAACAAACGATGCCCCGCGCAGGCGGGGCATCGTTTCCTATCAGTTCAACTTGCCGCTCAAGAACTTCACACAGTCGCCCACCGTTTTGAGTTGTGCGAGATCATCCTCTTCGATCTCATCGAGGTCGAATTCTTCCTCCATGGCCATCACCAACTCCACCAGATCGACAGAGTCGGCACCAAGGTCATCCGTAAACGAGCTCGCCATAGTGATCTCGTCCTGATTGAGCGCAAATTGCTCCGCGATCAATTCCTGCAGCTTGCTGAAAATTTCTTCCGGGGTCATAGTTCTCTCCTCCTGAGAAACATGGCGCGTTCCGCGCTGTTTTGGCTTACAGGAATCCTACAACAAAGGATATTCCCTGTCAAGAGGCTTTCCCCAAAAATTGTCGCGGCTTCACGCGCCCTTCTCTGTCCGATCCAGTCGCATTTTGTCGATGTCCCGGGCAATATCCTCAGCGATGCCGCTGCGCGCAACCTCGACCGCCTGACGCACCGCGTTGCAGAATGCCACGTCGTTGGACGAGCCGTGCGCCTTGACCACGGGCTTTGAAATGCCGAGCAGTGCTGTGCCGCCCACCTCGTTGGGATCGAGCGTTTTCTTGAATTCCTTCAGTCCGCCCTTGAGCAGCAGCGCCGCCGCCCTAGTGCCAGCGTTCTTCATCAGCATACCCTTGAGCATGCCGCTCATCAGCTTGCCCGCGCCCTCGACGCTCTTGAGCATCACGTTGCCGGAGAAGCCGTCCGCCACAATGACGTCGCACTCTCCCAGCATGGCCTCCTTCGCCTCCACGTTGCCCGCAAAGTTCAGGTCGCCGCGATCGCCGGCCTCCTTGAGCTTCTGGTAAGTCTCCTTGCGCAGCGTGTCGCCCTTTTCCTCCTCTGCGCCAATGTTCAAAAGTCCCACGCGGGGCTTATCCACACCGAGGACCTTGGATGCGTAGTAGCTTCCAAGGTAGGCAAATTGCAGCAGATACTCCACCGTGCACTCCGCGTTGGCGCCGCAGTCCAGCAGCACCGCGCGTCCTTTGGCGGTGGGGATCGTGGGAGCCAGCGCCGCGCGGCGCAGGCCGCGGATACGCTTGACCAACAGTGTCGCGCCTGCGAGCAGCGCGCCGGTACTGCCGGCGGAGACAAATCCGTCCGCCTCGCCGTTTTTCACCAGATTGAGTCCCACCGTCAGCGATGAGTCAGGCTTTTTCTTAAACGCCGTGGCGGGATCGTCCGCGATCTCCACGACCTCCGCGGCGTTTTGGATCGTGATGCCCGCGGGCAGAGTCGGCCAGCCGATCTCCCGCAGCACGCCCTGAATCGCGCTCTCTTGCCCGACGAGGACAATCTCCACGTCTGGGTACTTTTCACGCGCCAGCAGCGCGCCCTTGACCGGTGCCTGGGGCGCAAAGTCGCCGCCCATGGCGTCGATGGCAATTCTCATGTAAATCACTCCTTATAGGCTCCCGTTGTTAAGGGGAGCTGGCTGCGCGCAGCGCAGACTGAGGCGTCTGCTCCGTCACGCTTGTATATCTGACAGCACTTCGCCGCGCAGGGAGTCGATGATCTCCAGCGAGCGCCGGGAAAGCTCCGCGTTTTTGTTGCGCTTGCCCTTGACGCGGTATCCCAGCGGCGGAATGATGCCGAAGTTGACGTTCATCGGCTGGAACTCCGTCACGCTTCCGTTGCTGACGTACAGTCCCAACGCGCCGATGGCGGTCTCCTGTGGGAAATCCACCGCCGGTTTTCCCTCCAGCCGCCGCGCCAGCTCCACGCCGACGAGGAATCCCGACGCCGCGGACTCCACATAGCCCTCCACGCCGGTCATCTGACCGGCGAACGCGATGCGCGGATCGGCCATGAGCCGATAGTAGCGGTCCAGCAGGCGCGGGGAATCAAGATATGTATTGCGGTGCATGACGCCATAGCGCACGAACTCCGCGTTCTTGAGAGCGGGAATCATTGAAAACACCCGCTTCTGTTCAGGAAAGCGCAGGTGCGTCTGGAAGCCCACGAGATTGTAAACGCTGCCCTCCGAGTTGTCGCGGCGCAGCTGCACCACAGCAAAGGGTTCTTTTCCGGTCTTGGGGTCTTTGAGCCCGCGCGGCTTGAGCGGGCCGTAGCACAGCGTATCGCGTCCGCGGCGCGCCATGACCTCCACCGGCATACAGCCCTCGAACACGTTCTTGTCCTCGAAACCGCGTACCGGCGCTTCCTCTGCCGTGGTCAGCGCCTCCCAGAACGCGAGGTACTCTTCCTCGGTCATCGGGCAGTTTACATAATCCGCCGTCCCCTTGTCATAGCGGGAGGCAAACCACGCACTCTCCATGTCAACGCTCTCGAAGGTCACAAGCGGCGCGGCAGCGTCAAAAAAGTGCAGGGTATTCCCGGCGTCATCCCCGCCGCCGATCTTGCGCACGATGGCGTCCGCCAGCGCATCACTCGTCAGCGGGCCGGAGGCCACGACGACGGTTCCCTCCGCGGGGATCTCCGTCACCTCGCCGTCCACCACGGTGATGTTGGGGTGGCTGCGCACCCGCTCGGTGACGAGCCGCGCAAAGCCGTGGCGGTCGACGGCGAGCGCCCCGCCGGCCTCCACTCTCGTTTCGTCCGCGCAGCGAAGGATCAGCGAATCGAGGCGGCGCATCTCCTCTTTGAGCAGCCCCACCGCGTTCTCCAACTGATCCGAGCGCAGCGAGTTGGAGCAGCAAAGCTCCGCAAAATTGTCGGTCTCGTGGGCCGGCGTGCGCTTTTGCGGCTTCATCTCCCGCAGCGTCACAAGTACGCCGCGCTGTGCCAGCTGCCACGCGCACTCGCTGCCCGCAAGGCCCGCGCCGATCACTGTTACCTGATTGTTCATTCTTTCGCCTTTTTGGTCGTCGTCTTGGTTGATGTCTTTTTCGCGGCGGCCTTTTTCGCGGCCGTCGTCTTTGCCGCCGTTTTTTTCGCGGTCGCAGCCTTCGCTGCGGTCTTCTTGGCGGCGGGCTTCTTATCGTCTTTTTCCTCCGCTGTGGCAGCCGCCGCGGCCTTCTTGGTATAGCCGCGCTTCTCCTCGGGCACGAAGTTCGCGCACTCCGGATTGATGCAGTAGGGGCGCTTGTAGCCCTTACCGGACTTCTTGAACATCGTGTGGCCGCAGGCAGGGCAATCATCCTTCACCGGCACGTCAAAGGTCGTGAACTCGCACGCCTTTGCCGGGTCCTTGCTGCCGCGGAACTCGCAGGCGTAGTAGGTGTACTGCTTGTTGGTCTTTTTGCTCACGCCGGTGCGCTTCATCAGCCGTCCGCCGCACAGCGGGCAGCGACCGGGCATCTCGATAACCAATGGCTTGGTAAATGTGCATTCGGGATAGCCGGGGCAGGCCAGGAATCTGCCGAAGCGTCCGGACTTCACCACCATGTTGCGGCCGCAGATATCGCATTTTTCTTCGCTGACCTCATCGGGTACCTTCAGATGCTGACCCTCAAGGTCTTTTTCCGCCTTCTCCAGTTCGGCGGAGAATTCGCCGTAGAAGTTGCGCAGAATATCCTTCCAGGGGGTCTTGCCCTCCTCGACCGCGTCCAGCGTCTCTTCCATGCGGGCGGTGAACTTGGTGTCCACGATGTCAGGGAACTTGTCCTCCATCAGGCCTGTCACCACGGTGCCCAGCGGCGTGGGGCGCAGGTACTTGCCTTCCTTGACCACATACTCGCGGTCCAGAATCGTCGAGACCGTGGGCGCGTAGGTGGACGGGCGGCCGATGCCGTTCTGCTCCATGGCGCGGATCAGCGTAGCGTCGGTGTAGCGCACGGGCGGCTGGGTGAAGTGCTGCTCCGGGGTAAAGCCGTCCAGCTCCAGTACCTGCCCCTCGGTGAGCGGCGGCAGCTTGACCGCCTTCTCCTCCCGCTCGTCGTCACGGGATTCCTCATACAGGGCAGTATAGCCCGAAAACTTCAGATCGCTGGCGCTGGCGCGGAACTCGTGACCATTGGCCTCAATCTCCACGCTGACGCTGTCGTAGACCGCGTTCGCCATCTGGCTTGCGAGGAAGCAGCTCCAAATCAGACGATACAGGCGATACTGCTCGCCGGTAAGGCTCGCCTTGACACGCTCCGGCGTCAGCTCGACGCTGGAGGGGCGGATCGCCTCGTGCGCGTCCTGCGCGCCGGCTTTTGCGCGGAAGCGCCGCGTCGTCGCGGGATAGTAATCCTTGCCGTAGCGGCCGAGGATGAACTCCTTGGCGGCGGCAAGCGCCTCCTCGGAGATGCGCAGCGAGTCGGTACGCATATAGGTGATCAGGCCCACGGTGCCCTCGCCCTCGATATCCACGCCCTCATAGAGCTGCTGCGCGATCGCCATGGTGCGGCGCGGCGTCATGTTCAGTTTGCGGGACGCCTCCTGCTGGAGCGTCGATGTGGTAAACGGCGGTGACGGGGAGCGCTGCTTATCCGCGCGCTTGATGGTCTTGACGCGGAACTCGGCACTCTTGGTATCCTCGATCACGGCGTTCACCGCCGCCTGCGAATCCGGCTCCACTTTCTTGCCATTCTTGCCGTAGTAGTGGGCAAGGAAGGGCTTGTTCTTGGGCGCGTCGCGCAACGCAGCCTCCAGCGTCCAGTACTCCTCCGGCTTGAACGTCTCAATTTCCTTCTCGCGATCATCCACCATGCGCATGGCAACAGACTGCACACGGCCCGCGGACAGGCCGCGGCGCACCTTTTTCCACAGCAGCGGCGAAAGCTGATAGCCCACAATACGATCGAGAATGCGGCGCGCCTGCTGCGCGTCCACCAGATCCTGGTCGATGGCGCGGGGCGTCTTTATGCTCTCGGTGACGACCTTCTTTGTGATCTCGTTGAAGGTCACACGCTTGGCCTTATTGTCGTCCAGATCCAGCAGCGCCTTGAGGTGCCACGAAATCGCCTCGCCCTCACGGTCAGGGTCCGTCGCGAGATAGACGGTATCGCTGGCCTTGGCGGAGGCCTTGAGTTCCTTGATGAGCGCTTCCTTGCCCTTGATGGGCTTGTAATCCGGCTCAAAATCGTTTTCAATATCGACGCCGAGCTTGCTCTTGGGCAGGTCCCGCAGATGGCCCATGCTGGCCGTCACAGTGTAGTCCTTGCCCAGATATTTTCCGATGGTCTTGGCCTTAGCCGGCGACTCGACGATCACCAGATGTTTCTTTGCCATGATCGTTTACTCCTCTATCAATTCAACATTCAGCGAAAAGCGTTTGCCGCTGCTCTGCGTGACGTGCTCTTCAATCTCCAGCACCGTCAGCGCGGACAGCACCCGCCGCGTCGGCAGATCCACCGCCTCGATCAGGTCGTCGACCTGCATTTCGCCGTCCTTCAGTTTTTTCAAAATGCGCACCTGATCGTCCGTCAGGCTCGTTTTTCCCTTGCGAATATCCAAGGCCTCGCGTTTCTCCGGCTCCTGCTCTGCCGCTTTTGCCGCGGCGACCTCCTGCCGCGCCTGATAGCCCATGGTCTGCGGCATCTCTACGCGCCCGCAGTGCAGTTTATGCGGAAACCGCGCTTCATACTCCCACAGCACGTCGGAGGTGTCCGCCACCAGTGACGCCTCCCCGGCGGCAATCATGCGGTTGCAGCCGCGGCTCATAGGCGCTTTGATGGGGCCGGGCACCGCGAACACGTCGCGTCCCTGCTCCAGTGCGGTGTGCGCGGTGATGAGCGCGCCGCTGCGCTCCGCCGCCTCCACAACCACCGTGGCAAGGCACATGCCGCTGATGATGCGATTGCGCACCGGAAAATGCTGGCCGAGCGGCGGCGTTCCCGGCGGATACTCCGTCACCAGCGCACCGGCAGCCGCCACATCCCGATACAGCCACTCATTGCCCGCGGGATAGATCACGTCGATGCCGCAGCCCAGCAGCGCCACCGTTCTGGCGCCCGCGCGCAGTGCACCGCGATGGGCTGCCGTGTCAATGCCGTAGGCGCCGCCGGATACGATCAGCGCGCCCTGCTTTGCCATGGCGTAAGCCAGCTCCTGTGCGGTTTCGATACCATAGGGCGTCGCCTTGCGGGTGCCCACTATGGCGATGGCCGCCTCCTCGTCGATCAGCGGCAGCTGGCCCTTGACATACAAAAGGCAAGGCGGCTCGTAGATGTTGCGCAGACGCACGGGATAGTCCGCGTCCTGCATCGTGAGGATACGCAGTTCCAGCCGCTCGCACTCGCCGAGGATATGATCCGCCGCCGCGGTGCTCTTATCCGAGAGCTGCGCGGCAAGGCGTTGGTTCATGCCCTCGACCTGGAGATAATCCTCCGTGTCGGCATAGTAGATGTTCTCCGGCGTTCCGAAATGCTCCAGCAGCTGCAGCTTCACGCGCGTGGATAAGCCCTTGTGCTCGCTCAGCCAGACCCAGTATTTGGTTCCCGCCATACCCTTCCCCTCACTGTTCGTTTATCGGTACATTTCCCAAAGCAGAACCGACGCGGCGATCGCGGCATTCAGGGACTCGCAGCGTTCGCTCATGGGAATCCTCACCGTGCGGTCACACAAGTTCAGCAGCTCGTCGCTGAGTCCCCGGCCCTCGCTGCCGATCGCCGCCGCCGCGCGGCTCAGATCCGCGTCGCGCAACGATACCGTATCCCCGCGCAGCGCCGCGCCGCAGAGCGGCAGGCCGCTCCTTTGCAGCAGCGCCGCCAGTTCTTCCGCCGTGCACGTCCACACGCGGCAGCGAAAAATCGCGCCCATGGTGGCGCGGACGGTCTTAGGGTTGTAGAGATCCGCGCAGGCATTCACCAGAAACACGCCGTCGCACTCGAACGCGTCCGCTGTACGCAGGATCGTACCCATGTTGCCGGGGTCCTGTACGCCATCCAGCACGAGGTAGTGCGCGCCGTCCAGCTTCTCCGGCAGTGCCGGTCGCTCCAGCCGCGCCGTAAAAAGCGCGCCCTGCGGCGTCTCTGCCGGACTGACGGATTTCATCAGCTCCGCGCTGACGCGCACGACGCGGACGCCCTCCGGGAGTTTCGGAATCTCCACGCCCTCGGAGAACACCACCGTTTGCAGCGGCGCGCCCCACTGGGCAGCCTCGCGCAGCAGCTTCACTCCATCGCCGAGATACTCGCCGCATTCGTCGCGATACGCACGGGAGGACGCAAGCTTGCGCAAATGCGTCAAATACGCATTGTGGCGGCTTGTGATGGTCTCGATCTGCATAGCGTTCTCCCCTCTATACATTAAAAACAAAGAAACAATAGCACAACCTTTTTTCAAATGCAAGGGCAAAAAAAGAAGCGGGTCTTTTCGACCCGCTTCCGCTTCAGGACAATTACAGCATGTTCAGTGCCAGCGTCAGCACGATGAACACCGCGCCGACCCACTTGGTCGCGCGCGCGAACTTCGCGTCGAGGGACTTGGCCTTGTTCTTGGACATAAAGCTGTCCGCCATGCCGCCGATGGCACCGGACAGACCGGCGGACTTGCCGGACTGGATCAGGACGACGGCGATCAGGAACAGGCCGCAGAGAACCTGCAGGATCATCACAAACGTAAACATGAGACTTTTACCTCCGTTATCAAGTCATGCAGGGTATTCCCCCGCAATTTTCAATCGCAGGGGTTATCCTAACATATCTTTTTATGAATTGCAAGAGGAAATTTCAGCGGTCCTAATTACCTTTTGTGTTGGTTTTAATCCTCAACCAATCACTTTTGGTGAATACGCACAAAAAAGTCAAAATAATCATTGACAACAAATAGACCCTCCAATAAAATATGACCAACCTCTCAAGAGGCCACCCGCAAGGGGGCAGGGAGGGCGCTACATAAGCGGCTCGGCGGTTTGGCTACTTACCCCTGAAAGGGGGTGACGCCTTATGTCGTTTACTTTGACGATTCATATCGGAAACTTTATGCTTCAAGTCAGGGTAAAAAGCGACAACCGCCACCCGGCACGGTGACGGCTGTCATTTGACAATTTGTTCATCTTCGGGCTAAACCGCTGACCGCAACGCCCTTCCTGTTTTTATTATAGCGAATGAGAGATGCTCTGTCAAGCGGATGTTTTGTCAAAACGACGGAGAAATCCAACACAAAAGGTAATTAGGACTTTCAGCGTCCCATCTCATCCTGCGCTTCGCAAAACTCGATGATTTCATCAAACTCCGCTCCCAGCGTCTTGCGCAGCAGAGAAATGAGCGCCACGGTGCCGTCCCGCGTCATCAGCACGCTGGTGAGCTGCTCGCTCTTGCGCACGGACGCGGCGACCGGGCCGTTTTTGGTCATCTGGGATTCCGCGTCCATGTATTGCAGCATAAAGTCCAGCTGCAGCTCCACGGTGCGGCCCTGCCCGTTGGCGTTGCGGGCAATGCCGAAGGCATTGGTAAAATAAGGCTTCATCCGCTCACTCCTCCCTGTCCGGTTCAGCGTCCTCCGCGCCGTTTGCGCGCAGCGCCGCGATCTTTTCCTGTGACGCGCGAATCGCCTTCACGATATCGGCCACTGCCTCGGGCGCGTCGTCGCCGCACTGTGCGGCATACCACTCGCCCAGCGCCTGGCAGTTCTTCGCAAGGCTGTGTTTCTCTGTGAGCAGCGCGGCCTTTTCCTCAGCGTAGCCCTTGAGCGTACCGGCCTTCTCGCCCGCGTACTCTTTCAGGACGCTTGCCTTTTCGCCCGCTGCCGCGGCAGCTTCCTGCGCCAGCTCGGTTGCCGCGTATGCGGCGCTTTGCGCCATACGCTTGAGTTCTTCAAAATTCGGCATAATGGTATCTCCTTTTCCGCTTTTTGTTAATTCTTCTCCACCCAGCCGCCGGCGCAGTTGACGGCGCGCTTCCAGCCGCGGTAGATCTCCTCACATTCATATTGCTCGCGCTGCGGCTCAAACACCTTCGCGCTCACACGCGCGGCGCGCACCTCGTCAAGGCTCTTCCACAGTCCCACGGCAAGTCCCGCCAGCGCCGCCGCGCCGAAGGCGGTGGTCTCCACCATCTCCGGGCGATCCACCGGAATGCGCAGCAAATCCGCCTGAAACTGCATCATGATGTCACTGACACTGGCGCCGCCGTCCACACGCAGCACCGTGATCTCGCAGCCCGCATCCTGCCGCATGGCGGTCATCAGGTCGGTGACCTGATAGGCGATGGACTCCAGCACCGCGCGGGCAAAGTGCGCGCGCGACGTGCCCCGCGTCATGCCCACGACGCAGCCGCGGGCGTACATATCCCAATACGGCGCGCCGAGGCCTGTGAACGCCGGCACAAGGTAGATGCCGCCGGCATCCGGCACGCTCTCGGCAAGTCGGTCGCACTCGGGCGCACTGTCAATGAGGTGCATTTCGTCGCGCAGCCACTGGATGGCGCTGCCCGCGTTGAATACGCTGCCCTCGAGAGCATAGGTTGTCTCACCGTTCACGCTCCAAGCAACGCTTGTCACCAGTCCCGCACGGGAACGCACCGGTTTGCCGCCCACGTTCATCAGTGTAAAGCAGCCTGTACCATAGGTGTTTTTCGCCTGTCCGCGTGCAAAGCAGCCCTGCCCGAACAGCGCGGATTGCTGATCGCCCGCCGCGCCGCAGACCGGCACGCCGGCCAAATCCTCCAGACCCTCGACGCCTTCGGCGACCACGCCGTAGACTTCGGAGTTGCCCACCGGCTTCGGCAGCATGGACATGGGGATGTTCAGAAGGCGGCACAGTTCCTCGTCCCATTGGAGCGTATGGATATTAAAGAGCATCGTGCGGGAGGCGTTGGAGTAGTCTGTGACGTGCGCCTTGCCGCCGGTGAGCTTCCAGATGAGCCAGGTCTCCACCGTGCCGAACAGCAGTTCGCCGCGCTCGGCCTTCTCCCGCGCGCCGGGAACGTTGTCCAGCAGCCATTTAATCTTGGTGCCGGAAAAATAGGCGTCGATCAAAAGGCCCGTCTTTTCCGCCACCAGCTCGTTGATGCCGTGATGCTCCCGCATCAGGGCGTCGCAGATCTCCGCCGTGCGGCGGCACTGCCAGACGATAGCGTTATGAATGGGCTTGCCCGTCGCCTTCTCCCAGACGATGGTGGTCTCGCGCTGGTTGGTGATGCCGATGCCGGCAACTTCCGCGGCAAGGCCGCTCTCCCGCAGCGCTTTCGCCGCTACCATGCGCTGGGTACCCCAGATCTCCAGCGGATCGTGCTCCACCCAGCCGGGTTTGGGGTAGATCTGCGTAAAATCGTGCTGCGCCTTGGCAACGATCTTCCCCGTCTTGTTAAACACAATGGCGCGGGAGCTGGTCGTGCCCTGGTCGAGGGCAAGGATGTAGTTTTTCATCGAAATCCCCCTGTTCATTTTTGGCAACCTGTGATAAGATATCTTTAAATAGATTATAACACAGGGAGGTTGATTTTACCATGCCTGATCGTAAGGAATTTTATTTCCCATCCTCTGACAGGAAAACGCAGATCCACGCTGTCGAATGGACACCTGACACCGCACCCGTCGGCGTATATCAGATCGCCCACGGCGTTGCGGAGTATGCGCTGCGCTATGAGCCGTTTGCGGAATTTCTCTGCGCCAAGGGCTTCGTGGTAGTCGCCAACGACCACATCGGCCATGGGCTCTCCGTCGCTGACGGCGCCGCGCCGCTGTATTTTGGCGCGAAGGATGGCTGGACGCATGTGGTAGACGACATGTTCACCCTGCGGCAGAAAACGGGAAAGAAATACCCCGGTCTCCCCTATTTTCTCATGGGCCACTCCATGGGCTCCTTCCTCGCGCGCACCTACCTGATCCGCTATCCCGGCACGGTGAAGGGCGCGATCATCATGGGCACCGGCCAGCAGCCTGGCTACATGGTCGCCGGCGGCAAGCTGGCGGCGAGGATCATCGGTAAAAAGAGCGGCTTTGACCAATTCAACGCCACGATCGACGGCCTTGCCTTCGGCGCGTACAACAAGCCCTTCGAGCCCAAGCGCACCAATTATGACTGGCTCAGCGCCAATCCCGAAAATGTCGATCGCTACATCGCCGACCCGTTGTGCGGCGGCAACGCGACGGTGGGGCTGTTCCTCGATATGCTTGGCGGCATCGGCTTGATCGGCAAGCAGTCCAATGTGGCAAAGATGGACAAAAACACGCCGATCCTCTTTATTTCAGGAGAAATGGATCCCGTGGGTGATCTGGGCAAGGGTGTGAAGAAGGCATACGAGAGCTTTCGCAAGGCCGGCGTTAAGGACGTGTCGATCAAGCTATACCCCGGATTGCGGCATGAGATCCTGAACGAAAAAGAGCGCGAGCAGGTCTGCGCCGACATCTGGGCGTGGGTCGAGCCGCGCATGTGATCCCCATGAAAAATTCGTGGGAAGCGCTGGAAAGCGCGTGCAAAAACTGTCGGGAATGCTCGCTGTGCGAAACGCGCACAAACGTGGTCTTCGGCGTCGGCAGTCACGACGCCGAAGTACTGTTCATCGGCGAGGGGCCCGGCGCGAACGAAGATTTGCAGGGCGAGCCCTTTGTCGGCAAGGCGGGCATGCTGCTGGACGATATGCTGGCGATCATCGGCATGAAGCGCGAGAACGTCTACATCGCCAACATCGTCAAATGTCGTCCGCCGAACAACCGCGACCCGCTCACGGTCGAGCAGGACGCCTGTATCGGCTGGCTGCGCCGCCAGACAGCGCTGCTGCGGCCGAAGATCATCGTCTGTCTCGGACGCATCGCGGCGATGAAGATCATTCGCGAGGACTTCAAAATCACTCGCGAGCATGGACAATGGTTTGAAAAAGCGGGGGTACAGATGATGGCAATGTACCATCCCGCCGCGTTGCTGCGAGACCCGCATCGGCGGCCGGAAGCCTTCGACGATCTGAAGGTCTTGCAGGCGAAGGTACATGAGCTGTGTGACCACACGGAGGTGGATTGAGCTATGGAATGCCCGTATTGCAAGGCAGGGATGGATTTCGGCTTCATCCAGAGCCGGGACGGCGTATATTGGGTCAAGACCAAGCGTGCGATCTCCAGCGCCATCCCGCCGCGGCGCGGCAAGGACGTCGTACCGCTGAACTTTGACAAGGTCAGCTACTTCAACGGCGGTTATGCCGAGGCGTGGCTCTGTCGCAGCTGCAAGAAGGTCATCATCGACTATGCGCCGAAGAAAACGGATGCGGAATAAACGCAAAAGCTCGGGATCAACATCCCGAGCTTTTATTTTGCCTTGCGCAGATCGACCATCTCATCAATCCGCAGCGATAAAAACTTGCGAAACTCCTCCCAGTCGCCCCAGGACAGCTCCAGTGTTTGCAGCGCCATCGCGCGCCGCTGTCCTGTCAGCACCAGCAGATCGTCGGACTCAAAGGCGAACTGGATCTCCCGATACGGTACCAGCTCCTCGCCGCCGCGCGCCGGGCAGATGCGCATACCGTCCTCAGAGAAGATCACGCGGGCGCCGGCGCGCTCCGCCTTACCCACCTGCGTCATCAGCTGATCCTTTGACGCGGGGCTGACTCGCCGCACTTCACGGCTGAACCACAGCCAAATGCCGCAGCAGGCCGTCAGTGCCGCGCCGCCGAGCAGTGTCTTGAGCTCACCCGCGGGATCGGCCAGCGCAAAGGCAAGCAGCACCAATCCCATGAACGCCAGCGCAGCAAGATAGATGCGGTAGCGCAGCTTTTTGCGCCGCAAGCGCTCCTTTGGGCTGAGCGTATCCTTTTTGCGCCGGGGATGCGAGAGCAGCTGCGCGCGTTCCTCCAGCGCGTCCGCCAACTGAGCAAGCACCGCGGGGTTTCGCAGCGGACGCAGCTCAAATGCGTACTCCACCGCGTCTTACACGCGCTTCCACTTCGCGCCGTTCGGGATATCCGTCAGCTCCACGCCCTGTGCCTTAAGCTCATCGCGGATGCGGTCGGCCTCGGCAAAGTTCTTTGCTTTTTTCGCATCGGCACGCTGACGGATCAGCGCTTCGATTGCCGCGTCCGGCGTGCCGTCTTCGGCAATGACGGTGAACTCAGCGCTTTGTGTCGCCGCAGCCTTGGCGTTCTTCTCGCGCAGCGCGTCCGCCTTTTGCAGCAGGTCAAGGCTCAGCACGCTGTCCACGTCCGCGAGCATCGCGCGCTTGGTGGCGTCGTTGGTCTGTGCCTTGAGGATGTCGTAGATCATCGTCACACCGTTGGGCGTGTTGATGTCGTTGTCCATCTGGGCGATGAACTTTTCGCGGTACTCCCGGCGCACCGCTTCGTCCACCGCACCGTCGTCTGGCTTGAGACCCGCGATGCGCCCGATCAGCTTCTCAAACGCGGTCTGGGCGTTGTCGAGGTTCTTCCAGGTGAACACGAGGTTCTTGCGATAGTGGCTTTGCAGGCAGAAGAAACGGTAGGCGATGGGATCGTAGCCCTTTTCCTCCAGCAGCGACACGGTCAGGAACTCGCCCTTGGACTTGGACATCTTGCCATCCAGCGTGTTGAGGTGCGCGACATGCACCCAGTATTTCGTCCACTTGTGTCCGAGATAGCTCTCGCTCTGCGCTATCTCATTGGTGTGGTGCGGGAATGCGTTGTCCACGCCGCCGCAGTGGATATCGAGGTTTTCGCCGAGGTGCTTCATCGAAATGCAGGAGCACTCGATGTGCCAGCCGGGATAGCCCACGCCCCACGGAGAGTCCCACTTGAGTGCCTGATCCTCGAACTTGGACTTGGTGAACCACAGCACGAAGTCGTTCTTGTTGCGCTTGTTGGCGTCCGCCTCCACGCCCTCGCGGACGCCGACGGCAAGGTCTTCCTCATTGTGGTCGTTGAAGACGTAGTAATGCTCCAGCTTGCTGGTGTCGAAGTACACGTTGCCGCCCGAGAGGTAAGCGTAGCCGTCGTCTAAAAGCTTGGTGATGATCTTAATGTAATCGTCGATGCAGTTCGTCGCGGGCTCCACCACGTCAGGGCGTTTGATGTTCAGCTTCTTGCAGTCGTCAAAGAACGCGTCAGTGTAGTACTGCGCGATCTCCATAACGCTCTTATGCTCGCGCTTTGCGCCCTTGAGCATTTTGTCCTCGCCGGTATCGGCGTCACTGGACAGGTGCCCCACGTCGGTGATGTTCATCACGCGCTTGACATGGTAGCCGAGGAAGCGCAGGTATTTCTCCAGCACGTCCTCCATGATGTAGCTGCGCAGGTTTCCGATGTGCGCGAAGTGATACACCGTCGGCCCGCAGGTGTACATTTTGACAAGCTTGGGATCGACGGGGACAAATTCTTCCTTCCGATGGCTGGCAGAATTGTAGATATACATGATGATTGCTCCTTATACAGCAGCGCGAAGCGCATTGAGTTCTTTTTGGTCGCTTTTTCTCCGAAAGAAACCGTAACTATTTTGCATTCTTGAATACGTCACGGTTCTTGATGAAGTACTCCGCACCGGAATAGATTGTCGTGGCAACGATCACGATGTTGCTGATGACCGCGATAACATCAGGCGCAGAGTCACCACCCCCCGGTGCGCCGATAAGCAGCATCAGGCACAGGCACACCATGGTCGCAGCGGTCTTGACCTTGCCCGACCAGCCTGCGGCAATCACTCGCCCCTGCTCGACCGCGACAAGGCGCATACCGGACACCGCAAACTCGCGGAACAGCACAATCGCCAGCGCCCAGCCGGGCATCCGTCCCGCCTCGACAAAATAGCACATCGCCGCCATGACCAGCACCTTGTCCGCCAACGGGTCCATGAACTTCCCGAAGTCCGTGATCTGATTGTAGTGCCGCGCTATATAGCCGTCCAGCAGATCCGTCAGGCTTGCGGCAATAAACACCCCCAGCGCCACATAGCGCGAGCCGGGGAAGTCGGCGTACAGCACGCCGAGAAACACCGGGATCAGCGCCATGCGCAGTAAGGTCAGCTTATTCGCAGTCGTCATAATTATGTCAACCTCCTATACGGCTTCGCCGGTAAGCTCGCCGTCCATCGTGCCGGTGATGTGAACGTTCACAAACTCGCCCGGCTCCAGATCGCGATCCGACGAAAAATAAATCTTGCCGTCGATGTCGATCGACTCGGCATAGCTGCGGCCGATGTAACCCATGGACGCGGGATCAAAACCCTCGCACAGCACCTCGACAACCTCGCCGAGCTTCGCGTCATTGTACTCGTCCATGATCCGGCTCTGCACATCCACCAGCAGCTCCGCGCGGCGGCGGGCTTCCTCCTCGTCGACGCGGTTTTCCATCTGCGCCGCACGCGTGCCCTCCTCTGGAGAATATGGGAACACGCCCGCCCGCTCGATCTTCACCTCACGCAGGAAGTCGCACAATTCATCGAACTCCGCCTCGCCCTCATAGGGAAGGCCCGTGATGATGCTCGTGCGCAGCACCAGGCCGGGGATACGTGCGCGGAGCTTTGCGAACAGCTCCGTCAGATATGCCTTGTCCCCGCGGCGGTTCATTGCCGAGAGAATTCTGTCGTTGCAGTGCTGGATAGGAATGTCCAGATACTTGAGCACTTTTGGCTCCGACGCGATGGCGTCGATCAGCTCATCGTCAAACTCGTCGGGATAGAGATAGTGCAGGCGTACCCAGTGGAAGTTAAGTTTACATAATTCATGTATCAGCTCCGGCAGGCGGCGTTTTCCATAGTTGTCGGTGCCGTAGCGTGTGATGTCCTGCGCGATGACGATGATCTCCTTGACGCCAAGATCCGAGAGCTTCTTCGCCTCGGCGAGGACGTTCTCCCACGCGCGGCTGCGGTATTTCCCGCGCAATGACGGGATGACGCAGAATGCGCAGTGATTGTCGCAGCCCTCCGCAATACGAAGATACGCCGTGTAGGGCGGCGTGGTGATAACGCGATCCAGCTCCTCCACAGGAGCGTGAATGCTGCCAAAGCGCCGCGGTGTTTCGTCCTTAAGTACCTCGTCGATGGCGCCGACAATCTCGCCGTAGCTGCCTGTGCCCAGCAGGCCGTCCACCTCAGGCATGGATTCGGTGATCTCGTCCTTGTAGCGCTGGGAAAGGCAGCCGGTAACGAGGATTTTCTTCAGCTGTCCGCGCTTTTTGAGCTCGCCCATCGCGAGGATGTTGTCAATGGCCTCCTCTTTGGCCGAGTCAATGAACCCGCAGGTGTTGATGACCACCACGTCGGAGCCCTCCGGCGTGTCGGTCAGCGTCAGCCCCGCGTCGCGGCACAGCGCCATCATCTGCTCGGTGTTCACGAGGTTCTTCGCACAGCCGAGGGAAATAAATGCAACCTTGCTCATGGATCAATCCTCCAGAATCTCTTCGCCCAGCACAGACAGGGCTGCCCTCACATCGCGCCACGCAAAGCCGCGGCGCAGCAGCATATCAGAGAGCTTTTTGCGTTCTTTCTCTCCGAGCGCGCCGCCCTTGGTTTTCGACGCGATCACCCGCGCGATGGTCTCCGCCGGGTCGGGCGCGGTGGCAAGCGCCTCGTCCCAGCAGTCGCGAGGCACGCCCCGGCGGCGCAGCTCGTCACGGAGCTTCGCTTCGCCGCAGCCGTTCGCGCTGTAATGGCGCACAATAGTCTTGGCATATGCCAGATCGTCCAGCGCGCCGATCTCCTCCAGCCAGTCCGCCGCGGCTTCCGCGTCGGCGTCTGCCGCGCCTTTCTCGCGCAGGCGCTTTTGCAGCTCCTTCTTGCTCAGGGGGCGTGCGGAGATCATATTGACGGCGCGAACGCGGGTCTCGCTCCGCGCCGCACACTTTTGTAATTCTACCATAGTATCGGGGCTGATGTCTAGTCCCGTATACAAGTCGAAACGCAGGAGCTCATCCTCCGTGATCCGGAGAAAGTCTCCCCCCTCCAGATGCACCAGGATGCGCCCCTGCTTATGCTTCGATTTTTCGATCTTAACGATTTTCAAACCATGTAAGCTCCCGTGGCCTCGCAGCTTTTCGCGCCCGCAGGACGTGTGCTGAGCGAAGTGAATCCTTCTCCTGTTTCGAGCCGCAAGGCTCTGAACATGAGGCGTCAACCCTCGAAGTCGTCCGCGGAAACGTCCACCGCGCGCCCCGCCGCTTTCGCGGCAATGCGCTGCTGGCCGGTCATCAGCTTGTCAAAGTTGGCGCGGATGTCCGCCTCCAGCTTGTCCGCAACCTCGGGATTGTCCTTGAGGTACTGCTTTGCGGCGTCGCGGCCCTGGCCGATGCGGGTCTCGCCCATGGAGTACCACGAGCCGCTCTTTTGCACGAAATCCAGCTTCACGCC
>CAMVTO010000039.1 GCA_947170435.1 uncultured Clostridia bacterium | reverse complement strand
ACATACCCGGCAAAGGCGTGCAAACAGAGTAACCGCATTCCGCCGTCACCCCAGGCCGCGTCGAAGGAGATCGCGCACACCTTCTGGTCGCGCTCGACACAGTAAATTGGCAGCTGCCGCTGTGCAGCCGCAGCGGTCACCGCTGCGGGCGCCTGTACCGCGGCGAAAATCGCAGCGCTGATCAACGCCGCGCCCAGCAGCGCGATATGCCTGCGCTTCAGGATCAAGCAATGAAATGACATAAAAAGTCCTCCTGTCGTCTTTTTGCATAGACTATGCAGGAGGGCTTGTTTTCTATGTCGTGCACCAATCTTTTGCCGCCGCGAAGCCTTTGGCGTTGCGTAAGCTTGGATTGCCGCGTCCGTTCAAAAAAGTGAGGCAGCCCTTTTGCAAGGGCTGCCTCATCATCTGTTTTGATCTGCAGTGGAGCGCGTTACTTCGCAATCTCCGTGCAGAAGCGCTGCATCATCGTTGCCACAACCGCGCGGGTAGCGGTTTCCTCGGGCAGCAGATACATGGTACCGTTGAGCGACACACCAGTCAGCACACCGGCGCCACAGGCCCACTGCAACGCGGCCATAGCCCACTCGCTGATATCGAACGCATCCTCATAGCTGAGAATGTTGGTGTCCTCGCCCACGCTGACGTCGATGTTCTTGTACTGCGCGTAGCGGAACAACATGGTCGCCAACTGCTCGCGGGTCACCGCGCCGTTCGGGTTGAACAGCATGCCGTTGCCAGCCGAAGCCGCGTAACCGGTGACGATGCCCTCAGCGGAAGCCCAGCGAACTGCGGGAGCGTACCAGGCCTCGCTCTTCACGTCGTTGTACTCGCTCGTGCCGTTGGCAGCAGGCTTGCCCTCGAGATTCCACAGAATCTGCGCAACCGTTGCGCGGGTGGTGATGCCATTGGCTGTAAACGTGCCACCGCCGACACCGTTCATAACGCTGTTCTCAATCGCCCAGTGCACACCGTCGTGATACCAGGCATCCGGTCTGGCATCGGGGAACGCCGCGATCGGGCAGGTGTTATCCTGCGGGCAAGCCGCAGCGCGTGCCGCATCGTAGGCAATCACATAGTTCGAGAAGTGCGGAACCGTGAAGGTAACCTTGCCGTTGCTGTAGGCTGCCGGAACTTCAGTCATGCTGCCATCATCCGCAACGTACCAGACCACAATGCCTTTGCCAACCTGGCCGTTCTTGAGCGTGTAGCTGACCGTGATCGTCGAGCTTCCGCCGTTGAAGTCACTGATGCGCTTGCCGTTGGAGGTCAGGTAGATGTCGTACACCGCCTCGACCTCAACATCCTTGAGCGCGGTCTTCTGCGCAGCCTTCAGCGAATTTTCGCTGATGCTGTCCAGCTTCAGCTCGACCTGGCTGCCGGTTGCCTGTCCGGCGACAGCAGTCAGCGCCGCCGCGTCGAACGTCGCAGAGCCGTCGCTCACCTTGACGGTAAGCTTTTCAGCATCATTGATCTCGTTGCTGACAGCAGTCTCGATCGCCTTGAACGTCTCAGCAGGAATCACAGCGGTTGTAATGTCCTTGCCAAGGCCGCTCATGTCGATGATGACCTCGCCGGTTCCCACGCTCTGACCAATCACCTTGTTCAGCTCATTCGCAGTGGGCTGCGCCATGGTAGCGACAGTGCCGCTCACTTTGGCGCTGACCGCAACGGTGTTCTGATCGCCGGAAACAGGGACCGTGATGGTGCTGGCAGCAGACGCTGCTGCACCACCGCCACCACCGCTGCTGCTGCCGCCGCTTCCGCTGCCGCTGCCGCCGCTTCCGCTGCCAGTACTGCCCGTGATGGTGATTACCTTGTCTGCGTACGCGTTATTATACCCATTCGCACTCACTCTGACCGTAACGGTACCGGCATTCGTTGCCGTGAGCTTGGCGCCATCAAGGGTAGCATAATCACGCCCGTCATAAATCTTCCAAACCATCGTACCGTCGTAAACAGTCCCATCCACAAACGGCGTAATCGTCGCCGTCAGGTCGATGGAGTCGCCGACCTTCATGGTTTCTTCGGTGTTCGTGATGGTGATGGATTCCACCGTGTTCTCGCGGAGATAGAATTTGCTGCCGTTGCTCGCTACATTGACCGTCTTGGTTTCGCCAACATAGCTGACATCCGTGTTCTCATTCCAGGCATGATTGCTGGGATAGGTCTTATACCAGCTGCCGGTGACGAATTTCTCTGCCGCATAAGCAGTCAGATCCTGCGTTTCGCCACCAAGCTGATAGAGCGTACCCTGCACCGGCTTGGCGGTGTTGTAATCCGCTGCCGCAAAGTCGATCGACTTACCGCCGGTCTCGATTCCTGCGCCCTCGCTGCTGTCATAGATCGCGTAGCCGACAGCCTTGGGAACAGTCTTGCCGTCCTTGGTCTCCCAGCCCACATAGAACGTGGCATAGTTCACAGCAAGCTTGTTGTAAAGATCGGCCTTGCCGTACTTGTCCGTAGCAGGAGTCTCGGGAGCCGTAGCGGTCGCCGTCACGGCTGCCGTAACCGCATCGCTCAGCGCGATCGCCCCATCTTCGCCCGTCTTGGTAGCAAACCAGCCGTAGTTGCTGTAGGGCTTCAAGTAGTCGGTCAGGTTTTCACCGATATTGGTTACGGTTTCGCCTTCTGTCTTCGTAACAGCAGCCTTATCCTGCACAGAGGTCTTGATGCCGGTCACGTCGCTGAGCGTCTTGGACGCGAAAGCGTTTTCAAAGTCGATCTCGCCGTAGATGATACGGGCGTAGGTCGTCGCTTCCTCATTGCCATTCTTCAGCACCTTGCCGGCATTGGCCGCCGCGTCCGTGTAGTCGATCGCGTGCAGCGTGGCATACTCGTAAGTGGGATAGAGGTTGCGGTTGCTCTCAGGCGCCGTCAGGCCGCTCATCGTGTAGGTGCCGTCATTGTTGGCAGTGAGAACCATGCGCTTGCCGCCAACCATGTACCATGTATCGGCATACGTTGCCAGCACGTCAAAGTCTGTCTGGACGGACCAAACGGAAACCGTCGTCTCGCCAACCGTCTCGGTGTCCTCCACGGATATGCCGGTGGAATGGTTCGTATAGAAGGCCGGGATTTTCGCAAAGTCAAGCGAATCGTCCGCCGTAATCACATAGCCAAGAATGTTATCGAGCTTCTGCGCCGTAGCCAGCTCCTCGTCCCCTTCCACTGCATTGCTGCTGCGGAAGATCACCATGTCGTCCTTGAACAGACGGTAATAGTCTTCCTCGCTCACCGTCCAGGTGAAGGTTACACTGTCGAACGCATCGGGATCCGCTTCCGTCTCAGTGGCAACGTCCAGCGCATTTCTCACGCCGTTGCGCCAAACGTCGAGCTTCACGGTAACCTTGGTGCCGGGGAGCAGCTTCCCGGGATTGAAGAACGCCAAGTTGCCATCCGCCTCGGTGTTGATGCCAAAGCTATAGTACTTGTCCATAAGGTTCGGGCTGGTGAGGTTCCATGTCAACGGAGCAACATCGTCGCCCATGTTCACGTCGCCCTTCTTATAGGTGATCTCGGCTTCTTCTTCACTATCCGCGGCGGCAGGAGCCTTATAGCTCATGGTGATCGTACCGTACGGATGGGTTTCCTCAACAAACGCGTTGGTATCAAACAGCGTCTCGTAGTTGACGTAGACATAGTCATTCTGCGCGGCTTCGTAGGTCAGCGTAGAATCCTCAGCGCTCGTGACCTGCTTTTCAACCGTCAGGTTGGACTCATACTTCGTCGTACCATGATCGCCGAGGAGCTTGCCGTCAAACGGCTTGATCACAGGCACGACCGCGATGGCGTAGTTCGGGCCAAGGTTCATTGCGCCGGTCTCCAGCTGGAACTGGAAGGAACTGCCGCCCTTCTGGTTGTTGGGTGCGGCCAGTTTATACGCGGTATACCGATTGCCGTCGCCCGGATCAGCGTTTTGATAGTACAGGTCAGTTGTGGTAAAGTCTGCCTGATCGTTGACCTTTTCCAGCTTCAGGTACAGAACGTTGCCGGTGCTGTCACCGACGGCAAACGTTGTGCCGTACTTTTCATTCATTGCCACCTGAGTACTAAACGTACTGATGACATTGCTCTCGTTGTTCTCGGCACTCTCCGTGATGACCAGAGATTCAAACGCGGGTGCGGGCATCGCGTCCTTGGGATAGGTCTTGTACGCAGTGCCATCGCTGTTCTTAACCGCAACAATCTGCACATCAGCCAGATAGCTGTCCTGCGGGATGGTGAAGTAGAACTCTGCGCTGTCACCATTGGGATAAAGCGCAATGTAATCGTACAGCTGCTCTCCAGCCGCATCCGTCACACGATTGCCGCTGCGGTTCAGGAACTTGCTGGGCGTGTAGGGGGTAATCACTTCAGGCTCATCGCCATCGCTCATCACCGCGCGAGTGTTCAGCATATTCATCGGGAGCAGCAGATCATAGCTGCTGTCATTGCCCCGGATGATGAAACGCATCACATGTTTCCAGCTCTCGCCGCTGTAGGTGCGATCATTCGTATCATCGCCGTCGTGGTCTGCATCAGCCTGCTTAGTGCAGTTGTTGAGGATGGGATCCGCTGTTTCGCCGCTCACCAGTTTGAAGTTCTTGAACTCCTTGACGGTGACGTTGATTGCGGGATACTGATCAATCGGAGCGCTGATCACGTTCATGGCAACCGCGGTCACCTTGCCCTCTTCGCTCGTGATTGTGAGCTCGGTACCCGACAAATAGTTGCGATACGGAAGAGCCGTTCTTTCGATCTCGTACGTAACGTTATAATCAAACGCGGTACCATTGACCGTGAACTCAGCATCGCCGGTCTTCTCGTCATTCTTCTCAACCAGCTCCGTGAGAACCATCTTTCCGTCGAAGGAACCATAGAAGCCGTCTGTGCCCTTCTCCGGGACCGTCAGGAGGTATGCCTTGGCGCTGATCTTCAGAGCCTCATGCATCGGGGTCGTGTCGTAAACGTCGAGCTCGCCATAGGGCGCGTGCTCAAAGTGCATCTGCGCCACGTCAATGTTGCCCGTGACCGTGGCAATGCCGTTATCTTCCTCTGCGTCGGTACCATTGCCGTCCACGACCACATAGTTCAGCGCAGCGGCCTGATCGCCGGGCTGCGGTACTTTGCTGCCGGCACGCGCTTCCTGAGCCTCTTCGCCCAGAAGTTCGGCAAGATAATCATACTCATCCTCGGTCATCAGGAACCGCGCGGCGGTGATGGTGACAGGCTTAACCGCACCCTTGTCCTTCGCGGCAATCAGGACGTTCTCGCCATCCTTCTTATCGTCGTACTCGCCCATGACCTCAAGACCCATGAGCATGCCCGTTCCGCCTGTCGGATCCTTGTAGTTGTTCAGGATCTTAGCGGGGTTATAGGTAAACTGAGGCTGGGGGCTGACGTTCTCAGCTGTGGCTCGGTCAAGCTCAACCACATACGGGGCTGCACTCGTCACGTCGCCGTCGACCAAAGCGCCCTGCTTGACCAGTGCGGTCGTGCCGTCGTAGATCTTGTTAAAGTCAGCCGTGTCCTTCAGCGTGACCTCGCGCTGCGCCACATCGAGATAGAAGCGCACGCCGGAGACCACCCACTGGAACTCCTCCAGGCCGCTCCATTCCCAAGCGCGGCCGGCGCTGCTGGTCTGCGTGGTGTAGTAGAGTCCGACATAATCCACGGAGACCTCATAATAGTCAACGCCGTAGAATTCGCAGGCGGGCAGCATATTGTAGGCCTGCTCGGCCAGCTTGGAGATCACGTTTGCCGTATGGTTGGTGCTGGGATCATAGACGGCTTTGGTAGCCTCGTTATCCGTCACATAATCCTGACAGACATCAAGTTTGGTGGTTTTGTCACCCTCAACCTTGACGCCCTTGACGGTGATGACATAGAGGTCGCCCAGATAGTTGTCCTTTTCCTCGTCTACGTCTTTGTCCGTGTCACCGATCAGGAGGTCTATAATCTTTACAGACTCACCGGTCTTGTAGCCCACCAGCGTATCCTTGCCGTCGATCTTCGGAGCTTCCTTGACCTTTGTGCCGTAAAGGGTGCTGCCGGTGACCTGATCGCCGACGACCACGCGCCAGCCGAGGTTGTTCTGGGTCAGCTCACCCTTGATCTTGATGTCCTCGCCGAAAACAGAGGTGATGAAGTTCTTGTCATCGTTCTTCGCCGCGAAAGTCGGGCCGGGATAATCCGCGGCGGAAACGGTCTCGCTGTTGAAGGTCTTCGGAGCAGCCGCAGTGCTTGTATTCTGATCCTTCACATAGGTAACAGTGACGTTCATGCTCGCGGGAACCTTTGCCACGTCACCCGCCTGAGTCGCCGCTCCGTTGTAGGAGATAACGCCGTTTTCACCCTTGTAATAGGTATTCTGCACGTCGCCCGTTGCAGTTTTCTGTGCAATCGCGCTGGCGCCGTCGTTCTGGCAGAGGTAGTTGTTCATGCTCTTGCTGCCGTAAGAAACCGTGGTGCCATCGACGTCAGTGTATTGGTCAGCGTCATTGTCGCTCAAGCTGCCGAACAGGTTGAACTCCCACTTCAGATTGCTCTGGATGGGCGTATTCGCGTTGACCGTCAGGTTCTCATCGTTGCCCCACAGCGCATCATAGCCCGCATTGAAGAAATACCGGCCGTAAACCTGTTCGCCGTTCTGGCCTTCGACAAAACGGGTGATGATGTGGTTCTGCACCTTCGTGGTCTCAGAGACCACGTCAGACGCCTGCGTGATCGCAAGATCCGCCTGCTGAATGACAACATAATAGGTGTTGTAGGCCGCCTTGCTGGTGTAGGTACCATTTGAATTGTACTTCCACTCCAGCACACGCTCATAGATCGTGTACAAGCCGGCGTTCTTCACCGTGACACTGCCAAAGTTGCTGTTCTTCGCATTCGTAGCGTTGTTGTTGCCGACAAACGCATCGTAGGCGGAGGCGCTGCCGTAGCCGGTGCCATCGAAATAGTAATAGTTGATGCCCGCTCCGGTGGCGGTCGGGAAATAATCCTCCACCGCTAAGCTATTCTTGCCGCCGAGGAGCCAGTTGTCCGCGCTCTGCTCGGGTTGCGTCGACGCAAAGGAAGCGGGCTTCGTATTGGCAGCCTTATTGCTCACACCGCTGTCCTTGAAGGAATTATACGGGGTGTACAGCACCGCGTAGGTGTGACTCCAGCTGTTTCCGAATCCGTGCTCCGCGCTTTCCACCGTGTCAAAAAGCTGGGCAAGGTTGTGGGTCTTGTTATCGTAGAGAATGACCTTGACCGCGTTGATCGAGTCATACTTTGCCGCGGTGTTGCTCGTGAAAGCCTCGTCCGCTTTATCGCCGTATACATCAAGATCGTCTTCATACGGATGATCGTCATTTCTGCCCATGACGTTCAGCTCAGCGGTCATCGTCGCGCTGCCATCGAGACTGCCCGGATCATAGGAGACCGTGAGGAGGTTGCCGCCCTTGACCAGCGCACCATTGTTGACCGTGGAGGTCTGGTTGGCAAGCGACACCCCGTCGATCTTGTCGAACGGCACGTCAAGGACGATCCAGTTATCCGCGTCATTGGCCTGACCGGCATAGTCTTTCATTGCGCTGGTCTTGGAATAATACGCCGTGACGGTCAGGTTTTGCAGCACGCCGGTGTACTTCGTGACCTGCGGGGTATCCTGCGTGGCCTCGGTCACAGTCGTGCCGGTACCTGTTTTGTCATTGATCGTCGCGCCGACTTCAAACTGGTTGTCCGGCGCCTTCGTATTCGCGCTGATTCCTCTCATTGCATAGGTCTGGGAGGTATTGGTATTGCTGGCAGCGCTGGGCTTACCCGAAGGTATCGCCGCGCCACTGGCGTTGTTGCTATTGTAATACGTACTGTACTTATCGTGGCTGCTGTTGCTGGAGGTGCTCTGACCCTGTGTGCCGTGACCGCCGCCGCTGCCGCCGGTGCCGCCCGCGCCGATCTTGCTGCCGCCGTCACCGCCCGCGCCGGGGCTGCCCGCGCCGCCGCCCTGCGCGGACGCACTGCACTTGAGGTTCTTGAGCAGCTTCTTCGCAGTATCCTTGGCTCGCTTCGCGGCACCGTGCGACGCCGCTGCACCGTTGGCACCGCTGGCACCGCCTGTCACGCCGTCTGTATTCACGACGCCGAGGAAGACAACCTTACCTGCGTTGGCCGCGCTGGAGCCGTCCTTTCTGGCCGTGCCGGAGTTCGCCCAGGCGCCGCTGCCGCCGTTGGTGCCGATACCGGCGCCCGCGCCGCCGCCGCCGTTGCCGCCCGCGCCGCCTGCGCCGCCCGAAGCGGTCGCATAAGCCGAGCCGCCAAAGCCAAGCGCACCGCCGCCGGCGCTCGCGTAGGCATAACCGTCATTGCCGTTATTGCCGTTGCCGCCGTTGCCGCCCTTGCCGCCGACCGCGACCACTGTGCCGTCACCGACGAAGTAGAGCTTCGCGCCATCGGGAACATAGATGCCCGCGTAGCCGCCGACCACGCCGCTGCCGTCTTTGCCGTAAGCGGACAGGGTCTTATTGTTCAGGTAGATATAAACGGTCGCGCCATAGGCGATCTTCAGGCCGTTGCCGGTGTCGGCGCCCGCTACACCGCCCTTTTCTGCGCTGCTGCCGTTGAACACCTTGTCGGCAGTCAGATAGTAACGGCCGGTCGAAAGCGTCGCGCCCGCCTTGTAGGTGTCATCGTTGAGGCAGTGCCACGCCGTCTTAGCGTCGTCATTCGGCTCCGCATAGGTCACAGCGGTGACCGTCACAGGGAAAGCCGGCATGTAGAAGCTCTTGCCGGAGGTCGGCACCTCCACCGTATCGACGCCGGTGGTACCGGTCTTCGTGACCCTGATGCTGTCAATGGCATAGCCGGTTCCAACCTCAACGGTTACTGTATCGCCCATCTTGGCCGTTGTGACGGCATTGGTGCCCACCTTTGTGGTAATGCTTCCGCCGCCGCTTACATCCTGCGTGATCGCATACGAGGCTTGCGTGTACTCCACGGTCACCTTTGTATCGCTGCCGGGCATGGAGAGGGTGTACATGCCGGGTGTCTCCGTCGCAGTAACCGTACAGGGATTATTTGTTTTGTCCTTCGCGGTAACGTTGCTGATCTGGTATCCGTCATCAGACGTGACCTTGACGGTGACGGTTTCGCCCTTGTAGGCCGTATCAATAGTGTACACCGTCTCATTAACCGTCTTCTGGAACTCCACGGTACCGTGCTCAGACTTCTCTACGGACAGCTCACTCGTGCCAAGGACGGACACATAGCCGTCAACCGTGTCTCCATAAGCATCGCTCTTCACATAGAACTCACCGTTGTTGCCGCTTTCACCGGTGGTTACCGTAAGCTGCGCATCCGAAGCGGAGCCGCCGGCGGGTTCGGTGCAGGCTTCATTGGTATAAACCTTGTAGTTCGTGCCGATTGCCGTCTTAAAGGAATTGGTGCTTTCGTATGTAGCCACCGCGCTCTCATACGCTTCAATCTGCGCGGCGTTCGGGTTCTCCTCAAGCGTGGGTCTGGCTTCGTTCGGATTGTCATAAACCACAGAAACCGTCCATTCTTCCGACGGCTTAAAGCTGCTGTCAGGGCCGTGGAAGGCGCTTGCCGCCACGTCCAGTCCGCTCAGATTCCACAGCGCCACTTCGCTGATTGTAATATCCTGGTCGGGCATAGTAAAGAACAGATCCGTTCCATTCGTGTTCACCGCGCCCGTTGCCGTGCGAGTCAGTGTCGTTTCGCCGTACTTGACCGTGTACACGGCTTTGGCATTTTTCGCAGCGGTCGGTACAACGTACACCGTGGAGTCTTTCTCCACCGAAGTGCTGCCCGACGTGATCCCGTCGCTGTATGTCTTGTTCTCACTGTCATAGCTGTTATACAGCGCGATGTCGCCGCTGAACGTGATCGTGTGAATCTGTACAAACTCAGTGGTCACGGTGGTTTCAGCCGCAGGCATGGTGAAGCTGCAAACGCCATTGGTATCGGGCATAAGGCTGGTTGCGCCATACTGAATCGACTTCAGCTTATAGCCGCTATCCGCCGTCACCTTGACGTAGACGGTACTACCTTCCGAGGGATCGGAGAGTGAATTCGTGCATTCTGCGTCGCTATAGAATGCGACCGTGCCGCCGGTCATAGAGCCTGCGGACAGGCTAATCGCCTTTGCCGGCAGGGTGAAGCCCGGCAGCATGCCGAGGATCATTGCCAGCGAAAGCAGCCAGCTGATTGCTTTCTTTCCTCTTTGTTTCATCATAAATTCTCCTTGTTTGTGCGTCCTGTCGGGTGCAGTGTGATGAAATGCCGTTGTTTGTCCGCTTGCGCTGTCAGGCGGCGGACGCACCCACTTTTGTCGGGGAATATGTCTTCGCATAGCGCTTTTCCCTCCATGATACCTATTATGGTATCATAATTCTACACAAAATCCCCCTCACTGTCAATGCCGGACGCTCGCTCTCGCGTGTTGACAATTATGAAAAGCCCTCCCGCCATTCTTGCGAGAATGGCGGGAGGGCTTGGCGGCTGTTTTGTCGGTTATTCTTACGGTTTGAGCTCCAAATACAGGTTGCGGTACTGCTTGGCGGAATTCTCCCAGGAGACGTCCTTCTCCATGTCGCGCAGCACCATCTCGTCCCAGCGGCCGCGCTCGGTGAAGTACAGCGTCTTGGCGCGGTTGCAGGCGTCGAGCAGGAGGCCGTTCTCATAGCGGTCAAAGGTGAAGCCGTTGCCGCGGTTTTCAAACTCGTTGTACGGCTCCACCGTGTCCTTGAGTCCGCCGGTCTCGCGGACGATGGGCACCGTGCCGTAGCGCATCGCGATGAGCTGCGTCAGACCGCAGGGCTCAAACAGGCTCGGCACCAGCAGCGCGTCGGAGCCGGCGTAGATCATGTGGGCGCGGCCCTCGTCATACATGATGTTGGAGCAGACGCTGCCCTTGTAGGCGTTCTCATAATAACGGAACGCGTCCTCATACTGCGCGTCGCCGGTGCCCAGCACGACGACCTGCGTGTTGCCGTCCATCAGCGCGGGCATGATGGCGTTGATGAGGTCGAGGCCCTTCTGGTTGGTCAGGCGGGAGATGAGGCCGATGACGAATTTGTTCTCGTCCTCCTCCAGCCCCAGCGCCTTCTGGAGCGCCAGCTTGTTCACCTTCTTCTGCTTGAGCACGTCGGACGTGTCGTAATTCGCCGCGAGCAGCGTGTCGGTCTTGGCGTTCCAGAGGTCGCAGTCGATGCCGTTGACGATGCCGCGCAGCTTGTGGTTGTGATAGCGCAGGTGCGCGTCCAGATTCTCGCCGTAGAACGGGGTCTGGATCTCACCGGCGTAGGTGTTGCTGACGGTGGTGATCATGCTGGCGTAGCTCAGGCCCGCCTTGAGCATGTTGGAATCCACCCAATCCTGCTGCAGCACCGCATAGTCGAACAGCGCGTCGGGCAGATTCGTCCAATACTTAATGGTCTCGTTGTTGTAGATGCCCTGGAAGCGCAGGTTGTGGATGGTCAGCACAGTCTTAGCGCCGCCTACCGGCGTACCCTGGAACATCGCCTGCTGGAATACCGGCACCAGCGCCGCCTGCCAGTCGTGGCAGTGGATGATGTCGGGCACCCAGTTCATGTAGTTGAGCGCCGCCAGCGCCGCCTTGGAGAAGAAGCAGAACTTGGGAATGTCGTCCACAAGGTTCGTATACGGATTGCCCCAGCCGAAGAACTCCTCATTGTCGATGAAGTCGTACACCACGCCGTCCCAGACGTACTCCATGATGCCGACATAGTACCGGTGGCCGTCCGCGCACAGATCCATCATGAACTCGCCGCGGTAGACCATCTTTTCCTGATACTTCTCAGGGATGCACTTGTAGCGCGGCAGAATGACCTTAACGTCGCAGTTCTGCTTGGTCAGTGCCTTGGGCAGGGCGTACATCACGTCGCCGAGGCCGCCGGTCTTGACAAAAGGATAGCATTCCGAGCCGATGAACGCCACGCTGCGGCGGGGTTCGGGCATCGGCGTCTCAACGCTCGTTTCTATTTTCGCGGTTTTCTTCACCGTTTTCGTTTTTTTCTCTGCCATATCAGCTCTCCTTCCAACTTTTTCTGTATGAATTGTGGTAAATGCGATTGCACTATGCTCTACTGGGATGATATGATAGCACACTTTTTCTAAAAATGGAACCGTTTTCCATTTATTTTTGTAAAGCGTAACCCTTCCTTTTCCGTTGACTTTTTTCGACGGTTTGTATAATATACTGCACAGTGTCCAAAATTCTGCCAACACAACGAGGAGGATCACCCATGGGCAAGCAGGACGTCCTCAAGCGCGTGGAGGAGATCGTCGACAGCTACGACTGCCGGCGCGAGGCTCTGATCGCGATCATGCAGGACATTCAGAATGAATACAAGTATCTCAGCACCGAGGCGCTGGAGCTTGTGGCGGACAAGCTCGGCGTCGGCGTCGCGAAGGTCTACAGCGTCGCCACGTTCTACGAGAATTTTTCGCTGGAGGCCAAGGGCAAGTACATCGTCAAGGTCTGCTGCGGCACGGCGTGCCACGTCCGCAAATCCCAGCCCATCTATGACGGGCTGCGTGAATACCTTGGACTCAGCGGCAAGCAGAAGACCTCGTCCGACGCTTTGTTCACGCTGGAGACCGTGGCATGTCTCGGCGCGTGCGGCCTCTCGCCGGTGATGACCATCAACGACGAGGTGCATCCCAAAATGACACCGGAGAGCGCCATCGAGCTGCTGGAAAAACTGCGCGCAAAGGAGGAGGCAAGCCATGCCGAAGCGTAAGCTGACCCGCGAGCGTCTCGACGCGCTGCGCCTCGAGGCCAAGACACTCCTCGCCGCCAACACGCGCGAGGTGCTGATCTGCGCCGGTACGGGCTGCATCGCCGGCGGCTCGCTCAATATCTACGACGCCGTGAAGCAGCTCTGCGAGGAAAAGGGGCTCAAGACCCGCGTCTCCCTCAAGCAGGAGGACGGCGGCAACGCCCTGCACTTCAAAAAGACCGGCTGCCACGGCTTCTGCGAAATGGGGCCGCTGCTCCAGATCGAGCCGGACGGCATCCTCTACACACACGTCAAGGTCGAGGACGCCGCGGAGATCGTCGAGCGCACGATTATGAAGGGCGAGGTCATCGACCGGCTGCTCTACACGCTTGACGGCAAGACCTATCCCAAGGACAGCGAGATCCCGTTCTACAAGCTGCAAAAGCGGCTGGTGCTGGAAAACTGCGGCTATACCGACGCCGAGGACTTGACGGAGTACATCGCCCGCGACGGTTACGTTGCCTTTGAAAAGGCGCTCTTTGAGATGACCGACGAGGGCATCTGCAAGGAGATCCTGGACTCCGGTCTCCGCGGCCGCGGCGGCGCAGGCTTCCCCACGGGACGCAAATGGGACAGCGTCCGCAAGCAGCCCAAGGGCAAGAAATATGTGGTCTGCAATGGCGACGAGGGCGATCCCGGCGCGTTCATGGACCGCTCTATTATGGAGGGCAACCCCCACTCCATCATCGAGGGTATGCTGATCGCCGCGCTGGCGGCGGGCAGCGACGAGGGCTACATCTACGTCCGTGCCGAGTATCCGCTGGCGGTGGACCGCCTGCGCACCGCCATCGAAAAAGCGGAGAAGCTGGGCCTGCTCGGCGACAACATCATGGGTACGCCGTTCTCCTTCCACCTGCACATCAACCGCGGCGCGGGCGCCTTCGTCTGCGGCGAGGGCAGCGCGCTGACCGCCTCCATCGAGGGTAAGCGCGGTATGCCGCGCGTCAAGCCGCCGCGCACCGTCGAGCACGGTCTGTGGGGTCAGCCCACGGTGCTCAACAACGTGGAGACCTATGCCAATGTGCCGCTCATCATCCGCAAGGGCGCGGGCTGGTTCCGCTCCATCGGCACGGAGAAATCCAGCGGCACCAAGGCGTTTGCCCTCACCGGCAACGTCGTCAACACCGGCCTCATCGAAGTACCCATGGGCACGACGCTGCGCGAGATCATCTACGACATCGGCGGCGGCATCAAGGACGGCAAGAAGTTCAAGGCGGTGCAGATCGGCGGCCCCGCGGGCGGATGCCTGACCGAGGAGCACCTCGACATGCCGCTGGATTTCGACTCCCTCAAGAGTGTCGGCGCGATCATCGGCTCCGGCGGTCTCGTCGTCATGGACGAGGACACCTGCATGGTGGAGACCGCGCGCTTCTTCATGAGCTTCACGCAGAACGAAAGCTGCGGCAAATGCGTTCCCTGCCGTGAGGGCACCAAGCGTATGCTGGAGATCCTCACCCGCATCGTCAACAACGAGGGCACGATGGACGACCTCGACCTGCTCGAGTCCCTGTCGGCCACCATCTCCGAGGCGGCGCTGTGCGGTCTCGGCCAGGCAGCGTGCAACCCGGTCATCAGCACGCTCAAATACTTCCGCGACGAGTACCTTGCCCATGTGGTGGACAAGCACTGCCCGCATTGCAACGGCCGCAAGGTGCAGCTGGTCATTGACCCGAAGCTCTGCCGCGGCTGCGGCAAGTGCCGCAAAAACTGCCCGATGGAGGCGATCTCCGGCGAGATCCGTCAGCCCCATACCATCGACACCGAAAAATGCATCAAGTGCGGCGCCTGCTGGAGCAACTGCCCGTTCGGCGCCATCAGAGAGGAGTGAGCGACATGGCAAAGGGATTTATGATCATCGACGGCCAGCGTGTCGCCTTCGACGGGGAGAAAAACGTCCTCGCCGTTATCCGCAAGGCGGGTATCGAGATGCCCACCTTCTGCTATCACTCCGACCTGTCCACCTACGGCGCGTGCCGGATGTGCCTCGTGGAGGATGAGCGCGGCAAGCTCGACTCGTCCTGCTCGATGGAGCCTCGGGACGGCCTGAATATCAAGACCAACAGCATGCGGCTTCTAAAGCACCGCCGCACCATCCTTGAGCTGATGCTCGCGTCCCACGACTGCGACTGCACCGTTTGCCCCAAGAGCGGCCGGTGCCGCTTACAGGAACTGGCACAGCAGTTCGGTGTGCGCCGTGTCCGCTTCAAGGATACGCGGCAGCGTCATGAGATCGACGACTCCAGCGACTGCGTCTGGCGCGATCCCAACAAGTGCATTCTCTGCGGCGACTGCGTGCGCGTGTGCGAGGAGATCCAGGGCATGAACATTCTCGACTTCGTCGGTCGCGGCGCGCAGATGACCGTCGCCCCGGCGTTCGAGCGCAAGCTCAGCGAGACCCACTGCGTCGGCTGCGGCCAGTGCGCCGCCGTGTGCACCACGGGCGCGATCCTCGTCAATAACCAGATCGGCAAGGCGTGGGACGCCATCCACGATCCCAGCAAGCGCGTGGTGGTGCAGATCGCGCCGGCAGTGCGCGTCGCCGTGGGCGAGGCGTTCGGCATCCCCGCGGGCGAGAACTCGCTGGATAAGTTCGTCACCGCCCTCAAGCTCATCGGCGTGGACGAGGTCTACGACACCATTTTCGGTGCGGACTTCACCACCGTGTCCGAGGCAGAGGAATTCAAGCAGCGCCTCGCAAACGGCGGGCCGTTCCCCATGTTCACCTCCTGCTGCCCCGCGTGGGTCAAGTATCTGGAGTACGAAAACCCCAAGTACTTGAAGAACATCTCCACCTGCAAGTCCCCCATGCAGATGTTCGCCGCCATTCTCCGCGACCAGTACGCCGAAAAGGACCAGGCGGACGGACGCACCACCTTCCACATCGCCATCATGCCCTGCACAGCGAAAAAAATGGAGGCAAACCGCGATGAGTTCAAGCACGACGGCCGTCCTGACGTCGATCTGGTGCTGACCACCCGCGAGATCATCGACATGCTCCGCGAGACCGGCATCAAGCTCGGCGAGCTGGAGCTGGAATCCCCCGACCTGCCGTTTGGCATGGGCTCCGGCGCGTCCATGATCTACGGCACCTCCGGCGGCGTTGCCGAGTCCGTGGTGCGCTACTGTGTACCCGACAAGAGCAAAAACGCCCTGCGTGAGATCGAGTTCATGGGTCTGCGCGGCGACGGTTGCATCAAGGAGGCGACGCTGGAACTGGACGGCCAGGAGATTCGCCTCGCCGTGGTCAACGGCCTCGGCAACGCACGCAAGCTGCTGCGCGACATCGACGAGGGCAAGGCGTTCTACCACCTCATCGAGGTCATGACCTGCCAGGGCGGCTGCGTCGGTGGCGGCGGACAGCCCCAGAGCCTGCGCGTCACCAAGCAGGAGCGCCGCGACGGCCTCGCGAGAGCCGACCACTCCGCGCCGTTCAAGCGCGCCGAGCGCAACCCCGTGGTCATGCAGATGCTTGAGGAAATGGGCGAGGAGAAGGCGCATCGCCTGCTCCACGTCAGCTACGTCAAAGAATAAAGCAACCAAAAAGAGGACTTCGGCGCGTCCGAAGTCCTCTTTTGTTGAAATTTTGTTAAAATTTTGCAAAGCCCACTCTTTCCATTCGATGGATCTTATGATATACTGTTCTGGCATGAGCATCAACCCGAGACATAGAAAGGACTATTGCCATGGTTTCTCATGAACGCAGCATCAAGGTATTTACAGGAAACGCAAACCGGCCGCTGGCAGAGAGCATCTGCAAGGCCATCGGCATCCGCATCGGCGACAATGAGGTGAAGGGCTTTGCCGACGGCGAAGTCTCCTGCTCCTTCTACGAGACGGTGCGCGGCAGCGACGTATTCCTTGTCCAGTCGATCTGCAAGCCCGTCAACGACAATCTGATGGAGCTGCTGGTGATGATCGACGCCTGCCGTCGCGCCTCTGCCGGGCGTATCACGGCGGTCATCCCCTACTTTGGCTACGCGCGTCAGGACCGCAAGACCAAGTCCCGCGACCCCATCAGCGCAAAGCTGGTGGCGAACATGATCGTCGCCGCCGGCGCCGACCGGATTCTGACGATGGATCTCCATGCCTCCCAGATTCAGGGCTTCTTTGATATCCCGGCGGACAACCTGCTCAGCTATCCGCTATTTGCGGACTACTACGCCAAGAAGTTTGGCTCCGCGCTGCATGACATGGTGGTCGTCTCCCCCGACGTCGGCCCCATCGCCCGCGCCCGCAAGTTTGCCGAGACGCTGGACGCCGGCCTTGCCATCGTGGACAAGCGCGAGGAGGCTCCCGGCGCCGGCGAGGTGCGTCACGTCATCGGCGAGGTTGCCGGCAAGGACTGCATTCTCTTTGCCGACATCGTGGATACCGCCGAAACCATCGTAAAAGCAGCCAAGACCCTCGTGGAGATCGGCGGCGCGAACCACGTCTATGCCTGCGCGACCCACGGTGTGCTCTCCGCGCCCGCCATCGACCTGCTGGAAAAGAGCAAGATCGACGAGCTGGCGCTGCTGGATACGATCCCCGCGCATCCCGAAGCGAGTCGCGCCCGCATCAAGTACCTGACCACCGCGCAGGTCTTCGGCGAGGCCATCGAGCGCAGCTTCCAGGAAATCTCCATCACCAAGTTCGCGTTCTGAGCGTCCTGATACACAAAAGCCCTTCCGCTGACGCGGAAGGGCTTTCTTTTACGATTCAGTCGGGGCTGCGGCTGCCGCAGAGGTAGAACACTGCCAGCAGGCCCGGGCCGCAATGGG
The DNA here is from genome assembly GCA_947170435.1 of uncultured Clostridia bacterium. Lineage (GTDB taxonomy): Bacteria > Bacillota > Clostridia > Oscillospirales > Oscillospiraceae > Hominicoprocola. The sequence continues at coordinate 1,942 of CAMVTO010000039.1, read as the reverse complement.
CGCCGATGACCACGCCGAGAGAGCTGATGCGGATCTCCCCCACCTGCGGGTATGCCTTTCTCACCTCGTCGCGGATGTACTCTGCGTCCTTGAGACAGTCTGCGTGCAGAATGTTGAACTCCGTGCCCACGGCGTCGATCTTCGAGAGGTCGTGGAGGATGCCGTCCCGGATCGCCTCCAGCGCCGCCTTGCGGCCGCGTGCCTTCTTCACCACGTCCAGCGTGCCCGCGTCGGGAACGTACAGCACCGGCTTGATGCTCAAAAGCGAGCCCACCAGTGCCGAGGCGTTGGACACGCGGCCGCCCATCTTGAGGTACTTGAGATCGTCCACGGTGAAGCGGTGGGCGATTTTGAGTTTATTCTCCTCACCCCAGGCGATGACCTCGTCCCAGCTCTTGCCCGATTCCATCATGCGCACCATGTCCATCACCAGCAAGCCCAGGCCGCCGGAGATGCAGCGCGTGTCCATGAAGTACAGCCTGCGGTCAGGATACTCCTTCTCAATCATCTCACACGCCAGCTTGCAGTTGCGGAACGACGCGGACATCTTCTCCGACATGTCAAGGAAGATCACGTCCTTGCCAGTGTCCAGAAGGCCCTTAAAAAAGTCGTAATAGGCATACTCGTTGATCATCGAGGTCTTGAGCAGATCGCCGCCGCGCATACCGGCGTAAACTGCGGCGCGGCTCTCCTCGCGGCAGTCATCCTCCCGCGGCTCGTCGTTGACGGTGTAATTATAAGCGATAAAGGGGATGTTGTGCTCGTCCAGCCATGTGCGCGGCAGGTCGGAGGTGGAAGACGTCGCAATGATATAATCAGCCATGATAGCGCTCCTTGTTCTGTTTTTGCCGTCGCTATTTTACCACAAATACCATAGGTTTCCTATGTGCTTTTGGCAGAGAAACGGCTCCGCCGAAGCGGAGCCGTTTGTCACTTTCTGCCAAATAACCCTCGTTTTTCATACGGTGTGCTCTCATACGCCAGCACGCGGTAGCCCGCCGCCTCCAAAGCGGTGCGGAGCGCTTCCTCATCAAGGGTCTCCTCGGACAGAATCTCCGTCACGCCCTTTTTGTGGGACGACGTGACCTTTTTCACGGTCGTCGCACCACGCACCGCGTCATTGACGTGGCTTTCGCACATTGAGCACATCATGCCGTCAACGGTGAGCGTCGTCTTAACCATGGCAGCCTCCCGCGCAGCCGGCGCAATGCCCGCCGCAGGCACTGCAGTTGCCGCCGCAGGCACTCTTGCCCAGCTTCCGGTCGCGCCGCATCGAAAAAACAATGGCGGTGACAATAGCAAGCAGGACGCACAACACGAGGATCGTGCCCAGATTCGCTGCCAACCATGTGATCATACGATCATCTCCTTGTTACGATACCCGGACGTCGCGGGTGAGCTTGGTGGATTCCTGATAGGGGCGCAGCAGCAGCCAGACGAAGCAGACGATGACCGCGGCGGCAAGGATCGCGCCGATGACGCTGCCGCTGCCCGTAAACACGCTGCCGAGCTGATAGACCACGAAGGACACCACATAGGCGAAGCCGCACTCATATCCGATCGCTGCCCATGTCCACCGGCGGTTGTTCATCTCGCGCTTGATGGCGCCGATGGCGGCAAAGCACGGAGCGCAGAGCAAGTTGAAGATGAGGAAGCTCATACCGGACGCAGACGTGAACTGACGGGCAAGCTCTGCGTAGACGCTGCCTTCTCCGCCGCCGTAGAGAACGCCCATCGTGCCGACGATGTTCTCCTTGGCGACAAGGCCGGTGATGGAGGCGACGGTCGCCTGCCAGTTGCCCCAGCCGAGCGGTGCGAAGATCCATGCGATCGCACCGCCGATGGCGGCGAGGATGCTGCTGCCGATCTCATCCTCCTCCAGCATGCGGAACGTGCCGTCCACGGTGCCGAAGAAGCTGAGGAACCACACCACGATGGTGGA
>CAMVTO010000038.1 GCA_947170435.1 uncultured Clostridia bacterium | reverse complement strand
ATGTTCGACACGACGCGATAGCTCTCGATGCCCTTCTCTTTCGTGATCTTCGCGATCACCTCGAAGATGTGCGCGACGACGGCGCTGTTGTCCGCGCTCACCTCGGCAACGGAGCCGATGTGGGCTTTCGGGATCACGAGGAAATGAACCGGTGCCTGCGGGTCAATGTCGTTGAACGCATAGCAGACGTCATCCTCGTAGACCTTGGAGCTGGGGATTTCCCCGGAAACGATCTTGCAGAACAAGCAATCCGACATGTTGGGACTCCTTTCTGATTTTATCCGACAATCTTCTCCACAAACGGCTTCACCGCCGCGAGCGCCTCGCTGACCTTGCTCGCGTCGCTGCCGCCGCCCATGGCGCTGTCCGGCTTGCCGCCGCCCTTGCCGCCGACGATGGGTGCGATGCTCTTGATGATGTCGCCCGCCTTGACGCCCTTGGCGACCGCGTCCTTGCCGCAGACCGCCAGCAGCGTCACCTTTTCGCCTGCCAGCGCGATGACCGCGACCACGGCGGCGTCCTTGTCACGCAGCACGTCGCCCATCTGCCGCAGGCTGTTGGGATCGCCGCTCGTGACCGTCGTGGTGACGACGTGCAGCCCGCCGACATCCGCAGCGTTCTTCAGAAGGTCGCCCGCGCTGCCCGCGCTCTCCTTCGCCTTGTACTGCTCGATGAGGCGCTTGGCTTCCTTGAGCTCGCTCAACGTCTGCTCAATGCGGCCGCCCAGCTCGTTCGGCGTGGTCTTGAGCAGCGACGCTGCGGCGCGCAGCGCCTCATGCTCCTGATTGACGCCCTCGTAGGTGGCGACGCCGGTGGTTGCCTCGATGCGGCGCACGCCGGAGGCGACGCTGCCCTCGCTCGTGATGCGGAAGGTGCCTGCCTTAGCGGTGTTGTCGAGGTGCGTGCCGCCGCAGAACTCCATGGAGACGCACTCGTCGCCCGCGCCCATCTCGACCACGCGCACTACGTCGCCGTACTTCTCGCCGAACATGGCGACGGCGCCCTTCTTCTTGGCCTCCTCGATGGGCAGCTCCTCGGTGACGACGGAATAGCCCGTCAAAATCCACTCGTTGACGAGGGATTCGATCCTGCGCAGCTCCTCCGCCGTGACCGCCTCGAAGTGCGAGAAGTCGAAGCGCAGGCGGTCCGGCTCCACCAGAGAGCCCGCCTGATGGACATGCTCGCCCAGCACCTTTTTGAGCGCGGCGTCCAGCAGATGCGTCGCGCTGTGGGCGCGGCGAATGGCGTCGCGGCGGGTCGTGTCAACGTCGGCGGCACAGAGGTCGCCCAGCTTGACAACGCCGGATTTCACCACGCCGTAGTGCATATACTTGCCGCCCTTGTTCTTCTGCACGTCTGTGACGGCAAACTCCCATGCGCCGTCGCGGGAGATCGTGCCGTGGTCGGCGACCTGACCGCCCATCTCGGCGTAGAATGTGGTCTGGTCGAGGACGAGGATCGCCTCTGCGCCCGCGCCGATCTCGTCGCGCAGCTCGCCGTCTGCGACGATAGCGAGCACCTTGCCGTCTGTGACGGTATTTTCGTAGCCGACGAACTGCGTGGCGGGGATGTCCTTTCCGAATTCGACGCCCGCCCAGCCGAGGTCACCGAGCGCTTTGCGCGCTTCGCGCGCGCGCTCCTTCTGCTCCTGCATGAGCGTCCGGAAGGCGTCCTCGTCCACGCTCAGCCCCTCGTCCTTCGCCATTTCGATGGTCAGGTCGATGGGGAAGCCGTAGGTGTCGTAGAGCTTGAAGGCGTCCGCGCCGGAGAATGTGGTCTCGCCCTTCGCCTTGTGCTCTTGCAGCATATCGGAGAAGATCTTCATGCCGCCGTCGATGGTCTTGGCAAAGTTCTCCTCCTCGGTGCGGATGACCTTGGTGATATACGCCTGCTTCTCGCGGATATCCTTGTACTCGCCCTCGTTGACGGCGACCACGGTCTCCACGATCTGCCACAGGAACGGCTCGTTGACGCCCAAGAGCTTGCCGTGGCGCGCCGCGCGGCGGAGCAGACGGCGCAGCACATAGCCGCGGCCCTCGTTGCTCGGCAGCACGCCGTCGCAGATCATAAAGCTGGCGGAGCGGATGTGATCGGTAATGATGCGCAGGCTCACGTCGCGCTCGTAGCTCTCGCCGTAGTGCGCACCGGTGATCTCGCTGACCTTGTTCGTGATGTGCATGACCGTGTCCACGTCGAACAGGCTGTCCACATCCTGCGACACGACGGCAAGGCGCTCAAGGCCCATGCCGGTGTCGATGTTCTTCTGCTTGAGCTCGGTGTAGTTGTTGTGGCCGTCGTTGTCGAACTGGGAGAACACGACGTTCCAGACCTCCATATAGCGGTCGCAGTCGCAGCCCACGGTGCAGGTCGGCTTGCCGCAGCCGTACTTCTCGCCGCGGTCGTAGTAGATCTCGGAGCAGGGGCCGCAGGGGCCGGAGCCATGCTCCCAGAAGTTGTCCGCTTTGCCGAACTTGAAGATGCGGTTCGCGGGGATGCCGATCTCCTTGTTCCAGATATCGAACGCCTCGTCGTCGGCGGGGGTGGTCTCGTTGCCCTCAAACACGGAGGGATAGAGACGGTCAGGCTCCAGACCCGCCCACTTGGGAGAGGTCAGAAACTCCCAGGCCCAATGGATCGCTTCGCGCTTGAAGTAGTCGCCGAACGAGAAGTTGCCCAGCATCTCAAAGTAGGTGCCGTGACGGGCGGTCTTGCCGACGTTGTCGATGTCGCCGGTGCGGATGCACTTCTGGCAGGTGGTCACGCGGCGGCGCGGCGGCTCCTCCTCGCCCTTGAACCAGGGCTTCATCGGGGTCATGCCCGCGTTGATGAGCAGGATGGACTTGTCGTTCTGCGGGACGAGCGAAAAGCTCGGCAGGCGCAGGTGTCCCTTGCCCTCAAAGAAGGTCAGGAATTTTTCACGCAGCTCGTTGAGGCTGTAACTGGGATGTGCCATGTGTCTTTCTCCTTTTATGTGAAAGTGTATTTCTCCATTTATAACTTGACTATTTTATATAGTTGCCATGGGTTTGTCAATCGGAAAACGCATGGTTTTTCACTTGACAAGGCAGGTATAATGGTTACTGCCACAAAATAAGAGGGAGATTCTGCCATGCGACCGGAGATCACGGACCCGGTTCGGGAGTTTCTGCTGATTTTCCGAGGGTAAGGACGGCACACTATGAGAAAATTCAACGTCGGCTATCTCTACATTGTACTCTGCGCCATGATCTTCAGCTTTGTGGAGGTGGCGCTCAAGTTCACGGGCGGCATGTTCCATCCCATGCAGGTCACGGTGCTGCGCTTTCTCATCGGCGGCACGGTGCTGCTGCCCTTCGCGCTGCGCTCGATGCGCGCCCACGGCGCGCGGTTCACTCGCGCGGACGCCGGGTTCTTCGTGCTGCTGGGCTTCCTCTTCGTCTGCATTGCCATGACCTTTTATCAGCTTGCCGTGGTACACGCTCCGGCGTCGGTGGTAGCGGTGCTGTTCTCCTGCAACCCCATCTTCATCACGGTACTGGCCGGGCTGATCCTGCGCGAACCGATCCGCAAAAACCATGTGCTGGCACTGTGTCTGGAAGCCGTCGCGGTGCTGATCATCATTGACCCGCTCCATGCGCGGCTCGATCCGCTGGGCGTCGTGTTCGCGCTGCTCTCTGCGGCGCTGTTTGCGCTCTACAGCGTATTTGGGAAAAAGCGCTCGGCGCGCTTCGGCGGTATCGCGATCACCAGCTTTTGTTCGCTCTTTGGCGGCGCGGAGATGCTGCTTCTGCTCCTGCTCGGTCACACCGCCGCCGGCGCGTCTGTGTATCGCTCGCTGGGGCTTTCGATCTATGCGGACGTGCCGCTCCTCTCCACACTGACAAGCGCGTCTCTGCCGTGGCTCTTGTACCTCGGCGCCATCAATACGGGGCTGGGCTTCGTGTTCCACATGCTGGCGATGGAAAAAACCAGCGCCCAGACCGCGTCATTGATTTTCTTCCTCAAGCCGATCCTCGCGCCGCTGTTCGCGTTGGCGTTCATCCACGAGGAGATTCGCCTGAACATGTGGCTTGGCATTCTCTGCTTCCTCATCGGATCGGGCATTGCGATCCTGCCGGGGATCATCGAGGCAAACCAAGCGCAAAAACGTGCGAAGCCGTAAGGCTTCGCACGTTTCATTTTCCGCTCAGATCCACCGGATGCCGCACAAAGCTCATCGGCGGCACCTGCCGCGGCAGCTTCATACGGAACACGCTCTTGGGCGTGCGCACTTCGCGCACGTCCATGCCGTCCGCGTCCCGCATCACCGGAACGGTCAGCGAAAACGGGCGGCAATCGGGGCCGACGATCTCGACCTCGTCGCCGGTGGAGAACTTGTTGCGCAGCGACAGCGTCGCGTTGCCGTCCGCGTCACAGCTTTCCACCACGGCGACCACCTGCCATTCCCGCAGATAGCGGGCGCTTTCCGTGTACTGCCCCGGCGCACCGTAGAAAAAGCCGGTGGAGTAGTGCCGGTGGCTGACGTGCTCCACCTCGTCCCGCCAGACGGGGTCGATGGGCTCGCCCGCCCACACCTCGTCGATGACATGGCGGTACGCGCCGGTGACGATGGCGGCGTAATACTCGCTCTTGGCGCGGCCCTCAAGCTTGACGCAGTCGATGCCCGCGTCCATGATATCATCCAAGTGGTCGATCATGCACATGTCGCGGGAGTTCATGATGTAGGTGCCCTTCTCGTCCTCAAACACCGGGAAATACTCTCCGGGGCGCTTCTCCTCCATCAGCGCGTACTGATAGCGGCAGGGCTGGGCGCACTCGCCGCGGTTGGAGTCGCGACCGGTCATATAGTTCGACAGCAGGCAGCGCCCGCTGTAGCTCACGCACATCGCGCCGTGGGCAAAGGTCTCGATCTCCAGCTCCGGCGAGACGTTCGCGCGGATCTCGCGGATTTCCGCGAGCGACAGCTCCCGCGCCAGCACGACGCGCTTCGCGCCGAGGTCGTACCACGCCTGCGCACAGGCGGCGTTGGCGATGCTCTGCTGGGTGGAGATGTGGCGCTCGCAGCTCGGGGCGTACTTTCCCGCCATGGTGAATACGCCGAGATCGGCGAGGATCAGCGCGTCCACGCCCGCGGCGTTGAGGTTTTCAAGGTGCGCCGGCAGGCCCTTCAGCTCATCACCGCGGGGCATCGTATTCACCGTGACATGCACGCGCACACCGTGGTCATGGGCAAATTTCACCGCTTTCGGCAGCTCATCGGGGCTGAAGTTGCCCGCAAAAGCGCGCATACCGAAGCTGGTACCCGCAAGGTACACGGCGTCCGCGCCGTAGAGCACCGCCATTTGGAGCTTCTCCCAGTCGCCCGCGGGCGCGAGGAGCTCCGGCTTTTTTCGTCTGTTATCCACCATAGTTGCTGCTGTTGACAAAGTTCAGAAATTCCCGATAGGTCGTGAAGAAGTGATGCGCGCCATCTTTTCCGAGGGCATAGAAGTAGTAGCTTGTCTGCGCCGGCTCCAGGGCGGCACGGATGGCGGCAAGGCCGGGGTTTGCGATCGGCGTGGGCGGCAGTCCCTCGTGGATGTGCGTGTTGTATGGCGTGTCAATGTCCAGCTCCGCCTGCGTCAGCTTGCCGGTGTAGCGATCGCCGAGGCCGTAGATCTGGGACGCGTCGATCTGGAGCAGGTGATAGGTCTCGCCCACGTTGTTGAGGCGGTTATAGATGACCGAGGCAATATTCGCCTGATCGTGGCCGTCCGTCTCCTTTTCGATGAGCGAGGCGATGGTGATGATCTCGTCCAGCGAACGTCCTGACTCCTCGACCTGCTCGTCCAGATCGTCGATCTTCGCGTTGAAGTTGCTCAAAAGCTTCCCGATGGCATTGGCAGCGTTGCCGTTCACATAGAACTCATAGGTGTCCGGGAACAGGTAGCCCTCCAGACGCCTGGCATCGCCCTTTTTGCCGGTGATAAAGTCATAGGTGTAGTCATAGTTGGCCGCGGCGTCGGTCAGCTCCTCCACCGTGTTGACGCCATACTCCGCGAGCAGCTCAATGATCTGTCTGACGGTGGCGCCCTCGTGGATGGTCACCCGCACCGTTTCACTCGTCAGCGCGCCGCTGCTGCTGCGCATGTGGTTGATGAGGGCGCTGTAATCCATCGTGGTGTCCAGCTCATGGTCGCCGATGCCGATCTTGTCCTCGGCGTGGGCAACCTTGCCAAAGAGCTTGAACAGCCACTTATACTGAATCATGCCCTCGTCCTTGAGCTTATCCGCCACGCTGTCCAGATCGTCGTCCTTGGTGACGGTGATGGTGGCGCTCAGCGGTTCCTTGTTGAACGCGGCGAAGTCGTTGGCGAGCAGCCAGCCCACGCCGGAGAGCGCGAGCGACGCGATCACCACAAAGACCACCCAGAGCACAAAGCGCAAAAACGCCTGACGCCGGCGGCCCTTGCGCCGCAGCGCCTCCTTCTGTGCCGAGCTCATCGGGCGCCTCCCGTCCGGCGCGGCCGCGCGGCGGCGCGCGTCCTCCTCCCGCACACGTTGGGTATCGTATCGCGCGGTTTCGTTGTATCTTTCGTCGCTCATGGTGATTCTCCTAAATATTTTTAACCGGTCAAGCCCCTATTTCACTTTGCGCGCATAGAATGGAGCAGAACGCAAAAAAGCGAGGTGAAAATCGGATGTGCTTTAACAACAACAACTGCTCCTGCCTGATCATTGTCCTGATCATCATTCTGCTGCTCTTCGGCTGCGGCTGCGGCAACTGCGGCAACGGCAGCGTGGGCGGCGTCAACGACAGCTGCGGCTGCTGACACCACGCACTTCCTGTGAAGAGTCGGGACGCGCCGCGTCCCCCTTTTCACTGCGGAAACGTCGGACAAGCCCTACAGCAGCGCCTTCACCCGGCGGCAGATCTCCTCGTGAATCTCCTCGACCGTGCGCATTTCCCCATCGCGGGAGCAGTCGACATACTGCCAGCCATAGTCCGCTGCCAGCTGCTCCCCCACCTCACGGCAGGCACGGAGATAGTCCGCGTCCTTCTCGTGGATATCGGCGCTCGTGTGGTTCGCCGCCTCGCGGGAGCGCATCATGCGCTCGGTCAGCTCCGTCGGCACGTCGAGGTAGAATACCGCGGTCGGCTCCGGCAGCTCCAGCTTCCCGTACTCAAAGCCGAAAAGCCAGTCCAGAAACGCCTTGCGCTCGCCTTTGGGCAGCTTGGACGCCTGATGCACGGCGTTGGAGGTGGTGTAGCGGTCGGCGATCAGCACGCCGCCGTTTTCATAGTACCCGCCCCAGTCCTGCTTGTAGGAGCAGTAGCGATCCACCGCAAAGAACATGGACGCCGCGTAGGCGTTCACGTCGCCGGGCTTCGCGCCCAGCGCGCCGTGCAGATACAGCTCTATCGCCGCGGCGCTGGGCTCCCCGTAGCGCGGAAAGGTCAGCGGCCTGCAATCGACCCCTTCGCGCCGCAGCCGCTCCAGCAGCAGTCTGGACTGGGTCGCCTTGCCGGAGCCGTCCGTGCCCTCGAATACGATCAGTTTGCCCATCGTCACTTCTCCTTAGCCACGTGCACCAGAAACAGCGGCAGCTTCATCATCCGCCCGATGCGGGAGGGGTTCTTCATCAGGCGATAAAACCACTCTAAGTTGTGGTCGACGAAGAACGCCGGCGCACGCTGCGCCACGCCCGCGAACACGTCCAGCGAACCGCCAAGCCCCAGCAGCAGCCTCGCGCCGGTGGCTTCGCCATACTGCGCCATAAACTTTTCCTGTTTTCTCATGCCCAGGCAAATGAGCGCCATGTCCGCGCCGCTTTCCCTGATCCACGCGGCGGCCTCGGCGTCGTCATGGAAGTATCCGTCGTGCGTACCGGCAATCACCAGTCCGTCAAAGCGCCGCCGGAGATTCTCCGCCGCCTGCTCCGCCACGCCGGGCTTCGCGCCCAGCAGGTACACCGACTTGCCGGTTTTCGCGCAATGCTCGATCATCGCGGTGCCAAACTCAATGCCGGGCACCCGCTCCTTGATGGGTGTTTTCAACATCTTTGCGCCGTAAATGACGCCGATTCCGTCCGGCAGCACCAAATCCGCGCCGTTCACCGCCTCCATCGCCTCCGCGTCGGCGCGGCAGGCCTCGACAATCTCAGGATTTGGGGTCACGACGTAGTGCGCGCCCTCCGTTTCCAGCAGCTCGCGGCCGCGGGCGATCGCCTCCGCCATGGTCACATTGTCAAAGCCGACGCCCAGCACATTGATTCGCATACGCAATCCTCGGTTCGTGAAATTTCAATTTGTTATTATATCATACGCGGCACGCCCGGTCAACTCGCCTTTTTGCCCGGCAGGCGCCCCTTTTTCTCCGGCAGCTGGACCAGTACCACGGCACAGAGCATCAGCGCACAGCCGAAATACTCCCGCAGCGTCAGCCGCTCGTGCAGGATGATCGCGCCGCTGAGCGCCGCGAAGAACGATTCCAGGCTCAGCAGCAGCGACACCACCGCGGGGTCGCCGTCCTTCTGCGACACGATTTGCAATGTGTAAGCGATGCCGCCGGAGATCACGCCCGCGTAGAAGATCGGGAACGCGGCGGCGCGGATCGCGTCGAGCGGCACACCCTCCGTCACCAGCGCGCAGAGCAGTGACTCCGCCACGGCCACCGCAAACTGGAGGCACGCAAGCTCCACGGCGTCCGCCAGCTTGGTGTAATGATCCACGGCGAGGATATGCAGCGTAAACACGATCGCACACAGCAGAACGCACAGATCGCCGGTTGTGAAGGTCATCTCGCCGCCCGCGGCAAAGCTCAGCAGGTACAGTCCCGCCACCGCCACCGCGACGCCGCACCAGACCAGCGCACGCACGCGCTTTCCAAGGAACAGGCCAAACAGCGGCACCAGCACAATGTAAAGCGCGGTGATGAACCCCGCCTTGCCTGCCGTGGTCAGGCCCACGCCGTACTGCTGGAGATTGGACGCCACCGCGAGCAGCGTGCCCATCACCAGTCCGCCGCGCAGCAGCGCCGGGCGATTTTCAGAAAAGGGCTTCTTGCCTTCGTGCTTGCCGCGGAGCGTCAAAAAGCACACCAGCGCCAGCGCCGCCAGTGAATACCGCGTCCAGGTAAAGGTAAACGCGCCCAGCACCTCTGCGCCGCTTTTTTGCGCTACAAAGGCACTGCCCCAGATCAGCGCCGTAATCAGCGGCAAAACGATCTGCCTGGTTTTTGGATTCATACGCTTGTCCCACCTTTATTTTTATGATACAGTAGTGCAAGAACCGCTTTATCCTAACAGAGTTTCCCGGCAAAATCAAGAAAGAGAGCCCGAAATATGTATCTTTTTGACCTCGACGGCACGCTGATCGACTCCAACGGCATCTGGGCAAACGTGGACCGCACATTTCTCGCCCGCCGCGGCCTGCCATACACCAGGGAGTATTATGAGGGCGTTGCCCACACGATATTGCCGCTGGCGGCGGTGTTTACCAAGGAATACTGCCACGCGGAGGAAAGCTGCGAGGAGATCATCGCCGAGTGGATGGCGCTCGCGAAGGACAGCTACGCGCACGCAGCGCTCAAGCCGTATGTGCGGGAGGTACTGGACAAGCTGGCCGCCGCCGGCGAACGACTGGCGATCTTCACCAGCTCCGTCCCCGTACACTGCGAGACAGCGCTGCGCGTTCACAACCTCGCGCCGTATTTTGAGCGCGTGGTGTTCGCTCACGACCTGGGCGTGGACAAGGGCACGCCGGCGGCGTTCCGCATGGCCTGCGAACAGCTGGGCGTCGCGCCGGAGGATTGCGTGTTTCTGGACGATTCGGTGAAATCCTGCCGCGCGGCAAAGGCGGCAGGGATGCGCGTCATCGGCGTCTACGACGCCTTTTTTGAGGACAGCAAGGCGGACATGCCCGCCGCCTGTGACCGTTACATTCAAAGCTTCGCGGAATTGCTGTGATCGCGGTTGAAACTTTGCCAAAGCTATGATATATTATTCCAGTTGAGTCAATTTGGATTTTTGGAGGACAATATGGACATCAAAATCACCAACGATATCAAGTACATCGGCGTGGACGACCATCAGGTCGACCTGTTCGAGGGTCTGTACGACGTGCCGAACGGCATGGCGTACAACAGCTATGTCATTCTCGATGAGAAGGTCGCCGTGATGGACACCGTTGAGGCGCACTTCGGCGGAGAGTGGATGGACAAGCTGACCGCCGCGCTCGCCGGCCGCACGCCGGACTACCTCATCGTGCAGCATGTGGAGCCGGATCACAGCGCCAATATCACCGCGTTTATGGAGAAGTTCCCCGCCGCCACGATCTGCGCCTCCGCGCAGGCGTTCAAGCTGATCCAGAACTTCTACGGCACCGACTTCGCCGACCGGCGGATGGTGCTCGCCGACGGCGCAAAGCTGGAGCTGGGCCGCCACACGCTGAGCTTTGTCACCGCGCCGATGGTACACTGGCCGGAGGTCGTCATGACCTACGATTCCACCGACAAGGTGCTCTTCTCCGCCGATGCGTTCGGCAAGTTCGGCGCACAGGACTATGACGATCCCGAGGGCTGGGCCTGCGAGGCGCGGCGCTACTACTTCGGCATCGTCGGCAAGTTCGGCGTACAGGTACAGAATCTCCTCAAGAAGCTTGAGGGTGTGGAGATCAAGACCATCTGCTCCCTGCACGGTCCGATCCTGACCGGCGATCTCAGCGAGTATCTGACGCTGTACAACACCTGGTCGAGCTACGGCGTGGAGACCGAGGGCGTGGTCATCGCCTATACGACGGTCTACGGTCACACCCGTGAGGCGGCAGAGTACCTCGCCGCGCAGCTCAGAGCCAAGGGCAAGCGCGTCGTCGTCACCGACCTCGCCCGCGAGGATCAGTACGAGGCGGTGGAGGATGCGTTCCGCCACGATAAGCTGGTGCTCTGCACCACCACCTACAATGGCGGCGTGTTCCCCATCATGCGCGAGTTCATCGAGCATCTGGTCGACCGCGGCTATCAGAAGCGCACCATCGCGTTTGTGGAAAACGGCAGCTGGGCGCCCATGGCAGCCAAGGGCATGAGAGCGATGCTGGAAGGACTCAAGGACATCACCTTCGCCGAGCACGGCGTGAAGATCCTCTCCGCGGTCACGGACGACGTCCGCGCACAGCTCGACGCGCTGGCGGAGGAACTGGCATAACTTTGTTGATTGATGTTAGAAAAAGGCTTGGATTTAAAGAATCCAAGCCTTTTTCATTATTAAAGATATTCAGATACATCAACTGCAACATCCAGATCCATCACAATCTTGTGGTAGACCTTCTTGCCCTTTTTGACCATCAGGCCGTTCGTGGCGAGGCGATCCTTGTCGTAGCTCTCGTCGATACTGGCCACTTTGACGTCGTCCACCGTGACGCCGCCCTGCTGTACCAGCCGGCGGGCTTCGCCGCGGGACGGGCAGAGGCCGGTCTTGGTGAGAACCGTCAGAATGTCGATTTTTCCATCGGTGAGGTCGCCGTCGGTCAGCTTTGTCGTCGGCACGTTCTCCATGCTGCCGCCGCCGCCGAAGAGGGCTTTCGCGCTCTCCTGCGCCTTTTCCGCCTCCTCCTCGCCGTGGACGAGCTTGGTCAGCTCGTAGGCGAGGATCTCCTTGGCGCGGTTGAGCTGGCTGCCCTCCCACTTGTCCATCTCGTCGATCTGCTCGAGCGGGAGGAAGGTCAGCATACGGATGCACTTCAAAACGTCCGCGTCGCCCACGTTGCGCCAGTACTGATAGAAATCGTAGGGGCTGGTCTTGTTGGGATCGAGCCACACCGCGCCGGAGGCCGTCTTGCCCATCTTCTTGCCCTCGCTGTTGAGCAGCAGCGTGATGGTCATGGCATAGGCGTCCTTGTCCAGCTTGCGGCGGATCAGCTCCGTGCCCGCCAGCATGTTCGACCACTGGTCGTTGCCGCCGAACTGCATATTGCAGCCCACGGTCTGGAACATGTGATAGAAGTCATAGGCCTGCATGATCATGTAGTTGAATTCCAGGAAGCTGAGACCCTTTTCCATGCGCTGCTTGTAGCATTCGGCGCGCAGCATGTTGTTGACGGAGAAGCATGCGCCCACCTCGCGCAGCAGCTCGATGTAGTTGAGATCCATCAGCCAGTCGGCGTTGTTGAGCATCATCGCTTTGCCGGGGCCAAACTCAATGAACTTCTCCATCTGGCGCTTGAAGCACTCGGCGTTGTGGTTGATGTCCTCACGGGTCAGCATCTTGCGCATGTCCGTGCGGCCGGAGGGGTCGCCGATCATGGTGGTGCCGCCGCCGATGAGGGCGATGGGCTTGTTGCCCGCCATTTGCAGGCGCTTCATCAGGCACAGCGCCATAAAGTGACCGACGTGCAGGCTGTCTGCCGTGCAGTCGAAGCCAATGTAAAACGTTGCCTTGCCGTTGTTCACCAGCTCGCGGATCTCATCCTCGTCCGTCACCTGGGCGATGAGGCCGCGTGCCTTGAGTTCTTCGTAAATCTGCATGGGATGTATCTCCTTTGTTATGGATGTTTATTGGATCGTCTCCGCCAGCTTGCAGAGACCGTTTTTCAGCAATTCGATCTTTTCCGAATCGACGTCCGCCGTCTTCGCCGGACGCACGATCCTGCCAAAGCCCCGGAGCGTCTCGCAGGCGCAGATCGCAAACGAGTGCCGGAACGCCCGGTTGTCCGAGGGATAGTAAATGAGGCCGTCGGTTTTGAGGAACGTGGTGGTGTGTTCGCCGTTTTCAAAGCTGTCAAGAATCGCGTCCAGCACCTCACCGTCCCAGCGGCTGTACTTGTTCGGCAGGATCAGCAGCTCGCCGCCCTCGGCGACGCAGTTTACGTTGATCACGGTCTTTTCCTTGGCGGATGGATACCTCGCGCGAAAGCCCTTCGCGCCGGAGAGTCCTCCGAAGCCGCCGTCGAGAAACGCGAACGCCACCTTGTCCCGGCAGCCCGGCGTCAGCGCGGCGGAGGTTTCCAGCAGCGCTGCCACGCCGGAGGTATTGTCGTTGAGATTGCGCGTCTCGCTGGGTCCGAAGCGCAGATACAGCAGCGCCGTCACCATCAGAACGAGGAACAGCGGCAGCGTCAGGTACGGCGCGTTGAGCGGAAACGTCAGCGCGAACGACAGCACAAAGCTGCCCAGCAGCGCCAGCACCGGCGTCAGCGCCAGATAGAGAAACGCCGTCAGCGGCCGCGTCGGCATGTAGAACGGCGGCAGCAGCGTGCGCACGCCCGTATCGTAGTGCGCGACCAGGATCAGCTTCGCCTTCTCTGGGTCACCCGCGACCACGTTGGTCACGTCTCCGCCGATGCGCAGTGCCGTCTCCCGATGCTGGAGCTTCGGCTGATAGCCCTGCTCCCGCAGCGTCCCCACCAGCCAAAGGCGAAACTTCTCCTTTTCTGTCGGTTTGCGTCGAACGGGAAACTCCCGCGCCATCCGGTCGGCAAATCGGTTCATCGTTTGCCTCCCGCCAATGTCTCTTTAAATGTCTCCGCACCGGTCAGCAGCTCCTCCGCGCCGCGGAGCATCGTCTCACTGACGCTCTCGCCGCCGGTGAGCCGCGCCAGCTCTTTGGCGCGCCCGTCGCGGCTGAGCTCCTGCACACGGGTATAGGTGCGGCCGTTCTCCTCGCCCTTTTCCACGCAGAAGTGCGTGTCTGCCATCGCCGCGAGCTGCGGCAAATGCGTCACGCAGAGCACCTGCTTTTCCCGGGAAACCTTGGCAAGCTTTTCCGCCACACGCTGGGCGGCACGCCCCGACACACCGGTGTCCACCTCGTCGAACACCATGGTCATGACGCTCTCCTGCGCGGCAAAGACGTTCTTCATCGCCAGCATGATGCGCGCCAGCTCGCCGCCGGAGGCGATCTTGTGGATGGGCTTCAATTCCTCGCCCACGTTGGCGGACATGAGGAAGCGTACCACATCCATGCCCGTCGCGTCCGGCTCCTGCTCGGCAAAGTCGATGGCAAAGCGCACCTTGGGCATATCCAGCTCGGCAAGCTCGCGGGCGATCTCCGCCTCCAGCGTCTTCGCCGCCGCCTTGCGCGCGTCGGACAGCTCCCGCGCCGCCTTGACGACGGCGGCTTTCTGCTCGTCCAGCTTCTTTTGCAGCTGCACAATGCGGTCGTCCGCATACTCGATGCGATCCAGCTCATCCTTTGAGCGGTCAAGAAACGCGAGCATTTCCTCCACCGTGCCGCCATACTTCTTTTTCAGGCGATAGAGCTGATCCAGGCGGCTCTCCGCCGCGTCCAGCTCCTGCGGGGAGAAGTCAAATCCCTCCCGCTTGTCGCGAATGGTCATGGCGAGGTCGTATGCCTCGCTGTAGAGCGCCTCTAAGCGTTCGGAAAGGTCAACGAACTCGTCGCCCAGGCTCCGCAGGCCGTGGATCGCGTCGTGCGCCTGCTTGATGGCGGGCACCGCGCCGCCGGATTCGTCGCCGCCGTTTAAGCAGTAATCCGCTTCGGTGACGGCGGCGATGAACTTCTCGCCGTTGCGCAGGATGTTGCGCCGCGCCAGCAGCGCCTCCTCCTCGCCCTCCTTCAGCTCCGCGCGCTCCAGCTCCTCGATCTGGTGCCGGAGCGTGTCCACGCGGCGCGCCTTCTCCGCCTCGTCCATCCGCAGCGCGTCGATCTCGCGGCGGGTGGCGGACAGCGCGGCGTACAAATTGCCGTAGCCCTCCAGCCGCGCGTCCATGTGCCCAAAGCGGTCAAGGTACAGCAGGTGCTGCGTCTCGTCCAGCAGCGCTGTGCCGTCATGCTGGCCGTGGATGTTCAGCAGCGCCGAACCGATGCTCTTGAGCTGCGCCACCGTGATGGGCCGACCGTTGGCGCGGCAGACGTTCTTTCCGTCCGCCGAAAGCTCCCGGGACAGCAGCAGCGAGCCGTCCTCCTCCGGCGCGACGCCGTTTTCGGCAAGCGCCGGGATCGCGGCGTCCACGCCGTCAAAGGCGGCGCTGACAAACGCCTTCGCCGCGCCGGTGCGGATCAGGTCGCGGGATGTGCGCTGGCCCAGCACCGCGCCAAGGGAGTCGATCACGATGGATTTACCCGCGCCGGTCTCGCCGGTGAGCGCGTTGAAGCCGCGCTCAAACACGATGTCCGCCTGCTCAATGAGCGCAATATTCTCTATGTGCAATACTTGCAGCATCGTTATCCCTTACTTCTGAAACTTCTTTTGCATGGAAGCGATCTCGGCGCAGATCTCCGCAGCGCTTTCCGTGTCGCGCATAACGATCAGCACCGTGTCGTCGCCCGCGATGGAGCCCACCATCTGCGCAAGCTCCATGCCGTCGAACGCCGCGCCCGCCGCGCCGGCGAGTCCGGGCATGGTCTTGAGCACGACGATGTTCTGCGCGTAGTCGACGCTTAAAATGCTCTCGCGCAGGATGGTCTGGAGCCGGTCGGCAAAATTGAGCTTGGTCTTATGCGCCGACACCGCGTAGCGGTATCGGCCGCCGCCGGCGGGCTCCTTGATGAGATGCAGCTGCTTGATGTCGCGGGAGATGGTCGCCTGCGTGCTGTTGATGCCGCGCTCGCGCAGCCGGTCAATCAACTGCTCCTGGGTTTCAATAGGCTCCCCCGCAATGATGGCAAGGATCATTTCCTGTCTGTCATTCTTCATTTTCTGTCAATCCTCCCAGCATTTTTCTCTGTAGTATTTCGCAAAAGCTTCTGTTTTCCAGCCGCACCAGCTTGGTGTCGTATCGCGAGCGGGTGATCTCCACCGCGTCGCCGTGGCGCAGCGAAAACGCGCGCCCGCCGTCCACCGACAGCACCACAGGCTTATAGCCCGTCGCCTCCGTCTGCACCGTAATGGTGCGCTCCGGCGCGAGAACATAGGAATTGGCGTGGACGCTGTGGGCGCAAATGGGGCTGACCACAAAGTTCCGCGCCGTGGGCTCCACCACCGGGCCGCCCGCGCTGAGCGAATACGCCGTGGAGCCTGTGGGGCTCGCCACCACGACGCCGTCGCCCGCTACATCCACCAGCTTGCCGCTCTCCGTAAAAATGTGCAGCCGGATCACGCGGGACACGTTGCCGCGGGCAATCAGCGCCTCGTTGAGAGCGAGGCTGGAATAAATGATGCGGCCCTCACGCTTGACGCAGACGTCCAGCATCATGCGGCTCTCGACAAGATACTTCTGCTCCGCCAGCTGCCGCAGCTTGGGCAGCTCCCGCTGCTCCAGCTCCGCCATAAAGCCGAGGCTGCCGAGGTTGATGCCCAGCACCGGGATATCCTTATGTGCCGCGGTTTTTGACAGATGCAGGATCGTGCCGTCACCGCCGAAGGCAATCATCAAATCCGCGCCCCGCAGCTCCTGCTGCAAGGGCCGGATCTCCAGGCCGTAGCCCTCCGGCTCCTCACTGCCGCGGAACGGGATGCACACCACGTTGGGACACTTGATTTCGTCGAGGATCGCCTTGGCCTGCTTCGCGACGCGCAGCTCCGTGTCACGATAGGGGTTGGGGCAGAGAATCACTTTTCTCAGCATTGACTCACCTTCTTACGCGTCCAATTCCGCGTGGGACGCTTCTACCAGCGCCGCCAGATCGAACTCGCGTCCGGTCCGCGCGCCCTTTTCCAAATAGCCCAGGTACTCGATATTCCCCTCCGGGCCACGGATGGGAGAATAGGTCAGATCCAGAACACCGAAGCCGCTGTCGGCAGCGTGGCCCAGAAAGTGCTCCAGCACCTCCCGATGTACCGCCGGATCGCGGACGACGCCTTTTTTGCCCACCTTTTCACGTCCCGCCTCAAACTGAGGCTTAACGAGGCAGGCGACGTGCCCGCCGTCTTTCAGCAGACCGTTCACCGCGGGCAGAATCAGCTTCAGTGAGATAAACGACACGTCAATGGACGCAAAGTCCAGCTCGTCCGGGATCTGCTCATGGGTCAGGTAGCGCGCGTTGGTGCGCTCCATGCACACCACGCGCTCATCGCTGCGGAGCTTCCAGTCCAGCTGGCCGTAGCCCACATCCACAGCGTAGACGCGCGCCGCGCCGTTTTGCAGCATACAATCGGTAAACCCGCCGGTAGACGCGCCGATGTCGGCACAAACGCAGTCCGAGAGCGTCAGGCCGAACTCACGCATCGCCTTTTCGAGCTTCAGTCCGCCGCGGCTCACATAGCGCAGCGTACTGCCGCGCACCTCGATCTTCGCCTCCGGGGTCACGGCGAAGCCGGCCTTGTCCACCTTCTGATCGTTGACGTACACGATGCCGCTCATGATGGTGGCCTGCGCCTTCTGCCGGGTCTCGGCAAGGCCGCGCTCAACGAGCGCCACGTCCAGTCTTTGCCGGGTGCTCATCGAACCACCTCCCGCGCTTTTGCCGCGATGGACGCCGCGTCGAGATGGAACTGTTCCCGCAGGCGTTTGGAATCGCCATGGGGCGGAAAATTCTTATTGAGGTTGCAGAGGTACAGCTTCTCCAGCGGCGTCCCCTCCTCGGTCAGGATCGCGGCAAGGCGCTGACCCACGCAGCCGACGCTGGCGCACTCCTCCGCGACGATCAGCTTTTTCGTACCCGCGAAGGTCTTGCGCACGTCCGCGTCCACAAAGGGCGAGATGCGGTTGACCTTGATGACCCGCGCCTCCACGCCGTCCTTTGCCAGCAGATCCGCCGCGTCGAGCACCGGCGCGATCATCGTACCGTAGGCGCAGAGGGTGATATCGCTCCCCGCGCGCAGCTCGGCAAACGCGCCGTCGCCGCTGTCATCGCGGTAACGCTCCTCCCCGCCGCGGGGATATCGGATGGCCACGGGGCCGTCCAGCGCAAACACAGCGCGGCGCAGCATGGCGCGCAGCTCCGCAAAGCTGGAGGGACACAGCACCGTCATGTTGGGAATATCCGATAAAAACGTAGCGTCAAAAATACCGTGATGCGTTTCCCCATCCGCGCCGACAAAGCCCGCGCGATCCACGGCGAATACCACATGCAGGTTGGACAGCGCCGTGTCGTGGATCAGTTGGTCGTAGGCCCGCTGCAAAAACGTGGAATACACGGCAAACACGGGAATCAGGCCCTGCTTTGCCATGCCGGCCGCCATCGCCGCGGCCTGCGCCTCCGCAATGCCCACGTCGAAAAAGCGCTCGGGATATCGCTCGGCAAACGCCGTCAGCCCTGTGCCGTCCTCCATGGCGGCGGTGACGGCGCAGACACGGTTGTCCTCGGCGGCCAGCTCGCAGAGCGTCTGCCCGAACACGGAGGAAAAGCTCTCGCCGCCCTCCTTCATTTTGCCGGTCAGCACGTCAAAGGTTCCCACGCCGTGCCACTTGCCCGGCTCCCGCTCCGCAGGCGCGTATCCCTTGCCCTTGACGGTGCGCACATGCAGCAGCACCGGGCAGTTCAGCTCCTTCGCCCAGCGCAGGGACTCCTCCAGCTGCTGCTCGTTGTGCCCGTCGACGGGGCCAACGTAGGTGAAGCCCATGTCCTCAAACATCGTGGCGTTGGGCAACAATGCGTTTTTCACGCCGGTTTTGATCCGGTGGCTGAAATCACGCAGCGCCCGTCCCATCTGATTGGCACCGAGCACGCGGTTGTATGCCTTCTTAAACTCGTAATATGCCGGCTTGGTGCGAAGATGCGAAAGATGCTTGCTCACGGCGCCGACGTTGCGGGAGATGGACATGCCGTTGTCGTTGAGGATCACGATCAGCGGCTCGCCCGACGCGCCCGCGTTGTTCAGTCCCTCGTAGGCAAGGCCGCCGGAAAGCGCGCCGTCGCCGATGAGCGCCAGCACGGAATAGTCCTCGCCCAGCAGCGTCCGCGCGCGGGCCATGCCCAGCGCCACAGAGACGGAGTTCGACGCGTGCCCCGCTACAAAGGCATCGTGGACGCTCTCGTTCGGCTTGGGGAAGCCGGACAGTCCGCCGTACTGCCGCAGCGTCGGAAACTGTTCCATGCGCCCGGTCAGCGCCTTATGCGCGTAGCACTGATGCCCCACGTCAAACACCAGACGATCCCGGGACGTGTCGAACACGCGGTGGATCGCCACCGTCAGTTCCACCGCGCCGAGGTTCGACGCGAGGTGCCCGCCGGTCTTTGCGACGCTGTGGAGCAGAAATGTATGCAATTCTTCACAGAGCCGCTCCGTCTCAGCGCGATCAAGCGCTTTGACGTCTGCCGGCCCATGGATGCGTTCTAAGATCAAGACGATTCCCTCATTTTTTACCGATGCGCAAGAGCCGCATCATCTTGGCTGTTCGATACACCACGTCTGTGCTGTGGTTGAGTGCCAGGCGCTTGCCGATGGCCTTGCCGCCGATGGTCAGGCCTGAGATGAGCGCCGTCACGGCGATTGAGATCAGTATCGTTTTCGTATGGAAGCTCGATTGCAGGCGCAGCACGATCACCGCCGCGGTGGAGCCGCTGACGATGCCGCAGATGTCACCCACCACGTCGTTGCAGAAGCTGGACACCTTCTCCGCGTTTTTGATAAGGTACAGCGCCTCCTTCGCGCCCTTTTCCCGATGGGACGCCATGGAGTGGAACGGCTTTGCGTCCGCTGCTGTCACGGCGACGCCGATCACATCGAACACGATGCCCAGCAGGACAAAGGCCACCAGCACCGCCACGGCCAGCACATACCCCGCATCCTCCAGCACGACGCCGGAGGCGAAGCTCAAAAGCGCCGAGAGGAGCACGGACATCAGGAAAATACGAACGACCCAATGCCAATAACTTCGAGGCTTGGCCTCTTCTTTTTTCATGGTTGCTCCTTTTTCGCGCCCGCAGGCGCGAAATGAATCTGATCGTTTTTTCTGACGACATGTGCGTCAGAAAAAACACTCTGCGCGAAGCGCCCGTGCGCCATCGGCGTGCGGGAAGCGCAGCGAAACTCTCTCAAAAAAGAGGACTACGTCCTCTTTTTTGAAGCTAAAACAGCGGCGGCAAAGCAAGGTAATCCTACGGCTTTGGTCGGGTTGGCTTTCCCCGCGGCCCGCCTCCCGTTGCCGGTCAGGCGGTTCCCCTTTAAGGGCCGTGCCGCGCCGTCGCCGACACGCGGTACCCGATTGCCACTTAGTCCGCACTGTAACCCCTGCCCTGCCCCAATGGACAGCCTAGGCGATTTCCGCCACAGTCAAACCGTCTCTTAGCCTCTTTTGCAGCGCCGGTTTCACGGAGCGATCGCCCTCTCCCCTGGCCGGGGGATTCGGTTGTATTCTCCGATTCGCCGTCGCCACTCAAGGCAGGCTACTCCGCGCACAGCGTTCACGGCGCAAACGCCGCTTTAGCACCGCGACGCGGGTTCATCGCCCGCTCCGTACCAAGGTCGCTTACCAACATGGGAGTACGCCCGGCACGCAAGCGGGTCTCCACGGAAACAGGGTCGTGACCCCCATGCCATTAGGGGACGCCCGGAGACCGCAGGCTCAGCTTCCGGTAACGAAAGGCATAGCCTCCCTTCAGCACCCACCCCAAACTGGGCG
>CAMVTO010000037.1 GCA_947170435.1 uncultured Clostridia bacterium | reverse complement strand
AAGACGGGTTACACCTTCGGCGGCTGGTACGAGGACGCGACCTTCAGCGGCAGCGCGGTGACGACCATCGCCGCGACGGACAGCGGCAACAAGACGTATTACGCGAAGTGGACGGCAGAGAGCTACACGGTGACGCTGAACGCGAATGAGGGTACGATCGCGAGTGGTGCAAACGTGACGGGTTACACCTACGGCGTCGGCACGACGCTGCCCACGGCGGCCGATATTTCAAAGACGGGTTACACCTTCGGCGGCTGGTACGAGGACGCGACCTTCAGCGGCAGCGCGGTGACGACCATCGCCGCGACGGACAGCGGCAACAAGACGTATTACGCGAAGTGGACGGCAGAGAGCTACACGGTGACGCTGAACGCGAATGAGGGTACGATCGCGAGCGGCGCCAATGTGACGAGCTACACCTACGGCGTCGGCACGACGCTGCCCACGGCGACGGAGATCACGAAGACGGGTTACACCTTCGGCGGCTGGTACGAGGACGCGACCTTCAGCGGCAGCGCGGTGACGACCATCGCCGCGACGGACAGCGGCAACAAGACCTACTATGCCAAGTGGACGGAAAGCTTGTCCGGCACGACCGGCACAAACGTGACGTGGACGCTGACAGAGAACGGGACGCATCCAGACACAGGGGGCACGGCCTATCGACTGACGCTTTCGACCACCGATGAAACATCCAATGGCTCCATTGATAATTACAGCAGCGAAAACGACGTTCCGTGGTATAATCAAAGAGCAACGATCACAGAAGTGGTGGTAGGAGAAGGAATCACAAGAATTGGTCAGAACTCTTTTGCCAATTTCGCCGCGCTGACCTCTGTGAGCGGGATGAGCGGTGTGACCGATATTGGTGATGGTGCTTTCTACCGTTGTTCTTCGCTCCAATCGATCACGATTCCAAGCACTGTGACAAGTATTGGCGTTTCTGCGTTCAACTCTTGCGCCAAGCTGCAAACCGTGGGAGGCATGTATGGCGTACAAACGATTGGAAATTATGCGTTCAATGGCTGCAGCTCTCTGAGCAGCATCACGCTGCCGGGCACGTTGACAAGAATCGGATCTTCGGTGTTTATCAACTGTGCTGAGGACTTCGACGTTTCTTTCAGCGGCACCTTGAATCAATTTGCCGGTATTACCTTTGTGAGTGCGCTGTTCCCTGAGTCAGTCAATTCGATTGTACTGACCGCTTCCGATTTAACCGGAACAGCAATCACGATTCTTTCTGCTATGCCGACAGCGGTCAATTCCGACGCAAATACAGTGAAGATTAACGAAGTGGACTACGATTACGGAACATACTGCGGCAGTAAGACAATTACTGCGGGGTACACCTTTACGTTCTTCTGCTACAGAACGCCGACCGGGGCACAGCAGATCGTGAACTTTTTTGAGTGATCACCCATGACACATAACCACAACCTTTTACGCCTTCTTGCTTCGTTCCTCGCCGCGGCGGCGCTGACCGCCGTGGCGGGGCTGGGGTGGCTCGGCGGAGCGGACAGCGCGGTTTCCGACGCGCTCTATCAGCAGCCCGCGGGCGCGGACGGAGAGATTGTCGTCATCGGCATCGACCGGCGCGCGCTGGACGAGCTGGGACCACTGCCATGGCCGCGCAACTATATGGCAGAGGCAATCGACTATCTCAATGCCGATCCAGACGCGCGGCCTGCTGTCATCGGCGTGGACGTACTGTACGTCGGCGAGGGCGCCGATCCCGACGCGGACGAGTACCTTGCCACAGCCGCAGCGGACGGCGGCAACGTCGTGTTTGCCGCCGCAGCAACCTTTGGCAGCGAGCTGGTACACCGAGGAGAGCACGACTTCTATGTGAACGACTTCGCCGTGCAGGCGTGGGACGGACCCTTTGACGCGCTTTATGACGTAAGCGGCATGGGTCACATCAACGCCATGATGGACGGCGACGGCGTGCTGCGCCACGCGCTGCTGTGGACGAACATCCCGGGTGAGGGCCGTGTGCCATCCTTTGCCCGCGCGATCTACGAGCGTTGGTGCGCCGCGCGGGGCGAGATCCCGATGGCTCCGCCGGAGACGGATACGCACGGCTTTTTCTACCTGCCGTTCACGGCGAAGCCCGGTGGCTACTATGACGGCGTTTCCGTTGTCGACCTGCTCACCGGCGAGATCGAGAGCGACTATTTCGCGGATAAGATCGTGCTCATCGGCCCCTATGCCGCGGGTCTGCAGGACGATTACATCACCGCGGTCGACCATGCCGTACCGATGTACGGCGTTGAGATCCAGGCAAACATGATCGACACGTTCCGCGCGGGACACTTCCCGCGGGAGGCCGGTACGGGCATTCAGCTTGCGGTGCTGTTTGTTCTGTGCGCTGCGGCGCTGTGGTTCTTCTGGGATCGCAAGGTGCGCGCCGCGCTGCCGGCCTGGCTCGGTGTCTGCGTCGGCTGGGTCGCGCTGTGCGCGATTCTGTTCCGCGGCGGGCACATTTTGCACGTGCTGTATGTGCCGCTGTTCGTGACGGTGCTGTTCATTGCCTCCGTTGCGGTGAACTACGTCCGCGCGGCGCGGGAAAAGCGCCGCGTGCAGAACACCTTCGGCCACTACATTGACCCCGCGGTGATGGAGCAGCTGCTCACGCAGGGCGCGGACGCACTGGAGCTGGGCGGCAAGCTGTGCGACATCGCGGTGCTGTTCGTCGACGTGCGCGGCTTCACCACCATGAGCGAGGCGCTGGACCCGCCGACGGTGGTGGAGATCATCAACCGATACTTAACACTGACCACTGAGTGCATCATGAAAAACCATGGTACGCTGGATAAGTTCGTCGGCGACTGCACGATGGCGTTCTGGAACGCGCCGGTGCCGCAAGAGGACGCGATCTATCTCGCCTGTCGCGCCGCCATGGACATGGTGGAGGGCTCGAAAGCCGTGGGCGAGGAGCTGATGGCACGCTTCGGGCGCACGGTCAGCTTCGGCGTCGGCGTGAACTACGGCCCCGCGGTCGTGGGCAACATCGGTGCGCCGAAACGCATGGACTACACCGCTATCGGCGACACGGTGAACACCGCTGCGCGCCTGGAGGCCAACGCCCCCGGAGGCACGGTGTACATCTCCCGCGTGGTGGCGGACGCGCTGGGCGAGCGCGCCAAAACCACATCCCTCGGCGGCACGATCAAACTCAAGGGAAAAGCCGAAGGTTTTGAGATCCTGACGCTGGATGAATTGAAATAGAAAGGACGCACCACCATGAAAAGGAGATTACTGCCGCTTTTCCTCGCGCTGAGCCTCATGCTCAGCGTCCCGGTTTCCGCGCTCAAGGCGGAGGACTTCAGACAGGGCAAGCTCTCCGGCCTCGCCGTCGCGGAGGACGGAGAGCTGCTGGTGAGCGACACCTATAACAAGGTCGTATGGCGTGTGGCGGGAGAAACCGTTACGCAGTATGCCGGTGCGATCAGTGCTGCCGGATTATCCGGTGAGCCGACCGGCATTTACCGCGACGCGGTGGCGGACAAGGCGTACTTCAAGGAGCCGTGGGACGTGGAGAAGTTCTTGGATGGTTACGCCGTCACGGACGCGGACGCAAACGTGGTGCGCTACATCATGGGCGGACGCGTCTATACGCTGGCGGGCTCCGGCAAGGTCGGCAGCGCCGACGGCGCGGACAAGCGCGCGTCCTTTCGGCATCCAACAGGACTGACCACTGACGCGGACGGCAATCTGTATGTCTCCGACACCGGCAACGGCATGATCCGCCGCATCGCGAAGGACGGCAAGGTAACAACGATTGCGCGGGGACTCAATGCGCCGATGGGCCTGTGCTGTTATGACAAGGTGCTCTATGTTGCGGAAACGGGGCGCAGCCGTATTGCGAAGGTGACGCTTCCCAACGGGCAGGTGACGGCCTTTGCGGGCGTCTCCGACGCGGCGGAGGAGGCCGGCGAATACTATGGCGGCTTTGTGGACGGTGCGCTGAATACCGCGCACTTCGATCACCCGCAGGGGATCGCCGCGGGCGCGGATGGTACGCTGTACGTTGCGGACACCGGCAACAGTGCGGTGCGCGCCATCCGGAGCAACCGCGTCGACACGATCAAGCGTGCGTCCGATACCGAATTGATGCCCAACAGTCCGCGTGGCGTGGCCGTTAAGGACGACACGCTGTATGTGACCGACGGCTTTGCAGGCAGTATCCTCACGATTTCCGTCGCGAAAAACGTATTCGCGGACGTGCCCGACAACGCATGGTATGCAGAGCCTATCGGCAAGGCTGTTCAGCAGGGGATCGTCATCGGCGTGAGCGCGACCGAATTTGCCCCGAATACGCCGGTCAGCCGCGCAATGTTCGTGACGCTGCTCTCCCGCGTGGAGCAGCGCAAGGACGGCACGGCGATCCTCGACGGCGACACGGCCTTCCCGGATATTGCGGCGCGGGAGTGGTATTCCGCCGCGGTACGCTGGGCGGCTGACGCGAAGATCGTGGAGGGCAGCGACGGCCGTTACCGCCCCAACGACCGGATCACCCGCGAGGAGCTTGCCACAATGCTCTATCGCTACGCTTCGTCCCGAAAGCTGGCGGTTTCTGCGCCCACTGACGCACTGAATGCGTTTTCCGACCGCGACACAGTCAGCACATGGGCGCTTGACGCGATGCGCTGGGCCTGCGGCCGCGGGATCATCAACGGCGTTGACGGGAAATTGCAGCCGGGTGCTCCCGCGACGCGCGCGCAGGCGGTCAAGATGCTTGTCAGCTTTATGGAGGCCTATTAAAGAACCTGCCGCTTTTCCTTTTGCCGATGCATTGCTTTAAGCCATGCGCTCCATGTGAATGTTTTCCACGTCGCTGAAGTAATTGAACAGCAGCTCCAGAAAGAGCTTGCTGTAATGCGCGAGATAGCGATCCTTGCGGCGGATCAGCGTCAGAGTCTGGGTCAGCGGTTCGCCGTGGACGTACAGTGGGAAAATGTTCATGTCATCGGGAATGCGTTCCTTCTGGTTGAACAGGCGCATATGCGTGGCAAAGCAGGCCGCCAGACGCTCGATGCACAGCGACAGGCTGATGAGCGTGTCGGAGGTGGTGACGTAGGCGTTGGGCGCGATGCCGCGCTCCAAAAAGCATTCGTTGATGCGCGTGCCGAGACGGTTGGTGTGCAGGCAGAAGGGGAGCTTCGCAAAATCGGCGACATCCGCGCCGTGGATCGCCCGCGCTTTCAGGGAGGCTGCCTCGTCACCGTAATACTGCTGGAGCAGCTTGTCGGAAACACAAAGATAAACCGGGTCGAGCATCAGCTGGTCGGAGACCATCTCGGGATCGGGCTTTGCGGACAGCACCGCCGCAAAATCGAGCTCGCCGCTCAATACCATCGGTTCAAGCTGGGCAGACATGGCGTCCGTGATGTGCAGCTCCACCTGCGGATAGCGCTTTGTGAATTCGGGCAGAATGTGGGGCAGGCAGGTGTTGACGCGCAGGGGACTGGCACCGAAGCGCAGCGTGCCGCGCTCCTGTCGCTCCACGTCGGAGAGGATATCCTTTAAATTGATGTGCTCTTTGCTGACGATATCTGCAAAGGAGAGCACAAACTCCCCAGCGGTGGTCAGAGACAGCGTGGGCTTGCGGTACATGAGCTGCGTGCCATAGTATTCTTCCAATCGGGCGAGGTGATTGCTGAGGGTCTGCTGCGTGACGAAGAGGCGGTTCGCCGTGTGGGTGATGCGCATATCCTTGGCCAGCTCGGAAAAGTAATACAGGCTGATGATGTCCATAAGCTCCTCCACAAAGTTCCTTAGTGACAATCACAAAAATATACTGTTTGCGTTTGTGTATGGCTTATGCTACCATAAAGATACAGAAGAAGCAAGGGTGAGTTGCATCAATTTAACAGGAGGAACACACCGATGGAAACCACATACGGCAAGAGGATCTACACAAAGATCAACCGTCCCGACCGCGCGCTGGTCGAGGCCTTCCGCGGCATCCCCAGCAGCAACATCGCGGACATGATGAACCGCATGTACAACATGTACGGCGATCTGCGCTGCTACACCAGGAACGCCAGCATGGTCGGCACCGCGCTGACCGTTCACTGCTCCGAGGGTGACAACGCGCTGCTGCACCGCGCCATGGATATGGCGGAGCCGGGCGACGTGATCGTGCTCAACGGCGGCGGCTGCATGAGCCGTGCGCTGTGCGGCGAGATCATGTTCAACTACGCCAAGAGCAAGGGCATCGCGGGCTTCGTGCTCGACGGCTGCATCCGCGACGCGGACGCGCTCGATGAGCTTGGCTTCCCCGTCTACGCCAAGGGCATCACGCCGCAGGGCCCGTGGAAGATCGGCTCCGGCGAGATCAACGTCCCCATCGCCTGCTGCGGGCAGGTTGTGTTCCCCGGCGACATCATCGTGGGCGACCCGGACGGCGTGGTGGTCATCCGCCCCGAGTTCGCCAAGGAGGCGCTGGAGGCCGTGACCGACAAGTTCGCGAGCGAGCAGAAGACGCTGGCCAACTACGCCGCCGGCAAGGTGCCCGATCGCAGCAAGCACATCGCGCTGTATGAAAAGACCGTGGTGGACAACGGTTGCCTCGTCTTTGACAGCGAGTGGCATTAAGAACGGTTTGAACCGCGGCTTGCCGCGGAACAGATAAGGAAGAAGCAAACATTTTAGTGAAAAGGAGAAAACACATGAAACGCTATCTTGCCATGATCCTCGCGCTGGTGATGACCTGTGCCCTCCTGACCGCCTGCGGCGGCAGCGACAACGGCAGCACCACCACCAACACCAACACCGAGACCGCCGCTCCCGCGGCTGACGCCGGTTCCACCGACGCGGCTCCCGCCGCGGCTGAGACCGACTGGCCGAAGGACAACGTCACCATGGTCGTCCCCTACAGCGCCGGCGGTGACACCGACACCTATTGCCGTCAGATGTGCAAGCTCCTGAGCGAGAAGCTGGGCGTCAACTTCGTCGTGGTCAACACCACCGGCGGCGCGGGCGTGGTCGCTTCCTCCAGCGTCATGGGCGCGAAGAACGACGGCTACACCGCTCTGTTCCACCACAGCGGCGTCATGCTGACCCAGGAGGCCGCCGAGAGCAACGAGTTCTCCTTCATGGATGACTTCGAGGTCGTCGGCTCCATCGCCCGCGACGACACCTATGCGCTGATCGTCAAGTCCGACAGCCAGTGGACCGACCTGGAGAGCCTCATCAGCTGGGCCAAGGCGAACCCCGGCCAGCTCAAGTACTCCATCACCTACTATGGCGCGACCCACGCGGTTGCCGAGGCCATGGAGCGTGAGATGGGCATTGAGATGAACAACATCGACGTCGGCTCCAGCACCGGCGACCGTCTGACCGCGTTCCTTGCCGGCCAGTGCGACGTGCTCGTGGTCAACTTCATGAACATCGCTGACTATGTGGAGAACGGTGACTTCCGCGTGCTCGGCATCTGCGCCGAAGAGCGTCTGCCGGGTCTCGAGGAGTTCCCGACCCTCAAGGAGCAGGGCTACAATGTCATCCAGCCCAAGATCTATGAGGTCCGCTTCCCCAAGGGTACCGATCAGGCGATCGTTGACAAGCTCTCCGCCGCCATGAAGGAGGTTGCCGAGTCCGACGAGTTCGCGTCCGTCCTCGCCACCTACTATGCGCAGCCCTTCTATCGCAACGGCGCTGACACCATCGCGCAGGATACCGAGACCGTGAACGAGCTCAAGGAGTTCTTCGCCGAGTAATTCAAAGCCTACTCAACCGCAACGCCGCGGCTGTATGACCGCAGGCCATGCAGCCGCGGCACGTATTTTAGAAAGGAGAGCTCGAAATGAACCTGAGCAATAAGAAAAAGAGCATCCTGACCTCCGTACTGTTCCTCATCTTCGGCGTTTTCCTGTTCGTGCAGGCGACGGGCGTCAAGCACATGATGAAGAATGACGTCGGTTCGGGATTCTTCCCAAAGGTCATTGCCATCGCGATCATCGTCGCCGCGGCGATCCGCCTTGTGATGGCGCTGCGCGAAAAGGAGAGCGAGTCCAAGGCGTCGAACAGCGATATGGCGGGCGGCTGGATGACCATTGCCCTGATCGGCATTTATGTCCTCGCGTTCAATCCGGTGGGCTTCATCATCTCCACCATCGTCTACCTGTTCGCGCAGATCCTTGTGCTGACCCCGAAGGAGAAACGCAACTGGATCACCATTTCCGCCATCTCCATCATCGCACCCTTTGCGCTCTACGCGCTCTTTACCCACGTCATCAGCTCGCCCCTGCCCAAGGGCATCTTCGGATTTTAAGGAGGGTCGAACATGGTTAGTCAAGCAATCCATATGGTCCTGCTCAACCCCATCTGCCTGGGCCTCATTTTCATCGGCGTCGTGATCGGCATCATCTTCGGTTCGATCCCCGGTCTGTCCGCCTCCATGGCGCTGATCCTGTTTCTGCCCATGTCCTTCGGCATGGAGCCGATGAACGGCATTGCGCTGCTCGTCGGATTGTACCTCGGCGGCATTTCCGGCGGCCTGATCTCCGCCATTCTGCTGAAGATCCCCGGCACCGCGTCCTCCATCGCCACCGTCTTTGACGGCGGCCCGCTGGCGGACAAGGGCGAGGCGGGCAAGGCGCTGGGCGTCGGCATTCTGACGTCCTTCATCGGCGGCCTCATCAGTATCTTCGCCCTGATGTTCATCTCCCCGTACCTCGCCAAGGTCACGCTGGCATTCACCTCCGCGGAGTATTTCTCCATCGCGGTGTTCGCGCTGACGATCATCTCCAGCCTTTCCGGCAACTCGCTGCTCAACGGCATCCTCGCGGGCCTGTTCGGCATTGCGCTCTCGCTCGTCGGCATCGCTCCGGTGGACGGCGCGATCCGCTTCACCTTCGGCCACTCCCAGCTCTACGGCGGCTTTGACACCGTCGTGATTCTGATCGGTCTCTACGCCGTCACGGACATCATCCGCACCGGCTTCGAGCGCCGCGACATTCTGGGCGACGGCAGCAAGTACAGCTACAGCCTCAAGGGCTACGGCATTTCCTTTAAGGATTACATCTCCCACTGGCGCCTTATCATCCAGTCCGCGCTCATCGGTCTCGGCATCGGCATCCTGCCGGGCATCGGCGGTTCGACCTCCAGCCTGCTGGCCTACACCGCGGGCAAGAGCACGTCCAAGTACCCCGAGAAGTGGGGCACCGGTATCATCGACGGCATCATCGCCTCCGAGACCTCCAACAACGCGGTCATCGGCGGCTCCCTGATCCCGCTGATCACCATGGGCATCCCCGGCAACGTGGCGACGGCCATCTTCCTCGGCGGCCTCACGATCCACGGCATCGCCCCCGGTCCGCTGATCTTCATGAAGAGCGGACAGTACGTTTACGGTATCTTCATTTCGCTGCTCGTTGCGAACGTCATCATGCTCATCTGCGAGCGCGCGGGTCTGCGTGTGTTCGTCAAACTGCTGGACATCCCGAAGTACTATCTGCTGCCCGTCGTTCTCGTGTGTTGTGTGATCGGAGCGTACTGCTCCAACTTCAGCATCTTTGACGTGTGGTCCGTCGCCGTGTTCGGCCTGATGGGTCTGCTGTTCAAGTACTTGAAGGTTCCCTCCACGCCGATGATCATCGGCTATATTCTCGGCTCCATGACCGAGGAGAACATGCGTCAGGCGCTGATGCAGACCGGCGGCAGCTGGTCCATCTTCGTCACCCGTCCCATCTCTCTCATCTTCCTGCTCATCGCCGTCGCGTCCGTCGCCATGACGATCCGCAAGCAGGTGCTCAAGGCGAAGGCCGCCAAGGTCGCCGGCACCGTGGTCGAGGAAGAAGAGGAAGAAGAATAAGACAGAAAAGGAGCTTATCAACAATGGCTTGGAAAATTCTTTTGCCGCAGGAGATCATGTCCGAGGGCCGCAAGATGCTCGAGGACGCCGGACATACCATCATCGACGGCCGCGGCTTTGAGACCGAGGACGTGCTCGCTGACATGAAGGAGCACCAGCCCGACGCGATGATCGTCCGCATCACCAAGATCACCCGCGAGGTCATCGAGGCGAACCCCAACCTCAAGGTCATCGTGCGCCACGGCGCGGGCTTCGACACCGTCGACCTGCAGGCTTGCAAGGACAACGGCGTGCAGACGCTCTACGCCCCCGTCGCCAACTCCACCTCCGTCGCGGAGACCGCGCTGCTGCTCATGCTCGAGATGAGCCGCAACGTCACCGTCCTGCACAAGACCTGGGTGGACGACTATTACAAGGCAAAGCTCAAGATCCGCAAGAACACCCTCAGCGGCAAGACGCTGGGCATCGTGGGCTGCGGCAACATCGGCTCCCGCGTGGCGGTGCGTGCGCTGGCGCTGGAGATGAACGTCCTGTGCTACGACCCGTATAAGCCCGCCAAGGACTTCCCCGACGGCGTGGAGGTCGTGCGCGATCTCGACCGCATCTTCACCGAGAGCGACTACGTCTCCCTGCACGCGCCCAGCACGCCCGTGACCACCGACATGGTGGACATGAAGCGCCTGAAGATGATGAAGCCCACGGCGTTTCTCATCAACACCGCCCGCGGCAAGCTGGTCGTGGAGGAGGACCTCTACGAAGCCTGCAAGACCGGCGTGATCTGCGGCGCGGGCCTCGACGCCATCCGTCAGGAGCCGGTCGATCCCAAGAACCCGCTGCTGACGCTCGACAACGTCATCATCTACCCGCACATCGGCGGCAACACCACCGAGGCGGCGCACCGCGCGTCCTACTTCGCGGCGCAGGGTGTGATGGAGGTCTACGAGGGCAAGACCCCGACGTGGCCCATTCCCGACATCGACTACAACACCGCCAAGACCTACACCGATACCAAGAAACCGGATAAGAAGCCGGCGGGTATGTTTGAAGTCTGAGATTTTCTTCTTTCCTTGTGCAATCGCCGCTGATGCAGGCTGCATCGGCGGCGATTGCCATCTTTGATCATCGCGACTCAGAAGACGCTCATGCCGATTGCTCAGTGTTCGGTATGAAAATGGTTACGGCAGTGCCCCGACTGGGCGCGGAGCTTACATCCAATGTGCCGCCGCACATCATTTGGAGGCGTTCACGGACACTTTACTGCAGACAAGAAGCGACGTGTTTTTGGCACGTCGCTTCTTCGTTTGGATGGGTGCTTGGTTCCTTCCAAACACAACCCATGATTGACCGTTTGTTCAAAATATGATATTCTTCTCATAGAAATATCCGGGCGTTGCCCGAAAAGGGAGGGATCGCGGTGAAAAAACTCAAGATTGTCCTTGCTATGCTGCTGGCGTTTGTCATTGTCGGCGTGGGCGCATACCTTATGGGCCGCACCGCCCGGCACGGTACGGTACTCGTTGAGGAGGAAAGCGGACAGGGGATCATCACCGAGCACGAGGAGATCAGCGGCGAGACCATCCGCTCCGGTATGAACGACATCGGGGAGCTGGCTACGGAGGAATACTGGTTCACGCAAGTACAGACCTACGACAGCGGCAAGTCCGCGCAGATCTTCGATCTCAGCTTCGATCTGCCGCTGACCCGCAACAAGTTTGTCTACAGCTACGACGGCGTGATCAAAGCAGGCGTGGATTTCACAAAAGCGACGGTCGAGGTGGACAATACCATCCGGCGCGTCACCGTCACGCTGCCGAAGGCACATATTCTCTCCACCGAAATCGACTACGACAGCTTTGAACTCTATGACGAGCAGAAGAGTATCTTCAATCCCTTAAGCGTCAGTGACGTGAACAAGAGCGACAACGAGATGATCAAAAGCGCCGAGAAGGATGCCATCGCCAAGGGATTGCTGATTCGCGCCGATGAGAACGCCGAAACGCTGGTCAAAAACTTCCTGCGCGGGGCGTTTGACGTGCGCTCCTATGCAATCAAAGTGGAGCGCCTGAGCTGAGCAGCCGTGCGCCTGCCGCCAGCAGCGCGTCCTCGCCGTCCAGAGCACTCAATGAACCGGTGAGCGGCAGCTCCTGCGGCTCCAATACCGTGCCCAGCGCAGTGATGACGCTCCGCTGGAGGCACAGCAGCCGCTCCGTGCCCGTGACGCAGGAGAGCGTCAGCGTATCCCGGGGCGAGAAGCCATAGCCCACCACCTGCATCGCACCGGTGCAGAGCGCAAAGGACGGGTCGCTGTCCCCGGGCAAGAGCAGGTTCCTGGCGGGAACGCTGCCGCAAAAGGGTGTCCGCGCCGCGTCACGGCACAGCGCCAGCAGATCCCACCGCCGCCCCGACACCTGGTCGAGGGTGGGGAAGACCGCGGCATTCAGCCCCGCCGCAAGACAAAGAGCGCGGCCTGCCGCGCCCACCACCGCGATTTCCATATTGCATCACCTCAAAGCAAGTGTTCCGCGTTTTGTTGCGGATTATACCAAAAGGAGGCAGTTGCCGTGCATCCGTGGGCACATTTTAAAACCATTACGCAGCATCGCCGTCTGGTGCGGCAGTTGTGCTTTCGCGTGGGACTATACAAACAGGGCCTGACCCATGATTTGAGCAAGTACAGCCCCATCGAGTTCTGGCGTGGCGCGAAGTACTATCAGGGCTTTCGCAGCCCCAACGACGCCGAGCGCAAGGAAACCGGCGTGTCTCTGGCGTGGCTGCATCACAAGGGCCGAAATCGCCATCACTTTGAGTACTGGATCGACTATGTGATCGGCGAGGATGGTAAGGTGAGCTTCGGCGGCTGCAAGATGCCGATGAAATACGTCGCCGAGCAGTTCTGCGACCGTGTCGCTGCCTGCAAGGTCTACCGCGGCGACAAGTATACCGACGCCGACGCTTACGACTACTACATCCGCTCCAAGGGGCATATCATGATCCATCCCGAGACCGGCGAGGAGATCGAGAAGATGCTGCTTGTGCTCAAAGAGCGTGGAGAGGATGCGGCGATTGCTTATGTCCGGGAGAGATTACAAACGAAAAGCTGAAATTCCATGAAATTTCAGCTTTTTTGTACCTTGAAAAGTGTATTACAACATGCTATAATACCCTACGATTTTTGGCCGATCATCACCAAAGGACGGATTTGAATAGATGAATCATCCCTATAAGACCCGCGCCGGTGGCGCGACTGTGACGGTATTTGTGCCGTATGACTGCCGCAACAACTGCCCGTTTTGCGTGAATAAGCAGGAATATGCCAACTGCGCCGGATTCTCCGTGGACAAGATCATTGAAAGCATCCGCGTGGTGGACAGCATCACCCCGGAATGTGACGTGGTGTTCACCGGCGGCGAGCCGTTTGCGAATCTGGATTCGCTTCAGCGCATGCTGGACGCGGTGCCCAAGACCCATAAGGTGTACATCAACACGACCTTCCCCGTGCAGCCCGGGTGCGGCGCGGAGGAGATGCTCGCGTTTACGGAAAAGAACAAGGACAAGATCACCTGCATCAACGTCTCCCGCCACGTCGATCCCTATGTGGAGGAGTCGCCGGATGAGATCGTGGGGCAGATTGCCACGCCGAAGCGCATCAACTGCGTACTGTACATGGACTATCCCTCTGACAAGCTCAAGGACTTTACCGAGCGCTGGCGCAAGTATAATATCCCGATCCAGTTCCGCTATGACTACACCGAGACCACACCGGAGAATCTGTACGAGGAGGAGAACGACCCCATTTTGCAGGATCTCAAGCGTCAGTTCACCTATATGGGTCTCGATGGCTGCCGTATGCGCAATGGCTTCCATTTCCGGTACAAGGATCTGCACATGACCTATCACAAGACGCTGCCGTACTCCACCATCGTGGAGACCGACGAAAACGGCGTCACCTACGATATCCTCTACGATATCCTCATCAAGCAGACCGGCGAGCTGCACTCCGACTGGACAGGTGTGAAGCTCGACGTGGAGAAGTATCGCAACGTGGTCTTTGAGCCGTATGACCTCAAGGTTCTGGACGGCACGATTGATTATTAAACAGCGAAAAGCCCGCCGTGAGGCGGGCTTTTTTGTATCTTATTTGAGCAAAAGTTCCGCGATCTGCACGGTGTTGGTCGCCGCGCCCTTGCGGATCTGGTCGCCGCAGCACCAGAGAGCGAGACCGTTGGGATCGGTGAGATCCTCGCGGATGCGGCCGACGAACACAATATCCTGATCGGAGGTGTCCAGCGGCATAGGGTACTGCTTGTTCTTGAGGTCGTCTACCAGCTTCGCGCCGGGAGCGTTCGCAATCAGCTCGCGGGCGCGTTCCACGCTGATCTTCTTCTCGGTGCGCAGCACCACGGAGATGCTGTGGCTGCGGAACACCGGCACACGCACGCAGGTGCAGGAGACATTCATCTCGGGCAGGTGGAGGATCTTGCGGCCCTCGTTCTGCATCTTCATCTCCTCGCTGGTGTAGCCCATGTACTGCTCACCGCCGATCTGGGGGATGACGTTGAACGCCAGCTGGTAGGCAAAGGCTTTCGGCTCGACGGTGCTGCCGTCGGCATAGGCCATGGCCTCGGCCTTGAGCTCGTCGAGACCAGCCTTGCCGGCGCCGCTCGCCGCCTGATAGCTGGAGGCAATGATGCTGGTGATGGGGCTTTCCTTGGCGAGGGCGTTGATCGCGACCATGGTGATGATCGTCGTGCAGTTCGGGTTGGAGATGATGCCGCTGTTCCACTTCACGTCCTCGGGGTTGATCTCCGGCACCACCAGCGGCACCTTGGGATCGAGGCGGAACGCGCTGGAGTTGTCCACGAACGTCGCGCCCGCCTTGACAATGGCAGGGGCGAAGCGCTCCGCAATGTCGTTCTCCGCCGCGCCGAGGACGATGTCGAGGCCGTCAAAAGCGCTGTCCGTCGCCTCGACGATGGTCACGTCCTCGCCCTTGAACTTGATGGTTTTGCCCGCGCTGTGAGCGGAGGCGATGGGACGCAGGGACGCAACGGGGAAGTCGCGTTCCACGAGGATTTTCATCATTTCCTGACCGACGACGCCTGTTGCGCCGAGAATACCGATATTTACAGATTTCATAGTACGTTTTTCTCCTTTACAAAGCTGTCATACAGGACACGAATGGCCTGTTCAAAATCCTTTTCTTCCACGCCGACGATGATGTTCAGCTCATCGGGGCCCTGGGTGATCATGCGCACATTCACGCCGTGCTCGCCCAGCGTCGCGAACAGCTTGCCGGACGTGCCGAGACGGTAGGCCATCTTCCGGCCAACGGCTGCGACAATGGCAATGTGCTCCGCCACCGTAATACTATTCGGCTTGAGCTCCTTTTGCAACTCGCCCAGCACCTCGTAGAGCTGATTGGCGACTTGCTCGGCGCTGACCATCAGCGACACGGTGTCGATGCCGGAGAGAATGAACTCCACGTTAATCTCGTGCTTTTCCAGTACCTCCATGATCTGGAGCAGAATGCCGTGCTCGGAAGAGAGAGAGGTTTTGGCGATGGTGATGATGGAAAAGCCCTTCTTGCCGGCAATTCCGGTGATAAAGGTATCGCTGTCGTCCGCTTCGTCGTCCACCTTCTCCATGATGAGGGTGCCGGGGTGTTTGGGATCATTGGTATTGCGGATATTGAGCGGGATGCCCTTTTCCCGCACCGGGTACACCGCGCCCTCATGGAGCACCTGTGCGCCGACGTAGCTCAGCTCGCGCAGCTCGTTGTAGGTGACGTGGCGGATCGGTGCAGGATCCTTGACAATGCGCGGGTCTGCCATCAGGATGCCGGATACGTCCGTCCAGTTCTCGTACACATCCGCGTCCAGCGCCGCCGCCGCGAGCGCGCCGGTGATGTCGCTGCCACCGCGGGAGAAGGTCTTGATGTGGCCGTCCGGCATGACGCCGTAAAAGCCGGGGATCACTACGCCACGGCCATCCGCCGCACGCTGTAAAGCTTCATAGCTTGCCGCCTGATCCACGCTGCCGTCGAAGCGAAACCTGATCCACAGCGCCGCGTCCACGAAGTCAAAGCCGAGGTACGCTGCCATCAGCTTAGCGGAGAAGTACTCGCCGCGGGACGCCAGCTCGTCGTCGGAGACCTCGCCGCGCTGCATACGCTCCCAGAGTGCGTCGAACTCGCCGTCAAGGTTGATGCTGAGCTTGCAGCCGCGGGCGATGTCGTTGTAGCGCCCGCGGATCATGCCGAAGATGTCGTCGCAGGCGACGCCGTACTTGATATGCGCTGCGCAAAGGTAGAGAAGATCGGTGATCTTGTGGTCGTCGCGGAAGCGCTTGCCCGGAGCGGAGACGACCACCACGCGGCGGGCGGGATCGGACTGGACGATGGATTTGACCTTGGAGAACTGCGTCGCATCCGCGCACGACGAGCCGCCGAATTTGACTACTTTGAGCATCGTTATAACCCTCTTATTTCTTTCTGCGTTCCGCGGCAACCCGCGCCATCAGCGCGTTCGGATCGTCCGCGAGGTAAGTGCGATAGACTTCGTATGCCTGCGCCACGGTGTAATCGCCGAAGAACAGGTACTCGCCGCCCCGGCGGAAGAACCAGCGTGCCATCGCGCCGGAGTTGTCCACGGCGCAGGGCCGCGCCTTGTCCGTGTAGTAGCTGCCGCAGCCGGCGAGGACTTCCATGCAGTCCGCGATGACGTTGGAGGCGGTGGGGAACCCGCCCGCGCCCGCGCCGGAAAAGCTCTGCTTGCCAACGCGCTTTGCATAGAGGGAGACGAGGTTGCCCGTTCCGTCAGTGTGCGCCTCGGGCGCGGTGACAGGGAAGAGAGTGGGGCAGACGAACGCGGCCACCTTGTCGCCGTCCTTCTGCGCGCGGGCGATGAGCTTAAAGGTAAGACCAAGCTCTTTTGCTTTCTCAATATCCGCGCTGGTGATGTGGGAGATGCCCACGCAGGGGACATCCTCCTCCTGAATCGATACGCCGAAAGCGAGGTTGGCGGAGAGCACGATCTTGCGTCGGGCGTCGTAGCCCTCCACGTCCGCGGTGGGATCGGCCTCAGCATAGCCCAGCGCCTGCGCTTCCTTCAGGATTGCGGCATAATCCGTGCCCTTGTTGGTCATGGCGGAGAGCATATAGTTGGTGGTGCCGTTCAAAATACCCTCCACCGCGTCCACCGTGTCCATCTTTTCCACGCGAGAAAGGGAGGTGAGCCACGGAATGCCGCCGCCTGCCGCCGCTGTGCAGCGCAAGCTTACGCGATTCTGGCGGGCAAGCGCGAGCAGATCGTCGTAGTGCGCGCACATGAGCTGTTTATTGGCGGTGACGACGTGTTTGCCCGCGCGCAGCGCGGCGCTCACATAGGCGTAGGCAGGCTCGACGCCGCCCATGACCTCAACCACTGTGTCAATGCTCCGATCCCGCACGATCTCGTCAAAGTCCGCCGTCACCGTGCAGGTAAGCTCCGGGCGCGGACGGCGGGAGAGCACCGTGGTCACGTTCAGCTCGCTGTGCTCCTTGGTCATTTCGTAGAAATGGGAGCCCACCGTGCCAAAGCCCAGCAGGGCGATGTTCATAGCAGTTCCTTCTTTCATAATATAGTGTTCCTCTGTACCATTTTATACAAAATGACGACATTTGTCCGCGACAGAAAAACACTTGACTTTTGTGTGGAAACAATATAACATAGCGGAAGTGAAAATACAATCCCTCACAAAGTGAACAAAAATGACAAAAATCGGCGGAAAAAGTTGGTTTAATTTGGAGGAAATGATTAATGGATTATCAAAGCACCCGGGACCCTTCGCTGCGCGCCTCGTCGGCGCGGGCGGTGCTGGACGGCCTGGCACCGGACGGCGGCCTTTACAGTATGCCCTCGATGCGGGAGGTTTCATTCGACTGGAAGAGCGTCCTCGGCATGGACACGCAGGGCATGGCGACGGAAATCTTGACCGCACTGCTGCCCTCGTTCACGAAGGACGAGATGCGCACGCTGGTGAAAAACGCCTACACGGGAAAGTTTGAGACGGAGGATCTGACCCCTACGGTGTCCGTTGGTGACGACACGGTGCTGGAGCTGTTCCGCGGCCCGACCAGCGCGTTCAAGGACGTGGCGCTCTCGATGCTGCCGCAGTTGATGACCGCGGCGCGGGAAAAGTGCGGCGTGGACGACGAGATCCTGATCCTCACCGCCACGAGCGGCGATACCGGCAAGGCAGCGATGGAGGGCTTTTGCGACGTGCCGGGCACGAAGATCATCGTCTTTTATCCCGACGGCGGCGTCTCCGCTGTGCAGAAGGCGCAGATGACAACGCAGTCGGGCAGGAACACCTGCGTGTGTGCGGTGCGCGGCAACTTTGATGATGCCCAGACCGGCGTGAAGAACGTATTTGCCGCGGTCACGGAAGGAAAACTCCTTGACGGCATGGGCGTGCGGCTTTCCAGCGCCAACTCCATCAACATCGGCCGTCTTGCGCCGCAGGTGGTGTACTACTTCCGCGCGTACGCGAACCTTGTGAACGAGGGGAAGATTAAGAGCGGCGACAAGATCGACTTCTGCGTGCCGACAGGCAACTTCGGCGATATTCTTGCGGGCTGGTTTGCCAAGGAGATGGGGCTGCCCGTGGGCAAACTTGTCTGCGCGTCCAACGCCAACAACGTGCTGACCGATTTCTTGAAAACCGGCCGCTACGACAAGAACCGCCCATTCTATAAGACGGTTTCGCCGTCCATGGACATTCTCGTGTCCAGCAACCTGGAGCGGCTGCTGTACCTCATGTCCGGCGACGCGGCGCTGGTGAAGCACCTCATGGGCGAGCTGAAAGAAACCGGCGTCTATCAGATTCCCGACGATCTGCTGCAAAAGCTCCACGCCGACTTCTGGCAGGGCTTCTGCGACGATATCGGCACGAAGAACGCGATTGGCAAGGTCTATCGCGAGTATGGCTATCTATGCGACACACACACAGCGGTGGCCTGGGACGTGGCGCAGCAGTATAAGACGGCGAACCCCGACCACAACCCGGTGGTGATCCTCTCCACCGCTTCGCCCTACAAGTTCCCCGCTGCGGTGCTGGAGGGCATCGGCCACAGCGCGCAGGGCGACGAGTTTGATGTGATGGAGCGGCTTTGCAGCGAGACGCGCATTCCCGTGCCGAAGAATCTTGCGGGATTGCGCGAGCGCGAGGTGCGTCATAAGGACGTCATTGACCGCGACAAGATGCTTGACTATGTGCTGAATAAGGCTTCTCAGAAAGAGTGGTTTTAAAGAATGAATATTGTTTGTCTCGATATGGAGGGCGTTATCACGCCTGAAATTTGGATCAAGTTCTCCGAGGTCAGCGGCATCCCGGAGCTGC
This sequence comes from uncultured Clostridia bacterium, assembly GCA_947170435.1. Taxonomy (GTDB): domain Bacteria; phylum Bacillota; class Clostridia; order Oscillospirales; family Oscillospiraceae; genus Hominicoprocola. The sequence goes on along the minus strand of CAMVTO010000037.1, from coordinate 2,109 downwards.
GCCGCACCACACGCGATGAGCCGGACTATGACAAGCTGATGAAGTTCCGCATGGATATCCTGCGGCAGCATGGATTGGGACTCCGCGAGATTCAGGACGTGATCGCACAGATCGACCCGCTGCCCGGCGCGAAGGAGTTTATGGACGAGCTGCGCTCTACTACACAGGTTGTGATCCTTTCCGATACGTTTGAGGAGTTTGCCAAGCCGCTGCTCAAAAAGCTCGGTTGGCCGACAATCTTCTGCAACTCGCTGGTGACGGACGAGAAGGGAATGCTCACCGGTGTGAAGATGCGCTGCGAGAAATCTAAGCTCACAACGGTCAAGGGCCTCCAGAGCATCGGCTTTGAGACCATCGCCGCCGGCGACAGCTACAACGACCTTGACATGATCCTCGCCTCCAAAGCGGGCTTTCTGTTCCGCACCACGGAACAGATCAAGAATGATTATCCGCAGCTTTCGGCTTTTGAGGACTACGACGATCTGCTCGCCGCCATCAAAGCCGCACTGTAAAACAGAGAGAAGGACCGGCGGAGCGTCCGCCGGTCCTTTCTTGTTGAAAAGCAAGTGTATGCATAAATATACACATATATTTGCTAAAAATGCATAATTATAGCGAAATTCTTTGTATACTTTGCCGCTTGCCAAGGGATGCCCGGCTGTGTTACACTTTCGTCAATCCAATTTTGGGTATGCAGGCTTTGTCAGGAAAGGCTGGTATGTTTTATGAGTGAAGAGAAGAAGTACCCGCAGCCGAAGCTGTGGCACGCGCTGGTGGTGCTGGGCATCACGATCGCGTTGATGGCCAGCTCCATCATGGAACTGGATAACCCGCTGTTCATGGGCGTGGACGAGGTTCACGCGCCGATGTTCCTCGGTGTCTGTGCCGCCGCAATCGTCGCACTGTGCATCGGTTTCCAATGGAATGACCTTGAAAAGATGATGCTCGACGGTATCTACAAGGCGCTTCAGTCCATCATCATTCTCGCGGTGGTCGGTATCCTTGTGGGTGTATGGATCGACGCGGGCGTGGTGCCGACGATGATCTATTACGGGCTGAAGATTTTAAGCCCGAAGATCTTTCTCGTAGCGGTGGTGCTGATTTGCTCGATCACGTCTCTCGCCACCGGTACATCGTGGGGCACGATGGCGTCCATGGGCGTTGCGTTCCTCGGCATCTCCTACGGAATGGGGCTGAACCCCGCTATGACCGTCGGCGCGGTGCTCTCCGGTGCGTACTTTGGTGACAAGATGTCGCCGCTGTCCGATACCACCAACCTCGCGCCCGCGATGGCGGGTACGGACGTGATGACCCATGTCAAATTTATGATGCTGCCCACCGCCATCACCTATGGCGTGTGCCTGATCGTGTTTCTGATCTTCGGCTTCACCGGTGTCAGCGGCACGGCGGACATGAGCCAGGCTGCCGCGCTGGGTGAGGCCATCGCGAATATTTTCATTGTCAATCCGATTTTGGTTTTGCCGCCGGTGATCGTCATTGTTGCGATTGCTATGAAAGTGCCGGCACTACCTGGCATCACGCTGGGTATTTTCTCCGGCGGACTGCTCGGTATGATTTTCCAGCCCGACTGCAATCTTGGCAGCCTGCTGGTTGCAAGCTACGGCGGCTTTTCGCTGGACGCATCCACCGGTCTTGAGGCGGTGGATGGCCTGCTGGAACGCGGCGGCATTGAGAGCATGCTCTTCTCCATTTCGCTGACGATCATCGCTATGATGTTTGGCGGTATCATGGAGGGCACAGGCATGATGGGTGTGCTGGTGGATCAGATCAAGAAGCTGGTACACAGTCCCGCCGGTCTGGTCACGGCAACCGAGGTTACATGCGTGATCTCCAATGCCACCATGCCGGAGCAGTACATCTCCATCATCATCCCCGGCCGGATGTACGCCGAGGAGTACCGGAAGATGGGGCTGCACCCGGCTTGCCTGTCCAACGCGCTGGAAAGCTCAGGTACCGTCACCTCCGCGCTGGTGCCGTGGAACACCTGCGGCACATACATCCGCAGCACACTGGGCATTGCGGCATGGGGGCCGGGCGGCTACGGCGTGTTCGCCATCTTCAACTGGCTCATGCCGATCGTCAACATTG
>CAMVTO010000036.1 GCA_947170435.1 uncultured Clostridia bacterium | reverse complement strand
GGAACGTGCCGTCCACGGTGCCGAAGAAGCTGAGGAACCACACCACGATGGTGGAGAGCAGAATCACGGTGCCTGCCTTCTTGATGAAGCTCCAGCCGCGCTCCCACATGCTGCGCAGCACGTTGGGCAGCGTCGGCCAGTGGTAGGCCGGCAGTTCCATGACGAACGGCGCGGGATCGCCCGCGAAGGGCTTTGTCTTCTTCAAGATCACACCGGAGCAGACGATGGCCGCCATGCCGATGAAGTACGCGCCCACGGCGATCAGCGCACGGTGCTCGGCAAAGAGCGACGCGGCAATCATCGCGATGAACGGCGTCTTGGCGCCGCAGGGGATGAAGGTGGTGGTCATGATGGTCATGCGCCGGTCGCGCTCGTTTTCAATCGTACGCGACGCCATGATACCCGGGATGCCGCAGCCGGTACCCACCAGAATGGGGATAAAGCTTTTTCCTGAGAGTCCGAAGCGGCGGAAGATACGATCCAGCACGAAGGCGACGCGCGCCATGTAGCCGCTCGCCTCCACGAATGCCAGCAGGAAGAACAGCACCAGCATCTGCGGCACAAAACCCAGCACCGCGCCCACGCCGGCAACGATACCGTCGAGGATCAGACCCTTGAGCCAGTCGGCGCAGCCGACAGCGTCCAGCGCACCCTCAATGAGCACGGGGATACCGGGTACCCACACGCCGTAGTCGGCAGGGTCCGGCTCTTCCAAGCCGTTCTCGGCGAAGTACTCCACCGCCTCCACATAGGTCATGGCGTTGGTCTCCTCCTCGTCCGCATAGGACGGGATGGCGTCGTAGTAGACGGCGATCTCGCTCTCCTCGAGCGTCTCCTCGTCCTCGACGGTGTAGGCGACCTCGGTCTCGGTCGGGACAAAGGCGCGCAGCTCGTCAATATCGGCCTCTTCGTCAAAGCCGACAAAGGCGTCGATCGCCTGCATTGCGGCGGTGTAGTCCTCTCCCGCCTCCTCCGCCGCGGCGGAGCCGATCCCAAGCAGGTGCCAGCCATCGCCGAACAACCCGTCGTTCGCCCAATCTGTGGCGTTCGCGCCGACGGTAACCATGGCGATGTAATAGATGAGGAACATTACCACCGCGAAGATGGGCAGGCCCAGCCATCGGTTGGTGACCACGCGGTCGATTTTGTCCGAAGCGCTCAGCTCGCCCGCTCCCTTTTTCTTGTAGATGCCCTTGAGGACATCCGCAATGTAGAGATAGCGCTCGTTGGTGATGATGCTCTCCGCGTCGTCATCCAGCTCTGCCTCCGCAGCCGCAATGTCCTGGTTGATGTGCTCGAGCGTATCCGCGGGAATGTTCAGCTTCTCGAGCACCTTGTCGTCGTGCTCGAAGATCTTGATGGCGTACCAGCGCTGCCGCTCCTCCGCAAGATCATGGATCGCCGCCTCCTCGATGTGCGCCAGCGCGTGTTCCACCGGGCCGGAGAAGGTGTGCATCGGCACGGTCTTGCCGTTCTTCGCGGCCTCCACAGCGGCTTCGGCTGCCTCGGCGACACCATCGCCCTTGAGCGCGGAGATCTCCACGATCTTGCAGCCCAGCTTGCGGCTCAGTTCGCCGATGTTGATGGTGTCACCGTTCTTTCGCACCACGTCCATCATGTTGATGGCAATGACCACAGGGATGCCCAGCTCTGTGAGCTGGGTGGTTAAGTACAGGTTGCGTTCCAGATTCGTGCCATCCACGATGTTCAGGATCGCGTTGGGGCGCTCCTCCAGCAGATAGTTGCGCGCCACGACCTCTTCCAGCGTATAGGGCGACAGCGAATAGATGCCCGGCAGGTCAGTGATGGTGACGCCGTCGTGCTTTTTGAGCTTGCCCTCCTTCTTCTCCACCGTGACGCCGGGCCAGTTGCCGACAAACTGGTTGGAGCCTGTGAGCGCGTTGAACAGCGTGGTTTTGCCGCTGTTGGGGTTGCCCGCAAGGGCAATTTTCATGTCCATATCTTCGTTCTCCCTTCTCAATTAGCGTGTGCTAACTCTTGCGTAAATAAAAAAGGCTGCGGTGCCCGATCGTTCTTATTGAGGTTGCTTTTTCTTTCAAGAAAAGGCGACCTCAATCATCTCAGCGTCAGCCTTGCGCAGACTGAGCTCATAACCGCGCACCGTGACCTCGACGGGGTCGCCCAGCGGCGCCACCTTGCGAACGTAGATCTCCACACCCTTGGTGATGCCCATATCCATAATGCGGCGCTTGACCGCGCCCTCGCCATGCAGCTTTACCACCGTGCAGGTGCTGCCGATTTTCGCTTCTTTCAGTGTCGTCATCGTTCTTCCTCCTGTTTTTTCATCAAATCATAATCTTTTGCGCCATCTCCCGGCTGATCGCCACCCGGGACTCCTTGATCTTCACGATTACGTTGCCGCCCATGGCGCTCACGATCGTGACGCCCGCGCCGACGTTGAAGCCCAGGTCCGCCAAGTGCTGGCGCACCTCCGGCGAACCGCCGATCTTTCGGACAATGTTCTCTTCCCCCGCGTTTGCCAATACCAGAGGCATCATTGGGACCATTCCTTTTTCTGTAATTAGCATTCGCTAACACCCGGTCAAAAAAAGAAATCGCCAAGTGTTAGGTTTCGCTAACGAAGAGTATAGACTTGTTAGCCTCTGCTGTCAAGAGTGGATTTGACATTTTTTTCGGGAGCCGTTTTGCGCGGCTCCCGAAGCGTGTCAAAGCGTATGAAATTTCGGTTTCATCTGTTCAAACGTGCAGAAATAGCGGATGCCCAGTTCATCGCGCAAGATCGCGCGGGCCTCGTCGAAGTTGCCGCCGACGCGCTCGGGCCGGTGTCCGTCGCTGCCGATGGTGACGATCTCACCGCCCAGATCGCGGTAGAGCCGCCAGATCTCCCGACAGGGCTGGATGTCCTTCAGCTTGTAGCGCCAGCTGCCGGTGTTGAGTTCGATGCCCTTGCCCTTTTGAATGGCGGTGCGCAGGATTTCAGCGACGAGATCGCGTACCGGTGCGAGGGGATACTCCCCCGCCGAGTCATAGCGACGCATCACGTCCAAATGGGCAAGGACGTTGTAGTGGTCAAAATCCCGGGCGACGGCGAGCAGTTCCTCAAAATAGCGGCGGTTGTACTCCTCCTGCGGGCAGTTCGCCTGAAACTCCGGCGGGTAGAACTCCAGATCATCCACCTGATGAACACTGAGGAGCACAAAATCCAGCTTATCGCGCCAGTGCTCAAAGAGCGCGTTGAACTGCGATATTGTGTGCTTCTGTACGCCGAATTCCAATCCCGCGCGAAGAGTGATGCGGTCGCCGTACGTTTTCCGCATCTCCTCCAGCTTCGCAAAGTAGCGCGGGTAGTCGGCGTTGCGCCAGATCTTGCCGTTTTCCTCCTTCACCGGCTCAGGGTCGTCCCAGTCCCGTCGCACGCCGTAATCCACATGCTCGGTGAAGCACATCTCGTCCAGCCCCAGCTCAAGGCCGCGCTGAATCTGCGTCTCCATCGGGGTTTGACTGTCAAAGCTGAAATTGCTGTGAACATGATAATCCGCTGTCATGGCATTGCCTCGCTTATCCGGTTTGCGCCGCGCATGCGGCCGATGCTCAATATACGCCAAGCGCCGGTTTTTGTCAATCAAAGCGCTGTTGACAGCAAGGATTTCGCCCGGTATGATAAGGAAAACAACCGCGCAAAGGAGGATCATCCCATGGAGCGGCAAAAAATCATTCTGGACTGCGACCCTGGTCACGACGACGCCGTTGCCATCACGCTTGCGGCCAACAGCCCGCAGCTGGAGCTGCTGGGCGTCACCACCGTGGCAGGCAATCAGACGCTGGAAAACACGCAGCGCAACGCCTGCAATGTGCTGCAATGGCTGGGCAGAGACGTGCCGGTTTACGCCGGCTGCGACCGCCCGCTGGTACGCTCGCAGCAGATCGCCGCGGATATCCACGGCAAAACCGGGCTGGACGGGCCGGTGTTCCCGGAGCGCACCAAGTTTCCCGAAAGCGAGCATGCCGTGCCATTTATCATCCGTACGCTGCTGGCCTCCGACGGTGACATCATCATGGTCACCACCGGGCCGATGACCAACCTTGCCATGGCACTGCGGCTGGAGCCGCGGATCGCGGAGAAAATTCAGCGCATTGTGCTCATGGGCGGGTCATACCAGAACGGCAACGTGACCCCCGCCGCGGAGTTCAATATCTACGCCGACGCCGAAGCGGCGCACATCTGCTTCACCGCCGGGCGTCCGATCACGATGGTGGGGCTGGATGTGACGCGCAAGGTGCTCTGCTTCCCTTCCGTGGTAGATCGCATGGAGAAGGTTGATACCCGCGCGTCCCGACTGTTTGTGGAATTGATGCGCTTTTTCTGCAAGACGCAGAAGGAGGTTTACGGCATGGAGGGCGGGCCGCTGCACGATCCGCTGACCATCGCGTCGCTGATCGACCCGGCGCTGCTGACCGTCCGCCCCATGAACGTACGCATCGAACTGCGCAGCAGCGATTCCTACGGCCGCACCAACTGCGACTACTTCGGGTATCTGGGACTTCCCGTCACAGCAGACGTGGCGGTGGATGTCGACGTGCCGCGGTTCTGGGACATCGTGGAGGAGAGCCTCCGCCGTTACGAAACGGAGGCGTCGTCGTGAAGGTCCTCTGCTTCGGCTCGCTGAACATTGACTACGTCTACACCGTGCCGCATTTTGTGCAGCGGGGCGAAACACTCTCCGCCGACGCGCTGCATGTATTCACCGGCGGCAAGGGTCTGAACCAGTCCATCGCCCTCGCCCGCGCGGGCGCGGAGGTATGGCACGCCGGAGCGATCGGCGCGGATGGCGCGTTCCTCGTGGACGCACTGAAAGAAGCGGGCGTCCGCACGGAATACATTGATACGCTGCCGGAGGTATCCACCGGACACGCCATCATCCAAAAAAGCGCGGACGGAGACAACTGCATCCTGCTCTATGGCGGCGCAAATCAGGCCGTCACGCCGGAGCAGATCGACCGCACGCTGGAGTGCTTCTCCGCAGGCGATCTGCTCTTGGCGCAGAACGAGATCAGCGCCCTGCCCCATCTCCTGCAAAGGGCCAAAGCGCGGGGGCTGCGCGTCGCGCTCAACCCCTCGCCCATGGATGAGAGCCTGCCGCCCTTGCTGGTGCTGGCGGACTGCCTGCTGCTCAACGAAATCGAAGCGTCCCAGCTGCTCGGCTGCGGCGCGGACAGCGACCCGGAGATCATGCTCACGCAGCTGCACACGCGATACCCGGACGCACAGATCGTGCTGACTCTCGGCGCACAGGGCGCGCTCTGCGCCGATGGTGATTGCGTTATCCGGCAGCGCGCCGTACCGGTGCAGGCGGTGGACACCACCGCCGCGGGCGACACGTTTACAGGCTTCTTTCTTGCGGGACTACTGGAGGGGCAGGGTACAGCACAGGCGATGCGCTTTGCCGCTGCCGCCGCGGCGATCGCCGTGACGCAGTCGGGCGCCGCGCCGTCCATTCCCACGCGCAAAAAAGTGTTGAGCAGTGGAGCTTTTTGTGATATTCTGGCAGAGGAATCGCCATGAAGGAGGAAATCAATATGGCCGAGAAAAAAGAACATAAAATCGTATCCGCCGACGGCGGCGCGGTCAAGAAGCCCGCGTCGCAAACTGTACAGCATAACGTCCGCCCCGCTCCCGCCAAGGGGAACGCAGGCGGCCTGCGTGCCGGCGCGGTGGTGCTTTGGGTTTTTGCCATTGTGTTTGAGGTACTGGCGCTGTTGGTACTCTTTGGCAAAATCAGCCTTACGTTCATGCCGGTCATGTACCAGCTCATCGCATTCATCGTCCTGGATCTTGTCTGTGTTGTGATCGGCTCGGCGCTCTGGAAGAAGGCGAATCACATCGCCCCTGCCTCTGAGCGCAACAAAACCAAGTTCTGGCTGTGGAACAACATGGGCCTCATCGTCGCGATCTTTGCCTTTGTGCCGCTGGTGGTGCTGCTGCCCACAAATAAGGATCTCGACAAACGCACCAAGGTCATCTGCACCGTCGTTGCCGCCATCGCGCTGCTCATCGGCGGAGCCGCCAGCATCGACTACGATCCCGTCTCGCAGGAGCAGCTGAGCACGGCGGAGTATGTTCTCGGCGACACCGTGGTCTACTGGGCGCCGTTCGGCAAGGTCTATCACACTCACGAGGACTGCCAGTCGCTCAACAACAGCGAGACCCTGACCGCCGGCACCGTGGATCAGGCCATTGAGGCCAATCGCACCCGCCTGTGCTCCTTCTGCGCGCGGCGCGACGACATTACGGAGCTTGCCACCGACAACGCGGCGTAACCCGCAAAACCGCAAAATGGCCGGCTCACGCAAGAAACCGAGCCGTCAAAACAGGCAATCGCAAAAACACCCTCTCATGTAGAACCAGCAGGCTCTCCATGAGAGGGTGTTTATGTTTTCCTGAATACAAGTGCGGAGGCAGGCGGTAAGGGTTTCAGCCTAGAAAACAGATCGGAATAGCAGTGTGCCGCAAGCACCTCTCTTTCACGATTAGCATATCCAATCCGTCAGTCACCCCACCCTCTTTTCCGCATAGGATGAATCGGCGGGAGAAACACCCGTCGATTCGCAAAGAGGGTGATCGATATCAATCGTTTTCAGAATGGCTGCGGCGTGAACGGCGCGGCAAATAGTAACAACTGTGGCTGCAAATGCTTCTATCCCTGCGGCATCGGCTGTGGGACCATCACTTACGTCGGTCCGACCGGGCCCACCGGTAACGTAAAAATGCGACACTGGTATGGGTCATTCACCGTTTACGGTAAGCGTCAACCGGACGGTGCGCCTTGGGCTGCTCCACCTTGAGTCCTTCCATGAGCCAGCGGTATTGTTGATGCGTGATCTGCCGCACCAGCAGGGCAAGGCCGTCAATTCCTTTACGCAAGTCGGTGTACCCGCAGGCGATGTAGACCTTATCTGCACCCTTGAAGTCACTCAGCATGGTTCAGTACCCGGCATCACGCCCGATGGGCGGCGGATGCAAAACGGGTCCCCTTCCTTCTTGCGGAGGCAAAGATCCCCGGCGGCCGGGCGGACATGCGCCGAGCTTATTGTCGTGTGGGCACAAACACCGTGACCACCGTTCCGCCGCCGGGACGAGGGGCGATCTCCAATGTCCCGCCGCACATCATTTCCAGCCGCTCGCGGACGTTCCGCAAGCCGATGTGCGCTTCGCCGTCCGACTGGGGATGATAGCCCACGCCGTCGTCCTCTACGATGATCTCCGCGCCGTCAGCCACAGCATGGGTATGCACAATAATGTGCTCCGTTCTGTGTCCCTTGCCGACGCCGTACTTGATTGCATTTTCTACGATGGGCTGGAGCGTCAGCGGCGGCAGGCGAAACGCGGTAAACTCCGCGCTGTATTCCACGCTCAGATCATCTCCGAACAGCAGCAGCTCCGTGGAAACGTACGCTCTTGTGTGCTCCAGCTCCTCGCCGAACGAAATCAGCTCCGTTGCGGCGATGGCGGTGAAGTTCGCCTGCAGATACCTCGTAAAGTTCAGAATCGCGGACATCGCCCGCTGCGGCTCATCCTTGCAAAGATCATAGATGGTGACCAGTGTGTTGTAGAGAAAATGAGGGCGGATCTGATTGATCATGGTCTGCACCTTTGCCCTGCGCAATTCAATCTCCTGCACCTGCAGCAGGTGTTCCTTGCGGATAGCGCCGCGCAGAAAGCCGTAGCCCCGAACAAAGAGGTTGCCGATGATCCAGATGAGGAACACCGGCGCGGTGGCGATGGAGCCCCGCCGGATAAAGATCGCAAGGTCGATCCCCATCGCCAAATACGTCGGCAGAAGCCACAAGATCTCGCTCCTGCTGAGCTTTTGCCCCAGCAGCGCAATCAGGTGAAGCGACGTTACGCCAATACCGTACCACATCACAACATCATGCAGCTCAACGGTGCCCGCGATCTGCAACACCAGAAGCAGCAATACGGCGGCAAAAGCAACGAGGCAGCACACCTCGCTGATCCGATCGCCCCCGTCATCGCGAAGGAGCGTGAGCAGCCGCAGGGAAAACGCCATCATCAACAGATACGAAATGATGCCGATGAACCAGATCGCCTTTTGCTGCCCATAGTAGTCCAGCAGCAGCGGTACCGCCGACAGCCCGCAGATCTTCCACGACCCCGCGGCGGCGGCAGTCGCGCCAAGATAAAATACGCGCATCCGATCCAACGGCTTCAGGCCAAGCGCCAGCGATGTGAGCGAGAGAAAAACGCCCGCCACGACGGCGAGGACGCTGAGCGTCAGCAGCAAGCCCTCACGCGGCAGAAGCATCAGATGGATCAACGGCTCCCGGTCGATCAGCAGAAACACGGGCTGCTCGTCCCGGACGTTTTGATAAACCGGCGTCAGCGTGACGCGGATCACCTTTTCGGCGTAATTCGCATAGATCGGCAGCGTCAGCCAGTAGCAGCCGGGCGTATGCCCGATGTGCCACTGATCGTCCCGCTCACTGGTGTCGGCGTAGATGCGTCCGTCCATTTCGATCTCCGCGATGGTATGGCGCAGATATACGTACAGCGAGCGTCCGCGGCCTTTGTTGTCCGGCGCTTTTGTCATGTCGAACTCGTAGACGCGGCGCACCCCCGCATAGTCCGAAATGGCTTCTTCCGTGACGGATTGCGGCTGGAGCACGAAAAGCGGATTGATCGCGGGCGCGACGCTTTTCATCCCCGGCGTTTTCCAGACAAAAACCGCGACGAAAACGCTAACCGCGGCAGTCAAAGCGACCAGCAGTTCGATCAGATGCTCCTGTCGGAGCTGTATTTTTTTCATTGTTCGATCCCCCGGACAGGAAAGCGCAGGTGCTCCAGCTCGTGCCACAGGCTTTCCCTCGTCAACGGCTTCAGGATGTATCCGCTGCAATGGCTGTTCAGCGCGTCGCGCATATATTCCGTGTGGCAGGTCAAAAAGATGATGTTTGTGTGCGCTTCGATCATGCTCAGCCGCTCCGCCAGCTCGACGCCGCTCTCCCCCGGCAGTTCAATATCCAGAAAGGCGATGGCAACGCGATTGGCGCGGGCAAAGGCAAGCGCCTCCGCCGCGGTGCGGAAACCGTACACCTCCGCGTTCGGCAGCTCCTCGTCCAGCGTTCGGATAAGATTCTTGAGGATCACAGGCACATCCTCCACCGCGATGATCTTCGGCGGATCGCTCGGCCCATGCAGCTCGTCCATCAGGACGTACGGTTCGACGCCAAGGCAATCGGCAAGGCGCGTCAGCATGGCAATATCCGGCAGGCGCCTTCCGCTCTCCCAGTTTGCGACCGTGGTATTGGACACCATCATCATCTCGGCCAGCTGGCGCTGCGAGCAATTCTTTTGCATACGCAGCTTTCGGAGCCGATTTCCAAATTGTTCCGTTTTTGGCAGCATGATACACCCACTTTACAGGTATTATTTCGGTTTTTACATTATACGACACGGCAAAAAGTTTATCAATCGATAAGTATTTTCATTCTGAAAACCCCCGTTGTTTCCAAGCGCTGGGATTTTTATAATAGATGGGTCAGATCATGCCGAAAAGCGGCGCCTCTGGAATCCAAACTTAGGAGGGAAACACATGAAGCAAAAAGGAAAGCGAGTATTGAGCATGCTGCTCGTATTGGTCATGTTGCTGGGGATGGTCCCGGGCGTGACCATCGAAGCAGATGCCACGGACGATACGCCCAAGCTGGTCTATGAGGTCAGCACCCTTGCGGAGCTGCAAGAGGCGCTCAGCAAGGTAAAGGCCGACAAGCTGCTTGGGGCCGAGATCATCGTGAAAAACGGGCCCATCAACCTGCCGGCGGGTACCGAGCTGGACGGCGGTGTTCCCGTCAGAGTGTTCGGTAACCTCAGAACGGTGACGAGCTTCATCACCATCCGCGTCGCCCAGCCCTTCCTGAGGGCGAGCGGCGTTGACGCGACGAGCCCGACCTCCGGCGGAGTATTTACGGTCACGGACGGCAACGTCACGCTCAAAAACATGGTCATCATGGGCGGGGAGGGCGGTTATGCCGTTGCGCAGACCGGCGGCGTGCTGACCATGGACACCGTCTCCATCACCCGCTCCAACGGCGGCTTGTCCGTCGCGGATGGCACGGCGATCCTGAAGGGCAGCAGCGTCGGCAGAAATAAGATCGAAGACGCGATTATGAGCTATCCCACCGGCAGCGGCATCAAGGCGGTCGGCAGCGCCACGGTGATCCTGGACCGCACCTCGGTCAGCGAAAACCGCATTATGACCGGCGCGGGCGGCGGCGTGGAGCTGACGGGCGGCGCCAAGCTGTACGCCAACAACTCCACCTTCATCAACAACGCTGCTGGCGACATCGGCGGCGGCATTGACGTCAACGGCGGCGAAGCCTATCTCATGAACTGCACCCTCTCGGGAAATGTCATTTCAAGAACGAGCGAAAACGAAGGTGTCGATACCTCCAAGCGCGCAGGCGGCGGCGTCGGGCTGAGAAACGGCGGCAAGCTCTACGGGGCAAACACGCTGTTTCTGAATAACTATCTCCAGCACGGCACGGACTTCTACGTTAGCGACGTCGGTATGTGGGGAGATACGGCCAATACCCTCTCTCTCGCAAACTGCGGCTACAATACAATCGTGGACGGAGAACAGGTCACGACGCTGACTGATTGTAAGACAGTAGGGACAGAGGGCGAAGCGGTGAGCAACCACGGGATCAAGACTACCATCCCGGTGGGCGGCCATATCCGGCCCGCCGCGCCGAAGCGCAACGAGGTGCTTCTGCAGTTTTACGCCGCCTTTGTGGAGGATCTCTACGTCCCGCTGACCAAGGCGGACGGCTATGAAACCCTCCGGACGGACAGCCATGCGCTGACGGGCGGCGTGGATACCTACTTTGACTACAGCGCCGACGGCACGAATGTGAGAATGTCCTATGGCGAGAATGGCGCGACCTCGCTGATCCCCGGCGGCAGCGCCGCCACCACGAAGGTCACCGAGACCTTTGAGCGGTACAGCGACGATCCCTATACAGAGACGCCCGTCGTCACGCCCCGCGCCTCGGGTGTCATCGGCGCGTCCAACGCGGGCGCTTTCAAGCCTGTTCCTTTAGAATCGAATCGAACCTATCAGGTGCCCATCATTACCATCCTGTATAAGGAAAGAGATGACGATCCCAGCGCGGAGCATCTCCACGTCATAGACGCCACCCAATACGGCGACAGCTATATGCGCTTTACCGAGAAGGATCTGAGATATACTTTGGACGCCGGGTATGAGCTGACGCAGCCGGCGACGACCCAGCCGATGGGCGACAACACGATTTCCAAGGAGGTTGTCGCGGGGGCGCAGACAACAGCGCCTTACACCCCCACCAATCCGCTGCGCTATTTTTCCGCTGAGGCAATGAGCAACGAGTATTTCACCAGACCGGCCGTCGGCGAGGCGCAGCCGGTGACGGTGGAGCTGTGCAAGTGGTTTCGCAACGCTCCTGCGAATACAGCGGAAGTTTATGAGACGGATACCAGTCGGTATATGGGCAGCGCATATACACTGCCCGACGCCCCAGCTATAGAAGGATACGAGTTCTGGTTCTGGGCCAATCAGAACGGGAGCCCCTGGCTCGATCAGAGCGGGCAGCCTCTTGCCCACCCCACAGTCCAGCTGACGAGCGGAACCAACCGGTTCTTGGCAACGTACCGCGTGTATGTCCCTTCCTATAATATCACCTTCAAGTGGAACATCCCCGGAACCCAGACCGAGGACGTAGTAAAAACCTGCCGGGCCAACGAGGTGGTCCCGCCGGACAGCACGGCGCAGACCCGCCCCGGATACAGGATTGACTACTGGAGCACGGATCCCAACGACGCGGGAGAGAATAACGTCCGGCTCGATCCCAGTGGCTACATTTACAATAGCTGGTACGAACCATACCAAGCCAGCGGCGACACGACCTTCTACGCCCATTGGGTGGAGGACACGATCCGCGTGTTGTATGTACCCAGCGGTTCCGGAGAGACGGGAAGCCCGTGGTATAATGATGTGCGGAGAGGCGAGCAGTATCAGTTGTCCGAGAACCAATTCAAGCGCGAGGGCTATGTCCTGGATTATTGGCAGGGCTATATTGACGGCGTCGGCTTGGTAAAGTTTTCCGACCGACAGACGGTGAATACGTCCGAGTGGGGAAGCGTTATGGGCGTTCAACTCACTCCCTTCTGGAAGCAGATCCCCCGGCCCACCGTCACCGCGCTGACCTACAACGGCACCGAGCAGACGCTTGCCGTGACCCCCGAAGGGGAGACGATCCTCTACGGCAGCTCAGAGAACGGTCCATGGAGTGAAACGCCCCCCAAAGGCAAGGACGCGGGAGAGTACAAATTCTGGTACAAGTCCGGCGGCGCCGACCCGGTGGAGCTCACCGTGACCATTGCGCCCAAGGAGGTCTCGGTCACCGGCCTGAAAGCCGTCAAGGTCTACGACGGCACGACCAAGGGCGCGACGCTCGACGCCTCCGGGGCGATGTTTACCGGAATCGTCGAGGGCGATACGCTCGGCATCACCTGCGACGCCGCCAGCATCAAGGGATATAACTATGACATAACGTATGTGGGAACCGGCAAGGGCGCTGAGTTTACCAACCCCACGCTTACCGGCGCGGACGCCAAGAACTACAAACTGACCAGCGCCACCGGCACCGGTGAGATCACCAAGCGCCCCATCACCATCAAGGCGCTGGATCAGACCGTGGAGGTGGGCAGCTTCGACGCCGTGAGCGGGCTGAAGCTGGATAACAGCACGACTTACGAATCCACCACCGACGCCGCTAAGGGCGCAGCGGCAGAGAATCTTCCGCAGGGCTTCTTCCTCAAACGCCTTAAGCTGAAGGCGGAGGGAAATGACAAGAAAGGCGAGGGCAAGGTTTCTGTTTCTTCCGTGGCAGTATTTGAAGGCGAATACTATGATGCGTCGAACTTCTTTGAGATCACCTATGCCCCCGGCAAGCTGACCGTCACGGGAGCGAAGCTGACACGGGACTCCCTTACCGCCTCCGGGATCACCTACGGTCAGTCGCTGAACGACAGTACGCTTCAGGGCGTCGTAAAGGACAAGGACGGGAACGAGGTGCCCGGTACCTTCACGTGGAAGAATACCGACCCCAAGCCCGGCGTGACGGATAGCAATTACACCCCGTATGCCGTGGTTTTCACGCCGAATGACACGGACAAATACGATCCCCTTGATCTGACAGCGACCGTGCCCGTCGCGCCCAGGGAGATCAGCGTCGAGTGGCGCGATACCGAGTTCACCTACGACGGCGAGTCCCACAAGCCAAGCGCCACGGTAAATGGATTGCTTCCGGGTGACGTATGCACCGTTGACGTATCCGGTGAAAAAACCGACGCGGGCGAGGGCTACACCGCCACGGCGGAGAGCCTGAGCAACCCGAACTACAAGCTCCCGGACGCCAAGCCGACGACGACCTTCAAGATCGCCAAGGCCAACGTGGGAGGAATCACCCCGCCGACAGCCAAAGAGCTGACTTATAACGGCACGGATCAGGAATTGATCGAGCCCGGCTCTGTCAGCGAAGGCGGCAGAATGCTCTACAGCCTGGACGGTGAGAATTACTCCGACACGATCCCCACCGGCAAGGACGCGGGAGAATACACCGTTTATTACAAAGTCGAGAGCGACGAAAACCACAATGACACCGAGCCCCAGAGCATTACGGTTACGGTGAAGCCCAAGGAGGTCACGCTCGTCTGGCGCGATACCCAGTTCGTCTATGACGGTCAGGCCCACAAGCCCACCGTCTCCGCCGAAGGTCTGATCGGCAGCGACACGCTGGACATCACCGTGTCCGGTGAACAGACCAACGCGGGCGACGACTACACCGCCACCGCCTCGCTTGAGGAAGCCGGCAACTACAAGCTGCCCGAAGACGCGACCACATCGTTCCAGATCACGCGGCGACCCATCAACGTTGTCGCGAAACCTCAGACCGCACACATCGGCGGCTCGGTCTCGTCAACCGCTGGCGACGCGCTTCTGAACGGCGCTGTGACGGGCCATGCGATCAGCGAGGTCACACTGGCGGCAAGCGACCTTACCCACGCCAGCAGCAACGCCACCGTCACGCCCAGCGCGGCGAAGATCACGGACGGCACGGTTGACGTGACCGACAACTACGCCATCACCTATGTCGGCGGCAATCTGACCGTTCTCGGCAACGTGGTCTGGGTCAAGCAGAACGCGAACGGAAGCTGGCCCGCCTCCGCGCCCACCGCGACGGAGAGCAACAGCGCCGCCCGCACCGGCACCGGCACCAGCTACACGGTGACGAGTGACGACGCGAGCCGCTACAGCACCGAGCACTATCATCTGGCCGGATATGGCACGACCTACTCCGCGGATAGCGCCATTCCCACCCAGGCAGGTACGACGCTCAATTTGGGCGAGGGCGTGGATACGCTGTACCTCTACTACGCCGTGAACACCTACGATCTGGTGTTTTATGAGGACGCGGCGGGAACCGAGGAGAGCAGGGTCGTCCCTGTTCGCTACGGCGCTTCGCTGGCGAGCTACAAGGATACGAAGCCTGCCGACCGGAATGACTACCGCTTCGCCGGCTGGAGTACCACGCCGAATTTGAATTTGTCCACTCTGAGAGACAAGCAGGGCAAGCTGGTTACAAAGGATAAAAATGACCAGACAGTATCCTTTGCATTGTTCGATTTTACCACCACCATGTCCGGCGCAGACGTCAAGCTGTACCCCATCTGGATCCACGACCGACTGAACATCCATCTGGATCTGGGTGCGTATGATACCGTTTACCATTCTGCGGAGTATACATCTACCCACGATTGGTATGCCGCGTCGCAAAATGGTAAGGATCAAAAGACCCCGGCGACGATGGCGGCGGGCCAGAGCCGTGACTTCACCGTGGATATCGGCGAGACGATTCGCAAAGAGAACTTGATTGCTGCTACCCGCGTAGGCTACGAGCTGGAGGGCTGGTACACCAAGGGCGGCTTGAAATGGAGCGCCGACTGGACTCGCGGCATGGACCCGGCGTATACGGACAGCCCTACAAAGCAATCCAATAATGCTCGTGTTTACGATTACTACACCGTCACGCTGACCGCGCATTGGACGCCGAAGAGCATTCCCGTTGTTTACAATTTGGGCGACCACGCCAAGGATGGCGCGGCCGCGCCTGAGAACGGTGCCGTGGCGCTGGAGGGCTCCACCACGTTGGCAGCCGCGCCGGAGGCGGCAGAGGAGTACGAGTTCATCGGCTGGCGGGATAAGAGCGGCAAGCTCCACTCCGCCGATGAGACCTTCGAGTTCAACGACTGGGATCTGACGGATGCTCCCACAGAACAAATCACGTTGACCGCGGTATATGAGGAATTGGCGCAGATTGACGTGTATTTTGACACGGATGGCGGCACGGCTGTCAACCCTATTACGGGACACAACAATCAGATGCTGGCCATGTCCAATTACCAGACCAAGAAGACGGGCTACACCTTTGACGGCTGGTATTTGGACAACACCAAGGTAGATGATACTTATACCCTTCAAGCACAAGCAGATACCACCATTACCTTTATCGCCCACTGGACAATCAACCAGTACACCATCACCTTCGACACCATGGGCGGCAATGAGATCGCTCCCATCAAGCAAAACTACGATACGGGCATTGTCGCGCCGACCGATCCCACCCGCACAGGCTACACCTTCCAGGGCTGGTCCCCTGCCCTGCCCGCAAAGATGCCCGCCCATGATCTGACGGTCGAGGCCATCTGGCAGCTGAACAAGCACACTCTGACCCTGAACCGCGGCGACGAAACTGAGCCAGTGGCGCAGGAAAAGGACTACGGTTCCGCCGTTACGGTGGAGGCTCCCACCCGCGAGGGCTACACCTTCCAGTATTGGAAGGACGACGATGGCAAAAAGGTCAGTTTCCCCTTCGCTATGCCCGATAACGACGTGACGCTCACCGCTGTCTGGAAGCAGAATCAGCAGCCGCCCACCGTGGCGGCGACCGCTCCCGACGCCAACACGGTCCAGGTCACAGACCCGCAGGGTGACGTCGAGTATATCATCGTTCCCAAGGATCAGACACCCAAGGCAGAGGATTGGAAGAGCGCGAAGAAAATCGACGGTCAGGGCGAGGTCAAGTGGAACGACCGCCTGCCCGCCACGGAGTACGACGTGTACGCCCGCCGCTTCGAAACGGAAGACATGATGCCCTCCGAAGCGGTAAAGGACACGGTCAAGGCCCCCAAGGCGGACCAACAGGCCCCCGCCGCGCCTCCCGCCAAGGCAAAGGATCCCACCACGGTCATCGTCGATCCCACGGACGAGAACGAGGAGTACATCATCGTTCCCAAGGGCGACCCGATCCCTGAAAACCCCGAATGGAAATCGCCGGATGCAAACGGCAAGGTCGAGTGGCCGGACAAGACGCCCAACACGGAGTATGACGTCTATGCCCGCCTGAAGGGAACGGACACGCAGAATCCCTCCGAGCCTTCCCCCAAGGCCACCGTCAAGACGCCCAAGTACCCCAACAGCGTCACGCCGCCCACGGCTGATCCGCTGACCTACAACGGCCAAGCGCAAAATCTGCTGAAAACACTGCCCGCGGTTGAGCAGGATCATGGCACCGTCGAATACAGTCTGGACGGTGAGAACTGGACGACCGAGCAGCCGACCGGCAAGAACGCCGGAAAGTACACGGTCTGGTACCGAGTGGCAGGCAACGACCACTATGAGGACGTGCCTCCCGCCTCTATTGACGTGACCATTCAGCCCAAGGAGATCGGGCTTGCGTGGACGGGTACAGAGCTGACCTACAACGGTCAGCCGCAGAAGCCCACCGCTGCCGCCACCGGCATCGAGGAGGGCGACACCTGCGACGTGACCGTGATCGGTGAAAAAATCAACGCGGGAGAGGGGTACACCGCAACCGCCGCGCAGCTGAGCAACCCCAATTACAAGCTGCCGACCGGCAATACGACCCTCTTCAAGATCAAAAAGGCGCCCCAGGACCCGCCCGTTGTCGGCAAGACGGACGAGACCATCAAGGACAAAAACGACGGCGCCATCACCGACGTGACGGACAAGATGGAGTACAGCGACGATGACGGCGCCACCTGGAAGCCCATCGGCGGTACTAAGCTCGAGAATCTACCCGACGGCATTTACCAAGTTCGCTACAAGGCAGACCCCAATCATGAGGCGAGCGAAGCAACCGAAGTCACGATCGACGAGGGCCCTGCCGCCACGGTGAAGTTTGTGTCCAACGGCGGCGCCGCCGTTCCGGATCAGACCGGCCTGAGCTACGGAGTGACGGTCACGCAGCCCGAAGGTGTGCTTCGCAGCGGCTATCACTTCCTCGGCTGGTTTAAGGATTCAGCATTGACACAGGCGTGGAACTTTGAGGCGGATACGGTGCAGACGCTCAGCACCACCCTCTATGCCGGCTGGACAACCGTAGAGGTCCATGCGATCAGCGGCGAAGTGCATAAGTATAATGGCGAGCCCTACCCCGGCGTCACCGTCACGCTGATGCAAAACGGCAAGGCACTTGGCTCTACGCAGAGCAAAGACGGCGGCGCGTATTCGCTGAACGCAACGCCCGGTGAGTACAACATCGTGGCTGTGGACAATCAGACCGGCCTGACCAAGACCTACCTGATCACCGTGGAGGGTGAGGATCAGACGCTGAACATCATCATGCCGAACGGTGAGAAGAACTCTATTCTGGATAATGAAAGCGCCGGCAAGTTCCCTGCCACCGTCGGCGGTCTGGATGATATCGCGGACAAGATCACAAGCAGTGAGCTTCTGCCTACTGACGGCATCGCCCGAAAGATCACCATCACTCTGACGGTCACGGACGACGATAAGGTTGGTAACGACACCTTGACCATGGCACAGCAGACGACTTACGCTGAAGGAAAAGACGCCATTCGGAACATTCCTGAAGCGAGCGGCAAGACGCTGGACTTCCTGAATCTGAAGCTGGAAAAGAGCACGTTCTTCAAGAATGCCGGCGTACAGGATGGCGAAACTGTGGATCTCGGCGATACGAACACCACGCTGCTCACCATCATCATTCCCTATGAGCGCGGCAGCAAGCAGAACATCACCGTCTTCCGCTACCACGGTTCGACAGCGACGGCAATGAAAGAGAATCCAGATCTCAGCGCAGACGAGGAAGGCTATCAGGTCTACAGCGATCATATCAAGCTGTACTCGAAATCTTTCTCGCCCTACGCGATCGGCTACACGCTGCCCGCGCCGTCCTCTTCCGACAGCGCAGCAGCGCCGAGCACACCTCCTGTCAAGAAGCCCGCGTCCCCTGCTGATACCGGCGTCGCGGACTGGCTCATCACCGGCGACCACATCGTTTATCTGCGCGGTTATGATGACGGCACGATTTCGCCCAACAACAACATCACCCGCGCGGAAGTCAGCATGATCTTCTACCGTCTGCTCCTGAAGCCGCAGGTGGAGATCGTCAAGACCTTCCCGGATGTGAAGGACAACGAGTGGTACGCGACTGCGGTCAACACGCTGGCGAACCTCGGCATCGTCAACGGCTACGACGACGGCCTGTTCCACGCGAATAACCCAATCACCCGCGCGGAATTCGCAGCCATTGCCACGCGCTTTGCCAAGGCGACCGGCGGCGCGGTCAACTTCGCGGACGTTGTGTCCAACCACTGGGCATACGGCAACATCGCCACCGCTGCCGACTATGGCTGGGTGACCGGCTATGAGGGCATGTTCCGCCCCGCGGACAGGATCACCCGCGCGGAGACGGCGACCATCGTAAACCACATGCTCGGCCGCGCCGCCGACCAGGAGTATGTACTTGCGAACTCCGACAAAATCAAGTATTTCCCCGATTTGCAGGACGCGACGAAGTGGTACTACTTTGACATGGTCGAGGCCAGCAACGAGCACGACTTCACGCATGATAAAGACGGTGTGGAGAAGTGGAATAAGTGAACAGATCGGGTTCAGTGCACAGCGGTTTAACCGCAAGCTCTGACGGCATTACTTGACAGCAGGACCTCGGCGGTTGCCGAGGTCCTGCCCGTTTTTCAGATATTCACTTTGCGCTCAGCCGGTGCGATTCCCTGCGGCAACGGAAGGTCGCGAGCGCCGCGCCGCCCGCTCGTCAACTGCGTCATATGCGTCGGCAGGCGCTTTTTGCCGACGCGCGTCGTCAGCGGCACGGCTCCGAAAACAGATAGGTGATCTCGATTCGCCTGTTCAAATAAACGCGGATCTCCTTCACATTCTGCGCGAGCACGGCCCGATCGATCGTTTCCAGCTTGCCCTGCCGGAGCAGCCGGTCAACCCACGCTCCGTTCGCGGGATCGGATAGATCGTGATCCTTGTTCGCTGCCTCCAGCTGCGCCGCAAGCGTTTTCTCCTGTGCGTTGTAGTCTGCTCGGTAGCGCAGAAATTCGTCCTTGTCCAGCAGCTTGTCCCGATAGTCCTCATACACCGCCTTTTTCAGCTCCCGCACCCGCTCGATGGCTTGTTCCAGCTGTTCCCGCTCTGTTTGGCGCCGCTGCGCCGCAGAGCTGACCGGCCGGCTGCATTCGGCAAGCGATTTGCGTTCTTTTACCTGGCGAATGACGCGATCGATGTCCGTTCGAACAACTTCCTCAATCTCCGCTTCCGAAACATCGTGCTTCGTGCAGGCCGCTGTCCCGTACCTTCGGTAGCTGCCGCAGCAGTACACGGTCTTTCGGTCCCGATCGGTTTTGATCATCGGACTGCCGCAGTCCCCGCAGAACAGGAATCCCGCGAACTTGCTCTTCTCCCGCGCACAGGAGCCGTTCTGCTTCTGCACGGGATCCCACAGCTCACGGGAGACGATCGCCTCGTGCGTACCCTCCACGACGATCCACTCTTTTCTGTCGACCGCTTGCTCCTTGCCGTGCATGGTCGCGCGGGCATTGCGGTTGGAAACCATATTCCCGATATAAAGCTCGCTGCCCAGGATCTTATGGACCGCGGCGTACGTCCATTTCCGGTCCGGCACGCTCCCGTCTGTATTCCGGTACCGCGTTCCCATCAAGCGCTTATAAACGCTCGGGCTCGGTATACCATCCGCGTTGAGCTTGTCCGCGATCTTCTGTTTTCCCATCCCGAGCGCGGCAAGCGTGAAGATCTCACGCACCACCTTCGCCGCCGCGGGATCGACGAGCAGATGGTTCTTGTCCGCGGGGTCCTTCCGATAGCCGTATGCCGCGAACGCTCCGATGAACTCGCCCCGATGCTGCTTGGTGCGGAACGCACCTTTTACCTTGTTGGAGATATCCTTCGCGTACTGCGCGTTGAAGATGTTTTTGAGCGGCAGCATCATATCGTACGCCCCGCGTGCGCTGTCCACACCGTCATTGATGGCAATGAAGCGCACTCCCTTTGACGGAAAGAACCGTTCCAGATAGTACCCCATGTCGATGTAGTCCCGACCGAAGCGGGAGAGGTCTTTGACGATGACGCAGTCGAGCTCGCCCGCTTCGATCTGAGCGAGCATCCGCCGAAAGGCGGGACGGTCAAAATTTGTCCCCGTACAGCCGTCGTCCGCAAACGTTGCGACCAACTCGAACGCAGGGTTCCGCGCGCAGAAGTCTTCGATCGCGTGCTGCTGATTGACGATGCTGTCACTCTCCGGCTTATCGCCGTCCTCCCGGGACAGGCGGCAGTACGCCGCCGCCCGATACCGGTCTTTTGCGGGCGCCATCGTTAGCCTGCTCCTGCCATATGCACTTTGATGAGGTCTGCGACCACCTGCTCGGCGGTGCGCTCTCCTGCAAAAATGCGCACGACTTGATAGCGATTGCGCTCCTTCGCGCCTGTATTGCTCTCATTCATATCCTGATGCATCTTCGTTCCTCCATTTCATGGTTATTTCCATTTCTATGAAGGTACGCCGGCAAACATACCCGGCTTACAGCCGCGAAAACAAATAGCATATCTCGATATGTCCATCGTCGAATACGCGGATCTCGCGCACGGTTTCCTGTAAGATCATCCGATCCAGCGACTCCAGCTTTTTCATACGGAGCAGCTTTTCGACCCAGGACTGCTTCGTTGCGGCGTTTCGCGCCCCGGCTTCCTCCGGCCCTTTTTCGTTCTCTGCAAGCGCATGTTCCTGCGTATCATAGTCCGCCTTACGTCGGACATACTCCTCCCGTGATACAGCGCCCGCTCTGTAATCCTCATACAGCCGTTGCTTCTGCCTCTGAATTTTCGCGCGCACGGCATCCGTTCGTCGTATGTCGACTGCCTGCGCTGCGCTCCGCTTGGCATATTGTTTCTCCGAATGCTCGCCTAGATTTTTCACCTGTGATATAAGCTGATTCAAATCTGATAAAACCACTTCTGCTAATTCATCCTCTCGGATGGCATGCTTGCTACAGGCGATTGCCCCGTATTCTTTATAGGCGGAGCAATAATAGTTTCTATTGTCCCCGCCCTTCTTCGTCAGCGCCCGACCACAGTCTCCGCAGCGTAGGATGCCGCTAAATAATCCTGTTTTTTCTTGTTTGGGTCTCTCTTTTTTCCCTTTTCCCGCAATTTCATGCGCCGCGTTCCACAAATCCGCAGAGATGATCGGCTCGTGCATTCCTTCCACGATGATCCATTCACTGCGCGGGGCGGATCGATGCTTCCCGTGCATCACGTCCGACGGATAGCGATTGGAGACCATGCGGCCGAGGTACATCTCATTTTGCAGAATTCGATGGACCGCGGAATCCGACCAGTAGCACGTTCCCCTGTATCTCTGGTTGACGCTCAGCTTGATCCCCTTGCTTCTCTTATACGCAATAGGGCTCAATACGCCGTCCGCGTTGAGCATCCGCGCAATATCCCGATCCGTCGTGCCCTGTGCTTTCTGCTCAAAGATGCGGCGCACAGTCTCTGCCGCCTCTGGATCGATGACAAAGTGGTTCCTGTTTTCCGTATCCTTGGCATATCCGTAAGGCGCAAACGCGCTGACAAACTCGCCCCGCTGCATTTTCGTGCGAAACGACTTTCGCACCTTGTCGGAGGTGTCCTTCGCGTACTGCGCGTTGAACACATTTTTCAGCGGCAGCATCATATCGTATGGTCCCTGAAGGCTGTCGACTTGGTCATTGATCGCAATAAACCGCACACCCTTGGCGGGAAAGTACCGCTCCAGATAGTACCCGATATCGATATAATCCCGTCCAAAGCGGGACAGATCCTTAACGATCACACAGTCGATCTTACCGTCCTCTATATCCGCCAGCATCCGCCGAAAGTCCGGCCGGTTGAAGTTTGTCCCCGTGAAACCGTCATCGGTATAGCACGATGCAGCTGCCAGCTCCGGGTTCCGCGCGCAATAGTCCTCCAGCATATGCCTCTGCACAACGATGCTGTCGCTCTCCGATTTATCTCCGTCATCCCGCGACAAGCGGCAGTAGAGCGCCGTTCTGTATCGCCTTTTCGTTTCCATGTCCACTCTCCATGTACACTTTATTTGCGCCGTCCAGTTGCTATGCGCTAAAAAAGCAAGGCACCGCATAGATTGCAAGCACAATCTGCACAATGCCGCGTTTTCCCGATCGTATCTCACCCACATTCCCCTTATTTACAGCTTTTAACACAGGCACATACCCAGCAAACGCTGATATAGAGCGGATTTCCCCACGCCAGCTGCATTTGGGATTTGTACAGGCTCCAATCAAAGATTTCAGTCAGATTCGTCCAAAGCCGTTTGGTCTTATTTGCAAAACCGCGTAAACATCATTGCCGCATTTTTACCTTACCCACCGGTCCCATGGGCCCCACGGGTCCTCAAGGGATTCAGGGTATCCAGGGCG
>CAMVTO010000035.1 GCA_947170435.1 uncultured Clostridia bacterium | reverse complement strand
TGGCGCCGCTCGCGATCGTACCCTCATTCGCGTTCAGCGTCACCGTGTAG
Source organism: uncultured Clostridia bacterium (assembly GCA_947170435.1). Lineage (GTDB taxonomy): Bacteria > Bacillota > Clostridia > Oscillospirales > Oscillospiraceae > Hominicoprocola. The sequence continues at coordinate 24,192 of CAMVTO010000035.1, read as the reverse complement.
CTCTCCGCCGTCCACTTGGCATAGTAGGTCTTGTTGCCGCTGTCCGTCGCGGCGATGGTCGTCACCGCGCTGCCGCTGAAGTCGCTGCTTTCGTACCAGCCGCCGAAGGTGTAACCCGTCTTCGTGATCTCCGTCGCCGTGGGCAGCGTCGTGCCGACGCCGTAGGTGTAGCTCGTCACATTGGCGCCGCTCGCGATCGTACCCTCATTCGCGTTCAGCGTCACGGCAAACGTCAGTGCGCCGCCGCCGGTGAAGGACGTGCTGCCGCTAAAGGTGCCGTTTGCCTTATTGACAAACGACGCGCCGCTGTTGATAACCAACGTACCGTTATTCACAAAACGTCCCGCCGTCGTGCCGCCGTTGTTGAACGTGCCGCTGATTGTCAGCGTACCGTTGTTGATCAGCGTGTTGCTGCTGAGGTTCTCACTCGTCCCCGCCAGTGTCAGGTCGGCGCCGCTCGCAACAGTGAGCGTCTTGCCGCTGGCAATGCTCAGCCCCGTCGCCGTGCCCGAGCCAGTAAAGGTCACGTCATTGTTGCCCGCAAGCGCCGCGGCGAGTTGGCTTGCATCGGACACGGTGTATGTTGTCGTAGAACCGTCACCGCCGTCACTGGGCGTGCTCGTCGGGGTCTCCGTTTCAGAAAGCTCCACATAGTTCTGCGCCGTGCCGTCGGTCGCGCCGCTCTCCTTTTCCGCCGCAGCCTCCGCGGCGATGGCGGTCTCCTGCGCAGCGAGCGCCATTGTGACCTCCACCTGCGCAGCGGTCTCTGCTGCCTTTTCCTCCGCCCGCTTCGTCTCGAGGCTGCCGATCAGTTCGGGCACGTTGATGTTCTCCACGTCCGCGGTCAACTGCCGTTGGAGCGTCTCGTCGTTCTTGACCGCCTCCACCACAATAGCGGGAACATCGTCGTTGACGATCTTTTCTTTCACAAAGCTGATCTCCAGCAGCGCCGGGTCGGCGGACGCCGTCTGCGCCACCTCCTCAAAAGTAACCTTCTCGCCGCTGTAGATCTCCGCAATGCGCTTCTCTCCAGTCTCCGGGTTCGTGCAGGTCAGGGTCACATGCCCATGCATCAGGCCAATCTCCGTAGGCGTCACCCAGCCAAAGGAGCCGCGGATACCCGTCACCATCGTGGCACTGCGGATATTGAGGCTCTCATCTGTCTTGAGCGGTTCGGTCACATTGAAATAGAGCTGGCCGGAGGTCAGCGAGACCTCCAGCTTCTTGCCCTGCTTTTTAATTTCCACCATGCCGGAGGAATCCAGTTGCACCGCCTTGGTTTCGTCCAGACCTATGTAGGCGCTGCTGCTCACGCCGGTCGCTACCGAGTAGCCGTTGTAGAGGCGCATGCTCTTGACGATGCTCTTGCTCTCGCCCGACGCGGTCTTGACCGTGACCGTGCCCTTTGTCTCCGTCAGACGCAGCGTCGTGCCGACAGCACTGTCCGCTGCGGACACGGAAACCGTCAGCAGGCAGGATAACGTCAGGATCAGCGAAATCAGTTTCCTCATGCGATAACGCCCTCCCACGCTTTGCTCTTCTCAAAGAGCGCAAGGATCTCCGAATCGATACTCCCTTCCTTTTCCGCCATGATGTGTAGGATGCCCAGCGCCTTTTCCAGCGGCATGGGCGGCTTGTAGGGGCGGTCGCTGGCGGTCAGCGCCTCGAACACGTCGAGGATCGTCAGCAGCCGCACCTCCCGCGGGATCGCGTCCGCCTTGACGTGGTCGGGATAGCCGTTGCCGTTGAGCAGCTCATGGTGCATCGCCGCCCAAACCGGCACATTGGCGTACATCTTCGGGAACGTCACCTGCGAGAGGATGCGCCCGGTGACGACGACGTGGCTCTGCATGATGCTGCGCTCCTCGTCGGTCAGCGTACCCTTGCGCACAGAGAGGCAAACCCGCTCCTCCTCGGTGAGCAGCGGGTGCTCCTCACCCTTCTCGTCCAGATAGGTCTGCTTCGCGAGCTTGTCCACCATGGCGAGGTCCTCGTCCGGTAAAAAGCCCGTACGGTCGATGTGCTCGATGAATTCCAACGCGTCGGAGCGCTCTTTCTCGCGCTTTTCAAACTCCTCCTCGCTGATCTCGCCCTCCAATGCGGCGATGCGATCCACCAGTCCCGCGGTACGGAAGGTCTCGCGCACGTCGCCGAGCTTGGCGCCGAGGCGGCTCGCCTTGTCCATGACCTCCAGCGGCACCACCAGCTTGCCCACGTCATGCAGCCAGATGCTCATTAGGAACGTCCGACGCTTGTTTTCGTCAAATGCCCAGCTATTGTTGGTTTTCTCCAGCCAGTCGAGGAAGTTCTCGCCCACGCGCACCATGTTGCGCGTGTGGTTGGCGTTGTAGTGTGAGCGCTCGTCGATCGCGGTCGACAGCGCGCCCACCAGCGAATCCAGCAGGTTCGTAATCTGCTCGGCATACAGCATGTTCGTGATGCTGATTGCCGCCTGTGAGGAGATCGCTGAAACCAGCAGTTCCTTTTCGGGATCAAACGGGATCGTATTTCCGTCCTCGTCCAGCGCGTTGATGAGCTGCGTCACGCCGATCAGTTCGCCCTTGTCGTTGGACATGGGCACGACCAGCATGCTCTGCGTGTGATAGCCGGTCATCTCGTCGTAGCGCAGCGAGCCGGTGAAGTCAAAGGTCGTGTCGGTATGTACGTCCTGCACGTTGATGTCACTGTTGTGCAGCGCCGCCCAGGCGCAGACGTACTTCTCCTCCATCGGCACGGGCGGAAGGCTGATGGGCGCGTCGTGGCCGCCCTGCCGGATGTTCTGCGAGCGCGTCACCATGCGGCAGAAGTGCAGGCCGTCGTTCTCGAGCAGGTACAGCGTGCCCGCGTCGCAGCGGGCAAGGTCCATCGCTGTATCCAAAATTGTTGACAAAAGTGCCTCGCGGTCGCGTTCGGCGGACAATGCGAGGCACATGTTGAGGAACTTGCGCATATCTTGATCTCTTGTCATGGCAGGAACTCTCCTTCTCTGGCAAATGATGGATGCGGGTTCATAAGCACTATTCGGTTAATTGCAGAATAACATCTTTTTATATTTTATCACGAAAACATGAATGTTGCAACACAATATTCATTCCTGGATGCACGCACCTAGACCCGGTCAGAAAGCTTTCGACGGTCAGCAACATCACATCTAATTTGTAATGTTAGAAATGAATCCTCCGGCAAAAGGGAACTAGCAAAAAAGTCTGGAAATCATTCGACTTCCAGACAATTTTGTAACTGGTGCGGGTAACAGGACTTGAACCTGCACGGTTGCCCAATGGAACCTAAATCCATCGTGTCTGCCAATTCCACCATACCCGCAAATGTTTATAGCAGTTTATCACACATTCTCACCGGCGGCAAGAGATATTTTTCGGTTGAAAACAGTGGTGCTCTCCGATATAATGTCATTCGCGATTTTATGAAAAGGAGGCGAAGCCATGGAGCGCAACACCGTCATCGGCATCCTTGCCCATGTAGACGCTGGTAAAACCACGCTCAGTGAAGCGCTGCTCTACACCGCGGGCGCACGCCGCACGCTGGGGCGCGTCGATCATGGCGACGCCTTCCTGGATACCGATGCCTTGGAGCGCGAGCGCGGCATCACGATCTTCGGAAAAACGGCGCTTTTCTCTGTAAAGGATACTCACTTCACCCTTTTGGATACACCGGGACATGTGGACTTCTCCGCTGAGATGGAGCGCACGCTTTCGGTGCTGGACTGCGCGATCCTCGTCATCAGCGGCACCGATGGCGTACAGAGCCATACGCGCACGCTGCTAAGATTGCTGGAGCGCTACCGTGTGCCGGCGTTTTTATTCGTAAACAAGCTCGACCTCGCGGGCGCTGACCGCGCCCGCCTTATGGAGGAGTTGTCCGCTGTACTGCCCGGCTGCATAGACTTCGCGTCACCCGACCGGGATGAAAACGCTGCACTGTGCGACGAGGCGGCGTTGGAGCAGTATCTGGACGAGGGGTCGTTGGATGACGCGATGCTCACCATGCTGATCCGGGCGCGCAAGGTCTTCCCCGTTTATTTCGGCTCAGCACTGAAGCTGGAAGGCGTGGACGCCTTTTTGGACGCGCTGGCGCGATATGTCCCCTGTGCAGAGGATGGCGGCGCATTCGGCGCGCGGGTGTTCAAGATCAGTCGCGACGCACAGGGCGCGCGCCTCACATGGCTTCGCATCACCGGCGGTGTACTGCGGAGCAAAACGTCCGTGGCCTATGAGGCGGATGGTGAAGCCATGGAGGAAAAGGTCGACCAGCTTCGCCTGTACTCCGGTGAAAAGTTCACTCCGGCTGATACTTTGACAGCGGGCATGATTGCCGCTGTGACGGGGCTCACCCGCTCCCGCCCCGGGCAGGCGCTTGGCGCGGCAACAGAAGCGAAATTGCCGATGCTGCAGCCGGTGCTGACCTATCAGCTTAATCTGCCTGACGGCGTCGATCCCCACGCCGCGCTGCCCAAGCTGCGGGAGCTGGAGGACGAGGACCCCATGCTCCAGATCGTCTGGGACAAGCAGCTGCGGGAAGTCCATCTTCGGCTCATGGGCCCGATCCAGCTGGAGATCCTGCAGCGTCTCATGGCTGAGCGCTTCGGCTGGGAGGTCACCTTCGGCACCGGCAGCATCGTATATCGCGAGACCATCGCCGCGCCGGTTTTGGGGCAGGGGCACTTTGAGCCGCTGCGGCATTACGCTGAGGTGCAGCTCCTGATGGAACCGGGGCCGTGCGGCAGCGGCATCCGATTTGCCTCCGCGGTGTCCACAGACGACCTCGCCTTGAACTGGCAGCGGCTGATTTTTACCCACATTTTAGAGCGGGAGCATCCCGGCGTGCTCACCGGCGCACCTGTCACGGATGTTTGCTTTACACTGGTTGCGGGACGAGCGCATCTCAAGCATACCGAGGGGGGTGACTTCCGGCAGGCGACCTACCGGGCGATCCGGCAGGGCTTGATGAAAGCCGAGAGTGTGCTGCTGGAACCGTACTACGACTTCCGCCTCGAAGTCCCACCCGAGAGCGTCGGCCGCGCCATGACCGACATTCAGGGCATGGGAGGCACGGTGGACACACCGGAGGCCGAGGGCGACCACACATTGCTCACCGGCTATGCGCCGGTGGCAGGGCTGCGGGACTATGCGCAAACGCTGGCGGTCTATACCCGCGGCGCGGGTCGGCTCTCCTGCACGCTTCGGGGCTATGAACCCTGTGGCGACACCGAAGCGGTGGTCGCCGCCATTGGCTACGACCCTGAGCGGGACGTGGAAAACCCCGCGTCCTCGGTGTTCTGCGATCACGGCGGCAGCATTACAGTACCGTGGAATGAATCAGGAGCGATGATGCACTGCGCTGTTCAGATGGACAAGCCCGCGGACGAGGATGCTCCCGCGCCCAAAAGGCATCGACGCGAGCCGGGCGCGTTTGAGAACGAGAGTGAATTACAGGCGATCTTTGAGCGCACCTACGGCAAGGTGGAGCGCAAAGCCTTTGAGCCGGTGAAGTCCCCGGCCCGCAAACCGCTGGATGAGGGCAAGTACAATGTCGATTTGCAGCTCGGCGGCACGGAATACCTGCTCGTCGACGGCTACAACGTCATCTTCGCTTGGGATGAACTGAACCGTCTTGCCGCACAGGACATTGCCGCCGCGAGAGCCGCGCTGACGAGCATTTTATCCAACTATCAGGGCTTCCGCAAATGCGTGGTGATTCTCGTGTTTGACGCCTACAAGGTCAAGGGAAACCCCGGCTCAGTGGAGACCGTCGATGGCGTAAAAGTCGTTTACACCAAGGAGGCACAGACCGCTGACGCATACATCGAACGCGCGACCTATGAACTCCGCAAGGAGCGCCGCGTCCGCGTTGCAACAAGCGACAATCTGGAGCAGGTCATCATTCTGGGCCACGGCGCAACTCGCGTTTCCGCCGCCGCTTTCCACGCCGAGGTGGAGGCGGTAGATGGCGAAATTGCCGCGCTGGTCGAACGATACAACGAGCAAAATCGACTCAGCAACAAGCTTGGGAATATCGCAAAAATCAAGGAATGAATTGTTTACAATTTATTCCTTGATTTCATTTTTAATATTATATATACTTCTTTTTTGCATGATTACATCCCCGGAAAGGAGGCTGCGTATGCTCAAACGACTCGCACAATGCGTACGCGAATATAAAACCCCCGCGCTTTTGACGCTGGTGTTCATCATTGGTGAGGCAATCATCGAGGCCTTGATTCCCTTCACCACCGCCAACCTCGTCAACGAGATCAAGGCCGGCGTAGAAATGCGCGAGGTGATGCGTCTGGGCGTGATTCTGGTCGTGATGTCGCTGCTGTCTCTCACCTGCGGCGGCATGGCGGGCTTTACATCCGCGCGGGCGGCAACAGGCTTTGCCAAAAATGTGCGCCACGACGTATTTCACAAGGTGCAGGAATTTTCCTTTGAGAACATCGATAAGTTCTCTTCCTCCTCCCTTGTCACCCGCATGACCACCGACATCAACAACGTGCAGATGGCGTTTATGATGCTGATCCGCATTGCCATCCGCTCCCCGCTGATGCTCATTTTCTCCATCATCATGGCCTATATCATGGGCGGTGCGCTGGCAACCAGCTTTGTGGTCATCATCCCCGTGCTGGTGTTCGGCCTGCTGATGATCGCGCGCAAGGCAATGCCTGCATTCCGCGCGGTGTTCAAGAAGTACGACCGGCTCAACGAATCCGTGGAGGAGAACGTCCGCGCGATGCGCGTGGTCAAGGGCTTCGCCCGTGAGGAGTACGAGAAAGGCAAGTTCAGCGCCGCATCGGACGACATCCGCGCCGATTTCACCCGCGCCACGCGTATCGTCGCGCTCAATATGCCGCTGATGCAGCTTTGCATTTACGGTAACATGGTGTTTGTGCTGCTGTTCGGCTCGAAGCTTGTCATCTCCTCCCACGGCTCGATCATCGAGGTGGGACAGATCTCTGCCATGCTGACCTACGGTATGCAGATTCTCATGTCGCTGATGATGCTCTCGATGATCTATGTCATGCTGACCATGTCTGCCGAGAGCGCAAAGCGCATTGTCGAGGTGCTGGATGAGGAACCGGCGCTGCGCAATCCCGTCTCCCCGGCCAATGCGGTTGCGGATGGCTCGATCGACTTTGAGAACGTGCGCTTCAAGTACTCCGCGAAGGCGGAGCGTTACGCGCTGGATGACATCAACCTGCACATCCGATCCGGTATGACCGTTGGCATTCTTGGCGGCACAGGTGTGGGCAAATCCACGCTGGTACAGCTTATTCCGCGGCTCTATGACGCTACCGAGGGTACCGTCAAGGTCGGCGGCAGAGACGTGCGGGATTACGATCTCGCATCCCTGCGCGACGCTGTGGCGATGGTGCTGCAAAAGAACGAGCTGTTCTCCAGCACTATCGCGGAAAACCTGCGCTGGGGCAACGCAAACGCCACCGACGAGGAAGTGGTCGAGGCGTGCCGTCTGGCGCAGGCGGACGATTTTATCCGCTCCTTCCCCGATGGTTACCAGAGCAAGATCGAGCAGGGCGGGACCAACGTCTCCGGCGGACAAAAGCAGCGCCTGTGTATCGCCCGCGCACTGCTCAAAAGGCCGAAGATCCTGATTCTCGACGACTCCACCAGTGCGGTGGACACCCGTACCGACGCCTTGATCCGTCAAGGCTTCCGCGATTACATCCCCGAGACGACAAAGCTCATCATTGCCCAGCGCGTCGCGTCTGTGGAGGATGCCGACCTGATTCTGGTGATGGACGGCGGGCGCATCGTCGAATCGGGTACCCACGAGCAACTGATGGCGGCCAGCGTCATCTACCGCGAGACCTACGAGCAGCAAACCAAAAGTGCGGCGAATCCGAAAGGCGGTGAAGAATAATGCCGAGAGCAATCCCCAAATATACCGCTGATACCAAACTCAACAAGCGCGGGCGTCCGGCGTTCAGCTTCACCGCCGTAAAGCGCACCATCGGTCTGGTGACCGAGTTCTATCCTCGTCTCTTCCCCGCCGTATGTGTGCTGATTCTTTTTTCCTCAGCGGTCAGTGCCATCCCCGCCCTGTTCACGCAGAAGATTATCGCCATCATCGGCGAATGGACGGCCAGCGGTGACTGGGAGGCTGCAAAGAGCCTCATTGTGCGCCAGCTCATGCCGCTGATCGTCCTCTATGTGCTCTCCCTCGCCGCGCTGACGCTGCAAACGCAGGTCGGCGCAATCCTGACGCAAGGCTTTCTCGACAAGCTCCGCCGTCGCCTTTTTGACCGGATGCAGGATCTCCCCATCCGCTATTTTGACACCCACAAGCACGGCGACATCATGAGCCACTACACCAACGATGTTGACACACTGCGCGAGCTGGTGGATCAGTCGATCCCGGCGCTGCTGCGCTCCGGCTCCATTGTGGTCGTGGTGTTCTTCATCATGCTGTGGTACAGCATCCCACTGACGCTGATGATCCTGGTCGGTGTTGCGGCGATGATGCTGGTGTCCGGCAAGCTCGGCGGCGGCAGCGCCAGGTTCTTTGTCGCGCAGCAGAAATCCGTTGCCGCCACCGAAGGCTTCATCCAGGAGATGATGGCAGGTCAGAAGGTCGTCAAGGTCTTCAACCACGAAGCCCAGTCCGCGGAGAATTTTGACCGGCTCAATGAAGAGCTGTGTGAGAATGCACGCAAAGCGCACGCCTACGCCAACACTCTCGGTCCCATCATCATGAACATCGGCAACATTCTCTATGTGCTCATCGCGGTGCTCGGCGGCGCGTACCTGCTCGCAGGGCTGCCGAATCCCAGCATCTCCGGCATGGCGCTGGATATCTCTATCCTTGTTGCGTTCCTGAACATGACCAAGCAGTTTACCGGCAATGTCAACCAGCTCACGCAGCAGGTCAACGTGGTCGTCATGGGTATGGCGGGCGCACAGCGCGTATTTGAGCTGATGGATGAGCTGCCCGAGGTGGACAACGGCTATGTCACGCTGGTCAACGCCGAGATCGCTCCGGACGGCACGGTGACCGAGGCGGATCACCGCACCGGACACTGGGCATGGAAGCATCCTCACGGCGACGGCACCCTCACTTACACAGAGCTTAAGGGCGACGTGCGTCTGGTTGACGTGGACTTCTCTTACGTCGAGGGCAAGCAAGTGCTGAGCGATGTTAACGTCTTTGCCGAACCGGGTCAGAAGGTCGCCTTCGTCGGCGCCACCGGTGCGGGCAAGACCACCATAACCAACCTCATCAACCGCTTTTATGACATTGAGGACGGCAAGATCCGCTACGACGGCATCAACATCAACAAGATCAAGAAAAAGGATCTGCGCCGTTCGCTCGGTCTTGTTTTGCAGGAGACCAACCTCTTCACCGGCACGGTGATGGACAACATCCGTTACGGTAAGCTGGACGCCACAGACGAGGAGTGCCGCGCGGCGGCGAAGCTCGCGGGCGCGGACGATTTCATCACACGCCTTCCCAAAGGCTACGACACGCAGCTTTCCAATAACGGCTCCAATCTCTCGCAGGGTCAGCGGCAGCTTATTGCCATCGCGCGCGCCGCAGTCGCTGACCCGCCGGTGATGATCCTCGACGAGGCCACCAGTTCCATCGACACGCGCACCGAAGCCATCGTCCAGCGCGGCATGGACAAGCTGATGGAGGGGCGCACGGTGTTCGTCATCGCCCACCGGCTCTCAACCGTCATGGACTCTGATGTGATCATGGTACTTGACCACGGCCGCATCATTGAACGCGGCCCGCATGATGAGCTGATCGCCGCCAAGGGAACGTACTATCAGCTCTACACCGGCGCGTTTGAGCTGGAATAAGGATTATTTGATTATTTCCAATACTTACCTCCTTTGATGTGCGCATAGTGTGCGATTAGTGGGGAAATCTATGCTTGCGATACCCAAAACGCACAATAAATTAAAGCAAAAAAGGAGATACGATTATGTCCAGCAAGAACAGCAATCAGATCAACGTTCCCGAGGCGCGCAGCGCGATGGATAAGTTCAAGATGGAAGCTGCCAGCGACCTTGGTGTTCCACCTCCATCTTAAGCAGCTTCCATCTGGACATTCTTTATTTCATTCGACTAAATTTCTCCTGAGGCTTTGTCTACATCATCTATAAAATCCGTTTCGTTAAGATGTAGGAACACCAACCCCTCTGATTGATTGCTGTTCATTCCGCCTAATTCTCGCTCAGGACTTTTGTTTAAGTCGCCAACGAACTTATAATAAATCTGCACCTTTTGGCTAAAAGGAACGCCGGGTCTCGTTGCCTTGACATGACCATCGGGGAAGGTTCTCTCTCCAATCACAATTCGATCAATAAAAGCAGTAAGGATATCGCGGTCGAGGGTTTCGATGTGCGAATACTGTTTTGCAATTTGGAAAAAGCATCTAAACTTCTCTTCCTCCGCCTTGCCCACGTCTTCTACATCCAACTCCGCAACTGTCAAAGTCAGCTGTGAAGCCTCTTCCTGGAACTCCCCTACCATCTTGTCCAGTCGGTCATCGCTCAGCTTGCCGGCCGCATTGTCGTTGTAGAGTTTTGTGATGATCTTGTCAATGGCTGCCAGGCGGTCTTTGGATCGTTTCAGCTTCTCCTGACGAGCCTTGAATACATCCTCGCTGGTAACCTGCCGCACTGCGGCATCGGTCACCTCTTTCACCTCTTCGTCGGTTAAATCGATCAGCAGATTCAGATCCGTCCTGACAATTTCGAGCAAATCTGTGTAACGGATCCGGACCCCCTCGCAGGGATTGGCGATGTCCTTACGGTGCTTCGTACAAGAAAGATACCAGTATTTCTCCCGTTCGCCTTTATATACGGTTCCGCAGGAGCAGAGCGAGTGTCCGCATTTTTCACAGACAACAAGCCCCGAAAACATGCTTTTTCGCACATGATCGTATTGCTGATAGTTTCTTGTCCCCCGTCCAAGATTTGCCTGAGCCCGCTCAAATACCTCTTGAGAAACAAGCGGCTCGTGCGTCTCCGGCGTAACAACCCACTGATCCTTTGGCAGAGCGACCTTCATCTTTGATTTAACGCTTACTTTTTTGCTCTTGCCCAGCAGCGTATCGCCAAGATATACCCTGTTTTTCAGAATGCGCTTCACCGTCGTATAGTTCCAAATGTCAGAAGCACGCGCGGCTCCTTTATCGCTGAAATCGTCACGATAGAGGACTCTGTACTTCAGTGGCGGGATGACGCCGTCAGCCGCGAGATCGAGCGCGATCTTGCGCGCGGAATCGCCCTGAGCCGCTCGATCAAAGATGCGTTGAACGATGGGAGCGGTCTCTTCATCCGGCACAAGAAGGTTTTTGTCTCTCGGATTCTTCTTGTAACCGTATGGCGGACATGCGCAATACTGTCCACTTTCCCGCTTTGCCTTCAAGACCTCCTTGACCTTACGCGAGCCGTCGCGGAGATAAACCTCGTTCATGGCAAACTGAAAAGGCGCCATGACATTGTCTCGCTCAGAATCAAAGTTGTCGTTGATTGCAATGTAGTGGATGCCATGCTCCGGAAAGAACTGCTCCGCGTAATAGCTTGACTCGCGCATATCGCGGCCCAGACGGGAAAGGTCTTTTGTAATGACGGTATTCACCTTTCCCCGCTCCAGCTCCCGCATCATCGCCTGAAAATCAGGGCGGTCAAAGTTGCCGCCCGACCAACCGTCATCCTTAAACTCGCGCACCAAGGTAATATTGTTCTGACGGCAGTATCGTTCCACGACCATGCGCTGATTGCTGATACTGGAGGATTCATCCCGAAACTTTTTTGCGTCCTTTGCTTCCTCATTAGACAGCCGATAATAACCAAAAGCAATATTCAATTTGCCGGTTGCCATCATTCGCCTCCTTTTGACAAACCGACCCACTGTAGTGATTATACAGCAGGTCGATTTTCATGTCAAATTGTGTGATTGATTCGATTTACTGATGATAATGTTCCGAATAATGTCAGAAACCGTCTGTTTTTCAGCAAACATTCTGCTGATTTCGTATGTCGCCTGGCCTATTTTTACTTCATTCGTATTACCCATGCTCTCGCCCTCCGCTTTTATCTTCCCCAAAAAAGCAAGTATTCATAACATGGCCAATACAGGCTTGGATAAAAAAGATGCCCCCCGGCGCCGCAGCGCCGGAAGGCATAGCTCAAATCTCCGCAGCATTGCCATGATATGAGCGAAAACAATATGCGGCGTGGTATTCGGGTCAAAGCACACGTCCGCGCCCACAACGAGCGATTCTTCGCCCATCCTACTCCTCCGCTATTTTAATGGCGATCACCTTATCCCTTTCTATCGCCAGTTTTGTCGCCAACGATCCAGTAATCACATATACCCTCTCCATTTGCTATTGTGTGCTGACGGTACAGTCTTCCGTGCTGGAGTCGAAACATCACCTCGTCCGTGGAGCACAACGCGGGCATCAGCTCCGATATGCCTTCTCTTCGGCAAAACTCGCAGATAGGACAGCGGGTAAAGTAATAGAAGCTGCCGTCTTGATGGCGGGATTCATCGAAATGAACGTTCCAGTTGACCGGATAATCCTTGCCGTGGACAGCAAACCATGCCTCATACTTATGCATGTCCTTCTCCCACTTCTTCGGCTTCCTGTTCAGGTCGGTCAAGCCGAAAAAGGTACGGAGCAGCCGACCCTCAAGCACGTCCGTCATCACCAGCGCCATCTCGTCCGGTGTGATCTTCTTCCCGCTGCCAAGCCACGCCGCAGCGAATACATAGGCAAAGTAGGCGTTCATGGCCATAGGGTTGCCCGGCCCGAGATCATCCGCGCGTGACAGGAGCCGCCTGTACTCGCCCTTGCCCCGACGGATCGCCTGATCCGCAAGGTTCTCATCAAATCGCCTTTTGATGCTTCTCTTCATCATGGGGGCAAACAGAGCCCAATAGATGCCAACGTATCTCACAGTTTGTCCTCTCCTCCTACAGCAGAGTACACACGCATATCATAGCCCCAGCGTGTTAGTTTGCTCTTACTATAAGTCTGAATGGGTTATTATGCAAGCAGTTCGTTTATTTCGACGCAAAATGATAGCGGCGGATCTTCCGCCGCTATCATGAACAATTAAGATTTCAAACCGCGCCAAGCTGCAAAGCCAAACTCAATAATTCGCAAACCGTTGGTTCTTATCCAGCGCGGTCAACTGCGTCATCTCGTCGGCGCTCAATGCAAAGTCAAAGATGTCATAGTTTTCCGCAATGTGCGCCTCATTGGACGAGCCGGGAATGGCAATATTGCCCGCCTGCAGGTGCCAGCGCAGGATGACCTGCGCGGAGGATTTGCCGTGCGCCTCCGCAATGGCAGAGATCGTGCTGTCGTTGAACAGCGTCTGCGTGTTGCCGCGCCCGCCCAACGGGAACCAAGACTCCATGACCGTGCCGTACTGCGCGATGTGCTCCTTCATCGTCTTGCTTTGATGATACGGGTGCGTCTCGTTTTGCAGCAGCGCGGGCTTGACGGTCGTCGCGCTCACAAGACGGTCAAAATCGGCGGGTTCGTAATAATTGGAAAGCCCGATGGAGCGGAGCTTGCCCTCCTCCACCGCTTTCTCCATCGCCTGATACGCCTGCACATCGTTGCTCGGCTGGGAGTGGTGCAAGATCATCAGGTCGATGTAATCCAGCCCAAGCCGGTTCAAAGAGGCGTTGATCGCCGCCGCTCCGTTGCCGAAGTCGCTCGTCCACATCTTTGTGGTGACGAAGATGTCCTCGCGCTTGACAAGTCCCTCGTCGATGGCTCGCTGAATCCCTCTGCCCACGCCAGTCTCGTTGCCGTAGATGCGGGCGGTGTCGATCAGGCGGAAGCCCGCCTTCAGTGCCCAGTAGACAGAGTTCTCCGCCTGTTCGTCCGACAGCGCGTAGGTGCCGATACCGAGAATCGGCATTTCATAGCCGCTGTTGAGCGTGACGGTTTTGGTGTCAAAATCAAAGGCTACGCGTTCCGCGGGCGCTTCTGCCGCCGCACTGTCGCCGGTTGTCGATGGCGCTTCGATGATTTGTGTTGCGATTTCCGAAGCCGTCTCGTCAACAGGCGTCAGCTCTTGCCGTTCCTCTGCGCCGCAGGCGCAAAGGCCCAGAATCATAATGAATGTCAGTAAAATAACAGTGTTTTTCCTCATACCATCCTCTCGATCCTATCGGCTGACGGAGATCCACGCTCCGTCCCGCTTTTCAAACCAATGTTTTCCGGTCATGCGAAACGTACCCCGAGCGCCATAGGCGTTGGCGTTCAGCACGGAGGTATAGGTGATGGACGCGGCGTCTCCGTCCACCTCGACGGCCGGGTGGTCGATGCCGATGGTAAAATACCGCAGCGCGCCGCTCTCGATTCGTTTATCCGAAAAAATCCATACCGCTCAGCCACTCGCTGACGGCCTGCTCCGTACCGGCTTGGTCGTTCTGCGCCGTGTTGCCGCGCACGGCGAGTCCGTCTATCACTGTCGCGCCGGAGCAGAGACTTTCGATGGTGCGCTGCGTGCCGCTCTGGCCGCTGCCCTCGTGGGTGTTGAAGGGGATCACGGTCTTGCCGGTGAAATCATGGTTTTCGAGGAACGTGTAGGCGATCATCGGCATGTCGCCCCACCAGATGGGATAGCCGAAAAAGATCGTGTCGTAATCCTCCCAGCCCTCGACCTCGCCCACATACGCCGGACGGGCGTTGGAGCGCTGCTCCTGCGTGGCGACTTCAAGGCACTCGTCGTAACTATCTGGGTAAGGCGTCTCCGGCACGATCTCGAACACGTCCGCGCCGACGCGCTCCGCGATCCAATCGCCCACAATAGCGGTGTTGCCGGTGCTGATGGTGCCCACGGTGTAGTTCTCACCCGTGCGAGAGAAATAGATCACCAGCGTCTTGTGCTCCGCGCCCGCGGGCTGCTCCGCTTCGGCATTGTTCTCCACTTGCGGTTCGGCTGCTGTTGTGGGAACCTCGTTCAGTGTCACGCTCTGCGGCGCGGGTTCAGATGCCGCAGCAGGAGCCGTCTCCTGCACCGTAGGCTGCGGCGCGGGTTCAGGGGTGCTCGCCGTGCCGCCGCAGGCAGTCAGCGCCAACGTCAGGCACAACGCAAGAAATAAAGAAATGGTCTGTTTCATGGCATTGCCTCACTTGTTCAGCTCATGCTTGTCGGAGATGAGGAACGTGGTGCGGCGGCGCTTGATGTACCACTTGCCGTCCACTCTGGCGTAGAGGTCGGAGTAGCGGACGTAGTTGCTCGTCACAATATCCTTGCCGTCCACGTCGTTCACCAGCGTCGCTACACAATAGGCGATACCCTCGGCGCTGTCGCCGTTCACGGTGACGGTGTGCTGGCCGTTGATGTGGTACACCGCCTTGCAGGGGTTGATGGTCGCGGCGAACGCCTGCACCAGCGCCTCGCGGCCCTCGATCTTGTTGATCTCGCCGTCCATGCCCATCTGGAATTCCAGCCAACCGTCCGGCAGGAACAGCTCGCCCTGCGCCGCCGCGTCCTTCACGTCCGCCAGATTGGAGAAAGTGTCCACCAGGTCCTTGAGTTCCGCTTTCGCTTCCAGAATTTCGATGCTCATTGCAATATCCTCCTTCATTTGATTGACAAATCCATTTTAGCAGCTATTTTTCACCGTACAATGGTCAGTTTTTTGAAATCGGCGAGTTATGCAACGGTTTTGGCAAAATGGTTGCCGAAAGTTTTACCGCGAAAACCCCCGGTGTCCGTAGACTTTGCAGCGGCTGAGCGATTCCTCCAATGACGCGAACTCCGCGTCTGTCAGTTCCACCTTCGCCGCATCCAGATTCTCGATGATGCGCTCCTTGTTCTTCGAGCCGGGGATCGGCACCACGTTCGGGTACTTGTGCAGCATCCACGCAAGGGAAATCTGCGCGGGCGTGGCGTTTTTCTTTGCCGCGTAGTCCTTCAGCAGATCGACGATGGGCTGGTTGCCCGCGATGTTCTGTTTCGAGAGCTGCGGCACCCAGTTGCGCACGTCGTCGTAGCTTTCAAACTTCGTTTCCGTGGTGATCTTGCCCGACAGCAGCCCGCTGGCAATGGGCGAAAACGGCACAAAACCGATATGGTTCTCCATGCAGTACGGGATGACGCCGCGCTCGGAGTCGCGCTCCACCATGGAGTAGATATTCTGCACGGCGGAGAGCGGCGTCACGCTGTGGGCGCGGCGCACCACGTCCACATCCACCTGCGACAGCCCCCAGCCGCGGATCAGGCCGTCGTCGATGAGCCGCCCCATCGCTTCGGCAACCTTTTCGACGGACGCGCCGCCGGTGCGGTGGAGATAGTAAATGTCCACCCAGTCGGTCTGCAACCGTTCCAAAGAGTCCTCCAAATGCTCCCGCACCTTGTCGTACACGCTGCCGAATCCGTAGCCGAGGAACAGCTTGGTGGCGATCGCCACCTCGTCCCGCACGCCGCGCAGCGCCTTGCCGACGATGCGCTCGTTGTGCCCGATACCGGAAAGTCCGGGACTGTAGACCTCTGCCGTGTCAAACAGTGTGCAGCCGTGCTTTTGCGCGTTGCGGATTGCCTCGATGCTGTATTCCTCCGCGGGGATCTGTCCATAGCCGTGGGAGAACGCCATGCAGCCCATGCCGATCTCGGAGACTTCGATCTCACCTAAAAATCTCGTTTTCATGCCTTCAGCTCCTTGATGACCTTCGCGGGATTGCCGCCAACGACGGTGTTTGCCGGCACGTCCTTCGTCACGACCGCGCCGCCGGCGACCACGCTGTTTTCACCCACGGTCACGCCCGGCATGATCGTCACATTCGCACCGATCCATGCGTTCCTGCAGACGCGAACGCCGCGGCACTTGAGCACATAGCGGTTGTCAAAGTCGTGGTTATCGGTGACAATGGTGACGTGCGGCCCGATCTGCACGTTGTCCTCCAGCGTAACGCCGCCGATGCTCATGGCGGTAAAGCTGTGGTTGATGAACACATGCTTGCCGACGGTGAGCTGCTTTGGGAAGTCAATCTGGCAAGGCGTCATGATGGCAAGCCCGCTGTGGCCGTGCCCGTCGAACAGGTTGTCCAGCGCCTCCGTCCATTCCTGCGTGTACGGCTCCGCGTGGTTGAGGCGGAACAGGGCGTGGTCGGCGCGGTGCAGCTCGTCGATGGCGGGACGGTATTCCGCCGACATCATGTCCACCGGTTCGCCGGATTTCAGCTTGTCAAAAATATCCATATGTGTTTCCTCCGAATCTTGGATTTGGTAACTTCCGTTTCTGAACGACAGTATAAATGCGGGACAATCGCCCCGCAATGGTCAATATTTTGGATTTCGACGCTTATGCAACGGTTTTGCCGAAATGGTTTCCTAAAACTGCGACCGGCGCGAAAAAATCGCGCCGGTCGTCGTGTTTATTTCTCGATCTGGAAGAACCGATCCAGCCCGCCGCACATCAGCGTGGTGGAGAGTTGGATCACGTCCTCCAGCGGCATCTGCTTGCCGTCCGCTACCCACTCGCGGTAGCAGCCGACGCTGACTGTGCTGATGAAATTCAGAACCATGCGCTGTTGCGAGGCGGACAAGCTGCGAAACGCCTCCGACTCGCCCCAGGTTTCCGCGATCACACGGTCGATCATCTCCTGCCGCGTCTGGCTGTAGGCTCCGGTGGCGCAAGTGATCTTCTCATAGGCCAGCCCCTGCTCCGCGGAATACTCGAAGAACGCGCGGTTGACCTTTGCCACATCCCGCGGGAGCTTGCAGTCCTTTACCCGCTCCAAGTATGCCTCAGACAGCTCCGCCTGCATCTCCGCGAGCAGATCGTCCAGCGAGGGATAATAGTGGTAAAAGGTCTTCTTGTTGATCATGGACCGCTGGCAAAGCTCCGTAACCTTGATGGAATCATAATCCTTCTCGCAGATCAGCTCCTCAAACGCCTTTTTGATTGCGGAGATCGTCTTCTGGACGCGCAGGTCTTCTTTTCCGGTCAACTGCATGGGGCTGTCCTCCTGTTTCAGAAACTTTTGTTGCTTATTCTATCACATGGCGAACGAATGTGCAATCAGCCAGTCCGTCAATGAATTGTTAAGCCGAAGCGCCCGCTCTTGAGCGCCGCAATGGTGCCGCCGTCCACCAGCAGGTCGGTGCCGGTGATGAACGCCGCGTCCGCCGACAGCAGGAACGCGCCCGCCGCCGCGATCTCGTCAGAGGTGCCCGCGCGTCTGGCGGGGGACGAATCCAGCATATTTTGATAGGTGTTCCCCGGCGCGTCAAACTCGTCGATGGCAAGCGGCGTCACGATGATGCCGGGCGCGATATCATTGAGCCGCGCGCCGCGCGATCGCCATGCCGATCTGGCCCGCGCCGGTCACAAGCATCACTTCCTTGTTCATGCCGCTCAACCCACGCATTTCTTCGCCCACGCGGCGACGGTGCTTTCGCTGCCCTGCGCTGAGCTGCCAGATACTGCGAGACCCTTGCCGACGCTCGCGCCCTTGCAGATTTTCCTGAGGTCGCTCTCGCAGTGGCCGAGACCGCTGCCCTCGTGGGTCATCAGCGCAAACACTTTCTTGCCCGTCCAGTCGAGCTGTTCGAGCTGCCCCAGCAGCGCACAGGGGAACGTCCCCCACCAGCAGGGGCCGCAGACGAAGATGTTGTCATAGTCCGCGATATTGTCCAGATACTCCTTCAACTCCGGGCGCTCGCCGCTGCGGCTTTCTGCCTGTGCCTCACGGGTACATTCCATGTAGTCCTTGGAATATTCCTTGACCGTTTCCACCTGAAACGTATCCGCGCCTACGGCGTTCTGGATATACTCGACGCAGTATTCCGTGTTGCCCTTGTTGATGCTGCGGATCGCGCCGCCAAAGTAGTTCTCACCCCTGCGGGAATAGTAGATGATGAGATTGTTCGCCATGATGATATCCTCCAATTCGATTTATTGCTTGTTTTCCATCTGTTTCGCCGCCTCGTTGACGCACCGCAGCGCGTTGAGGCTCCGCGGATATCCGATATACGGCAGGCATTGGGAGATGACACGAATCAAAAACGCCTTATCATTGCCGACCTTCATGTTGCCCGCCGCGTGGCTCGTCAGCTGCGGCTCACAACCGCCCTGCGCCGCGAGGAAGTGGTACTGCTTTGCAAACTCCGTAATTGGCACTTTCCTGTCCTCCGCTGTAAAATCTGTTGACAGTATAGCAAACCCCCGAAACCCAATCAATCTGGATTTCAGGGGGTATATGATAAGTTTTACTTATGCGAACTGTTTTTTCAGAAACTCCGCGAAGGCTTGCGTGTGCGGATTGGCGTTGTCTTTTTTCCAAAACGCGCAATAGGTACGGCGAACCGGGCTGCCGTTTCGCACAAGCGGAACGCGCCTGAGCGTCGCGCCGAAAAAGGCGTCGCTGCCGTGTCCCTCCACCGGCAGTACGCCGCGATTGGATACCGCCATGACCCGCGCCTCCTGCATCGTTCCGGCAAAGAGAAACTCGCCCTTGAAGCCCACGATGTCGCGATAATAGCGGCGTTCCGATTGACTTTTTGGAGGCGTCGTATTAGCATACATTTGGTATTTTTATGTTGGCCGGTATTCTCAAAAGCACAATTTCTGATTCTGTTTGGAGGTTCTGTTCCCATGTCTGAACTGCTTCATAACGATGAAAAAAAGGTCGAATACATTGAGCTGGTCTACGACCTGATCTTCGTCTACCTTGTCGGGCGCAACAACGCGCTGCTGCACACAATAGAAAACGGCTTCTTCACCGCCCCGACCTACGCCACCTACATCGTCGCCACGCTGGTCATCTTGCAGGTGTGGTATTTCAGCACCCTCTTCATCAATCGCTACGGCACCAACGGCGTCGCGGATCATGTGTTCCTGTTTATCAACATGTATCTGCTCTACTATCTCGCGGACGGGACCCGGCTGGGGGGCGGCTATTACCTCCGCTACAACGCCGCGTGGGGGTTGATCCTTCTCAACCTCGCCGTACAGTATTTCCTCAAGCTGCGCCGCAGCGGCGGCATGATGCCCTGGGAAAGCCGGCACATCAAGTACCATATGCGGCTGCTGTTGCTGCAATCCGCCTTGGTGTTTGCCTCTATCCCGCTCTACAATGTGACGCACATCGCGTTTTCGTGGATGACGCTGGCGGTGGGTTTCGTCGCCGCTGCGCTTACCTCTCGCACCGACGCGCTGATGCCCGTCAATTTTGAGCATCTGACCGAGCGCGTCATGCTATACATCGTCTTTACCTTCGGCGAGATGGTGGTCGCCATCGCGGAGTACGTCGAGGGCGGCTTCGGCGTCAACACCGTCTACTTCTCACTGATGGCGTTCCTGATCGTCGGCGGACTGTTTTTGAGCTACGGCGTGCTCTACAACCATGTCATCGACCGCGAACGCTCCACCACCGGCACGGTGTATATGTACATCCACATCATTCTCGTCATTGCGCTGAACAACATCACCGTTGCGTTGGAGTTCATGCGCCAGTCAGAGGTGGCGGATACGGCAAAGAATATCTTCCTGGTCGCGTCGTTCCTCGCCTACTACGTCTTCCTCTTTTTCATCGGTTATTTTGCCCACGAGGGGTACCGCGCCGGAATCGGTTACTTCGCGAAGCTCGCCGCCCTGTCCGCGGCGTTTGCGCTGGCCATGGCGCTCTACTATCCAAACAGCTGGCTCAGCATCGCGGCATCGGTACTGTACGTCTACGCGATGCTTGGCATGATCGTATGGCGTTGGAAAACGGTGGAGAAACAGACCAAATGAAAATTTCGCCTTGCCGACAACAACCGTACCTCTATGTTGCAAATTGTCAAGATAAACAAGCGTCAGTGACGTTTGTTATCTTCTAAAACGCATTGAGCTACTTGTGTTTAGAAACTCATTTTTTAATGAAAAAAGGCTTCGGTATATAATTGTGCCGAGTCCTTTCCCGTTATCTCGTTACGCGCCGCATATCTCCGCGATTGTTTTTCCAATGTCGTCCGCAATGACCACGCTTCTGGCCTCGATCTTCGCCATCAGCTCAGGATAGCTCAAATTGACGCGCACCAGTGTCGCGCTCGGAAGTGAGGCAACCATTTTCTCAAAGGGCAGGCGAATGATTGTCGGCGTATTGAAGCCGACGCCAAGCTCCAGGAACACGATCTTCCTGTCCCTGACTTCGTTGAGGAACTTTTCATAGCGCCCACGCTTATTGCGCCATTGCTCATCCTCAACAAAGTACCGATCTTTGCGAATGTTGACCTCCATACGCTCACCGCAGCGCGGGCAGCGCGGCACCAGCTCCGGGGGGATGCGGCAGTCCTTCTGCCGCTCGGTCATCTCCACGATGACGTCATGATTATCGTACAGCTTGTCATGGCACGCCTCCGCGCACTGGAACTTGCCGTAGTCTCCCTGCACCGCCCAGATGCGGTCGGCGTCAAAGCCCGCACGATAAAACTGCGCGTCCACGTTGGTCGTGACGACGAAATACGGCTTGACGGACACCAATTCCAACAGCTGCTTGTAGACCTCACCCACCGGCGCGTCGTATCGGTTCATGCGGATGTGGCGCGACCAATACGCCCACTTCTCCTCCTCTGTCTTGAACGGGTAGAAGCCGGCGGTGTACATATCGGTCATGCCGTACTTGGTGATAAAGTCCCTGAAATTCTCTTCAAAGCGCTGCCCGGAGTAGGTGATCCCGCCCGCCGTGGACAACCCCGCGCCCGCGCCGATGATGATGGCATCGGCTTGCTTGAGCGCATTGCGTGCCTTTTCTATTTTGTCGGCAAAGGTCTCCTGCTCGATGACCGTACCCCTTCTTCTGATTTCCAACATGGTTGTATTCCTCGATTCTCAGACTGCCGCAAGAGGCCGGCGCAAGCATACGCCAGCCTCTTGCGGATACAACTCTCAGAACTTGCCGTTCTGGTTCTGCCAGGTGGATTTGTCCGCCAGCGTTTCCATCACGTCCCAGTGCTCCGCGATATAGCCGTTTTCCACGCGGAAGAGATCATAGTAGGTGGTCGGAACGCCACCGAAGGAGCCCTCGCTGCAGGCGAGCGCATAGTCGCCGTCCGCAAGCACCATGTGCGTCTTGTCATAGATCATCGAAATGCCCTGTTTCGCCATTGCTTCAAGCGCGGCGCCGAGGCCGGAAAGTCCGTCGGCGATGGAAATATTGTGCTGGATATACTTGTCGCCGTCGTAATAGGAGGTCAGCTTTTCGGGATGCTCTCCGCGAAGCACGTCGCCCACGAATCCCGCAACGATACGGCGGGTCTCTTCTTTATCGACGTCCTTCTTTTCATGCGTACCGTCGATCTGGGTGTGGCCGGAGGGATTGGGGGCGGCAACATTCTGAAGATTGTCCCAATGCTCATCGATCTTGCCATCGGCGTTAAAATGGAACACATCAAAAGCGACCTGTTCGCCCGCGCCGGCGAAATTGTAGACGGTCTGCAGGAACACTTTGTCGCCGTCCTCGAAAGCGCGGATGTTGTTCACGGTGGTTTTTACAGGCGCCTGCTGGAGTCCGGCGACCGCAGCCACAAATGCGTCTGCGCCGGTACCGAAGGCAAGGTTGTGCTGCTTGTACTCGGGGGCGAGAAGGGACTTCGCTTTCTCAAGATCGCCGGAAACAAATGTGCCGATCAGGGCGAGGGCCTTTTCTTTGTTGGTCATGGTAATGAATCTCCTTTTTTGTTTTTCCTGCGGGCTTTCGCTCGTCTGTTGTGATTTCAATATAGCGTGCATTTTTCCATTTGGAAATGGCCAAAAAATTGTACGAGGTACAACTTGACGTTGTATCTCGTACAATGCTACAATGCACGAAGATGCAAGGAGGCCGCGGAATGGAATTTAAGCACATTGAATACTTTATCGAAACCTGCGCGTACCCGTCCATGTCGCAGGCTGCGGAGGCACTGTTCATCTCCCAGCAGGCGCTGAGCAAGTGCATGGCAAATCTGGAAGCGGAGCTTGGCTGCAAGCTGTTCGAACGCACGGCAAAGGGCAGCGCGCTCACCGAGGAAGGGCGCTATTTTTACGAGCAGTTCAATCCCGTCGTGATGAACTATCGCAATACGGTCAGCCAGACGATTGCGCATCTGGAGCATCTGCCGAAAAAGGTCTCGTTTGCCTGCGCGCCGTTTATCTTCCGCTCTCTTGGCGTGGGGCTGCTCCTGTCCTTTCAGGAGGAAAACCCGGAAATCACGCTGGAGCGAATGGAAATGTCCGATAAGGACGTGGACGATTATGTGGGAGCGGACGAAACGCATTTTGGTATGCTGGCGATCCCCGAAAACCGGCATGGCGCGAGGTTTGACTATATCCCAGTCAAGACGCTGCCGCTGTATCTGCTTGTCCACAAGGATCATCCGCTTGCAGTACAAAGCGCGATCGACTTTGCTTCGCTGCGCGACGAAGGCTTCCTGACGCTGGAAAAGAGATCGCACTATCACAGTCTCATCAACGAAAAAGCAAGAGATTGTGGGTTTCAGCCGCGAAAGGCATTTGCTTCCTCTGACGTCGACCAGCTCTGCGCTCTGGTCAACGAGGGGCGAGGCGTTTTTGTCGCGGTCGATATGCCCGGCTTAAACACGCGATATCCCGATATCAGAATGATCCCCTTCACGGATCAGACGATCAATTACAGCATCGCGTTTGTATTTCAGAACTACGAAAAGCTCGACGGCGCGGCAAAGAAGCTTATTGAGTATGTAGTGGATCGCGTTTAGGTTGCACTTGCAGTTTTCTTGGCAGAATGGGCGCTAATCATCATAGGCTTCATTATGACGGTGCCCTTCGGCACGGTCACTATGCAACTTGAGAATACCCTATAATATAGGGCATAGTCTTTTTCTACTGGCAAAAAAAGAGGGCGGCAATGATTGCCGTCCTCTTTCGGTTTACCAAACATCTACCTTTTCAAATATGCCGAGGATACTGGGAAATTAAAGTAAGTGTCCGGATATGGCTCGTTTTGCAGGCAGAAGTGCCACCACTCGCAGTCGATAGGCTGAAAGCCGTTGCGCACCATCACACTTTGCAGAAGCATACGGTTTTCGTACTGCTCGTCTGTAATGCCCTTGTAGTCGGGGTGGGATTTCTCACTGAACAGGTCAAAGGGGCTGCCCATATCCAGCTCCTTCCCCGTTTTCATGTCCAGCAGCGTCAGATCCACCGCGCTGCCCCGGCTGTGGCTGGACTGCT
>CAMVTO010000034.1 GCA_947170435.1 uncultured Clostridia bacterium | reverse complement strand
GAATTGGCTGAATTTTCCCGACTCAAAATGGCTGTGAGTTCCCGGCGCTAACATTGTGTCAATGGGGATAAATTGCCGTAAAAGCTCTAAAGGGAAAAAATAAGGGAAAACTTTTGTAACGCATAATGCCTATTTTTCACACTCGCCCCCGGACAGACAGCGGGCCAGCGTCTCGGCGCTGATGTAGTTGTCACGAAACGGGAACCGCTTCTTGATCGCCCGGTAGTCGCGAAATCCCGTATAGTCGCGCACCTCGCCGATGCTCAAAACGTGACGCCCGCCGGAAAATTCCAAGATGGAACGTAAATTGTCCCGATATGCAAACGCTTCGCTCATGTGCTCCACCTCCTTCCTGCGAGAATAAAGCGCCCGCCGCCGTACCCCGTGCGGAGCGCGGCGGCGGTATCGTGTGGTGGTTGTCGGTGGTGGGTTGGTGGTTACAGCATAGCGGATTCTCCCGCGGTCGTCAAGCGCATTCGCATTTCGCCCTGTGCTCGGACAGTCGCAACATGGCGGCGGTGTACTGCTCCGGCGTGAGCGCGTCGCAAAGGGCGGCCTCCCAAAGCTGAATGCGCGCAGGCCATTCGCCGGATTTCGGCGCGAACGTAAGTGCGTGCTGCGTGGTTTCCTCGAACCCTTTGAAAACTTTGTGAACCGCGCGTCCGAGATCGCCAGTGAAAAGCGTGCTTTCCATCGTCCACCACCAAAGGTCAGGCTTGTGGTTCCTGTAGGCGGTTGGCATCCTGTCTATCACAATGCGAACGTCGCAGCCTGCTTTCCTCGCATCGCGAATTTCGCCGGTGATCTTGACGGCGGTGCTGATGTCGCGGATGATATTCATGTTCTTTCCCTTTCTGCCCTCGTGACCTCCGGGGCGGGCGTTTGTTATCCTTGTGCGGTGGTGGCGCTCATGCGCCGAGGATCGCGCCGATCCTGTCGCGGTATTCGGTGAGGTCGCTTATCTCCCGCAGGGCCGCCTCGCGCTGGTTGACGGCGACGTGAAAGCTGTTGCATTCCGGCGTGGCGCAGGTGGCTAGGATCGTCTGCTCGTCCTGCTTGATCCGCTCTTGCAGAGCACCGACGCGCTTTGACGCGAGGATGTGAGCCTGTGCGACGTCGCCCTTGCTCATAACCCTGCCGCGCAAGGTTTCAATCTCCTTTTCAAGTGCAACCTTTTCTTCCGTGAGTTTGCCAACAAGGTTGTTGAAGTGGTTCGCGCGGTCCCGCTCGCTGTACGCAGCGTCCTCGTCAATGTTCCTGTGCGCGTCCTCGACGCAGCCGGCGAAAGCCGTATTGACGTAGCCGTCCGGGTCAATGCCTTGAAGTATCTTCTCGATCTTGGCGAGCGCGTCGCGCTCCTGCTGCTTGGTCGTCATGCAAAATCCTCCTTGCTTTTTCGGCGGGGGATCGGTATAATGAACTTACACCAATCCCCGGCCGGATTGCGTGAGGGCTGCTTGTCAAGTGCTTTGTGAGGGCGTTTTGACAAGCGGTCCTTTCTCATGCGCTGACGGTAAAGCGCGTCGTGACGGTGTTCTTGCTGTACTGCGCGTACAGGTCGGGGTTATCGGCCTTGAACGCCTTGCTGTCAAAGCGGGAGCTGGTGACGTTCTTCCAGCTTGCCTTCCAGCCGTCGCCGCTGACAGTCTCTTCGCCGCGCTCGGTCATCGCGGCTTTGATCTTGTCCGTGAGGGCTTCCGCTTCGGCTTCCAGCTCCGCAATCATCGAGCGGACGGAAAGCAGTTCTTTCGCCGTGCTGTTCAATTCTGTGTTACTCATTGCGTGTACCTCCATAATTTGATTTGTTCGGCGGGATGCGCCGCCGGAGGGGATCGGGACTCTTACTGTCGCCCGCTGCCGTTCACCCGTGTACCGGCCTCCGGTTCGCCGCCCGTGCTGTCCGCGGCTTGGCGCTCCCTTGAACTGTGTACAGTATAGCATGATTGCGCAATTATGCAAGATGGGATGTTGCACAGAAAAAATGTAGCCGATTTGTGCAAAATGCATGATTGCGCAATTACGCATTTTGCGTATAATAGATATTGATGAAGGGAGGCTCTAGAATGGGAGGAAGAACCAGCGCAGCAAGCCATAACAAATGGATTGCAAAGGCGTATGACCGCATCAACCTGACCGTCCCCAAAGGGCAAAAGGAAGTCATCCAGGCGGCGGCGGAGAAGCGCGGCGAGAGCGTCAACGGTTTCATAAACCGCGCCATATCGGAAACAATAGACCGCGACGCGGCGCAAGAGGCGAATCAGGAGGGCGCATAGATGAGCCAATTCAGAAAAGCGCTGCTCGATATTCTGACGGGAACACGGGACGCTGATATGTCTTTTGCAGACCTTCAGCTTGTCCTTGACCGCCTCGGCTTCCAGCTTCGCATAAGGGGAGATCATTTCATTTACACGAAGGACGGCGTGGAGGAGATCATAAACCTGCAACCGCGCGGCGGCAAAGCGAAACCGTATCAGGTAAAGCAGGCGCGTCAAATCATCATCAAGTATCAGCTGGGAGGTGCAGCCAATGAGTAAGTATGAAATCATCCTGTATTGGAGCGAAGAAGATAGCGCCTTTATTGCAGAAGTGCCGGAGCTTGCGGGCTGCATGGCGGACGGCGGCAGCATGGCGGAGGCGCTGCACAATGCGGAGATCGTCATAGCGGAATGGATCGAGACGGCAAAGGAACTCGGACGTGAGATCCCGACGCCAAAGGGCAGACTGAAATACGCCTGATCGCGGCGCAGGTTCACAAAGCCCGATGTAAAAAACAGAAGCGGGGACGCGGTGTGCGTCCTCGCTTTTTACATGGCAGCATGGAATAATTGACACTCGCTTGCTATCCGACCGCGCCCCGCGCGGCCTGTTGTGGTGCGGGTTTGCGGGGTCCAGCAAGATTTACATGGAGTGATGGGAAAACTCAAGGGGGCGGGTAGCGGAAAAACCGGCGCGTCCTCGAGGGACAGGCGTAGATATAGCACAGCGCATCCGCGATGCGCGTCCAAAACAGGGGGGTAGCAGAAAAAACGGGGGCGGGTTTCTGCGCTTCGAGGCCGGTATTATTTCGGAAAAAACAAAAATGGCGCTGCGTCAGCAACTCCATCTATTCGTGTGGCTTTTTATTGAGTGGCGCATCGGCTGTTTCCAGAGACTCGCGCGCCTGCTTTTCCGCCACGAGCCGTTTCAACATCGCCATTTCGCTCTGATGCTCCCAGCGCAGCGCCTCGAGGTACTTCGCCGATGCGCCGTCCAGCTTGTTCGCGCCTGTCGCGTTTTCTCTTGCTTGCTTCTCCGCCAAAAGCCGATCCAGCATTTCCAGCTCGTGCTGATCCGCCCACTGCATCGCCTCGTAATACTTGCGAGACGCCCCGTCCAGTTTCGTCACGTCCAGCCCGTTCAAATTCTCCTTGCTCATTGCTTGCCTCCTTCCAACCTCTTTACAAGCGTATCATAGCACTACCATCGGATACAATCAAGCGCAACAGGCACGAAATACCCCGCCGTTTGACGCAGGCGCGCGTCAAAGCACGGCGGAGGGTAATTTGACACCCACGCAAACCGAGGGCGCAGAGGTGCAAAAAACGGGCAATGCGGGGGTGCAAGGAGCGAACAACGAAAATGGGCTTGCACCGCTGACGACGCAGGAGCGCATAAACCTTGCCAGCGGAGCGCGAAACAAGATCATTTCAACATTCAGCGACGCCCTTGATTTTGTACGGAATGCCCTGACAAACAGGCAGAATGTAGACAGGGCTTATATGGGGAAAGTCCCCGACGCGGTTGCCCGCCGTGTTCTTGAGGATACCGGCGTAGATGTGACAGGATATCAGGTGATGGTGAACGGGAATGACGTGCGCCACATCATGAAGCACCACGGAGACGCCGATGCGGAGGCGCTGCGCGGTCAACTTGCGGTTACCGAAAGCGACATTGCAAGAATTTCCGAAATCATTGCGGCACCGGATTCCGTGGCGCTCTCGCCGGAGACGGACGGGAAGGGTCGGCGCGCATTGATTTTTGAAAAACAAATCGGCGACACCCTCGTTGCTATCGAAGGGGTCGCCGATGGAAAACACGCGCTTGAAACCGACACGATGCGAAAAAGAAAGAGCTCGCGAGACACGGGACGCAATGCTGAGGCTAACCCCAGCCCTGCGATTAACGCCCAAAGCGAACCGCCGCAAAGCTCTTTCAATTCTGAGCCTACCATACCACAACCGTCGAATGCTGTCAAGAGCGAGGAGTTTTCTACATCGACCGATGTAAATACCGTGCCGACAACGCGCACCGTTGGCAGCGCGGCTTGAAACATCAAGGAGACTTATCCCCACCGGCGGGCGTCCATGTGATGCCGTATTCCTCTCTGATTGCGCGGGGGGTAGAAATTACACACAAGGATGTAATAAAAAAACCGCGTGCGCGCGAGGATCGGTGGGCTACACGCCCAGCCGATCCGAAAGCCGCTTGACCTTGCGCTCATACAGTTTTGCTGCATCTTTGCCGTCTTTGCAGGAGCGAGTCACGCTCTGCGCGATGCGGCCTTTGCCTGTTTCGTATGCCGACCATTTGCGTGGACGGCGGGGCTGGTTCTGCTTCATGGAAACATCCTCCTGTCAGTATCGAGCCTCAAAAATTCGATTGACGGGCAAATATGCGTCAAAGCCGATCTGTCCTCTGCCCGCGTGCCTGTTTTTCGCTATATCAACCTCGAGCGGAGACGGTTTCTGTTCGTCTGCATCGCCGTTCGCATAGTAATCTGCACGATATAGCAGCAAAACTGCGTCCGCATCTTGCTCCAGACTGCCGGAATCGCGCAAATCGGCAAGCTGTGGGCGCTTGTTATCACGCCTCTCGGCTTCACGGTTTAGCTGTGCAAGAGCAATAATCGGGACGTTTAGACTGACGGCAAGGCGTTTCAGCGCGGCGGAATTGTCCGAAACGGTTTCATAGCGTGATCCGGATCCATCCGCGCGCAGAAGACCGATATAGTCCACGAATATTGCTTGGAGCTTCTTAATGCCGCGTGCGCAAACACCGATTTCAGAAACGGAATTGCAATCACGCCGATTGACCGTGAGGCCACTTGAGGAAAGAGTCTGCGTTGCGTCAGCAATCTTGTCCCACTCGGCATCGCTAAAATCATCGCCCAGCGTCAAGCGGGAGGAGTTGATACCGGTAATGCGGGCAATCCTTTTCGCCATCAGTTGCTTGTGCGGCATCTCCAACGAGACGAAAAGCACATTCCCCTTGATTCTTTCTGCAAGGTTGAGAGCAAATGAGGTTTTTCCCATGCCGGGACGCGCCGCAACAAGATACAGCCCGCCTCGAAGTAGCCCTCCACCCAACTTGGAATCAAGTTTTTTGTATCCCGTGCGCACGGTTTGCTGCGGCGATGACAGGGAATCCAAAAAATCGATTATGCTCTCGTTTGTTGTGATTAGCCTTCCGCCTGACGCCTTTTGCGTCAATGCTTCAAACTCTCCGTTTGCCTGTGCAATAAGCGTGTCTGTCGGGGATGTGGCGTCATCGAGAATGGATTGCGCGATCTCGCAAGCTCTGCGCCGACGGGAATGATCTGCAACGAGTTTCGCATATTCCGGGGCATTTGCTGCCGTGGGTGTGGTTTCTATCAACTTGGCAAGCACTTGCCTGTCAACATCCGCATCGCAGCGCGCGACGATAGTTCGTGCATCAATGCGCCCGTTTTCTAGCGCCAAAGCCGATGCTGCCTCGAAAACAGCACGGCACAACGGAAAACGAAAGTCGTCCGCGGAGACGATGCCCTCCACGGCTCGAAAAGAGTCCCCGTCGATCAGCAATGCACCCGCAACGCCGCATTCTGCATCGAAGGAATCAATCAAAGCCGAATTTGTTGTAATAGCGTCCATCTTCACCCTCCACTATTTCCGGTGCGCTCGGCATAGAAACGGCTGGTGCTGTTACCTCGTCATCCCAGCAGCCTCCGTTGAGCCATGTTGCGGGGTAGGGAATAAACTGCCCGTCGTCACGTTTCCATTGGTCGGTTTGTTTTTGACGTTCGATGGCAGCAATGAGAAAACTAACAGGCGGATGCTTTTTCTTGAACGCCCTTCGTGCAGCTTGCTTTGACTTCTTTTTCGGGTATGCCTCCCAAAAGAGATCAAAGTCATCCGAAGTTTGACCGAAAGAAAGATATTCTTGATTTTTAATTCTTGCTTCTTCAAGTGTGCCCGTTTGTTGCCCACTTGCTGCCCACTCGTTGCCCGTTCGTTGCCCAATCAGTTGCCCACCATCTTGAAGTTGATGCCAGATAAGCACCGTAATAAGCGTGTTTTGCCTCGATGCCTGTTGCCCAATCAGTTGCCCATGCTCTAGGACACTTAATGCCCGATAAACTTTCTTTTCTTGGACACCTGTTGCTTGAGCGAGTTGTCGCCTTCCTGTTGTAAGCTGCCCTGCTTGCAGAGTTATGTATCTCCCACCGAACATTGCCGGTGTGGGCTCGATTGCCGCATTCGTAATGAGATACAGCCAGACAAGAAGATAATCGTTGTCCTTGTGGATCAATGGATGATCAAGCCATGACCGCTGGAATTTGACCCATCCTTTGCGCTCCGTCCCCATACCGCATCACCATCTTCGCCAGATCTCGCACTTTGGCGCATTTGCACTTACCATTCTTTACCACCACCATTTCAGTATCATGCACCGCGCGCCGCTTCTTTTGACAGCCACGCGCGCAGGTCGTCCACCGGTACAAGGACGCGACGCCCGACGCGTACCACGGGAAAGCCCTCACGATTGGCGAGTTCGTAAAACGTCGGGAGGGACACACCAAGCGCGGCGGCAGCCTCTCGGCTGTTATAAGTCAGCTTATCAGCCATAGATCAGCCCTCCTTGCGTGTTGAAATTGCCTGAATCGCTTCAAATACTTCCACTTTCTGCTGTTCCGATAATTCGTGACGGAGGCGACGGGAAAGTGTAAAGTCCGCAATGCCAAGTTCTTCCGCAATCTGCCATAATTTAACGTTTGCCGCCTTTGCCGCGCCTCTAATATCTGCGTTCATAAAGAAGCCTCCTTACCTGCATCTAAAAATGTTGTTGCAAATGATGTTTGCTTATGATAGTATTATAGCAAATACAACAGCAATACGCAACTCGAATTTGCTAATAAGATTAAAATGCAAATAATATTTGCTATTAAGGGGGCTGATAGTATGCCACGCAAACACATTGATACACCGAGCGCCTACAACGATCCGTTTCCAACAGCCTTTCGTGCGTTATTGAGCGGGGAGACCGGAAAGCGAGGTAAAGTCAGTCAGCAGGAAGTCGCGGATTACATTGGGAAAACACGACAGACCGTCGGATATTATGCGGATGGTACGGCTAAGCCGGATATTGATACTATTGGGAAAATCGCAGCTTTTTTCGATGTTTCTACGGACTATCTTTTAGGGCGCTCAAATTACACCGACGCAAGACTACGGATTGGTACGTTTGAGGACTACGGTTTTTCAGAGAAGGCTGTCAGAAACATCAACCTCATTCATGACTTGCACTATTTTACCAAACTCGGAGCGTATAAGGGGGAGGAAGATGAAAAGCGTGATGCGATCCTTAGCGGCAAAGCGTTTGATGTGCTTGTGCGGGTGTTAGAGGATTCAAGATTTATCGACTTTCTCAAAAAGGCGGCTGTGTGCTCAACCTTTCACGCGCCAGACGATTATATAGCCGAGGGGGCCATCACAGACGCTTCTGGCGAGAAGTACCTCGTTCAAATGGGGGCGGCGGTGCTGCGCGACGTGTTTATGGCGCAGGCGATTGAACCACTCAAGGAATTACTCAACGATATGGAGAAAGAAAATCGAGAAAAGGAGGGCGCGGACGGTGAGCAGTAGGGCGGCCCAAGGCAGCGGCACGATACGAAAAAAGACCGTCACACGGAACGGTCAGCAGTACACCTATTGGGAGGCACGGATCACGACAGGCCGCGATCCCGGCACGGGAAAGCAGAAACAGCGATCTTTCAGCGGCAAGACGCAGGCAGAGGTGCGGAAGAAGATGCAGGCCGCCGCCGTGGAGATTGAAACCGGCACATATCAGGAGCCGTCGAAGCTGACGCTTGCGGAATGGCTGGACATTTGGGCGGCGGAATATTTGCCGGACGTTAAGCCCCGGACGCTGGACAGCTACAAGACGACCATCAAGACACACATCAAGCCCGCGCTCGGTGCGGTCAAGCTGCAAGCTCTCAAAGCGCCACAGGTTCAGAAGTTCTATAACGATCTGCAAAAAAGCGGCGTCACCGTTGCTAAACACGACAGCGACGGAAAGATCGTCAAGAAAAACGGCGCTAAGGTCTATGAGACTGTCCCCATGTCGCCCAAGTCGATCAAGAACGTCCACGGTGTACTGCATAAGGCACTGGAGCAGGCGGCGGAGATCGGATATATCCGTGTCAATCCCGCCGACGCCTGCAAGCTGCCCCGCGTGGAGAAAGCGGAGATCAAGCCGCTGGACAGCGAGGACATTGCGCGCTTTGTTCAGGTCATCAGCGGACACCCTTTTGAAAACGTCTACCTCGTTACCCTGTTCACGGGTATGCGCGAGGGGGAAGTTCTCGGACTGACGTGGGATTGCATCGACTTTGAAAACGGCACGATTACGATTCGGCGGCAGCTCATGCGCGAACGTGGCAAGGGAACCTATACGCTTGCGACACCCAAAAACGGGAAAAGCCGCTGCATCAAGGCAGCGGCAACGGTTATGCAGATATTGAAACAGGAGCGGACGAAACAGGCGGAGGCACGACTTCGCGCCGGTATGCTTTGGGACAATCCGCTTGACCTCGTTTTCACAAACGAGCTGGGGCGCAACCTCTCCGCGCAGACGGTCTATCTGCATTTCAAGAAGCTCGCAGAAAAGGCTGGTGTTCCCGCTGCTCGCTTCCATGATCTCCGTCACAGCTACGCAGTCGCAGCTTTGCAATCCGGCGACGACATCAAGACCGTCCAAGAAAACCTCGGACACTTTTCCGCGTCGTTCACGCTTGACGTGTATGGGCATGTTACGGAGCAGATGAAGAAAGCCAGCGCGGAGCGCATGGAGCAGTTTATCAAGGGTGTGTCAGGAGCCTGAAAACCGCCCGAAAAAACCTGTAAAGGGAAAACTAAAGGGAAAACGGAACGCACGAGAACGGCGGAGATTGCGAGAAAACACAAAATTGCTGTAAAAACGAAAAGAAAGACGGGAAATTATTGCAATTCCTCGTCTTTTCGATGGTGCGCGAGGCGGGACTTGAACCCGCACGTGCGTAATGCACACTAGAACCTGAATCTAGCGAGTCTGCCAATTCCACCACTCGCGCATAAGCAGTCTCACGAATAAGAAATGGTGCGGATGGCGGGACTTGAACCCGCACGTCCATACGAACACTAGCACCTCAAGCTAGCCTGTCTGCCAATTCCAGCACACCCGCATATTTCCCAGTCGTCTCACGACCGCTCCGCTATTATAAGACCAACAGACAGCAAAAGTCAAGACCTTTTTTACCATCCGGTGGACTTTTTTACAGCTGCCCTAAAACCTCGCCCACGGGGGCGGTGATCACCAGGTCCGCACCCAGGTCGGAACGCAGCGCGGTCTTGTTGATAACCACCAGCTTATTGCCGCGGTAATAGTTGATGAGCCCCGCTGCAGGATAGACCGCTAACGACGTGCCCGCAATGATCAGCACGTCTGCGTTGGCGATAAAGCGGATCGCGCGCTCCAAAATATTGCTGTCCAGCCCCTCTTCATACAGCACCACGTCCGGCTTGACGCGGCCGCCGCAGGAGCACATGGGAACGCCGGAGCTATTGCGAATGAAATCAGCGTCGTAGAACTTACCGCACTTTTCGCAGTAGTTGCGCAGCGTGCTGCCGTGCAGCTCCAGCACTTCGCGGCTGCCAGCCGCCTGATGCAGTCCGTCGATGTTCTGCGTCACGATGGCTTTGAGCTTGCCCTGCGCCTCCCATTCGGCGAGCTTTTTGTGCGCCGCGTTGGGTTGGATGCCGGAGATGAGCAGTTTTTCACGGTAGAATTTGAAGAATTTTTCGGGTTTCCGCTCGTAGTAGGTGTGGCTGACGATGGTCTCGGGGGGATCGTCCCACTCTTGGTTATACAGGCCATCCACGCTGCGGAAATCGGGAATGCCGCTCTCCGTGGAAACGCCTGCGCCGCCAAAGAACACAATGTTATCGGTGTGGTCGATGATGTCCTTGAGGGTTCTGATTTCGTCCGTCATGGTTCAGGCTCCTTTCGGGTAAAATTTTTTCTTGGTGAACAGGTAACAAATCGGTATGGTATAGAGCAGCGCCGCATAGGGCAGCGTCTCTATGCCTACGTCCAGCATCGAAAGCGGCACGGCGCAGGCGATGCACCACGGCACCAGTCCCGCCAGCGTTACGCCTGTGTTGGCGATGTCGATGGCGAATTCCTCGCGGCTTGCGCCCGCGTGCTCGTAGACCCTGCCCAGCAGTTGGTGGAGCATGATGACCACAATGGTCTGGTTGCATAGCACCATGGAGCAGAGGATGCCCAGCAGCGCCGTGGTGGGCAGCAGAC
The DNA here is from genome assembly GCA_947170435.1 of uncultured Clostridia bacterium. GTDB lineage: Bacteria > Bacillota > Clostridia > Oscillospirales > Oscillospiraceae > Hominicoprocola. The sequence goes on along the minus strand of CAMVTO010000034.1, from coordinate 13,738 downwards.
CCAGCTTGTCGCTGACGGCGTCCAGCTTCGCCTGTACGCCGTTCAGCGCGCCGATGCCCTCGAGGATTCCTCCCATCATGGATGCCAGCGGCAGCATCAGAAAGACCGTCAGCATCGAAACAAGCCCGCCGCCGGAGAGGACGCTTGCCAGCGCACCCTCCGAGGCATAGCCGAGCACACAGACGCGCAGCGTGTCGAGCGCGCCCATGCCCTGCGAGAGTATGCTGATGGCAAACGCCGCAGCGCCGGAGATGGTCATGGCGATCCAGATTGGTACGCGCAGCAGCGGCAGGATCAGCATGATGACCGCCGGAACGACTGCCCACGGCGTGAGATTGAAGCTGCCGGAGAGCGCGCTGAGCAACGCCGCATCCGCACCTGAGAGCGGATTGAGCAGGGACAGGATCGCAAAGAACACAAGGCAGATCGCGTAGGGCAGCAGCGCCGTGCGGTGCATTCGCCTGACGTTGCGGTAAAGCTCCGTCTCGGTCAGCGCGGCGACAAGGCTGGCGCAGGACGAAGTCGGCGCCCCTCGATCGCCAAAGTAGACGCCGGAGAGGATCGCTCCCGCTGCCACGGCGGGATCGACGCCCCCGGAGCGCGCCAGCGCAATGAGCACCACGCCCGCCGTGCTGGTGACGCCGAACGACGTGCCAAGCGCATAGGACAAAAGCGCCGTCAGCAGGAACGAGAGCAGCACGAACAGCGCCGGGGGAATGGCGCGCACGCCGTAGTAGATGAAAAACGCGATTGTGCCGCAGGAGCGCCAGACGCCCGTGAGGATACCGATGAGAAAGATGATGCGCAGCACGATCATCGTCTTGGGCATCGTGCTCCACGCCATTTTGGCAAGCGCAGACGCCTTGTGTCCGCGCCGCAGCCCGACGGCAAAGAACAGCGCCAGTGCAAGCGCGAGCGCCCAGGACAGGGCGTAGCCGCGGATCAGGCAGAGGAGCATGGCGCCGAGAAAGAGCGCAAACGCGATCCCAAAATCCATCGTTTATTTTCCCTTGATCTTCAGTGTCCAGTTGCAGCACAGGCGGTCGAGATCCTCATCCGTCGCCGCGTCAATGCGCAGCCGCGCGCCGCAGTCGGCGCAGATGAGATCAACGTAGGTGGGGCGCACCTCCATGGTGTACTTCTCGCTGCCGCAGGTGCAGGAGATGCCATGCTCGCGCGCGGCGATTTCCTTGAGCTCGGAGAGCACTTCGTGCATGATGAGGCTGTCCACAAACAGCTCGCCGTCTGCGCCGCGATTGGTCTCCTTGTCCGCCGCAAGGGACAGGCGCTCCATCTCGCGCTCCACCTCCCAGTCCTCGCCAATGAAGCAGCACAGCTGCTTCGTCTGCGGGCAGGCGAGACCGATGCCCTGACCCTCCAGTAGCCGCGCCGCGTCGACCGCGGCGCTGTGCTCGCCGCCGCAGACGCCGCAGGGGACGCTGAGGCGGAAGCCCTTTTCCTCGGCGTCGATGGTGAGGCTGGATTTGCCGCACTCACAGCTGACCACCGCGCCCGACGCCGCGAGGGCAAAGGCGGAGCGGTTGCGGATGACTTTCTTTCGGCACGAGGGGCAGAGGTAGCCGATCGTGCGTTTCTTTTCGGTTGCCATGGGAATACCTCCCGATTGATGAGTGACTCTATCATAGCTTTTTCCGCGCGGCGCGTCAAGCGCTCATATTTTTGCCGCGGGTGGGAAAACTAGGCGCAAACGAACAAGGAGAGTAATATGGGAAAACGGATCGGAACGCGCACGGTGCGGTTGGAGCGCCCCCCGGCGGTACTGGGTTTTGCCGCGGTGGGCGGACACATGGAGGGCAAAGGCCCGCTGCGGGAGCAGTTTGATGAAATCAGCGAGGATCATTTCTGGGGACAAAAGACCTGGGAGCAGGGCGAGAGTACCATGCAAAAGCACGCGCTGCGAAAGGCGCTGGAGAAAGCGACGCTCCACGAGGAGGAGATCGACTATGTGTTTGCCGGCGATCTTTTGAACCAGTGCATCGGCTCGTCGTTCTCCCTGCGGGATTCCAACATCCCGTTCTACGGACTCTACGGCGCGTGCTCTACTATGGGGGAGAGTTTGTCGCTCGCGGCAATGATGATCGACGGCGGCTTTGCGGAGCGCACGGCGGCGCTGACGTCGTCGCACTTTTGCACAGCGGAACGGCAGTACCGAATGCCGGTACCCTACGGCTCCCAGCGTACGCCCACAGCTCAGTGGACGGCGACGGCGGCAGGCTGCTGCATTTTGGGCGAGGAGGGGGGAGGACCCTATGTCACCCATATCACGGCAGGAAAGATTGTAGACATGGGTATTGCCGATCCCAATAACATGGGGGCGGCGATGGCGCCCGCGGCGCACAACACACTCTCGGTTTTATTCCGCGATACACGGACAAAACCGGCGGACTACGACCTTATTGTGACCGGCGACCTCGGCAAGCTGGGACATGACATCGTGGTAGATCTGTTTGCCAAGGAAGGCGTGGATATGACGAAGAACTACGACGACTGCGGACTGCTGCTCTTTGACCGGGAGGGACAGGATATGCACTGCGGCGGGAGTGGCTGCGGCTGCTCCGCCAGCGTGCTGTGCGGGTATCTTCTGCGCGGCATGCGGGAGAAAAAGTGGAACAAGATCCTGTTCGCGCCCACGGGCGCGCTGCTCTCCCCCACGTCGTCCTATCAGGGCGAGAGCATTCCGGGCATTTGCCACGCGGTGATTTTATCCAACGAAAGGGGGGAGTGAGCATGGAACTGCTGCGTGCGTTTCTCTGCGGCGGTGTGCTGTGCGCTGTGGGGCAGATCATCATTGATAAGACGCAGCTCACTCCGGCACGGATCCTGAGCGGCTATGTGGTCGCGGGCGTTGCACTCACAGCGCTCGGCGTCTATGCACCCATAGTTGAGTGGGGCGGCGCGGGTGCGACGGTGCCGCTGCTGGGCTTCGGATATACGCTGGCAAACGGTGTCAAAAAGGCGGTGGCGGAGCAGGGCTGGCTGGGCGTGATGACCGGCGGCCTGACCGCAACGGCGGGCGGCATCGCCGCCGCGGCGTTCTTCGCGCTGCTTGCGGCGCTGATTTTCAAGGCGGGCGATAAGCGGAAATAGAGCCATACAAAAAAGCAGTCAAAAGGCTGCTTTTTTTGCTTGACAAGACCGGTGGTTGTATGGTATATTATCACTTGCGTTTGAGAAAGACGTGGGCTCAAGACACGGAGAGATGGCCGAGCGGTTGAAGGCACCGGTCTTGAAAACCGGCGATGTGAAAGCATCCGTGGGTTCGAATCCCACTCTCTCCGCCAAACTCAATATGTTTCTTCATTCGGCTTGCGGAAGTACCCAAGAGGCCGAAGGGGCTCCCCTGCTAAGGGAGTAGGGCGTGTAAAAAGCGCCGCGGAGGTTCAAATCCTCTCTTCCGCGCCAAGAACCCTCCGAAATCCCAGGATTTCGGAGGGCTTCTTTTCATTCGTAAGAGGTTGTGTCAGCCGTGCGTGAGCGGCGGAAACGGAATTGCGATATGGCGAAAAAAGAGAAAAAGCAGAAAAAAGGCGACAAGAAGGAAAAGGGCAGAAAGAGAAAGAAAAAGGCAGAGGAGGAAGCGTTTATTCCTTACGCCGGTTCAGATCAGCTCAAAACCTCCCTTGCCTATCTGTTGGTGGGTCTGTGCATCATTTTTCTGGTGCTGGCGATCCACACGATTCGTGTTTACCGCCAGAGCGGCGCGATGACCATGACCGGGATCTCCGGCGGTACGACCACCGTAACCGAGAGCGCCGGGCGCGGTTCCTCCGCGCAGTCCTCCGGCGGACAGATCTGGTACACCATGCCGGACGGCACTTTTGTGCAGGGATAAATAAAAAGACGCCGAATATCGGCGCCTTTTTGCGTTTACAGGCCTTTTTTGCGGAGCATATCCTCCAGCAGCTCCACCGTACCCTCAATGCCCAGCAGCGAGCTGTCGATGCACAGGTCGTAGCTTTTCGCGTCGCCCCACTCCTTGGAGGAATAGAAGTTATAGTACGCCGCGCGATCCTTGTCCTTGCGGCGGATGCGATCCTTCGCCTCATCCTCGCTGATGCCGTTGCGCATGGCAACGCGCTTGATGCGGTTGGGAAGCGGCGCGGTGATGAAGAGGTTGATGACGTCTGTGCGATCCTTGAGCGCGTAATCCGCACAGCGCCCGATCAGCACGCAGGGCCCCTGGTCGGCCAGCTTCTTGATCGTGTCATAGGTCGCAAGATACACCTGCTGCTCAATGGATCCTTTGGAATTGATATGCCCCATCGAGAACGAGTAGGGATCGAGTGCAATGGAATAGAGAAAGCTCTTGGGCCGTTCGTCAAAGGAGTGGAACAGCTCCTCGCACAGGCCGCTCTCCTCCGCGGCCTTCTTGAGCAGCAGATCGTCGTAATAGGTGATACCGAGTCGATTTGCCAGCGCCGTGCCAATCTCGCGACCGCCGCTGCCGTATTGTCTGCCGACTGTGATGACCATTCTCATCGCCTCCTGGAAGCAGTATAGCACATTTTCTCCGCTCACGCAAATAAAAATCGGGGCGAGCTCCTGAAATTCCAGATTTTACCCTTGCGTTCCAAAGGTGTTGAGCGTACAATGGGCTACAAATAGGGCAACACATAAGAGGGCGATTCCGTGTATCACAACAGTACCAATCGTTTTTGCCGCGTGCTGGCGACGCTGGAGCGCAACCCGCAGGTGCGCCGCATGGAGCAGTATACTCAGCACAAGGGGAATTCGACACTGCACCACTGCCATAACGTTGCGGTGACCAGCTTCCGTATGGCGCAGCGCCTTGGCTGGCGCATTGACGAGTCGGCGATTGCCCGCGGCGCGCTGCTGCACGATTTTCACCTCTATACGCGCGAGAAAAGGGACTGGAAGCACCTGTTCCGCCATCCGAGACTTGCGCTTCGCAACGCGGAGCAGCTCTTTTCTCTCAGCAAGAAGGAGAAGAACATCATCACAAGCCACATGTGGCCGCTGACGGTGCTGGCTGTGCCGCGCTCCAAGGAGGCGCTGCTGGTCATGCTGGCGGACAAGTACTGCGCGCTGCGCGAGATGCGCGGGCATCGGCGTTTCTGAGCAGAACATACGAAAACGGAGGCGGGTTTGCCTCCGTTTTTTCATGTGCGGCGCATTGAAAAACTGGATAAATATGCTATAATAAAAAAGTTATTCATGAATGGAGTGATTTTTATGCGGCCGAAAGTGCTGCTGTACCGCTTGGGAGAAGAGACGCAAAAGGGCAAAGCCCTCTGTGAGATCCTCAATGATATGAAGCTGCTGACACTGCACGTCGAGCCGGAGCAGTCAGGCGAAACAGCGGGGAAGCTCGTCTCGACCAACGCCGCCGCGACGGCTGCGCCGCCGCCGGAGTGCATACCGGAGGCAGAATTCATGCTGCTCTGCGGACTGGGAGACCGTCAGCTTGACCGCTTGCTCGCCGCTCTGCGGCGCGCCGGGGTGTCTGTGCCCTACAAGGCGGTGCTGACGGAACACAACAAGAATTGGAAATTATGTAAACTTATCGAAGAGGTTGCGCGAGAACATGAGCTGATGAAAGGTTCACATTGAGTTCACAATCTTTTCAAAAGCTATCCACACTTTTTGCGAGAAAAAAGAATATTATCCCAATCATTCCAAACCGAGAAAGAAGGTGACACACAAGTGCCGATCACCGATAAGGGGCAGAAATTCCGCCATGAGTGGAAGATCCAGATCACCGCGTCCGATCGCATCGCGATCCGCCAGCGCATGATGGCGGTGGCGAAGCCGGACAAGCACGCGGTCGGCGGCAAGTATCTGATCCGCAGCCTGTACTTCGACAACGCCGCGGACAAGGCGCTGCGGGAGAAGATCGACGGCGTCAACCTGCGGGAAAAGTTCCGCATCCGATACTACAACGGCAACACCGACGTCATCCATCTGGAGAAAAAGAGTAAGATCAACGGCCTGTGCAACAAGGTGAGCGCGCCACTGAGCGCAGATGAGGCACAGCGCATCGTCGACGGAATCATTGACTGGATGGCGAACGATTCCCGCGCGCTGGTGCGCGAGCTGTACGCTAAGATGCGCGCGCAGGGTCTGCGCCCCAAAACCATCGTGGACTATGATCGCGAGCCGTTTGTTTTTGGCCCCGGCAACGTTCGGGTCACGCTGGACTACAACATTCGCACGGGACTCAACTGCACCGATTTTCTCGACAGCAACTGTCCGACGGTTCCGGCGGGCGACGCACCCATCATTCTTGAGGTGAAGTGGGACGCATACCTGCCAGACATTATCCGCGACGCGGTGCAGCTGAAGGGCTGCCGCGCCGAGGCGTTTTCCAAATACGCGCAATGCCGTATCTACGGCTAGGCCTTGCCGGCCGGGCTATGGGCGGCGTATATGATGAAAGAGAGGTAAACCATCATGACGTTCAATGACATTTTCAAATCGAGCTTTCTTGCCAACGTTTCAAGCGTCAGCTATTTTGACATGGCGCTGGCGCTGGTGCTGGCCTTTGTGTTGGGCCTGTTTATATTCTTCGTGTACAAAAAGACCTATCAGGGCGTGATGTACTCATCCAGCTTCGGTGTGACGCTCGTCGCGCTGACGATGATTACGACACTGGTCATCCTGGCAGTCACGTCCAACGTGGTGCTGTCGCTCGGTATGGTGGGCGCTCTGTCCATCGTCCGTTTCCGCACGGCGATCAAGGAGCCGCTGGACATCGCGTTCCTCTTCTGGTCGATCGCGGCGGGCATCGTGCTGGCAGCGGGGCTCATCCCGCTGGCAGTCTGCGGCAGCCTCATCATCGGTGTGATCCTGCTGCTCTTCGTCAACCGTAAGAGCCATCTCAACCCCTACATCGTCGTGATCCAGTGCGACAGCTCTGACACCGAACGCAAGGCGCTGGCGTACCTCGGCGAAAACACCCAGAAGTGCGTCGTCAAGAGCAAGACTGCCCAGAAGGGGCTTGTCGAGGTCAACTGCGAGGTGCGACTCAAGGGCGAGAGTACCGATTTCGTCAACGCGCTCGCCGACATGGATGGCGTCAGCAGCGCCGTCCTCGTCAGCTATAACGGCGATTATATGGGTTAAACCCAACAAGGTATAAAGTTATGTCAACCAGTAAGCATTTTGACAAAATCGTCGCTGTGGTACTGGTGTTGGGCCTGCTGCTCACCGAAGCGTTCATCAATGGTGAGGCGCTGGGCATCGAGAAGATCGTCGACGAGGACGCCGAGGGATATGAGGCGACGGAGTATTTTACGTCCAACGACCTAAACGGCGACTGGGACGCGTCAAGCCCTACGGCGACGGTCAGCCTCAACGGCGACAGCGCTCAGGTCAGCGGCAACGGCGCGTACTACTACGACGGAAGCGTTGTCATCACAGGTGCTGGGACGTATGTGTTCTCCGGCACGCTGGACGACGGCAATATTGTCGTGGACGCCTATGATTCGTCCAAGGTGTTCATCCTGCTGGACGGCGCGGAGATCTATTGCTCCGACGACGCGTGCCTGCGCGTGGAGAACGCCGAAAAGGTCTTCCTGACGCTCGCGGCGGGCACGGAAAACCGTATGGAGAGTGGCGAAACATATTCTGACACTGCACTCGACGACAACACCGGCGGTGTCATCTTCGTCCACGACGACCTGACCATCAACGGCAGCGGCAGCCTCGATATCGTTGCGAACTACAAGCACGGCATTGACGCCAACGATGATCTCAAGATCACCGGCGGCGCGATCAACATTACCTGCCCGGCGGACGGAGCGCACGTCAACGACAGCTTCCGCCTGTGCAATGCAAATCTCACCATTGCGGCGGGGGACGACGCGATCCACTCGGATACTGACGTCTACATCGAGAGCGGTACGCTGCTCATCAGCGAATGCTATGAGGGTATCGAGGCGCCGATCATCGAGGTTGCCGGCGGCGATATCATGATCTATCCCACGGACGATGGCTTCAACGCCAATGGCGGCAGCTCCGGCTTCGGCAACTTCGGCGGCATGGGCGGCGGCATGATGGGCCGCGGCAATCGCGGCGAGTCGACGGATACCGAGAGCGGCGAATCCACCGGCGAGCGCCCGGACTTCAGCGAGATGTCCGGCGACGGCGAAATGCCTGACTTCAGTGAGATGTCCGAGAACGGCGAAATGCCGACGCCGCCCGATTGGGACAGCGGCGAGCGTCCGGAGATGGGAGACCGCTCCGAGATGGGCGAGCGTCCCGATATGAGCGGACAGCAAAACGCTGACTCATCCGACGATGGCGAGGATACGGAGACCTATATCCGCATCACCGGCGGCAACATCATGATCATCAACGAGAACGCGCAGGACGCGGACGGTCTCGATTCCAATGGCAGCGTTTACATTGAGGGCGGCACGATCCTCGTGAGCCTCAACGGCAACGGCAGCAACAACGCCATTGACTACGGCAGCGAGAGCGGCGGCGTGGCGGAGATCAGCGGCGGCACGATCATCGCCGCGGGCGGCGCGTCCATGGCGGAGAGCTTCGATTCTTCCTCAACCCAGCCCTCCATCTCCTATGCCACCAGCGCGGCGACGGGAACCGCCGTGACGCTCAAGGGTGCGGACGGCACGGTGCTGCTGAACTGGGAGGTTCCGTGCAGCTTCACCTATCTGACCATCAGCTGCCCCGACATGACTATCGGCGAGATCTATACGCTTGTTGTTGGTGACACGGAAGAGGAAGTGACGCTGGAGAGCAGCGTCACGACCCTCGGCTCATCAAGCGGTATGGGAGGCTTTGGCGGCGGTATGATGGGCGGCGGTATGCGCGGCAATCGCGACGGTTCGACCGAAGGTGAGAACGCAGAGGATAGCTTTTCGGGCTTCGGCGGTCACGGCAGCCACGGCGGCTGGGGCAAGCACCAGAATACGGAAACCACAGAGACTACACAGAACGCGGAATAATCGCAGAAAGCCCGCGGCAGCTTGCCGCGGGCTTTTTGATGCAGTTTTTTATCGGTCTACGCAAAAATACGATACCTCGCCGGTAGCCAGCAGCGCGCCGCTCTCGCCGGTGATGTCCACCCGCACAAGGCAGATGGTACGCCCGCGGTGCAGCACGCGACCGGAGGCGCGGATCACGCCCTCCGCTTGGTTGTGCAGGTAGTTCATGTGGCTGGACTGGGTGACGTAGGTGCGCCCGTCGCTGTGAGCGGCGTAGCCGGCGGCGTTGTCCGCCATGCCCGCGAGCAGTCCGCCGTGGACGAACCCGCGGGGATTCTTGCTTTCGGGCCGGATATCGAGCTTGAACACCGCGTAGTCCGGCTCGACGTGCTCGACCTCCAGATGGTTGAAGACCGCGAAGGCGTTACCGACGTTCAGCTCGTCTGCCTTGCGCGCGGCAATGAGATCAGATTCTGTCATATTGACTCCTGTTAACGATGCAGAATTGGGGAAAGTGGCTTATAAATAAGGAAGCACAGCACTACGTCCACCATACCCTTACAGAAGGTAAACGGCAGGTTGAACGCGACAAGACACTTCATCAGGTTGTCCGCACCGGGGCGAATCGCCTGATACATGCCGATGATCGCCTCCATGGGCATGCCGTATACCACCACATAGGCGGGGTAGACGATGAAATAGTTGATCGGCACGGACACGAGCGCCATCAGCGCCGCGCCGAGCACCGCGCCGAGCAGCGCGCTGCGGCGGGACTTGCCGCGGTGATAGATGAGACCGGCGGTGAAGGCGAACACGCTGCCAAGCAGGAAGTTGCACAGCTCGCCAACATAGTTGGAGGACGTGCCGTGCAGGATAGAGAACAGCACATTTTTCGCCAGCGTCACGATCACGCCCCAGATGGGGCCGAGAGCGAACGCCGCAAGCAGCTCCGGCAGATCCGACACGTCCAGCTTGATGAACGCGGGGATCAGCGCAGGGATGGGAAACTCGACGTACATGAGGATGAACGCCACAGCCGAGAGCATACCGGCGACAGCCAGCTTGTGGGTGCGCTCCGCCTGCTTGGCGAAGACTGCGGGTGAGGACATGGAAAAACACTCCTTTACGAATTTACACCGAAAGACAAGCCTTCGGGTGCATGACGCAAAAGAGCGTGGCAATACACATCTTCTCTCATCCGGACTATACCGTCGGTGCCGGAATTTCGCCGGCTCGTGCGGAAAACCGCTTGCGGACTATACCGCCGGTGGGGAATCACACCCCGCCTCGAAGACTGGTGATTCAGTTCTCGCCTAATACCATACACAGACAGCGGCGGTTTGTCAAGGGAAAAATCTTGTCGAAAGCTGTCGAAATGTTTCTCTTTACACGCAAGAACTTTTGTTCTATAATGATGACATCCATTCGAGAGGGGGTGAGCGCCGTAAAAGGGAAGCAATCCGCCTGCTGCTTTACGGGGCATCGCCCTGCGAAGCTGCCCTGGGGCGGCGATGAGAATGATATGCGCTGCCTTGCGCTCAAGGCGCGCATTCGCGCTGCTGTGGAGAGCGCGATTTTGGAAGGTACGGAGCATTTTATCTGCGGCATGGCAGAGGGCTGCGACCTCTATTTCTGCGAGATTGTGCAGGAACTGAAGGAACAATACCCGCACATTACGCTGGAGGCGGCGATCCCGTGCCCGACGCAATCGGATCAGTGGAGCGCCGCGCAGCGGGCGCGGTATCATGAGCTTTTGGAACGCTGCGACTATGAGACGGTGGTCTCGGCGCAGTACAGTCCGGGCTGCATGATGCGGCGCAACCGCTACATGGTGGATCACGCGAGCCTTTTGATCGCGGCGCACGACGGACTCCCCGGCGGCACGCGCAACACCATCGAGTACGCGCTCCGGCGTGGCGTGAACGTGGTGGACCTCCCGATATAAAAAGACGGCGTAAGCCGTCTTTTTTGTTTACAGAGTGATGAGTCCCGCGTCCAGCATCTTCTGAAGCGAAAGCAGCACGCCCAGCTTTGCGTGGGGCCAGGTCAGGCCACCCTGGAAGTACACCGCGAAGGGCGGCCGCACGGGACCGTCGGCGGACAGCTCGATGCTGCTGCCCTGCACGAACGCGCCCGCGGCCATGATGACCTGTGCGTCGTAGCCCGGCATCGGCGCGGGTACGGGAGTCACATAGCTGTCCACCGGCGCGGCCTGCTGGATACCCTTGCAGAACGCGCACATGGCCGCCTCGCTGCCCAGCTCGATTGCCTGAATGATGTCGTGGCGCGCCTCACTCGACGACGGCACGACGCGGTAGCCGAGGCTTTCATACACGGCGGCGGCGAAAACCGCGCCGCGCAGCGCGGCGGCGGTGACCGTCGGCGCAAGGAAGAAACCCTGAAACAGCGCCGGCATCAAACCGAGGTTCGCGCCAACCTCCTGCCCCAGTCCGGGGGCGGAGAGGCGGTAGGCGCAGCGATCGACGCATGCTTGCGTGCCGGCAATATAGCCGCCGATGGGTGCAAGCCCGCCGCCGGGATTCTTGATGAGCGAGCCGACGCACAGATCTGCGCCCATGTCGCTGGGCTCTATGGCTTCGACAAACTCACCGTAGCAGTTGTCCACCATGACGACGACATCCGGCTTCAACGCCTTAACCAGGGCAATGGCTTCGCCGATCTGGGCGACGCTTAGCGTCGGACGTGTCTGGTAGCCCTTGGAGCGCTGGATGTGCACCAGCTTTGTCTTTTCACCGACCGCCGTGCGGATGCCGGGCAGATCAAATCCGCCGTTGTCAAGAAGATCAACCTGCCGGTAAGTGACGCCATATTCCGCCAGCGAGCAGGGCGACGGGCGGATACCGATGACCTCCTCCAGTGTGTCGTAGGGCTTGCCGGAGATCGCCAGCAGTTCGTCGCCGGGAAGGAGATTTGCGCAGAGAGCTACCGCCAGCGCATGTGTGCCGCAGACCAGCTGCGGACGCACAAGCGCGGCCTCGGTATGGAATGTGTCGGCGTAGACACGCTCAAGCGTATCGCGTCCTTCGTCGTCGTAGCCGTAGCCCGTGGTGGCAGCGAAATGAGTGGCGTTGACGCGGTTTTTCTGCATGGCGGCGAGCACCTTTGCCTGCCCCAGTTCCGCATTCGCGTCGATGGCGGCAAACTGCTCTGTCAGCGTCCCCAAAACGCGCTCGCCGTAAGCGAGCACCGCCGGGCTGACGCCGAGCGTCTGATAAATGTCATTTGTGTTCATGCATTTGCTTCCTTACATTGGATTGTCCGGGACATTATAAAGCGCCTGCTCAAAAATGGCAAGATTGTTTTTGAGCCTTGTGTCCTCCGGCGCAAGGACGACAGCCTGCCGCGCAGCGTCGGCGGCATCGCGCACCTGTCCCAACTGCCACAGCGCGATGGACAAATAGTCCCACGGCAAAGCGCCCCATGCATCGCCTTCGGTGATATACGTCGCCGGTCGTTCGGTGATGGCAAGGGCGCAGCGCACAAAATAGACAAGCCCTGCCCAGTTTTGACGGTCGTAGAGCAGCGCGGCATAGTCGAGATACGGTTCGCGCAGGTGCGGCGCTTCGGCGATGGCGCGGTGGTACCACACGGCGGCAAGGTCGTCCCGCCCCAGATGCCGATAGCAGCGCCCGATGAAGCGCATGGACGCGCAGCGCTCATCCGCCCATGTTGCCTTGGGCAGCGCCAAATGGCGGCGAAGCATGTCAATGGCGTTTTGCCATTGACCGTGATACATATACTCCCGCCCGAGATAGTGACAGCAGCGATCGTCGTCAGGAGCTTCCGCCACAGCGAGCTCCAGCAGCGGGAGGTATTGTGCGCGGGACTTGTTCGGGTCGGGGTGATGGTCGAGTTGGATGCCGGGTACGGTGACGCAGCGCTCGTTTCCTCCACCGGTGTATTCCAGCACCTCGTGGACGGGATGCGTCCAGCGGTAGACTCCGTTTTTGTGGATCTTCTCCGGCCAGAAGACGTGCCCCTCGCTGCCGTCGGGGCGAAAGCTCCAAGTGTAGCGGTAGCGGGCGCGGGTGGTGTCCGGCCGCCACGCAGCTTCCAACGCGGCGCGCCAACCCGGATGGAACTGCTCGTCGAGATCCATGCAACAGCAGATGTCCGCCTCAGCGGGAATGAGCTGCAAAGATTCGTTGCGCGCATCGTCAAAGCGCCACGGATCAATGATCGCCTGATCCACGATCGCGCCGCGAGCGCGAAGCTTTTCCACGGTATCGTCGGTGGAACCGGTGTCGAGCACGCAGACCCAATCCGCCTCGGACATGGAATCCATGAAGCGGTCCACGAATTGCGCCTCGTTTTTGGCAATGGCGTATACACAAACCTTGTATGAGATGGGAAAGCCTCCTTAAAAAGAGGGAGCGGCATTGCCGCTCCCGGATGTGTTATTCGACCGTCGGGGTATCTTCCAGCAGACCCGCTGCGCGGAGGCTCGCCAGCAGCTCGTTGATCTTGAGCACGACGGCGGTGAACTCCACCGTGGTCGGCGGCAGATCAGCGACCGCCGCGGCGGGCGTCACCTCACCCGGATCGCCCTGTGGGCCGGTGGGGCCGATTTCGCCCTGCGGGCCGGTGGGGCCGACAGGACCGGTGGCGCCGGTGACACCGGCAGGTCCCTGCGGGCCCGTTGCGCCCGCTGCGCCGGCAGGACCCTGCGGACCCGTCGCGCCTGCTGCGCCGGCGGGACCGGTGGGGCCCGTCAGACCCTGAATGCCCTGCACGCCCTGGATACCCTGAATCCCTTGAGGACCCGTGGGGCCCATGGGACCGGTGGG
>CAMVTO010000033.1 GCA_947170435.1 uncultured Clostridia bacterium | reverse complement strand
TGCTTTTTTCAGCAAAAGGGAACCGCCGCAGTTTTTTTCATTCTGCGACGGTCCCCGAAAAACGCAACTCTGTCTGCGCCAACAGTCTCTGACTCCGCCGCGTCGTGCGTATGCCAAAGTAGAGCCGCGTTTTTGCCTATTACGGCATCTTACACGACTCACGGCGATGAAATTGTCAGAGATTGTTGGCGAAATTGATGATAGCACGGGAAATCCGCTTTTGCAAGTGTTTACAGAGCCAGTTCCCGATCACTAACGTCCTCCCGCATCCCCGAACAGCTCCTCCTTGTACTTCGGCGCGTGGACTTCCAGCAGGAATCGCTCCACGCCGCATTTGTAGAGGCAGATGCCGCGCTGGGGGTGGCGGATCAGCTCGTATTCGCTTGGTTCGAGCTGCAGGTTGTTCATGTAGAACTTCCGGTCCACCGCGCCGCAGTTGAAGATAAACTGGTGCGTGGGGATGGCAAACAGCGGGCGCGTCAGCTCGCGGACGCCGGGGATGTCGAAGTCCTCCAGATTTTGGCTCGCCATGATCAGCGACGAGTCCTTCTTCCGTACGCGCTTGAGGGTGTTGCGGATATACTCCACCGTCGTGGGGCTGGACAGCCAGATATACAGCTCATCCAGCGTGGCCGCCGTGCCGCCCTCGGTCAGCAGCTTGTCGCTGAGATACGACAGCACGTTGAACAGCATCGCGTCCTTGACGCTGCTGCTGCCCTGCAAAAGCCCTTTGACGCCGAAAACGAGGAAACGGTCGCTTGTGATGTTGGTATGGCCGTTGAAGAACTTGCTCTCCGCGCCGACGCACATGGAGTGGAGACCCAGCAGGACTTCCTGCAGCAGCTCCCGCGGATAGAGCACGTTCGGCTCGGTATCGTAGTTCTGATACGCTTCCTCGATCACCGCGTAGAGGTCGGAAAGCGTCGGGTAGTCCGTAGCCTTGAGTTGCGCGAAGTTCGTCAGGTCGTTCATGCCGCGCTCGCGGTACAGCCGCTCCAGCATCAGCTCGATCACGTCGATGTGCCGGTCGCTGAAATCCTTATAGGCACGGAAGAAGTCCTTGAGGAAGCTGATGTGCTGACTCAGCCGCGTCCGCTGGCGAAACGCCGCGGGCGTATCTTCATCGTCAGCCTCCTCGCCGTCCACGTCCCATACCTTGGGTTCCAGCGGGTTGATAACGTATTGCCCGCTCATGAGGTCGACGAAGCAGCCGCCGAGGTTCCGGCTCAGATCCACCAGCTCATGCTCCGGATCGAGACAGATCACGCTCTTGCCGGACTCGATGATGTTGGTCAGCAGGAGCTTGAGCAGATAGCTCTTGCCCTCGCCGGAATTGCCGAGGATGAGGACGCTGCTGTTCGTCTTGTCCTCGGCGCGGCGGTCAAGATCGACGATGATGTTGGAGCCGTAGCGATCCTTTCCGATGTAGAATCCGTAGGGATCGGTCTTGCCGGAGTAGTTGAACGGGTACAGATTCGCAACAGCCGACGCGGGCAGAACCCGCTCGTATTGGCTGCCGAACACGTTCCAGCCAGCGGGATTGACGGCGAGAAAGCCGTCGCGCTGGCGGAGCAGGATGCGGTCGGCGGAGAGCTTCCCGCGCACCAGCTCCGCGAGGATCTCATTTTGGAGCGTCTGCATGGCAACGGGGTCCCGCGCCGCA
The DNA here is from genome assembly GCA_947170435.1 of uncultured Clostridia bacterium. Classification (GTDB taxonomy): domain Bacteria; phylum Bacillota; class Clostridia; order Oscillospirales; family Oscillospiraceae; genus Hominicoprocola. The sequence continues at coordinate 28,063 of CAMVTO010000033.1, read as the reverse complement.
AGCTCGATGAACACGGCGCAGTGCATCAGCGGTTCACGGTTCTTGTGCATGGTGCGGATCAGCTCCTCCACATCCCGCAGATTGGCCTCCGCCGTGATCGTCTGCTTGAGGTCGGCAGCGTTCCGGTTCATGAGGTTCTTGTTCTGCGCGTTTTGGAGGATGCGGTTTTCCTCGGCGGGCTCCACGCGGCGGACGTAGATGTGAAGCGTCACGCCGTTCTTCGCGCCGAGCTGCCGCAAGAGCGCCAGCTCGTCCGTGCCGGTGGGATAGCCCCGCAGGGCGAAGACCGCACGGTAGGAGTTGCCGAGGATATAGTGGTCGGTGTTGAACCGCACCGCGCCGGGCGCGATCATGTCGAGGAAGCCCTTGGGGACAGGCTCCGGCTTCTTCACCTGCTTCCGTGGAGCCGTCTTTGAGGTCAGAGTCCGGCTTTTTCTTTTCTTCTGCGCTTTCTGCGCCATCAGCGCATCCCTCCCATCGCCACGGCGGGGACATAGCCGAAGGCGGCATATTTGCTGTATCGCTCGTTCAGCTTCACCCGCGCCCATTCCTCGACGTCGGGGTTTTGTGCAAGCTCCGAGGGCGCGATGTAGAAATCGTCGATCTCCCGCTCCATGTCCTCGGAGGTGTAGACCGTGCAGTGGCATCCGGCGTAGCTTTCGCCGAACTCCTCACAGTCTACGAATAAACCGTTATATTCCAATTTTGTTCACCGCCATTTCTCCATCATACAGTTCAAAGAATTCTGTGGTTACGTCCTGCTGGTAGTAGACCGCCAGCAGGCGCTGGATGTCCTGACCCATGGCTATTTGCACATGGAAGCCGCGGTCACGGATATCCTTTGCCATGCGAGAGAGCAGCGCTTCCGTGTTTTCATTGCTTTGGCGCTCGAGGGCATAGGCGATGGCGAACTCCCGCGCAGAGGCGGTCGTGGTCTGGATCGTGTCCAGATGCGCCATGTCCTGCCGCAGCAGCTCCCGCACGGCGGGGTTGTCCTCCCGCTCCAGCCGCTCCTGATACCGCAGCTTGTTCTGCTGAAACGACTCGCGGGAATCCAGCGCCAGCAGCCGCGCCGTGTCGATGCCGCCGAGCAGCTCCATGAGCGCGCGGACTCGGCTTCGGATCGCCTCTGCCGATAGCACGGAGAGGTTATCGGGCCGGATCAAAAAATAAACCAGCTCGCCGCGCGGCGTCTTTACGCCGTGGTCGGTGAGCCGGTCGATGCCCATGAGCTGCTGCGCGGACTGTCGCTGACGCAGCTCTTTCTTTTGTTTTCTATTCATGGGGTTCCTCCCACTCGAAATATTGCTGTTGTAAAAAGAGGAAGCACGCCGCGAAGCGCAGGAAGTCAAGGATGCTGTTGTCCTCCACGCGGATGGTGAGGAAGGCATACAGCACAGCTCCGATGAGCGGCGCGAAGCCGACGCCGTGTGCCAGAGCGAACACAGCGGCAAGCAGGACGACGCCGATAATCGCCACGTCCCGCAGCTCCCACAGCCACAGGCGTGCTTTTGCTTTTAGGTTGTCGGGGTAGATATACATATTGTCTCCTAACAGCAATCAGCCTGCCGCGTTTGTACGGCAGGCCGATCACTTGGTTGTTATTCCGCGGGATGCTCCGCTTTCGCCGCGTCCAGCTTTTCGCGGATGCAGTCGATGAGGAAGTCCTTCTTCTTGATCTTCCGCTCCGCCAGATACCTGTCCAGCTCGTCGAACAGCTCAGTCGGGATCTGCGCCGCGAATGTTCTCGTATTGCCCATGGTCACACCTTCTTTCCGGTCGTAGTATTCTTGAATGAGGATCGTCATGTATTCGCCGAGGGTCTTGCCGCTGCGCTCCTGCTCCTCCCGCACGCGGGCGTGGAGGACGACGGGGATCTGAGCGCAGAGGTTGCGTGTCTGCTGCTTTTCGTTCTCTGCCATTTCGTTTTCGCCTCCTCCCGTGCCTGATTTGCAAGGCAACCATACCGAAACTACGCCGCAAAAGCTATTCACAATTACCAACGAAAAAGGTATTGCAAAGCGAAGCACAATGGACAAGCTTAGGTCTCGCCCATTGCCAGCGCGATCCCGCGCATGATGAAGTCCACGCAGGGGATCGCCACGCTGTTGCCCAGCGCCTTGTACCTTGCGGAATCCGACGCGCCGGGGATATCCGTCCAGCCGTCCGGGAAGCCCTGGAGCCGCTCGCACTCCAGCGGCGTGAGGCGGCGGATAAGACGGACGCTTACCACGATAAAGTTTTCGCTGCCGCCTCCGATATCACCGCCCTGCGCTCGCAACGTAGAGCATCCTTCTGCGTAATTCCCAAACTGGGATTGTCCGTAAACCTGCTGAACGACGAGGTCGGTCGCGTCCTTGTACTGCCGCGCGCTCTCCGTTGAGGCGGTATCGTCATCGCGGAACTCATCGACGCGCTGACGAGCATAGACAGCGTGCCGATCCATTCCCGTCAGGGTATATGCAAGGTCTGCCTGATAACCCTTGCCGTTGCCGCCGTTTTCCGGCTGGCGGTCGATCACGTTGCCGACAATGCAGTACGTTTCGGGTTCCTCTTGCCCAATGAGCGGCACATTGTTGCCGCCTGTGCCGTAGCGTGCGGACATGGTCGGCGCGACGGGATGCGGACCAGTATAGCGGCTGTCGATCCCATGGTTCTCATACAGTACGGGCTGGTTGTTGCCGCTGGTTCCGGCCGCAGAGGTGATGGTCGGGCAAATGCCCTCGCCGATCTCCGCGCCGCCCTGTTGCGTTGCCATGACTAATGGTTGATGCCCTTTCTCCTGAGATCGGAGTGAGCCGGTGACACCCTCTGACAGATCCATGCGCTTGCCGCCCTGATCGTTCAGGCACAGCACCGCCGGCACCATGTTCGTGCCGCTTTCCGCGCTCTTGAGCGTCGGCGTCCCTTCCTCGGTATAGCCGATGCCTCCGGCGGCGGGACCGGCTCCCGCGTTGAACGCGGCTGCGAAGAGCAAGCCCGCGGGATTCCTGCCGCCGCCCCCGTCCGCACCCGCCATCGTCGGCGCAACGCTGTCCGGTGTGAAGATGCGCTCCTGCTGGGTATCCCAAGGCGTGAGGCAGCCATCAGCGACAAAGGTCTGCTGTTTCATCCCCGGCTGCGCGCCAAGCGCGCCCGCCACATCGTGGAGATCCCGCACCTCGTCACGCTGATTCGCCGCGAAAGCTACTGGCGTCTCTGGCTGAGTGACAAACGTCTGCATCTGCATATTCTGTGTGTGCATAAGCGCACCTGATACTCCTCCGAGGTCAATTCCCTCATTCCTCTGATTGATGTGGTGCGCTTCGCCCATCGTTACTGCCGAAGGGCGCGGTCGCCATAGGCCAGCCTGCATCATCAGCGCCATCTTGAGCTGCGAAGGCAGTTCCTTCCCCCGCTCTCTGGCTCGGCGCAAGATACCAAGGCAGGCAGTCTTCGTCAAATAGTATCTTGGATGCGGCGCGGCCTCCAAAATCTGCGACAAGGAAGATACGACGGCGTCTCTGGGCGACGCCCCAGTATTGAGCTTATGCACAGTTCGAGATTATGAAAAGAAATGCACGGAAGAGCCATCAAACAGGAGCGCCTTTCCGTGCAGATCTTCACATAATATTCAACTCAAATATCGGTACGCCCAAAGGATTGGAGCCATGTGAGCAGTTGGTCATTCTCTGTCCAAGATGGATATTTTCCGTCGCTCTTTACGGGACTCGCTGCTTCCAATGCTCTGCGCTTTGCCTCGGTTTCGGCGCGAGCATAAATCTCTGTCGTCCGTAGGTCTGTGTGCCCAAGCAGGTCTCGGATGTATACAAGGTTGACTCCGGCTTGCAGAAGATGCATTGCCTTACTGTGCCGCAGGCAATGCGGAGAGAACGGAACCGGTACGCAGCCAGGTACCGCTTGACGCGCCATATCTGCGTATTTTGCAAGGATATAAGCGACACCGGCTCTCGTCATTTTCTGTCCAGACCTGCTGCAGAATAGTGCATCTGTACCCTTCGCACGCCCCAATTGCGCCAACTCATCCAGATAGGCTTGCAACAGTTGCGCCATGTCCGCTGAGAGAGGGACGATTCGTACCTTGCCGCCCTTTCCAGACAGTCGCGCCGTGGCAGGAAATGTCGTGCGTACGTCCGCACGACAAAGATCTACAATTTCCTGTACGCGTGCGCCGCTGTCATACAACAAACTCAGAAGCACCGTATCCCGGCGTCCTTGGCGCGTGGATGGATTGGGCATGGACAGCAATACTTTGAGGCTATCGAGATCTAAATAGTTCATCATTCTCTCTTTTGAAGATTTAGATGGGATGCCGATAATTTCCTGACACAAAAGCAAATGCTCGGGATGATACACCTGTAAATACCGAAAGAACGCGCGAATCGCCGCAAGGCGCTGGTTTCTGGTAGATACCGAGCACTTGCGCGAGGATTCCAGCCATGTTAGAAATCCTTCAATCAGTGCCCGGTCTATTTGTTGGAACGAGAGCTTCTCCGGTGCGATACCAAGGCAATCTCTGTAATAGATCAGGAGCAAGGAAAACGTATCCCGGTACGATAAAACCGTGTTCTTGCTGACGCCCTTTGTCCCCGGAAGATATACGGACAGGTAAGAGGAAAGCGCATAGGAAAAATCCTTGGGCTGTTTGTTCACTGATCTTCACCTCCCGGCAGCGGAGGCAAAATACCCGCAGCGTAGGTATTCATTGTTCGAATCACTTCCGGATAGACCTCAGCCGTTAACCTCAAATACCATGCCGTTGCCACGACCGACGTATGCCCGAGATATTTAGAGAGTAAGGGAAGTACCGAATTGAGATCAGTTCCCTCGGACGCCCACTGATTGAGGCGATGGCAGACAAAGGTATGACGAAGGTCGTGGATACTTGGGCCGCGATCCTTTCCGAGATAAGGGATACCCGCATCCCACAAAAATCCGCGGAATGCTTTCCCGATACCGGAACGGCTGTATGGCAGGCCGGCCATACGGAAGAAGAAAAATGCATCAGACGGCTTACCCTCTAAAACTTCCTTCGCGTAGTCTGCGCAGCGTTTTGTAAGGGACGGTGACATGGGAACCAGACGCTCGCGTCCGTTTTTTCCGTGCAGGATGTGCAGCACGCCGGTTTCCAAATTTACGTCAGCCTTGGTCAGCGCCAGCGTTTCGGAAATTCGCAGACCGCATCCGTACAGCAGCCTGAATAGAAGCGGCATAATGAGGTGGCGATGCGGTACGTTGGGACAAGACTCCAACGAATCGACGACACGGAAGAAGCGTTGAAGCTCCTCTTTTGTAAAAATGTAGGGCGTATGGGTAGAGCACTTCACCGGGTACGAATCGGTCAAGAAAGACGGGTAGCCTTCCGTAACAAGGAATTTTGAAAACCGCAGCATTTCCATGACGCGATTGTAGCGGTTCATATCCGTTTCGTTAGGAAATTTGCAGCTCCATGCCGACGCAAGTTCTTGGCTGATGATGTATGGTTCAACCTCAAATGCGCTGCTGAAATTGTCAAATCTGCGCAGAATATTCTCTTGTTGCGTGTACTCTGCTCCGAGCATGCGCTTCTGTGCAACAAATTTTTCGCACATTGGGGCAAAGGGGCCGCTAAACCGAACAGCCATCACACATCCACCTCCAACGCGCACATACGAAGCTGCGCTATATCCAGTCTTAGGTAGGTTTCCGTGGAGTGCGGATCAGAATGGCCTAATGTACCGGAAATAACGGGCAGCGATACACCGCGTTCGAGCATAGCGCTGGCCAAGCTGTGCCGAAATGCGTGCATTCCGACTGGTTTCCCTGCGGGCGTCTCGATATGCGCCCTGCGCAGATACTTTTTCAGCGTGCGAGACATGGATGGCGCAAGCTCGCCATAAGGTGCGCAATGCTTGATGAAAACATGCTGGCAGGAGCTTTGTGGACGTCCATTTTGCAGGTAATCAATGATTGCCCAGCCGACTTCATCCGACAGCGGAAGTTCTACCAGCTTTCCGGTTTTTTGCTGCGCAATAGATAGAGTTCGTTTGGCCCAGTCAATTTCATCAAAGGTGAGGCCAATGATATCGCTGATGCGCAGGCCAAGAAGCGCAGCCATTGCGAGGATTGCATAATCACGTTTTCCAAGCGCATTGGAACGATCTACAGCAGAAAGTAGCGCAGCCGTTTCCTCTTGTGTAAATGTAGTCGGCAAATTGATATCTCGATGAATGCGGATCTTTGGAACGGACGGTGACAACTGCTCAGTAGCATAGCCGTGCTTATGGCAATAATCAAAAAACTGTTTCAGCATACGCAGGTTTCGTTCAATCGTCCTTGGTGCAAATCGTTTCAGCGTTTCCGCATACCGTATCAGATTATCCGGCACCACCGCGGCAATGTTGGGGATATTGTTGTTTCGGAGAAATTCCTCAAACTGGAACATCTGACTCCGGAGCGTTCTCAAAGATCCGTCAGAGTACTCCGAACGCTTCAGAAATTCCATAAATCCATTGAATGCGGCTTGGTATTCCGGGTAGAACCCTCGCGTGTTAATATGGGATTGCTTAAAAACCTGTCCATAACATGTGTAGTCCCAGAGCATACACATGGCACGAACGACATTATGGGAAGCATCCTTATCTCCCAATCGACAGCCATAGCGGAAACTCATGAATTCTGAGATGGCCTGCAGGCTGAGTTCTTCCTGCGGTCGCTTTTCCCAGAAGGCAATGAAGTTCCGCCACACGGAATTCAGACGATTAATGGTACTCTTGTTGTAGCCCATTTCCTCCAGCCTGTTTATCAGGTGAGAAATTGTGGGCTTCGGCTCAAACGAAGTTGTTGGAGGTCTAATCATTTGCGTCAATCCCTTCATGTTTTGTCCAGTGAACTGGCTATTTCATATTCGGGGATTATGCAAAGAATTTCAACCAGAAACCTGCGCAACAGGCGGTCTTGCCTATCAAACTATCCATAATCTCGAACTGTGCATAAGCTCAATTATGCGAAGCTTCGCATAATTGAGCATCGAGGACGCGCCACGCCAGGGAGAAATCAGTTCCCAGTAGAATTCTCCCAGCAGATTCCCAGCGCCCGCCGTCAGGTCGAGGGACATGAACGGTATCGCACTTAATTCGGACAATTTCCTCCAGGACAATTCGGAAGTCCTCGCCCTTTGGCTCTCCCGAGCTGAATGCTCCGGGCACGTTCTCCCACACAAGGAATCGGGGACGAACAAACTGAGCTGGTTGTCCATCTCGTATATCTGCATTTCTCATCTCCTTTGTGATTCTGACCTGCTCCATAAAAAGGCCGGAACGCGCACCGGCAAGTCCGGCTCGCGCTCCGGCGACGGAGAGGTCCTGGCACGGGCTGCCGCCGCAGATGATGTCCACGGGCGGCAAATACGCGCCATTTAGTTTTGTGATATCCCCGACGTGGATCATGTCGGGGAAGTGGTATTTGGTCACTTCAATGGGGAAGGCTTCGATCTCGCTCGCCCACAGCGGCACGATGCCATTTCGCACCGCGGCCAGCGGGAAGCCTCCGATGCCATCGAAGAGGCTGCCCATTGTGAGCATTTTGGCCCTCCTTTTTCTTATTTTGTAACCGCCGCAGCGATGGTCCTTGTCGTGTTGATCGCCGATTGCGCTGTGTAGACCGCGCTCATGAGGTTGGCGCGGGTCGTGGTGTCGAGTCCGAACGCTCCCGCGATCCGAGGTACCTCGCCCGCCGAGAGCATCAGCCCCAATCCCAGCAAGGCATGGTCGCGGAACGCCATCAGGCCCGCGATAAGGATGGTGGATTGCAGAAACGCCGTGAGGCACAAGCCGATGACCTGCTTCATCCATTGGGTGAACGGATCGAGATAACCGCGCGGGATGCTGAACATATAGAGCGAGCCCACGGCGATCTGGATAAGCAGGATGCCGCCGCGCTTGAGGTTGGCGAAAAACACGTTGATCACGGCATACGCCATGAGGATGATGCAAAACAGGAACATGATCGGGCTGGTAACCACCCCGAGGCCGAAGTGCTCGCTGCCGAGCGTCTCCGACAGTCCATCGGCGGTGGTCAGCTCCTGAACGATCTCCTGTCCGACGTCGCCGATGCTTCTCCCCGCTCCGCTGATGCCGCGAGTGAGCGTCGCTTGCAGCGTAACCGACAGCTCATAGAGCCGCACGGGTACCGTGCTGAACAGCGAAACCGCCATGAAGCCCTTGACCGCGTTGAGCAGCACCTGACGGGCGTTGCCGCGCCCCGACGAGTATTCGATGCCGAACTCAAAAGCGCAGACCACAAGGCTCACGCCGTACAGCGCCCAGCCAAGCTGGGAGAAGAAGCGCACCACCTCCTGCACCCATACCAGCCGGAAGAGCTCAACGCCCATGCTGCCCATTTGGGCAAAGAAGTCACCGAGAAAGCCGATAATCTGCGCGTAGAGCCAATCGACAATGTTGTCCAGCACGGTCGAGGCGACAAAGTCCCATATAAACACGGGTCATTGCCTCACATTCCGACGATGCCCCAAATATAATTGGGCGCAGTCAGGGTAAAGATCAGGCAGGCCAGCAGGATCGCGGGGCCCGCCCACTCAAACTGCCCGCGCTGACGGTAGTCGAAGTATGCGCTGCCCAGCTTCACGAAGAAAAAAATGGCAAGGATCATATCCAGCGCCGGGAACACGACGTTATTGACGATGGTCTTGAGCTGGCCCGCCGCCGCTGTCCATGTCTGCTCAACCGCACTGGCAACATCGCCCGTGCCGCCCGCCGCAAGCGCCGGGACGCAGAGCAGCGCCAGCGCCGTCGCAAGGGTCAGGGCCATGCAAATTGTTCTTTTGCGTTTCATTGGATACCTCCGTTAAGTAGCAGGAGCGCCACCTTGCGATGGCGCTCCTCTTGATTAATTGTTGGGTTACATGGTCAGTTCGGACGACTGAATAGACGGCATAAGCCGTTGATACTCCGGTTCCAGTTCATAGTCACGCTCTCCGGCCTCAGAATCACGAATCTCCCAAAGGATGTGCATCATGTCATCGTCCGCAACACTGCCAGAACCGTTCATGCTTATCCAGAAGTCACTTACCACCTCCAGAGGATTCTTGAATCGAAGCAGGTATGCCGCGTCCTTATCCGTAACCGCTCTCGGAAGTTCTTCGAACATTCTTTGAATAGAGGCAATATTCTCCGCATTCTTAATGAGATCATCAGGCCGCTTTTGCAACCATTCCGCCTTATACCGGTCATAGCAGTCATTGAGTTTCTGCTCAAACTGTGCATGAATGGTCTTGCCATCCGGCAGTTTCTCCGGTAGTCGCCGCTTGATCCACATATTGCACTCGTCGATCTCATCTTCTGTCATGCCCAGATCCTGTTCAAATACACATTGCAGTTGATCATCGTTTGGCAGAATGCCGAATATCCACGCAACCATCTTCCGAAATAACTGATTTTTTCTTTCCTCTGTCATGGCTTTCCCTCATCAATACCCCGTCCGCGGCAGGGGCTTCGCGGGCTTATACACCCGCGTTGCCCAGCGATCCGCCGCCATGATCCACTGTCCGTTGTAGACGCCTCCGGCGTCCGCGGTGTTGGTGAACTCCGTGCCGCCGACAAGCGTACCGAGCACTGTGCAGTAGACGCGCGGAGCTTCCACCTGACGGAAGTTGGAGGGAACGATGCCGAACACCGCCATGATCTCGGTGACATACTCGCCTGAAGCGAGGCCGAGCGCCGCGGGGCTGGCGTTGAGCACATAGTTGCGGCCGGTGGAAAGATTGTCTGCGAGGACACGGTAGTCGCCGCTGTAGTTCGTTTTATACACGAACTTGTAGCTGCCGCGCGCGTTCCATGTGCCGGTGACGATCTTGTCGAGCCTCACAGCGTTCGTGGGGATGGTGTCGCGCCAGTAGAACGATTCGAGCGCCGTGGTGGAGTTGTTGGCAATATTGGAGAAATCATACCGAATGCTCTGGCCGGGCATGACCTCGACGTACCCGCGCTTTGTGATACTGACGTTGGTGTAGAGGCTCTTGTTGGTCATCGCCGCCCTGACGATTTGACCGGCAAACTCGATCTCCACCTCGATGGGCGTCTGATCGAGTCCGTAGAACTCCGCGGCTCTTGCCTCGACCAGCTTGTAGCGGCCGAGCGGCAGGGGCCGCGACACGGCGACGCCGTTTTTGTCCGTCTTGATCGTATCCACCACGTTCCCTGCGCGGTCATAGACCTCGAAGATCGTGTTGGGGATCGGCGTGCCAGCAGGCCATCCGTTCATGCTGTTATAGTCCGCGCTGGTCTTACTGATCTGGATCTGCCCGGTGATCGGCGTATTCTTCCACTCAACCAGCGTGACCTCGCCGCTTCTGACCACGACGGTCTTGAGCTGCGTGTCCTCGACATAGCCGGGGTTCTCCAACTCGCGGATGCGATATCGGCCTGCGTCAATGTCCTCGATATAGACATATCCCTTGTTGTCGCTGGCGTACTGCCCGACAACATTGTTGCGGGCGTCATAGAGCAAGAAGCTGACGCCGTAGATGCCCTTACCGGTGTTCGCGTCGATCTTGTGGATCTCGATGCCGCTGTCCGCGGTATTCTCGACAGTCAGCGTGGTCGTCTTGCCGTCTGTGACCGTGAAGTAGTGCGGGGTGTTGTCGAGCCGGTATCCGCTCCGCGCTTTGGTTTCGACTGCGTAATAGTTTCCAGCGTCCAGCTCTACGACCGCTCTGCCGTCCGTGCCGGTGGTCACGGTCGTGACCACGCCCTGATCCATCCTGCGGATCTCGAAGGTCACGTTGGCAAGGCGCTTCGTTGTCCTCGCGGCGTCCACCTTGACAAGCTCCAGCTTGCCGATGGCGGAGTCATAGAACGTAAGCTGATTGCCGGTCGTGCCGTCGCCGCTGCTCACGACCGCCGCGGAGGACTCCGTGGCAGAAGGCATCGTCACCGTCTGCGCGGAGCCGCTGCCCGTGACCGTGATGGTCTGCGGCGTGGTGTTGAGGACGTAGCCGGAGACGGTCTTGGTCTCCCGCGCCACAATGGTCGTGCCGACCGGTGCGGTCAGAGTGATGCGCCCGTTGGCGTCGGTCACATACTCGCCGTTGCCGATGGGATTCCCATTGCCGTCCGTGATGAGGAAGGTCACGCCCGCGAGCGGTCTGGTGGTACCGTCAATGTATTTTTGAACTATCACTGTTTGATACGGATCGTTGTAGAAGGTCAAGGTCTGCGTCTCGCCGCTACGCACCACCACGGTCTGCGTCCTGTCCGTGCCGATGGTGTATCCGTCCGGGCTGCGCGTCTCGGTGGCGACGATGGTTCCGGTCACGCCGGTGATGCGGATCTCGCCGTTGGAATCGGTCCTGTAGATGCCGTTGCTGGACAGCTTGCCGTTTGCGTTGTCCACATAACCGCCGTCGGCGTAGGTGAGCTGGAATTCAGCGCCCGCGAGCGGCGTTTTTCTATCCGCGCCGGAGAGCTTGCGGATGACAAGTGTGCCCGCCCGCTTATTCCAAAATGTCAACTGTTGAACACAACCCGCCTCGATCAGAATATCCTGCGGCGTTCCGTCCAAAACGAAGCCTTCGACGGTCTTGATCTCACGCGCCTTGACCGTCGTGCCTGGTTCGAGGCCGGTCAGCACGATCTCGCCGGCCTTGTCGGTGTAGTAGACGCCGTCGTCGGGGCCGACCGCCGCGCCGCTGCCGTCCGTCACCTTGAAGGCGACGCCCGCAAGGGGTTCGTAGTCCGTACCCTCGATATACTTGCGGATTACCAGCGTCGTGGCGGGCTCATCATCAAAGGTAAGTGCGTTGGCGACGCCGCTGCGCACGACAACGGACTTCGCGCCCTCAGAAACGAGGTAGCCGAGAGGTGCCCTGGTCTCGGTCACGACCACGGTGGCGTTGGGCTTGAGGCCGCTGACCGTCACCGTGCCGTCCGTGCCGGTCACAAAGCGCCCGTTGTCGGTGCCGACATACGTTCCGTCGCTGTACTTGACGGTGAACTCCGCGCCCCTCAGTGGCGCTTTGGTCACAGCGTCGCGCTTGGCGATGGTCAGCGTGCAGAGCGGCTCGTCATAGAAGTGGAGCGTCTGTGTATCGCCCGCGCCGATCACCACCGTCTGCGGCGTGGCGTCGAGCTTGTAGTTGTCGGGCGCGGTCACCTCGGTCACGACCAGCGTGGACGGGTCGACCTTGGACAGCACGATCTGCCCCTCCGCGTTGGTGGTATAGAGCCCGTTGGTAGAGGTCAGTCCCTCGTTGTCAGCGAGCAGTCTGCCGCTGGCATCCGTGATGCGGAAGGTCGCGCCCGCCAGTCGCTCCTTGGTCACGGAGTCGTACTTCTCAATGATGAGGTTGCCCTTGGGCTGGTTCAGAAACTCCAGCTTGACGGTCTTGCCGCTTCGGATCTGCACGGTCTGCGGCGTATCGTCGAGGATATAGCCGGAGATCGCGCGGGACTCCTTGACAACGAGCGTCGTACCGGGGTCAAGGTTGTCAATGAGGATAGAACCGGAAGCATCAGTGGTGAACTTGCCGTTCGCATTGCCAATGAACGCGCCGTTGCTGTCGGTCACCGTGAACTCCACGCCGGAGAGCGGCGCAAGCGTAAGCGCGTCCTTCTTGGTTATGAGGACGCCGCCCGTGGGAGCGTTCCCGAAGTAAAGCTGCACCACATCCTGATCGCTGCCGCTGATGAACGCGGTCTGCGGCGCGGTGTCAATGATGTGTCCGCTGTCGCTGGCAAGCTCCTCGACAATGTAGGTGCCGCGCTCCAAGCCGGTCACGGTGAAGCTGCCGTTGGCGCTCGTCACATAGCGCCCGATGATCGTTCCGCCCGTGCCGGAGGTGTCGGTCAGATAGCGGAGTTGGAACACCGCGCCCTCGACCGCCGCGCCCGTCACGGTGTCGTACTTGTAGACGACCAATGCGGAGAGCGGAACATCCTCAAAGGTGACGGTTTTGGCCTTGCCCGCCGCGAGGTAGAACTCCTGCGCCGCCTCGGAGATTGCGTAGCCGGTCGGCGGCGTGACCTCCGTGATCTTGTACCAGCCGTCGCGCTGATGCGTCAGCGTGAACGTGCCGTCCTCGCCGGTGTAGAAGTAGCCGAGGTCGTTCCGCTCACCCGTAGTCGTGTTGTTGGAGGCGTACTCCACATGGAATTTCGCTCCTTCCAACAAATCGCCGGTGACGGAGGACACCTTTCGGACGGTGATGCTGGGCTTCTTGTGGTTGTAGAAGTAGGCCGTATGGTCGCGGTTGGCGTACAGCGTGACCAGCTCACTCGGCGCGTCCAACAGCCAGCCTTCGGGTACAGATTTCTCGCTGATCTCATAGACGCCGGGCAGCAGATTCGCAAGCGTCGCCCTGCCGTTGCGGTCGGTGCGGATCTCGTCCACGCTGTGACCGTCCGCCGCGCTGACCTTGAATACGGTGTCCGCAATCGGCTCGCCGGTGTCGGCGTCGTACTTGTAGACGATGAGGTTGGGGCGCTTCTGGTTCTCCACGACCAGCGTGCTCGTCTTTCCCGCAAACAGCTCCACATGGAACTCACGCGCTTCGAGGACATGATCGGCAGTCGTCGAGGTCTCGCGCACGGAGTACACGCCGGGGTCAAGATTGCTGATCGTAATTTCACCGTTCTGATCCGTGACGCGGTCAAGATAGTGACTCCCATCCGCGATTCTGGCGATCCGGAACGCGACGCCGGGAAGCGGGGTGCCGTCCGAGGACAGCTTGACGATGTGGATACTGGGTCTGACACTGTTGGTGAACACGAACTCAGCGTTTTCGTTGCCGTCCAGATGGATGATTCGCTGGGCGTCGTCGATCACATAACCGGGGCAGGACAGCTCCGTCACGGCATACGCGCCGGTCGGGAGCCGCGAGAGGTCGATAGTGCCGTCAACGCCGGTGGTGAACTCGGTCGGGCCGTAGCTGCCGTCCACCGCACGGATGCTGAACTTCGCATTGGCGATGGGCTTGGACAGGTCGGCGCTGTCCACCTTGACAAGATGGATACCGGGCTTGCGGTCGTTGTAGAACACAAGCTGACGGATGCCGTCGCCCGCCTTGAGTTCGACCTCCTGCGGCGTGGTATCGGTGATGTGCGTATCAGTGCTCTGAATCTCCTTCACCAGGTACGTCCCCGGAACTGCATCTGTGAAGACGATCTCACCCATGGCGTCCGTGGTGTAGCGCCCGATGGATGTGCCGTCCTTGAAGATCTCAAAGGTGACGTTGGAGAGCGTCTGGAGCGTGGTGCGGTCGTACTTGATAATCCGCAGTCCGGGCAGCTCCTTGTTGACAAAGGTGACGGTCGAGGTCTCGCCGGTGGTGACGGCGACGGTCTGGACGGTATCGCCGTCAAACTGCCAGCCCTCGATGCCCGCCGTCTCGCGTACCTCGTAGCCGCCAATGGAGAGCTGTCCAAACTCCGCGACGCCCGCGCTGTTGGTCTGGGCGCTCTGGGTTGCGCCGGTGGCGATGTGCTTGATCTGCACGGTGACGCCGCCGAGCTTTTCACCCGTGTCGCTGACCTTCTCTACACGGATACCGCCATAGGGCGCGTTGGTGAACGTGACCGTCGCCGTATGGCCGTGCGTCACGGTGACGCTTTGGGTGCGGACGTCGGGCAGCAGGTGGTTCTTTGCCGAAGCGGTTTCAGTGACGGTGTAGTTGCCCGTGACGGTCACGGGAATGGTGACCGTGCCGTCGCTGCCCGTGGAGAACGAGCCGACCGTGCTGCCGTCCGGGTACTTGACCTCGAACACCGCGCCCGCAAGCGGGGTGTTGGTGCCGGTTTCGAGCTTCCTGATCTTGATGGCCGTCTCGCCGGTACTCGGCGTCGGGTTCTCAGACGGCGCGGCGCTGGAATAGGTGCTGATGGCGCTGGCGGCAATGGGCGTGTGCGGGTCCGTGTCGAGGACATACCGCTGCGCGTTGCCGTAAACGTCGGTTTCAAGGCACTTGGCGTGATACAGCTCATACTGCACCACGACAGAGTTCATGTTGAGCTGCACCGTCCCGTCCTCGCCCTCCACGGCAGAGGCAGGATACACAATCTTAACCTGCCAGCTATAGCCATCGTCACCGCGGGTTGCATCGGTGATGTTCAGCCGGGAGACCTCGTTGTTGTTCCTATCAAGAATCTTCGTGCCGCTGGGTGCGCCGGCAGCGAGGGAAAGCACGACCGGCTCGATACTCCATGTCTCAGAAGTAACGGTCATAATCTGCTGGTAGACGCTCTCGCCGTTGACCGTTGCGGCGTATGCCGTGTCACGGTCGGGGGTGGCAGTGAGCTTCGGCTCAACGAGCTTATCCCACTGCATCCCACGATAGTAAATATCCTGCGTTGCTTTCAGGACGCGCTGCGCCGCCGCCTGATCCGCGTTGGGGTTGACGCTGAGCTTGCTGATGTCCCATGTGCTGAGCAGGTAGCACCAGAGCGCGGTCTTGGTCGCGTAGTACGCTTCCTCGACCGACTGGACGCCCAGCGTGGCAAGGTCGATGTGCGGGTAGCCGTTGGCGCAGATGCCCATGATCTTGGGATCGGACACTGTGCCGTCCGCGCCGTACTTGATGGACGTGCCCTCCGGCACCAGCGCCGGGACGCCGTAGAGTCGCGGGTCGGTGCAGTACGCGGGGATCTCCTTGGTCTGCCCGGTCTGCTCGGAGCGGTAGAGGTAGTAGGTATAATGCTGCGTTTTCACAGCGCCGTTGACGCGGAGCCAGTCAAGGTCGTCGTTCCTCGCGTACACGTTGACCTCCGCCATCGCTTCCTCCAGCGACGTTGCGGCGTTGGCGGGCACGGCGATGCAGCTCAAAAGCGTCACCAGCGTCAGGAAAAGGGCTGTTATGCGTTTTGTCATGTTGTTTCCTCCCTGTGTTTCAGATAGGTGGAAGGGGCGCTGACGCGCCCCTCCTCATCCTCTAGTTGTTGCTGCCGCCGGAGTGCATCGGTATCATGGTGTGGTAGGCTGCATCAGCCTCAATCACGTTACTCAGATTGATGGGTGACAGGTCTCCGTTATAAATGGGCGTCGTCTTGGAAAGGCCGTGTGTGTTATATCCGCTCTTGAACCAATCCATCCATGTCATGACAGGCTCCGCCTGATATGAGACGCTGTCCAGCGTGAAAGCAATCGTGTTGTTCGCCTCAGCTTCCGCTTCGGGGCTTTCGATGGCTGCGGTCGCGCTCTCATCCCAATCGACCGTGATGATGATTTCCGCGATCTCCTCGCTGACGGCATGAGCCTGCACGGCGGCATCCGCCGCATAGTTCAGCGCCAGCCGGTCACCGCCGCGAATCACCTGAGTGTCAGCCATTTGTACGGCTCCACTTTCGTCAACAGCGGCTTCGTTGATCTGCATGGTGAACTCCTTTGTTCCCGTGGGCGTACCACGGAAGTCCTTGCCCCACGCGGCAAGCGCCCAGCCGTTCTTGGGCTGAACGCTGATCGCGCTCACCTTGACGGGGCCGTTGCTGTTGTTGACGATTGCCGCGTTGTTCGCCGTCGTCACGGTGCCATCCGCTGCGATGTCGATGGTCAGTCGGGTCGGAACCGCGACACTGAACGTTGCGGCTTCCGCGGACAGATCGACCGCGGAACTGAGCTCGCCGGGGCTGTCGGCCTGATCCGTAGCAAACGCGGGCAGGGAAACAATCGCGCCGACAATGAAAGCCAGTGCGAGGGCGAACAGCCGAGAGTCTTTCAGGTTTTTCATAGACATTTCCTCCTTATGTTTTCTCTGATAGCAGAGGGAAGGCGCTCGCTCTGCCGCCTTCCCTCAAAGCTAACCTTTGTTTAGTTGGCCGTGTTCCAGCCGATGGTGAACACCACGCTTGCCGCTGTTTCGGGTTCCGCGATCTCACCCGAAACCGCGGTTGCGATGGCTGCGGTGGTGATACGCAGCGAGTCGTGGGGATTGACGATCCACTTGCTGGCATCGTGCGTCAGCGTCTGATTGCCCGCGCCGGTCGTAGCCGCGCTGTCGCCGGTGACGCTCAACTCCATACCCAGCTTTCTCGCGTTGACCGGCTCCTTTGCCAGCTCGTCGCGGCTGCCGCCGTTGTAATCCGCCAGCGTCCACGCGCCCTCATTCACGGCAATACCGGTCACCTTGACCGCTCCGACGCTGTTGTTGTAGATCTGCGTCGTGTACGGATGCGGACAAGTGACCGTGCCGTCCGCATTGACGTGAACGGGAATATACATCGGGACGGTCACGTTGAAGTTGCTCGCTTCAGCCGTGAGCATCACCTCCGCGCTTGCCGATCCGCCCACGCCGTCAATTTGCTTGTCGGGAACCGGCTCCGGTACCGCAAAAGCGGGGACTGCCATACTTGTGGCAAGGCAGAGGGAAAGGATGCTGCTGAGAATGCTCTTTTTGATTTTCATAGATAATAGTCTCCTTTGTTGATTTTGTATTGCAAACGGCCTGGGCGTAGAGCGAACCACCCGTGCCGTATTGCGCGGTTAGTGCTGCACCGTCACGGTGATCTCCGCGCCAGCCGTGCCGAGGATTGCGCCGGTACCCGCGTCAATGCTGTTGAAGTACGCCACGCAATCATAGGTACCGGCAGGAAGATCGACGGCGAGCGCCGCCCGCTCGATCTTGCTGCCGACAGGAATGCCGCCGGAGCGGTAGATCTCCTCGCCGGTGTCCTTGCGAACGATATAGACCACCTGCGGGTAGTTGTTGCGTTCGCTGTTGACGATGAGCAGGTTGCCCTTGGCGGTCCCGCTCTCGAACACGGGCGAGGTATTCATGCTGATGTTGATCATGCCCTGGGCGACCTTCTTGTTCAGCTCCGCCTGGATCTCCTCCTCGCTTCGCTGTGTCAGTCCGCCTTCCTCGGCGTCAGCATCCCATTCGATCCCGCCCAGCGGGACGCTCTCATCGGCGATCCCAATGCTTTCGCCACTGCCGCAGCAGCGGAGCAAAAGCAAAATGACGATGACCACAAGGATCACCGCCACGAGGTAAAGATGCTTTTTCTTAACTCGTAAAATAGTATCAGCTCCTTAAACACGGAAGGACGCGCCTCTCGGCACGTCCCTCTGTTTTGTTATTCAGTTCTCGCTACAGTGAGAGTACGCAGTAGCGGCAATATTGATAAATTCCGTTGTGGTAGTAGTCCCACGCGGCGACGTAGTACCGGCTGTTCGGACGGCTGTGGACGAGGTCGGTCAGCTCGCTCTCCCGCCACGGCCAGAACTTCGCGGTGTATGCTTCGTACTCCGCGGGAGTGGTCAGTTCGACCGTCGCCAGCGGCTTGCCGTCCTTCCACGCGGTCGGCTCTTTGCCGAGGGCGTTGTAGATCGTGTACTGCATCCGCCGCGTTTCGTACAGGTTCCGCACAAACAGGTCGTCGCCGTACTGGTCGTGGTAGTGCCTGACCTCCGGCTCTGGCAACGTGAGCGTGGGGAACGCGCTCCAGTCGCAGGTGGGCGCTGGCAGGTCGGGCAGTCCTCCGGGGGCGTAGACGTTGTTCTCCCAGCGGAGGGTGTCCTTGACCTCGTAGAATGTGCCGTCGTCGCAGGGGATCAGGTCGCCGGTCTTGGGGACATACTTGCTGCCGTCCGCGGGCAGGCTGACGATCTTGTTGGTTTGCGCCGACTCGTCCTGATAGGGCGCGTCGCTGTCGATCTGGACGGCGCTGCCGTCCCAGCTCACGTTGAAGCCGACCGCCTTGCCGACGTCGCGCAGCTTGACGTAGTTGTTGCCGCCGATGGCGTAGGCTTCTATTTGCACCTGCTGGCCGTCGACGTAGATGGGCTGCGTCGACCGCTGCGCCGCCAGCATTTCCGCTGCCGACGCCGCCGGTCCGCTGATCGTACTGCCGAGCACGATACCCGCCGCGATGAGCGCGATGTTCTTTCCTCTGTTCTTCATATCGTCGTCCTCCATTTCATCATGTTATTTGCCTTTCGGTAAGCAAACAATACCGAAACGAAAGCGCAAAGTCGATAGCGGGAACGGAGAAAGAAAGCGCGGCAAACGAAGCAAATTAGACAACCTCTCTGGCAATCACACACCAGCGGTAGCTGCTCTGATCCCGCACACAGGTATAGAGCGCCAGCGTGTTGTCCGCGGTTCCGGCGAGGGCGCTTCGGTCGGTCTCGCTCACCTTGGAGACGCTCGTTACGGAATAGGTGCGCGTGCCGAGCTTCGTCGTCAGGGTGATCCTGTCGCCGATGGCAAGCGTATGGATCTGCCCGAAATAGCAGTTTGCGCCGCGGTTGTGACCGGCGATGGCGACCCGGCCGTTCCAGATCGAGGTCTCCTCAAAATGCCCCGCGCCCTTGGCGAGCGCATTGCTGTCGGTGCCCTGATAGACCTTGACGTTCACGCCGATGGTCGGGATCTTCAGCGTTGCGAGGTATCCGCCGCTGTAGTAGAGGTCGCTCGTCACTTCGGTGTAGCCAATGCCGACATAGGGCGTTGTTCCGGTGACGGTGCGGTTGCTGTTCGGCGCCGCGGCTCCGATGGCCGGCGGCGTGACGGTGACGCCGCCGATGTACGCGCCTGCCGAAGCCATTGCCTTGGGCGCAAGGTTCGGCGTGAGATACTCGCCGGTATTCAGGGCGTAGGCGCTGGGGCTGCCAAAGCTCGGCGGGATCAGCGCGGCGTTCTTGCTGACGTCCTCGTTCTTTGCCGCGCCGCCGTCTGCCGTATAGACCACATCAACGGAGGTGGGCTTGCCGTAGCTGGGGCCGCTCGGCGCGTCAATGGTCAGATCTAGTGCAAACGCGGGCGACGCCATGCTTGCGGCAAGGCAGAGGGAAAGGGCTGTGGTGATCAGCTTTTTCATTCGGCATCCTCCTCCGTTTCAACAGGTGTGGCGGTTTCGCTGCGGCGCTTGATCCCAAGCGCCACGCCGATACCGGCGCCGACAAGCGCAATGACGCCGACGGGTACCAGCACATACTGCCACGGGAACTGTCCCAGTGCGGTATGCTCTTGCTCCGGCAGGGGAAGGTCGATCTCCACTGGCGCGACGCGCTTGCCCTCAAAGATGGCGACATAGCGCACACGGTCGAGCGCGATGTGGCTGACGGTGCCGGTGTAGTCCGCGGAAACGGTGTAACCCTTGACATAGCTGCTGGTGGTCGTTCCGGTATAGGTGGCGACGGCGGTGTAGCGATCCGCGATGGCATAGCCGTCGACGTCGGCGGTGTTGTCTGTCTGCCAATCGATGGATTCCAGCGTCAGCGTGTGTCCGTTCTCCTCGATGCTCTTGGGGATGAACTCCGTGTCCTGACCCGCCAGATTGGGATAGGAACGCGCAGCGGTGAGCTGTCTGGTGGATTTGCCGTAGCCGGACGGCTCCACACGGACGGTGTCGAGCTTCAGCGTCAGGGTGCCGGTAAGCCCATCGTCCGTGACGAACTCCCGCTCCTGCGGAAGCAGCGCCAGCACGGATTCCATGTCCTTCTTGTCGCTCTGGAGCGTCACGGTCTCGGTGTGCTCGCGTTCCTCATACGCGGGAAGCTCCTGCCGAAGCAGCTCCACCAGCGTATAGTGGAAGCCGTCGCGCTCAAAGTCCGAGCGCGAGATCCCCGCGGGATCGGCTTCGGGCGTCAAGTCATAGATGCGCTTGAGCTGGGTGCCGTCCTCGCTCTGGACGACGGACGTGGGATAGCATACCGCGGCGTCCGCGGCGAACGCGGACAGCGGAAGCGCCATGCTCAGTGCAACGAGCATGGCGCACATGGTAATGATTCGTTTCACGATAGATTTCCTCCTGTTGTTACATGGTCATGGCGGGGCTGCCTTGCTCCGGCTCCTCCGCCTGTTCCTGATCTTCGGACTGTTTCGCTTCCTGCTCCAGCGCCTGCTCGTAGGCGTCCAGCACGGTGTCCACCAGCCGCTCCCGCGCTTCCTTCGTCACGGGGAATACCACATCCTGATACTCGCCCTTACTGGTTCTGCGCTGCGGCATGGCGACAAAGGGGCCGTCCCTGCCCTGCACGACGCGCAGCCCTTTGATGGCGTATTCACCGCCAAGATCCACAGTGATGTTTGCGAGCGTCGGACCTTTGGCGCGAGAGAGATACGCACGCGCGCTCACGCCAATAACCGGCTCCTTTGCCGTGCTTTGTCTCTGCGTGCTTGTTTTGGCTGTGCTTTTGCTCATGGTGTTTTCCTCCAGATTTCATGTGTTTCATCCCATTTCCATCCCGCCCATCGCCGGGGCGGTGTGATGCTCCCGCTTCGGCGCACGGAGCGTTTCCAGCTTCTCCTTTGCCCATTCGGGGAGATACTGCTCATCCAGCACGCCGATAAAGTCCTCGCGGTTCCAGCGGCTTTCCTCGCCGTCGCCGAGGCAGGTAGCATAGATCGCACGCCCGCTTGCCTTGGGATTGCAGCCAAAGCCGCCTGTCGCCAGCCAGAGCTGGCTTTGCGGCGTCCACGCGCTCTCCTTGAGCGTGTCCGGCGAGAGGACAAGCACCTTGTACTTGACGCTGCCGTCATACATCCCCGCGGCGCAGTGCTCGTGCCCGAACAGGTTCAGCGACCGATACGCCTCCTGCGTCTGCCGCACCAGCCGGTTGACGTCCGCGGTTGCCGCGTCGACCTCGTAGTAACGGCCATAGGAGGCGTCAGGCATCACGTTCTGCCGGTTGGCCCACTCGCGAGCTTCCTCACTGACGAGGCTGCGGAGCGCGGGTATCGCGTCGTTTTCCTTCACCGTGTGCGCCAGTACATAGCTCACGCGCTTGAATCCGTATTGCTCCAGCACAGGCGCGATGCAGTCGTCGGGAAGAAACGACGGATCGTGAGGATCGGCGCGCTGACGGATTTCCTCCTCGATGGCACGGGCGCAGCAGACGTTTTCCCGAAAGCTCTTTTCCCACAGCTCCTCCTCATGCGAACGGATAGCGTCACCGTTAGAGCCGCGGTAGAGATAGGGGTATTCACGCGCCGCCATAGACGATCTCCCCTTTGAGGATGTGCTTTTCCAGCTCGCCGGGGCAAATGTCGCAGGCGAGCAGCTTGTCCATCAGGTCTGCGGGAACGCTCTGGAGGCTCGGCACCTGCTTCGCCTCGCAGATCAGGACGCCGCCCTCGGCCGTTGCCGCAAACAGCTTCGCGTCCTGCGGGATGCCTGCGCGCTTGAGCAAGGCCTCCGGCAGCTTGAGATCCATCTCAAAGTCCGCTGTATCATAGGGACACGCCTCCTCGCAGTGCTCGCACTCGCCGCAGGAGTCGCAAAGGATATTGAAGAACTCGTCGGAGAGCTCCTGCAGCGAATTTGCCACGTGGACGAGCTCCATCGCCGTCATCTGCTTCTTGTAAGCGATAACCGTGCCGGGCATCACGCGGTATTCAAGCGGTCCATCGCCGGGAAGCTCCGCGAGCTTCAGCGCCGCGGCAGGGATGTGCAGGCCGGTGGTATTGCTGCTCTGCGCGAAAATAAGTTTCTCTTTGTTCATGGTATCAATAGTCCTCCGTTCGGTTGAAATAGTGTGGTTTGACCCATCAGCAGTCTGGACGGGTCGTTCAGGTCGTAGTTGGCGATCAGCAGCTCCGGGAACTCCGCGCCGCCCTCGAACCGCTGGCGCATATTGTGGAGACGCTTGAGTTCGATCATATGAACCTTTTCGTGGCGGTAAAGATTCCGGATAAAGGCATCGTCGTTGTAAGATAACAGGAACTTGCCCTCGATGGACAGCAGCGTATCACGCAATCGGATGTGATCCCTTTCGGTAAAGCCGCCAATGTTATGGTAGAACTTCTCGGAATTGTGGTAAGGCGGGTCACAGTAGAACAGGCTTGCTTTCCGATCATAATGGCGGATGAGCTTTTGAAAATCAGCATTTTCGATTACGACCTCTGCCAGCCGCGCTGTCGCCTGATCGATGAGCGGGAAGTCTGATCGGATATCATGCGGCTGGCTCGCAAAGCTCATAAGTCCTGACGAGTATGAGTAGCGGATCACCTGATAGAAGTATGCCGCTCTGCGTACATCACTCATAGGCAGGTGGAGCTGCAGCGCGAGCCGCATACGATTGAACTCCTCACGGGAGTTCAACGAATACTGCAGGAGCTTCTTGAGGCGTTTTACCTTCCTTCGGCTCTGAATACAGCGGTACAGGTTCACGAGCAGACCGTTCGCGTCGTTATACACCTCGAAGTCCCTGCGTTTTTGCTTATAGAACAGTACCCAGCCGCCGCCTCCAAATACCTCAATATAGTTCTCGTAGTGGAATGGGAAATGCTGCACGACCTCCTCGCGCAGCGCCTTCTTACCGCCCACCCAGCTAATGGGGCTGTTCACGGTGGATCACCTTCTTCGACCGGCGCCGCGTCCCCAGTCGGGGAGCGGATGTGCTCCAGCGGAAGCCGCATTTGCGCCGTGTCGAACTCCTCCAGCGCCTGCGTCAGTCCGCGGATCGCCGCGGCGATACCGCTGATGCGGTGCGTCATGTGCGCGATGGTGGCGCGCACCTCCGGCTCGGTCGCGGCGTAGAAGTAGCCCTCACCGCTGCTGGCGATGGGGACGCCGTCGCGCCGCAGGGCGTTGACGGTGTCCCTCAGCTCCTTGCCCTTGACAGAGAACGTCCGCTCCAGCGCTCGGCTGGTGACCGCGTTCGCGGCGCCATAGTGGTAACGCTTGAGGTGTTTTGCTAAAGTTTCTTTCTCCATTTCGCTCCTTTCTGGGGTGCTTTTTCCCGAAAAGGGCGCAAAAAAGAAAGGGGCCGCTGTCCCCATCGGGAAACGGCCCCTTGTATCATTTGACAAACTTTATTTTGTGGTCTTGCGCTCCAAAAGCAGATGCGCTATACTACCCCTTGTGTGATTGGAGGGATGCGTTCATGCCATATCTGCCCGAAGAAGCTGCCGTCATCGACGGTCTGATCTGCGACTATCTCATCTCCCCGCGCCTTGCAAGCGATATCCGTGACGGTTATCGCACGGTGCATGAGCACCTTCAGAGCAATCTGCTCACAGAGTCCGACTATCGGCGTATCCTTGCGGCGATTGATTTCCTGCTGCCTACGCGCACAGGGGATCGAAACGAGTATCGGATCATGGTCAACGCCCATGCCAAGACCAGCGCGATGCTGGCGGGCGTGGTCTCATAAGGTATACCCTCTCTGCGGGAGCGGACGTCGATTCGACGTCCGCTCCTTTCTACATCTGCTGCATCGGCGGCATATCCTGCTCCTGCCGCTGCTCCTGCTCCCGAGGCTTGATGTAGACGCTCCCTGTGCGGTCGAGATGATACCCGTTCTGTTCGAGGGAGTCCCTGGCGAAGCCCACCATGTCGAATAGCCCTGCCTCGATGAGCATCTCCGGCGCGCCCGCTTTCTTCAGCTCCGATCTGGCATACTCACTCAGCTTGTCCGCCATAAGAAAGCTATAACGCCTGATCCCATCGGCACAGCCGATCACGTCCTTGAGCGTTCGGCAGTCCTCATACTCCATTGCAGCCACAAGTTTCGTCACATACTCTTGCATTCCCTGTGCTTGCTCGTCGAGCAGAAAGCCGAGGTTGTTGCCGTCAATAATCAGCTCCACGGGATCGTCGTACTGCTCCATGAGGTTGCCCGCTTCCGGGAAGATGCACCGCGCGTCGAGAAGCTTGCATCTGCTAAAGGTATCAACTCCGAGTTCGTGCAGTGCAACTTCGCTCTCGTCGGGCGCTCCATCGTCGACAAGACTAGAATCCGGCAGCCGCAGCCAGACGCCCTCCGGCTTGGCCGACGAGGACAGCTTGACCATCACGCTCCACCCATCATCCTTGAGCGTCTCGAGGTTCGTGCCGTCGTAAGGCTTCTGCTCCGGCGCGGTCGGGTACATGACATAGCTGTTCCCGATGAATAACCCCGGGTGCGCGTCCTCATAGGCGACGCCCAGCGCCTCCATATCCGTATGCGCCAGCACCAGCGCCGGTAGTGTGATACCTGCGTCTGCGAGATAGCATTTGCCCAAATCTTCATCTTCGTGGGCGGGGAAGATTATGGAGTAGTCCTGTAAGGAGACCAGCAGATTGATGGCGTCCCGCGCCGTTTCCGGCGGATGCCGCTGTTGTGCCGCCGCAAGCAGGATCGTCTCCTTCGCCGAGAGCGTTGAGAGGCGCTCCTCCATCCAATCGCCCTCGGCCTTGGTGTGCGGAAGCCGAAAGAATGCGTTGTAGTCCACGTTCATTGCATCATCTCCATTCCTACCTGCTCCTGCCGCTCCACAGGCTGCAGCGTCTGTCCGTCGCGCCGTTCCACGCTGCCGTAGTCGGTCAGGGCAAGCTGATGCCTGTCCTGCAGCGCCCGACCGTACTGGTAGAGATTGACGTGGGGCAGCAGCGTTTCCAGCTCCCGCTTACCAAGCATGAATTGAAGCTGGCCTCGCGCAATGTCCTCATAGTCGGATTGCTCCTGGGATAGGATATAGTCGTCCAGCCGCTGGCTCAGTTCGATGGCTTCGTGAAGATCGCGGATCTCCATTGCGGCGAGGAGTGCCTTGTACTTAGGCAGGTCTGCGTCCGGCAGGGATGCAAGGCACTCAGCCGCACGGCAAGCGTCGGCGAGGCTGTTCGCGTCGGTAATCATATCCCGCAGCGCCGGTGCGCGGCAGTCGAGGCAAAGGCATGGGGTTTCGCTGAGATTCCTCGCGTTCGTGAGCGTCATTGCCTTGGTCAGCGCCTCGGCAGTCGCGGGAAGCGCCAGCGTCACGTTGTCACTCGGCTCCGGCGCAATCAGTTCCACAAGGACGGCGTAGTCCGGCTTGCGTGGCGTGAGCGCCAGCGTTTTCCAGACGTCTTGCGCCAGGTCGCCATCCTGGGCGACGTAGCCGCCGCGTACAATGACGCCGCCTTCGCCGTGCATGAACTGATCGCCGAGCTTCTTGAAGTCCAGCAGCTCAAACGCCTTGTCCGGTAGATCGTCTGCTTCGGGGATGAACCCGTTTTCCGCGGCGAACCTGCCAAGCTGCTCCGTGGAGTGTACCTCGTCGAGCAGATGGCATTGGCCGGTGCTGTAGGCAAGGTCGAGGAGGCGGTGCATCGGGATGATGTGCTCGCCTTTTTGCTTTTCCATTTCCACCAGCCCCTCGAAGACGGTGCTTTCCTGATCGTTCAGCTCCGTGAGCTTTGTGCAGAGCGCGTTGAGCTCGTAGACGCTGCCGTCGCCGATCCAGTCGTGGAGTTCCCTGTGAGCGAAGTGTTGGCAGATTTCCCAATCCGGTTCGTGCTGCGGCGTCATGCGGAGCTTGTCCAGTGTGTCGAGCATCTCATAGGGCGTGAGCGGGAGCGTCACTACGCTGTAGGTATCGCCTTTTCCGGTGAGTTCAATGGTAATGATCTTATCCAAGGCTTATCCCTCCCATCTGCGGCGACTCCTGCTCATAGGTTTTCGGATCGGCTCCGGGGACGCGCCAGCCGTTCATGCTTCCACACACCATCGCCTGTTCCTGCGCTTTCGTGATGCACCTCTCCTCGTTGGCGAAGTCGGCGATCCCGCGGTTGCGCTGCCGGTCGGCGGTGTTCCAGTCAGAGGGATAGTATCCTCTCTCGCCGCGTTTGATGCAGATGAGTTCGCCGGTCACCGCAAGTGTTGACCAACACATCTCCGGCAATCCCTCCGCGTATGCGGGGCCGAATCGCTCCTCCTCGGTCTGGATCGACCAGTCCTTGCCGCTGTTCCACAGATGGACATTCAGGTGACAGCCGCCGCCATAGTCGATATCCCGCTGCTCGAAGCCCTCGCCCCAGCCGTCCGATGCCTGTCCGCTGATATAGTCCTTGAGCCGCTCAAGCTCTGCCTCGGTCAGCTCGCCGGTAACGCGGCACTCCGCGACGCCCCACAGCTTGCCGTCCCGCGGCTCCACCGTGAACACGGCGGAGCGCACCTTGCGGTCGACGCTGTCATCGTCGCCATACCAATGCATGATGCCGCGCTCCGCTTCCTGCGGCATTCGCTCATGCAGAAGCGCGGTTGTGATCTCGTTTGCGTAGCTCAGGAGCTCATGCGCGTCCATTGGGATCGGTTCCCAATTCATATCGCCGTCCTCATCGGGTTCAAAAGCGTCGCCGGTCATTGGCATATACAGCTTGAGCGTATGCGTTTCAGGCGGTTCAATGAGGAAGCGGTCTTCTCCGAGGCGGAGCGTTGCCGCTGCGCCGCTGTCGAGCCGCACATGGAAGCCGCCGTTTTCGTCTATCTCTGTCAGCGTGCCTGTCATGCCGGGAGCGAGACCGCTTTCGGGATCGGCGCATTCCCGAACCTTGACACGGCTGCCGATGACGAATTGTTCCCGCAGAAAGTCCTGCCAGCCCTGATCCAGTGCCATGCTACATTCCTCCCATTTCCATTGTTGGGGCAGATGCTTTGTAGTCCTCCAGTGGGCGGGGATTCTCCTCGCCGTAGAGCCCGTAGACGATGTCATCCACGGCTTTGCGCGTCTGCGGATCGTCCGTCAGCGTTTCATAGCACATACCCGTGGTGTTGATGAACTCGATCTCCTCACGCAGCTTATCGACATACTCGGTGGGATCGGCGAACTCCAGCACATCGCCGTTGGCGAAGGTCAGACGGCCGACAACCTGCCGCTCTCTGGCGTCCAGCGCCTCTCCCACCAACGCCATGAACCGCGCCCGATCCTCGACGATGCCCTTCATGGTAACGGCGCAGGACTGGAGCAGTTCAAGGTCGCCGCAGTCGCAGCAGAAGCATCCTGCCTCGGAGTTGAGCTTCAGTTTCTCATAGCCGGGAGTGTCACGGAACACATAGTGGAACACCTCGTCCCAATCGTGACCGTTGCCGTGGACATGGCGGCCGTACTCGTCGAGGGGTTCTTTGCCTCTGGATACGGCGTAGACGTCAAAGGCTTCCTGCCCGTACTCGCCATGCTCCGCGTCGGTCGAGGAGAGTCCGAGCGTAAGGGAGTAATCGCCGAGGGCGTTCATCTGGATGTCAAAGGGCTTGATCTGCTCGTTGATCGTTTTGATCTCCTGCTCTTTCTGCGCTTGGTTCATCTCCTGTACCCGCTTGTCGAAGCAATGAAGGTAACCGTCGTAGTCGCCCTCCTGGGGCTTGCAGCGCAGGCAGTAGCGGTAGTGCTCGGTTT
>CAMVTO010000032.1 GCA_947170435.1 uncultured Clostridia bacterium | reverse complement strand
ATATTGGTTCAATTTTTCCGGCGCTGGATGGCTATTTCCGCCCGACCCGAACAACGCTTCACCTGCACGTCAAAAATCGACGCAGGGTCAACCTCGATTCCCTGCGAGCGTGACAGCCAATCGGCAAAAGCGAACTTAGCGCGCTGTTTCGCCTCTGCCAGCGAGAGGAGAGCTGCCTCATCTTCGGTATAAGAGATGAGCTGCTCCAACTCCGCGGCGCTGCGCAGGAACCCGTCTCCGATATGCTCCCTGATCCAATCAGTCAGCCACGGATTGCAGTGGACCAGCCACCGGCGGAAGGTTACGCCATTGGTCTTATTGGAAAACTTCTCCGGATAAATCTGATAAAAGGCCCGAAGCTCCGACTTTTCCAGAATTTCCGTATGCAGCGCGGCGACGCCGTTGACGCTGTAGCCATAGTGCAGGTCAATATGAGCCATATGAACGAGCTGATCACGGTCGATGATCCAAAGCGCGGGATCGTCATACCGCTGCCGCACCCGCTCGTCCAGCTCCCGGATGATGGGAACGAGATCGGGAACCGCCTGCTCCAGATAGGAAAGCGGCCATTTCTCCAACGCCTCCGCTAAAATGGTGTGGTTGGTGTATGCGCAGGTCTGCTCCACCTCCGAAATCGCCCGATCCATGCTCATGCCGCGCAGCGTCAGCAGCCGAATCAATTCGGGAATGATCATGGTGGGGTGCGTGTCGTTGATCTGAATCGCCGTATAGAGGTGCAGTTCCTCCGGCGTATGCCCTCGCTCCCCCAATTCCCTGAGAATGAGTTGAGCGGCATTGGAAACCATGAAATACTGTTGATAGATTCGCAGAAGCCGTCCGGCTTCATCGCTGTCGTCCGGATACAAAAACAGAGTCAGGGACCTTGCGATATCCGTTTTATCGAAGTCGATTCCGCTGCCTATGATACCGTCGTCCACCGTATCGAGATCAAACAGATGCAGACGGTTGCATCCGCCGTTCCAGCCTGGTATATCGATGTCATACATCGTGGAAATGACATCCTTCTCTCCGAGGCGAATCGGGAATTGCACATCTGTCCTTTTCAGCCAGCTTTCCGGCTCGATCCACGGATTCGGTTCCTCCTCCTGACAGAAATCCGTAAGCTTTTGGTAAAAGAGCCCGTCGTGATAATTCAGTCCGATGCCGTCGCCGCACAGCCCCAGGGCGGCAAGAGAATCCAGAAAGCAGGCGGCGAGACGTCCCAATCCGCCGTTTCCGAGAGAAGGCTCCCGCTCTTCTTCCTCGATCCGCTCCAGCGAAAAGCCGTGCCGGGCCAGCACAGCGCGGGCCTCATCAAAAAGGCCGAGGTTGATGAGGTTGTTGGAGAGGAGCTTGCCGATGAGAAATTCAGCGGAAAGATAATAAAGCTTTCGCTCGCCCCATATGGCAGGGCGTCCGGCCAGTTCCTCCTTGACAAGCGTGAACAGCGCCTGATAAACCTCCGCATTGGAAGCGGACTCGAATGATTTGGAAAACCTCTGTTGTAAGATCATTTGCAATTTCTGTTCCATGATAACATCCTTTCGCGCGGGCATCTGCTTGCCGCTGTATCGCGCAGTAGATATTGCGAAACATCACGAAACTAATTCTTGCAAAAGGTATCACAAATCCTGCTTAAAGTCAATATGTTTTTTTCAGCTCTTTCAGGTACGTAACTTAGCTTTTGACTCCATTGCGGACACAGTCTCCTTCATTCGAGGCGAGCTGACCGATTCGCGGCGGATCAGTTCCGCGTGCAGCGTGACGCTGCTGACCTGGACTTGCGCGATTTGGCTGGAGACCGCGTAGAAGGCGCTTCGGCCAAGGTTCAGCCTGTTTTGGCGAATGCTTGCCAACGGCGGTCTGGTATGCCGGCACAGAGGAAGGTCGTCTATGCCGATGACGCTGAGATCCTCCGGAATGCGGATGCCGCACTCTCCGCAGTGGATCATCACCGCATAGGCTAACAGGTCATGACTGCAAATAATCGCCGTGCAGCCCAGATCGACAATTCTCTGAAAATGCTCTTTCAGACAGTCCGCCGCAAGAAAGGCAACTCCGGCCATATCGTTACTTACCTCCAAACCGCTTTCCCGCATAGCCTGGAAATAGGCGTCATACCGCACCTGATAGATATGGGAACCCAGCGCGCCCCCGAGATAGCCAATTTTGCGATGTCCCAGTTCCTTGAGCCAAGCTACGGCGAGCGCCATTCCCTCATAGTTGTCGATGCCGATCGAGGTGACGACCGGATTCATCAGGCTTGGACAGTCATACAGCACGGCGGGAGTCCGGCAGCTTTTGAACCCCTCCATCCATGGTTCCTTGAAGCTCAGCCCCAGAACGAAAGCTCCCTCAAAATGATTGGCAAGCATAAACTCATCATAGGTATACTGGGCCTGAAGCTCTTTTGTCAGGGGAACAACTTCTGCCTGAAATCCCGCCGGCTCCGCCATTTTCCGAAACCCTAAAATCATCTCTGCACCGAAATCATCCGGCTTTTGATAGGCCATATTCGCAATCAGGATGCAGACGCGCTTCTCACCACGCGAAACACGGTAGCCCATCTCAACCGCTGTTTCCAAAATGGTCTTTCGCATCGTTTCGCTGATATCGTTCGCCCCGTTGATTGCCTTGGACACCGTCCCCTTTGTCACGCCCAGACGTTTTGCAATCTCCTCCATCGTTGTCATTTCATCACCGCAATTCTGTTCATTCTGGTATTTATGTGCTAATTAGTATACCCTGACGCAAAACAAATTGCAACACGCATCATATGGGTAACACAATAAGCAGCCCATTTGTTTCGCTTTGTATAGATAATTGCTCCGTTTGTTAATACATTTCGTCATTAGTGACAATTTCTAATTGCATTCATAGACTGTTTGAACGAAAATAGTGGAATGATTGGTTTGTTCTTGACAATCAGTCGTGCGGTGCGTAAACTCAAAATGCGAAACATAACGAAACAAACGCTGTGCTGTTTAGGAGGTATGTGAATGAGATACAGGAAACAACTGGCCGCCGCGCTTCTTGTGCTCCTGATCCTGAGCTGTCTGAGCGCGTGCGGAAACTCCGGAAACGCGCAGGGCGGGGAGGAAAAGGTGCGGTTGATGGTATGGTCTCCTTCGGAGGATCAGTCAGTGGACAGCGGGGCGTGGCTGCGCTTATGCTGCGACCGGTTTGCCGCGCAGCATCCGGAGTGGGACATCACCTTTGTCTATGGCATCGCGGATGAGGCGACCGCGGCAGACTCCATCGCGCAGGACCCTGAGGCCAGCGCGGATGTCTTTCTTTACGCGAACGACAATATCACCACCATGACCGACGCACAGGCGCTGGCAAAATTCGGCGGAAAATATGAAGCGGCAATCCGCGCCGGCGCCAGTGAGGCGATCATCAATTCCATCACGCTGGACGGGCATCTCTACGGCGTGCCCTTTACCACAAATACCTGGTTTATGTACTATGACAAGAGCGTCTTTTCCGAGGAGGATATCACGAGCCTTGAGGTGATGCTCAGCAAGGGCGTGGTATCCTTCCCGTTCACGAACTCCTGGTATCTGCCGGCGTTTTACTTTGGCAACGGCTGCACGCTGTTCGGGGATGGCACACAGGAGGAGTTGGGCGCTGATTTCGGCGGGGAGAACGCCGTCGCTGTGACCAATTACCTCGTTGACCTCATCAAGAATCCGAACTTTGTCGTGGACGCGGACGGCTCCGGCATGGCAGGGCTTCGCGACGGCTCCATCAACGCGCTGTTTTCCGGGTCCTGGGACTACGGCAGCGTGAAGGAAATTTTGGGCGACAACATGGGCGCGGCGGCGCTGCCCGTCTATCAGCTGGACGGAGAAGGCAGGCAGCTTTACTCCTATTCCGGCTCCAAGGCGGTGGGCGTCAACGCCTACTCCGAATACATGGTTCCCGCGGTGGAGCTGGCGATCTTCCTCGGCTCCGCCGAAGCGCAGAAGCTGCACTATGAGCTGCGCTCCGTGATTCCCTGCTCCACAGATCTGCAAAGCGATCCGGCGATCTCAGCTGACCCGGTTTTCCTCGCGCAGAACGACACGTTTGATCGCACATCGAAGCTTCAACCCTTTGTCTCCGCCATGGGAAACTGCTGGACGCCGGTTGAGAACATGGGGAAATCCATCCGAAACGGTACGGTGACCCATGAGAATGCGGCGCAACAGACAAGGGATATGAACGACGCGATGAACAGCAACGGGATCGGTTAAGGAGAGCGCGACATGAATCTGAAAAGAAAAGCCACCGCTCTGGAAGGCCGGAGCTATCCTACCGTGGCTGAAATCTTCCACGACGGCGGTACGACGACCAAATGCTCGGCACTGGTGATGGGGCTGGGCAACATGGCGCACAAACAGCTTTGCAAAGGGATGCTTTTTCTGGCGGCGGAGCTTGCTTACATCATCTTTATGGTGCGAAGCGGCATTCACAACATCGCCATGCTGCCAAGCCTGGGTTCGGTTCCGCAGGCGGAGGTCTGGAACGAGGAACTGCAGGTGTATCTGTATACGAAGGGCGACCAATCGATCCTGATTCTGCTCTACGGCCTCGCCACGCTGCTGCTGACGCTGATTTTTCTCTGGATTTGGCGCGGCACACTGCGCAGCGCCTACCGCGCGGAGGAACTGGA
The DNA here is from genome assembly GCA_947170435.1 of uncultured Clostridia bacterium. GTDB lineage: Bacteria > Bacillota > Clostridia > Oscillospirales > Oscillospiraceae > Hominicoprocola. The sequence goes on along the minus strand of CAMVTO010000032.1, from coordinate 25,196 downwards.
CAGGGCGGGTCAGCACGTTCCCGCGTTCTCGGAGGATCTCAAGAGCCTGCTGGACGAGAACCTGTACCGCACACTGATGACGCCGCCGATGTTTTTCATCCTTGTGCTGACGATCCTGCCGCTGCTGTTCATGATCTGCATGGCCTTTACCAACTACAGCAAGATCGACAATCATCTGGTGCTGTTCGACTGGGTGGGACTGAGCAATTTCGCAACGCTCTTTGACAGCGGCTCCGTTCTGGGCGGTACGTTTTGGAGGGTTTTGATCTGGACGCTGGTATGGGCATTTTTCGCGACCTTTACCAACTACTTCTTCGGTATGATCCTCGCAATCCTCATCAACAGAAAAGGCACGAAGGCAAAGGGCTTCTGGCGGTTCTGCTTTGTGCTCTCCTGCGCGGTGCCGATGTTCGTGTCCCTGCTGATCATGCGCACCATGCTTCAGCCGGAGGGCGCGGTCAATGTGCTGCTGCGGAGCATTGGAGTCATTGCGCCGGACGCCAGTTTGCCATTCTTCACCAACGCGATGTGGGCGCGCGTGACGGTGATCGTTATCAACATCTGGGTGGGCGTACCGTATACGCTGCTACAGCTCACCGGTGTGCTGCAAAATATTCCCACGGACCTGTATGAAGCCGCGGACATGGACGGCGCGAACAAGGTACAGCAGTTTTTCTCCATCACGCTGCCCTATATGTTCTATGTCACCACGCCGTACCTGATCGCGACCTTCACCTCCAACGTTAACAACTTCAACGTGATTTATCTGCTTTCCGGCGGCGACCCGATCACCAACCTGGCTTCCACGGCGGGCGACACGGATCTGCTGGTGACATGGCTCTATAAGCTGACCATCGAAAAGCAATACTACAACATCGGTGCGGTTGTCGGCATCCTGACCTTTGTCATTCTGGCCATCGGTTCGCTGCTGACCTACCGCAACAGCAAGTCATATAAAGAGGAAGGGGGTTTCTGACCGTGAAGAGCGCGAAAACACGAAGCAATGTCATTGTCCATATCATTTTAGCGGTCTTGGCAATCATTTGGGTCTTTCCGATTTTCTGGGTCATTCTCACCAGCTTCCGCGCCGAGAAAGGTTCCTACGTTTCCACCTTTTTCCCCAAAGCGTATACGCTGGGCAACTATGTCAAGCTGTTTACGGATACGACCATCCTGAATTTTCCCAAGATGTTCGTGAACACGCTGATCATCGCGGTGTTCTCCTGCCTGCTGTCCACCTTCTTTCTGCTCAGTGCTGCCTACTGCCTCTCCCGCCTTCGTTTCCGGATGCGTAAGCCCTATATGAACATGGCGATGATCCTCGGCCTGTTTCCCGGCTTTATGAGCATGGTGGCGGTGTATTTCATCCTGAAGGCCGTGGGGCTGACGGAGGGCGCCCTGATCCGCCTGGCGCTGATTCTCTGCTACTCCGGCGGAGCCGCCCTGTCGTTCCAGATCGCCAAGGGCTTCTTCGACACGACGCCCATGGCCATTGACGAGGCGGCCATGATCGACGGCTGCACCCGCTGGCAGATATTCACCAAGATCACGCTGCCCCTGTCCAAGCCTATCGTGATCTATACCATTTTGACGTCCTTTATCTCCCCGTGGGTGGACTTCATCTTTGCCAAGGTCATCTGCCGCGCCAATGCCGACCAGTATACCGTCGCCATCGGGCTGTGGAAAATGCTGGAAAAAGAGTACATCGACAACTGGTATACCTGCTTTGCCGCGGGAGCCGTGCTGATTTCCATTCCCATCGCGATCCTGTTCCTCAAGCTGCAGAAATACTACGTCAACGGACTGGGCGGCGCGGTCAAGGGATGATGAAACGCCCTCGCGAAATGGCGATCAGATTTTTATAATAAACGCAAATATTATTTGTGTTTATTATAATACCGTGTGTCTTCCTTTCGATTCTGCCGTCATGCTTTCATGGCGGCGGAATCGCACATTTCTCAATCAACAGGAGGAATCAATATGTCCGCAAAATGGTTGAATGATGCGGTTTTCTACGAAATTTATCCGCAGTCGTTCTACGACAGCAACGGCGACGGAATCGGTGATCTCAACGGGATTCGCGAAAAATTGGATTATATCAGGGGACTTGGCTGCAACGCGCTCTGGATCAACCCGTGCTATGACTCTCCCTTCAAGGATGCCGGATACGATGTGCGTGATTACAAACGCATTGCGCCGCGCTACGGGACAAATGAGGATATGATCCGGCTGTTCGATGCCGCCCACGAAAAGGGTATCCGCGTGCTGTTGGATCTGGTGCCGGGTCACACGTCAGATGAACACCCATGGTTTCTGGAAAGTCGGAAGGCGCGGCGAAACGCCTATTCTGACCGCTACATCTGGACCAACGGATGGCTGGAGGGAGCGCAGGGAATGCCCTTCATCAGCGGTGAGTGCGAACGAGACGGAGCGTATATCCCGAGCTTCTTCAAGTGCCAGCCGGCGCTGAACTATGGATTTTTGAACCCAAGCGAGCCCTGGCAGCTTCCCGCGAACCATCCGGCGGCTCTTAAGACGCGCGAAGCGATCAAGGACGTCATGCGCTTTTGGCTCTCACGCGGCTGCGACGGCTTCCGAGCCGATATGGCAGAATCGCTGGTAAAAAACGATGACGCAGATCGAAGCGGAACCAGTGCAGTCTGGCGTGATATCCGCCGGATGCTGGACCTGGAATTTCCGGATGCTGTGATGGTTTCCGAGTGGGGACGGCCCCGCCTGTCTCTCCGCGCGGGCTTTGATATGGACTTTTACCTGAACTGGCGCGGCAACGGCTACAGCACCCTGCTGCGGGATTATGAAAACCATGAGAACGCGGATTACAGCTACTTCAAAAAAGACGGCGGTAGCAGCATCAACCGCTTTCTTGACGAATACTTGCGTATGCTGGAGGACACGCGAGGACAGGGTTACCTCTCGCTGATCACCGGAAATCATGACACAATTCGCCTCCGGCATACGCTGGACGAGACAGAGCTGAAGCTGGCCTACGCTTTCCTGTTCACTCTGCCCGGCGTGCCATTCCTCTATTATGGCGATGAGATCGGCATGCGTTATCTGAACCTCCCCACGAAAGAGGGTGGTTATACCCGTACCGGCTCGCGGACGCCCATGCAGTGGTCACAGGGACCCAATCTGGGTTTCTCGACTTGTGAAAAGGAAGATCTGTACCTGCCGGTAGACGAATCCGCCGACGCGCCGACGGTTGCCGCGCAGGAAAACGACCCAGATTCCCTGCTATCCACCCTGCGCGCTGTGCTGGCATTGCGACACCGGGAAAAGGGTTTGCAGGCAGACGGTATATTTCAGGTGATATGCAGCGAACCGGGCAAGCCATTTGTTTACCGGCGCGGAGAACTGATTCTTGCTCTCAATACGACAGGTGAGGCACTAAGCGTATCGGCAAAGCTTGGAGAGATCCAAAGGATATTTCAACTCGGTATAGTTCAATATGACGGGCATCTTTTGTCCGTTATGCCGCAATCTTTTGCCATTATGAAATGCACCGGCCCATAATCCGGTTCTAAAATAGTCGAAAAACTGATACAGCTTTCTATTCGGCAACAAATTGTGCTATGCCATAGCAGTATGTGATGTAAGAGTATCAAATTGATAGCAAATACCCTTGACAAATTTACTCCGAACTACTCAAGCACGTTAGGGCATTTCCGAGCTTCCATTTCCATGTCGAGGCATGGGATTTTTATCACAATAATACGTTTTTGCAAACACAATATTACGTTTTCATTGACTGATGTGAAATCGCCCGCCGTGCTCTTAAACGGCGGGCGATACTTGCGCAAGAAGAAAATAAGTATTATGTCATAAAATTGGTATTGCATAATACTGTTTTACCGATTCAGCCGGATGTTGTCTCAAACTTACACCCCGTGGCGCGCTGCCCAGTCCGCGTCGGCGACAGGTGCCCATGCCGCGGCATATTCCGCGCACTTGCCGCACAGATGCTCCGCGCTCTCCGGTGCTTCGAGGTCGGTGGATCTCGCGCCCGTTTCACGGATCATCTCCTGAAGCTTCTCGGGGTTCTCCAGCATCGGGCAGGGACGCAGGAGATTTTCGTTGAATGGCTGGTTCTCATGGTATTTGAGGAACAGCGGCTGACGGAGGCAGTCGAGGAGCGACTGCTCGTTGACGTTCGCGCCGGAGTAATGGATAAACACACAGGGCTCCACGTCGCCCGCGGCGTTGATGTGGCAGTAGCGCTTGCCGCCGGCGATACAACCGCCGCAGAACTCGCCGTCGTTCTGAAAGTCGATGGCAAACAGCTCCTTGCCGTCCTCAATATCTCTGATCCAGCGGACGCGGTCCTTCATGTACATACGCTGCTCCGGCGTCAGCAGCAATTCCGTCGAGGCGTTCATGCCGACGGGCATATAGTGGAAATACCACGCGAACGAGCAGCCCTTTTCGATGATCATGTCGAGGAATTCGTCGCTGGTTACGTCGAGATAGTTCTTGCTCGTGTAGCAGATCGACACGCCGAACGGGATCTTTTTGTTGTGCATCAGATCCATTGCGCGCATGACCGCGTCGAAGTGACCGTCGCCACGCCGCCCGTCGTTCGCCTCGGCGAAGCCCTCAATGCTGACAGAGAGGAAGAAATTGCCGACGCGCAGCAGGTCGTCGCAGAACGCCTCGTCGATGAGTGTACCGTTCGTGAAGGCGTGGAACGCGACATCCTTGTGCTTTTCGCAGAGCTTGATGATATCCTTCTTGCGTACCAGCGGTTCACCGCCGGTAAAGAGACAGGCGTGAATGCCAAGCGCCTTACCCTCGGTCAGCACACGATCCATGACCTCGAAGCTCAGATTTTGTTTGTGACCGTACTCTGCCGCCCAGCAGCCCGTGCAGTGCATGTTGCATGCGCTGGTCGGGTCCATGAGCACGATCCACGGGATGTTGCAGCCGTACTTCTCGGACATCTCCTCCGAGGTTTTGAACCCGCGGAATCCTCCTTCGTAGGCCGCGTTGAGCAGGAAGGTAGAAAGGATTCGGGGATCGGTGTCGCGGATGATCCGATCGGCATAGCGTGCCCACTTGCTGTCGGGATGTTCCGCAATATGGCGCAGGTTTTCATAGCTTTCCTGTTTCCATGAATCGCCGAGGATCTTTTCCATCAGATTGACGATGGAATTGGCGGCTTCAGCCGCGTCCTCAGTCTGTGCAGTCTTGATAAGTTTGTTCAAAACTGTTTGGAACGCTACTCGCTCCGCGGCATGGGCAACTCTGTTTTGCATGGGGCTTCCTCCTTATTTAGTCAGTCGTTTTTTTATTGAGCTTGAATTGTCAGCGCACCCTCTGTTATCAGCCGAACGCCTTGAGAAATTCTTCAATCCGTTCTCCGTCTGCATAGCCCTTCGTGTAGAGCATGTTGAGCGCCGCAAGATCGCGGCTCAGCGTCGTGACGCCGCAGGTGGTCTCCGGGGCAACGATCAGAAGCTTTCCTTCCTCCGCATATTTCTGAGCCAGCTTCACGCCCTGCTGATACGCATCCTCGCGCAAGCAGAGCTTTTTTGCCGCCTGCGGATACCGCTGCTCGATCTTTGCCGCCAGCTTGATATCCTCGCTCGGGTATGGGCGAGTGTCGATAGGCTTCGTCAACAGCAGCACCATGGCGTCGCATCCAAGGGAGGAGAGCAGGGCGACCGGCACGGGATCGCTGAGCGCGCCGTCAAAATACGAGATGTGGTCCACCGTCTGCGCGTTGCAGACATGCGGAATGGCGGAGGACGCCATCAGCACTTCATAGTGATTTGTCTTGAGGTCGCCCTTGGAAAAGTATTTCGCGTATCCGGTTTCCGCCTCGGTTGCGACCACGATGAGATCCGTCGGGTTCTCCACATACGCCCTGTAGTCCAGCGGGTATTCGCCGCCCTCGTTGCTCAGCGTACCATAGATATAATTGACGTCGAGAAAACATCCCTTTGTCCGTACATTCTGTACGCTCATGTATTCATCGCGCATGGAATACTCGGTATAGAACTTATAATTGCGGCCGCGCTGCCGCGCGACAAAGGACGAGAGGTTTGCGCTGCCGGCCGAGACCCCGATCCCGACGTCAAACGTGATCCCCTTGTCCATGCAGTAGTCCAGAACGCCGGCGGCGTAGATGCCGCGCTGTCCGCCGCCGACGTCGATGATCCCTGTTTTCATCGTCAAGCCCCCTATAGATAATCTCGCATAATCCCGACGCCAAGCGCGCCATCGCCTGTGTGACAGGCGATGCTGATGGAAAGCGGGTCTTTTTCAATCGTCAGGTCGGGAAAGGCGTCCTGAAGGCGTTTGCGCCACAGCTCGCCCATAGCTTCGTCGCCCGCATAAGCGCACGGATTGCCACCTTCTGTCCGGGGAACCGTTCCACACGGTCCTTTTGCAGCGCATCAATCATGACATCCATCGCCGCAGCCATTCCACGCGCACGTTTATAAGCTTCCAGCTTGTCGCCCTGGATCCGAAGCACGGGTTTGAGACTCAATACTGTACTGAGCGTTGCCGCCGTACTTGTCACGCGTCCGCTCCGCTTGGCAAGCTCCAGCGTGTTGACAGCGAGGTAGATGTCTGCGTTCCGGGCGTCGTCCTCCAGAAAATGAACAATGTTCTCCGCACTTTCTCCGGCGTCTGCGAGCTGTTTTGCCTCCAGCACGGATTGTCGCAGCGTGACGGATATGCGCCGGTTGTCTACAACGTGGACGTTCCGATATTCGCTTGCGATGGCACGGGCACTGTATACCGAGCCGGATAACCCACCCGACATGGGAATATAGATCACAGTTTCATGCGTCCGCAGCAAATCAGACCATGCAGTCATCACCTGCCTGGGAGATGGCTGCGAAGTGCCGACATTTGCGCCGTGCCTCAGGCGCTGGTAGAAGTCCGCCTGTATGATAGAGGCGCCATCAAAATAGCTCCTTCCATCGACGATGACTGGCATCGGTATCACAAATACGCCGAGTTTCTTCTGCATTTCCTCTGTGATGCCGCTGTTGGTGTCTGTCAGAATGGCAATTTTGTCTTTCTCCACGCCTTACCCTCCTCATGACATCCGTTTGCGGAATGGTATTCATCCACCCTGCACTGGATATTCTCCATGCGCGTTTCCAGCTCCGCACCGAGCTGGGCGCATTCGTACAACTCCCGTTCTACCTCCGCAATCGAAGGCAACACCTTTTTGTAGCGGATTTTGTGTTCGAGGCTCGCCCACCAATCCATTGAGATCGTGCGGAGCTGCACTTCCACCTTTACCATCTTCTTTTGGTCGTGTAAAAAGATCGGTACGGCAACGATCAGGTGCAGGCTGCGATACCCGTTTGGCTTCGGCTGGCGGATGTAGTCCTTTTCCCGGATCAGTTCAATGCCGTCCTGCTGCAAAAGTGCTTCTGAAAGCATATAGATATCGGAGGTATAGGAACAGATCACGCGGACGCCCGCGATATCGCTGACATTTTCCTCAACGCTCTCCGGCGATAGCGGAAGCCCCTTCCGCGTCAGTTTCTCCACGATGCTCTCGGGAGATTTGAGTCGCGTTTTGATACTTTCAATGGGATTGCGGTCATAGCGGAGGGACAATTCCTCGTTCATCACCTTGAATTTGGTCTCAACCTCCATCATCGCGCAGCGGTACCATGCCATCAGTTCCCGATAAGGTGAGGCTTTGCCGTAGATCCACGCCTTCAAATCGCTTTGATGAAAGCGGGTGAGGAGTGCCCGCCGCACCGCCTTGCCACCGCTGATCGAATGCTCCATGGCTCTCTCCGCTTTTGCTATATTTCATCCAAACGCTGGTACTCAACGATTTTTACCGCGCTGAGTGCCACGCACAGATTTAACGCGCCTTCAGCAAACAGGGATATGCCAACCAGCGCGACCGAGACCTTCGCGCCCTCTGCCGGATGGAAGATCAGCACGCAGCCAACGACACCGGCAGCTATGGCCAACACAAAGATCATCCACCACTGCTCCAGCCCAAACGCCCGCGCGTCGATGGCGATTTGGAGCTTGAGCATCCCGTCCGCGAGGATCACAACGCCAAAGATGATATAGAAAAAATTGACGGTCTGGCTCGGATGGGAAAGGGCGTAGATGCCGAGCGGGATGAGCAGGATACCGAACGCGAAGTCATACTGGAACGCCAGCCGAAAGAGATCTTTTGACCAGTAGCCGATGATCTTGATGATGCCGAACGCGATCATCATGATGCCGAGCAGCGTTCCCGCCAGCGTGATGGAAAAGTCCGTCAGCAGCGTCATAAACAGGCCGATGATGCAAAGCGCGGAGGATATCACAATATAGCCTGTCTTTGCGACCTTCATCGGCATGGTATTCCGCATTTTTTCTTCAAATTCCACAACAATTCCTCCTTAGTCTCCGTCATGCTCCGCCCAAAACGCTTTGACGGCATCCTCGTACTTTTCCCGCTCAAGGTAATAACTCATGCCGTGATCCGCGCCGGGAACGATCAACAGCCTTTTAGGGGAAGCGCAGGCCATGTAGTTTTCATAGGTCATCTCCACCGGCACAAAATGGTCATCCGAGCCGTGGATGAGCAGTACGGGAACGTTCGTATTTTGCAGTGCCTCCACGGTGGAGTAATCATCGAGGCCGACGAGGTTCTTTTCACGGAACATCATGTCCGCGAACACGCTGCGGATGCCGTAGGTGATATGCAGGTTGTTATTCGCGACGTGCTTCCAGATCGCGGCGGGCGAGGTATAGCCACAGTCGGCGATGATGCCGCGCACGTTCTGCGGCAGGTCAAGTCCGGCCGCCATGAGTACCGTCGTCGCGCCCATGGAAACGCCGCAGAGATAGATCGGCAGCTTGCCGCCGTACTGCTTATTGGCGGCGTTCACCCAATCGAGGCAGTCGTAACGCTCGGTCAGGCCCAAGCCCATGTAATCGCCGCCGCTGTTGTTCTGTCCCCGCTGTTCGGCATAAAGCACGCTGCATCCGTTTTCACGGTATGAATCCGCAACCAGTCCAAAGTCCTTATTCCATGAGCCGCGCCAGCCGTGCATGGCGATGATGATCCGTTTTGGGTCTTGCGCCGGAATCCAATGCCCCACCAGCTTTTCACCATCATGAGCGGTGATTTCGACGATTTCGTTGTCCTGTGCGGCAAGACGTTCCGAGGCAGCACGCAGTTCTTCCAGAAACTTCTCATTCTTTTCGGAGCCCGAAATGCTTCGCCCCGTCTTTTCGATCACACGCTCGGTCTTTTCGACCATGCGTGGTTTTTCGTGATCGAGCGCGATCTTCACAAGATAGCGCGTCGTCAGATAATTGCCCAGCGACGCTACCGTCGCCGCACACGCGGCGATCCCTGCCACACTATAATATTTTGCTGTTGATTTCATCCAAATGCCTCCTCAGCGCCTGCATCGGCTTCTAAATTGCCGATCCAATTGACAATTCCACCGATATCATAGATCCGGGTATAGCCGAGCGTGGTCAGCAATTGAGCCGCCTCCGCTGAACGCTGTCCTGTCTCGCTATAGACCATGATACTCTGCTCCTGGTCGAGCAGCGCCTCCAGCCTGCCGTCTCTGATATCTTCGAGTGGCAATAAAATCGCGCCGGGAATATGTCCCGCGTCATACTCCGCTTCTGATCTGACATCAACGGGGAGATAGTTGTCGGTCAGGCGCAGCAGAATCTGAGCCCGTTCCATGTTGAGCGTTCGATACTCAGTTCTCTCCGCACAGCCTACGCAAAGGAAAGAAAGCGCGACAATCATGACCGCCTTACCGAAGTCCCGACCGTTCATAGCTGGCCTCCGCAAGGGTTTAAAGATTAACCGGCTTTGATCTGTCGGATGGCTGCTGCTTTCTTCTCTGCCTTGCGCTCTCTCCACAGCTTATCCGCGTAGGGAGCCCAATGCTCGGCGTAGTGATCGCACTTTGCGCACAGATGCTCCGCCGTTTCGGGCGATTGCATATCCGTGGATTTTGCGCCGGTCGCCGCCACCATTTCGCGCAGTTTTTCGGGATTTTCCAGCATTGGGCAGGGACGCATCATATTGTCGTTGAAGGGCTGGCCGTCGTGATACGCCATGAAGATCGGAGAGCGCAGCGCGTCGAGCAGGCTGACCTCGCGGATGTTCGCGTTGGAGTAGTGGACGAACACGCAGGGATCGACGTCGCCATTCGCGTTGATGTGGAGATACCGCCGTCCGCCCGCGATGCAGCCGCCGACAAACTCGCCGTCGTTTTGGAAGTCCATTGTGAAAAGCGGCTTTTCCGCGCGGTACTTTCGGATGCGGCGATAGGTTTCGAGCCGTTGCATCGGCGTCGGAAGCAGGTCGGGCGAAGCGTCGTTGCCCACTGGCATATAGTGGAAGTACCACACGAAATGCGCGCCTTTTTCAATCAGACTGTCGAAGAACGCCTCGGACGTGATGGAATCGAAGTTCGCACTCGTATAGCACGCCGAAATGCCGTAAACCAGCTTGCGCTCATGCAGGATGTCGATGGCGCGCATGACCTTTTGGTACACGCCATGACCGCGCCGCCCGTCCGTTGCATCCTCAAAACCTTCGAGGGAAATTGCCGGGACAAAGTTTTTCACGCGCAGCATTTCGTCGGCAAACGCCTCGTCGATCAGCGTGCCGTTGGTAAAACTCAGAAATACGCAGTCGTCGTGCTTTTCGCACAGGCGAATGATATCGGCCTTGCGCACCAGCGGCTCGCCGCCGGTGTAGATATACATGTAGACGCCCATCTCCTTGCCCTGACGGATGATGTCGTCGATCTCGCCCGTGGTCAGGTTGAGCTTGTGACCGTACTCAGCCGCCCAGCAGCCGGTGCAGCGCAGGTTGCAGGCGGAGGTCGGGTCGAGCAGGATCGCCCATGGGATATTGCAGCCGTACTTCTCCCGATATTCCTCCTGCTTATCCCAGCCGGCGAGGTTGGCGTTGATGAAGAAGTTCAGCACGATGGTTTTCATCACTTCGGGATCGACGTCCGTCAACAAACGGCGGATGTAGGAGTAGTATGGATGGTTGGGATTTTCAACGGCCTCACGGATCGTGCGGCGCTGGGGCTCGAACTCCCCGTGGGAAAACCTGTCCGCCCAATCCATGAGTTTGACGAGATTCTTTTCCGGGTCTCTGTAAAGATAGTTGAACGCTTGCTCCAAGCCGAATTTCTTTAACGCGACCGACGTACTCATAGTGATTAGCCTCCTCTATTTTTTATTAGGATAGCTTGATTGTATCGGTATGCAGTATGGCCCGGTAGAGGCAAAAAGAGCTGAATGCCTGATTTTCAGACATTCAGCTCTTTTTGTCTAACTTTTAACGATTACTTGCTGCCGCGTTCACATCGGCGGATCATTTCCTCGGTCACGCCCCGAAGCAGCTCGCATAAACGGGCAAACTGCGTTTGAATATCGTACTTCATATCGCTTTCCAGCCATAGCAACACCTGCCCGGTCAACTCACACTGATAAAATCGGATCAAGATATCCTGATCCTCGCGGCTGATGTTGAGTTCCCCCAGCACGGTATTGATATATGCGGCGACCACGTCGTGACAGACCTTGATGAGATATCGCTCAAAGAGATCGCGGCTTGCCGAACGATAGATATTCATGACTACTATTCGATTTTCCTTCACAAACTGCGTTGCAGCCGAGAGGCATTCTTCAAGGCTCCCGACGTGCGCATGCTCGGCGATCAGACGGTCGGCGTTTTCCATGACGATCTCGTTGAGAAGGGATGGAACATCCTCAAAATAATAGTAAAACGTGTTGCGATTGATGCCGCAATCCTCAACGATCGCTTTGATCGTTACCTGCTGCAACGGTCGGTCGTTCAGCATTTTCAGAAACGACTGCTTGATGGCTGTTCGTGTTAAAGCCGACAAGATCCACACCTCCGAAACACTTTTTCTATTATGATACCATATTATATTAAAAAAGCGTTAAAATTCAAGCGGCATTTCTGTTCTATGGACTTGATTTTTCGCTTGATAGAAAAAGCCGCGCAGTCTACAGCAGGATAATCCTGCCGTGGACCGCGCGGCATCGTTCGTTTGTCAGGCAGCGTGTGTCAACAGAGCTTTCGCATGACTAAGCATCCGAATGAGTTGTTCCAGCGTTTCTGCGTCATTATTGAAATAGTAATAATTTTTCTTTCCTTCCTGCCGTACGGCAAGAATGCCTGCCGCCCGCAGGATTTGCAGATGGTGTGATACGGCGGCTCTCGAAAGATTTGCCGCCTCCTCGATATCATCTACGCGCATTCCGTCACAGCAAAGCTCAGACCGGATCATCGACAGAATGATATGCTGCCGGGTCTTGCTGCCGAGCGCACACAACGCCTTTTTGGAAACACAGAACTCCTCTGACAGCATTTCTTTTTCCTGCAAATAGTCCATCGTGTTACCTCCTGCCGCGTGCGGACACGCGAATTCAATGCGCCGCCGCAACAGCCTCCGCAGCGGCAGGCGGCTCGTCCTGTTTCCTTTTCGGCTTCCAATGCAGGCTGGTGACGTTGAACAGCGGTTCAAAGACGCATAGCGCGGCGGGTACCACAAAGATGCTCACGATGGCGGAGACGAGCGCGCCGCGGGCCAGCATCAGGCACATCGAGTTTACGATGTCGATGCGGCACACCAGCACGACGCCCATCGTCGCGCCGATCATAACAAGGGCGCTGGTAATGACCGAGTGGTCGGAGGTGCTTCCCGCGATCCGCGCCGCTTCCTTGCGGTCGTATCCGGCTTGCAGCTCTTCCTGAAAGCGCGACGCCATCAAAATCGCATAGTCCACGGTCGCACCGAGCTGCACCGTGCTGACAATGGTCGGAATGACAAATGCGATGGTTGCGCCTGAGAAGTAGGAAAAGCCCTGATTGAGCATGATTGCGGTCTCGATTAGCGCGACCAGCACTACCGGCACTGTCAGCGACTTGAACACAAACAGAACGATCAGGAAGATCGCGGCGATGGACAGGTAGTTCGTCCGCACGAAGTCGTCCTCCGTGATGTCGATCAGATCCTCGGTCATGGCGCTCTCGCCCGTGACCATCGCGGCGTCGTCGTACTCCTTGACGACCGCCATCAGGTTGGTGAGCTGCCGCGAAATGTCATCCGTCGCGGTCTCGTACTCCGAGTTGACCATCAGCATCTGATAGCCGCCCTGCTTGAGCATGGATTTCACCTGCTCGGGGATGAAGAAGTCGGGGATGCCCTGACCCAGCAGCGCGTGATAAGAGACCACGCCGGAGATGCCGGGGATGTCCTCGATCCGCTGCTCCATCGCGTTCATGTCGGTGGCGGATACGTCGTCGCGCATGACAATGAAGTGCTGCGTCGTCATGCCAAACTCGTCCGCGAGCTTGTGGTTTGCGACCAGCGAGGGCAGATCGTCCGGCAGGGAGGTGTCGAGCTTGTAATACTTCTGCACATGGTTCTGCCCGAACCAGCCGGGGATCACCAGCAGCACTGTAACGATGAGGATCGGCACGCGCGCCTTGATAACGAAGCGGTTGATCTTGTCGAACTCCGGCAAAAGCGGCTTATGGCGCGTTTTCTCGATCCACTTGTCGCACAGCAGCACGATGGCGGGCAGCACCAGCACCACGGTCGCCACGCCGAGGACGACGCCCTTTGCCAAGACGAGGCCGATATCCTTGCCGAGCGTGAAGTGCATCGCGCAGAGGGCGAGGAAGCCCGCGACGGTCGTGAGGCTGGAGCCGGAGAGCGATTTGAACGCCGCGACGATGGCGACTGCCATCGCGTCGCGCTTGTCGTCGTGCAACTCCCGTTCCTCGGTGTAGCGGTGATAGAGGAAGATGGAGTAGTCCATCGTTACGCCGAGCTGAAGCACGGCGGCAACGGCCTGCGTGATGTATGATATCTCCCCGAATACGATGTTTGTGCCGAAGTTGTAGAGGATGGCGATGCCGATGTTTGAGATCAGCACCAGCGGCAGCACCCACGATTCAAGGCAGAGCGCCATTGCCGCCAGCGCAAACGCCACCGCCAGAGAGACGAAGACCGGCAGTTCCTCGTCCACCAGCTCCTTGGTATCCTTGACGACCACCGAGAAGCCGGCGAGGTAGCACTTGTCGTTCAGCAGCGCGCGCACGGCGTCAATGGCGTCCATCGTCTCCTGTGACGCGCCCGCCTTCTCATACTGAATGATCATCATCGTCGAGCCCTCTTTGGAAAAGAAGATATCCCGGAGCTCGGCGGGGATCATGTCGGTGGGCACCTGCACGCCGACGATGTTGGAGAGCCACAGCGTATTGCTGACGCCGGGGATCTGTTTGATCTCGTTTAAGAGGTCGTTTGACCACGCGGCGGGCATATCCTCGATGATGAGCATACTGGTTGCCGCCATGTGGAACGGCTCCTCCAGAAGCTGGATGCCCTGCGAGGATTCCGCTTCGGCAGGAAGATAGGTCAGGATGTCGTAGTTGACGCGCGTCGCCAGAAAGCCAATCGCCGACGGGACAAGCAGCGCCAGCGCGACAATCAGCACAAACAACGGCTTGCGCGTCAGGCCCTTTGCGATCTTTTCCAGCATGGGGAGCCTCCTTTATGCGTGATGGAGCCGACTGACGACCGAGTACCACATAGTGGTGAACATCGCGGCGACGCGGCCCCAAAAGGTTGTGGGGCCACTCTCGGCCGTCGAGGTGTTCGCAGATACGGTCACAGCCTCCGGCTCCTCGACCTTGATCTCCTGCGTGCGAATAAGTACCTGCACGCTCTTGGGCGAGGGATTGCGCGGATCGGTCAGCGAGACCGGCTCCGCCGTGGCGTCCATGAGCAGAAGGTTGTTCACGTCGCCGGTGTAGTCGTTCCAAGTGTCCTCGATCAGCTCGCTGACGATATCCTTCGCGTCCTTGACGTCGCCGGTGGTGGAGACGGACTTCGCCACATCGCGCAGCGTCGCGGCGAGGGAGGAAAGGGACGCGCGGGTGCCCTCGTCCAGCTCGTAGCCGGAGGTCTGCATGAAGTCCTCGAAGGAGTCGGCGAATGTGCCGGTATCCTCCAGCGTCTTGTTCATCGTCGTGCTGATGTCCTGCGCGTTGTCAATGGCGTCCTGCGCCACCGGCTCGTACTTGTCGATCACCTTTTGCAAGGCGTCCACGTCGTCGAGGATGCCGGGCAGCTTGCGGGCGAGGTCGGCGCTGTTGCCGATGAGCGCGTCGGCGTCGTCCACAAGGCCTGTGAGGTCTTCAATGTCGTCGCTCAGATCAGCGAGCTTTTGCATCAGCTCGGAGGAGGGGCCGGTCAGCCCCGCGAGGCTGGCGAGGGATTGGTTGAGGTTTTTGATGCTGCTATTGATGCCGTTGACGGTGGAGTTGATGGAATCGGTGTTCTTGAGAACAAGCCCCAGCGCGCCGCTGTCCAATTCCTCGTTGAGCGTATAGACCTTATACAGACTGGCGGCCTCGGTTTTCGCGTTGGCGCGGTGATCGGTGTCGAGGCGCAGGATGGCATAAAGGAAATGCTCAAAATCGAGGGGATTACCGTTTAGGCGGGACGTTACAGAAGGATTTTCCACGCCTTTTGCTTCGGCGAACGCGGTTTTGATACCGTACGCGCTGGCAACGCTTTCATAGGTTTCGATGGCGTTCTTTTGAGCATCTGCGTCATTTAATGAATAGTTACTTTTCTTAATGCTTGCAGTCAAATTCCCGATAATTTCGGATTTAACAGCGTCTGGTGCATCAATCGGGTTTGTGTTTCGCGCGGTGCAAGCAGAAACGATGCTTTGATATGCTGCCCACAATTGACCCGCTGTCGTTGCAATCGCATTTTTTTGATCATCCGTTGCATTGGAATTGATGCCAACAAGCACAGTAGAAGCAACCGAGCCAACATTCGGGGCTTCAGTTCCGCTTGTAGCGGTGCAAACCGCATAGAGTACAGGAAGATTTGCCATTACATAAGCCGAATTGGTGGAATACGTCGATTTCAAACTCGGCGTTTTGGAGTAGTTGACCGTCAGCGCCGCCTTGATGAAATCGGTCAAATCCATCGCGTACTTGTAATAGGTCGGCCAAAGTTCCTCAGCCTTTCTCCAATACGCCGCCGCAAGAGCGGCTTCTTCTTTTACCGCAGTTGTCGCGACTGCTTTGGTTTCCGCAGTATAGCCGCGCTTGTCATAGACGGCGTCGGATGCTTTCTCTGCGCTGTCATAGCCATAATAGATGTTATATATTTCTGCGGCTTTTGCCTTTGCTGTTGCTTCTGGTACTTTATTGGCACCTGCACTATCACTTGCAAGATACGAAGCTAAAAACTGCTCGAAGTTGCCGCCATCGTAACCGTCGGACAGTGTGCCTGTAATCACTGTCGCGCCTTTGTAGACATCGTGCAGCATATTGGCCTGCTTCAGCGCGCTTTCCACTTCCGCCGAGGTCATGCCGGACAGAGGATTGTCAATCGTGGAGATACTGCCGGTCTTGACGTTGTTCAGCGCGGATTTGAGCCGAAGCAGCGAGCCGCGCAGGTTGCCGATGTCCGAGAGGACTTCCTTCGTGTCGCCCTTGCCGTCCTGCAAGGCTTTGAGGTCTTTCTCCAGCTTGGTGAGGTCGCCCTTGAGTCCGTTCGTGCCGTCCACCAGCTCGCGCAGCGCCTCGTTCGTTTCGGAGATCGCGCTGCTCGCCTCCTCCAGCTGACCGTTCACGGGATCGAGTACGGTGAGGAAGCTGTCGATGTTGCCGCGCAGCTCGTCCGCGTCGTCGTAGACCTTGCCTTTGTTCGCGGACACGGTCGCACGCGCCCTGTTCAGCCGGTCGAGGCCCGCCGCCGCACCGTTCAGGCTGCCCTCCATGTCAGCAAGTGAGTCGAGCAGCGTATCAAGGCTGCCGGATAGCTTGTTGTAGCTGTTCTCCAGATCGTTCTTGCGCTGGCCCAGCTTGGAGATCTCCTCGAGCTGGGAGAGCGTCGCGGGCACCATCAAAAACGTCATGCCGCCATACTCAAAGCTGTCCGTGCCGACGCGGATGGTATAGTGTCCCTCCTCGCCGGGGAGCGTGATGAACAGCGCCGTGCGCAGGTTGCCGACGAGCTGCGTCTGGCCGCCGGGCGCGTCCAGCGAGAGGATATCGTCCTGATTGAAAACGGACATGGCCTCCAGCGTGTAGTTGTTGCGGGCGTATTCGTCTGCGTTCTTGTTGGGGATCGCGTCAATGAGGATCTCCACTACGCCGGTTTTGCCCGCGATGTCCTCGGCTTTCATCGGCACGCCGTTGAGCGTGTAGCTGAGCGAGATCGTCCAGGGCAGGTTCTCATAGGGCTTTTTGGTCTTGCCCTCGAAGTAGAAATGCGACGGCGCGGCGTCGGCGAAGTCGAACGCGACGCGCTTCGCGCCCTCAGACGGCATGGTACTGTCCGTCAGGTTCGATACGCTCTCGTATTCGCCGAAGTCGGTGATCGAGGTCGCGCCGTTGAGGACGTAGCTCTTGACGATGCTGGCGTCCGTCAGGTTGCCGTAGTAGTCAAGCGTGGCGTAGTACGCCTCGTCGCAGGTCATCTTGCGCCCGTCGCTGACGGGAACGGCGGGCGCGGCGGCAAAGGCGGGCGTGGCGCAGGAGAGCGTCAGCACCGCGCTCATGGCCGCGGCGATCCATTGCTTGCTGGTGTGTTTCATAGCTATCACTCTTTCCTTGGCCGTTCGGCCTGATTTGTGCCGAAGTTTACTCGGAAAGGGAGCCGTTCTCAACGGGCAAACAACAACCATTGCCCAAAATTTAGACATTTTGCTTGCTTTGTCTGATTTTTGGAAGTTTGCGCCGATTTGTCTGTATCAAGGTCACACGGCAGTCTGTATTATGTACTTGCAGACCTGTCGTTTGCAGAGAAACGGCCACGCAGGAGGAGGTGCGTCATGAGTGCGTTTTTGATCCTTGCCTACCTCTTTTTCCTCGGCTCGCTGCTCGGCTGGGGGCTTGAGGTGCTTTTTCGCAAGTTCTTCTCCGCCTCCAACCCCGAACACCGATGGATCAACCCCGGATTTTGCGTGGGGCCCTACGTTCCGCTCTACGGATTTGGCTTGTGTATCCTCTATCTGCTCGCCGAAATGGGCGACGAAACAGGCATCGAGAACTCTGCCGCGGGACGGGCATTGTTGTTCTTCGGCATGGCGGTCAGTATGACTGTGATCGAATACCTCGCGGGCATCCTGCTGCTGAAAATCGCGAAGGTGCGCCTGTGGGATTACAGCATGCTGCGGGGAAATATCAACGGTTTGATTTGCCCGCTGTTCTCTTTCTTTTGGGCGCTTCTCGGCGCGGTGTACTATTTTCTGATCCACGCTTACATTTTGGACGCGCTTCTTTGGCTTGCGAACAACCTCGCGTTTTCCTTCGTAATCGGATTCTTTTTTGGCGTGTTTACCATTGACGTTGCCTATTCCGTTCAACTGATCTCGCGCCTCAAACGCTTTGCGGAGGAGAATGGCGTCATTGTGAAATATGAAAATCTCAAGGCGCATATCCATGCCGCACGGGAGCGGGCAAAACTCCGTCAGCGTTTCTTCTTCCCGTTACATACGGTGCGCCCGTTGCAGGAGCATTTGCAGGAGGCGCGGGGCGCTTTGGAGAAAATACGCGAAAGGCGAAGCTCTTAAACGGAAAAGAACCGCCGAAGCGGTTCTTTTCAGGCAGTTATGCGTTTTTCTTCGTTTCGGCGGTCTCTCTCATGACCTGCGCCCTGAGCTCGGCGTCCTCCTTGAGCTTGCGGAGGTCGGCCTCGACCTTCTCCTTCTTGATCTCGCCCTCCATGAGAAGCGCGTCCTTTTTCGCTTCCAGCTCCTGGACGTCGATCTCGCTGACCTTATCCTTCAGTTCGTGGCGCATTTTCCTGAGCTCGCCCTTGACCTCTTTCAGATTGTCCTTGTTTTCGGCAAAGCCGGCCTTGATCTCACTTTTAAGCTGCTTTGCAGCCTCTTTGATATCTTTGTCCATAATACCGTTGCGTTCCTTTCATGGTCGATACTCTTTCCGTGCTCGGCCCATCTGCAATGAAGGCGCGGAAAGGCAGAAATAGAATAGTGGAAATCCGTCGCGAAGTAAATAGGCAAAAGCGCCTGTGTGTCTGATTTTTGTGCAAAGGAGGCATTATGTCTGAAATTACGAAACACGCTTTGGAAGCGTCGCTGAAACGGCTGTTGCTGCAAAAGCCGGTCACGAAAATCACCATCAACGATATCACGGAGGATTGCGGTATCAGTCGTGCGACCTTTTATTACCATTTCAAGGATATCTACGATCTCGTCGAATGGTCTTGCCATGAGGACGCCAGCCGCGCGCTCGAAGGCAATAAGACCTATGACACCTGGGAGCAGGGATTTCTGGATATCTTTCGCGCGGTGGAGGACAACAAGCCCTTCATTCTGAACGTCTATCGCTCCGTGAGCCGTGAACAGATCGAGGCGTACCTCTACGCCGTGACCTATCAACTGCTGATCGGCGTAGTGAATGAGTGTGCGGCGGGGATGCGCGTCAAGGACGAGGATAAACGCTTCATCGCGGACTTCTACAAGTACGCCTTTGTCGGTGTCATGCTGGATTGGATCCGGCAGGACATGAAACCCGATCCCAAACAGATCGTTTCGCGCGTTTCCTCATTGATCGAGGGCGATATTCCACGGGCACTGGAACGCTTTCGCACGGATACCGCCTGACCTGTTGACAGTTCTCTTGCCAAGCATTATTCTTGCCTTGAGGTGATATTCATGTGGCTTATCTATGCCCTGCTGTCCGCCGTTTTCGCGGCATGTACCTCCATATTGGCAAAGGTTGGCATTGAGGGGGTCAATTCTAATCTTGCCACGGCGATCCGAACTGTGGTTGTCGTCGTTATGGCGTGGGGGATGGTGTTTCTCACCAACGCGCAAAATGGCATTTCCGACATCACGCAGCGGAGCTGGCTGTTCTTGATTCTGTCCGGCCTTGCCACGGGCGCGTCGTGGCTCTGCTACTATAAGGCGCTGCAAATCGGCGAAGCGTCCAAGGTCGTGCCCATTGACAAACTGAGTGTCGTGATCACGCTGGTGCTTGCCGTTATTTTCCTGCATGAGCAATTCACATGGAAATCAGCGTTGGGAGCGATTCTGATCTCGGCTGGCACGCTGCTCCTTGCGCTATAATGTGCGTCCATTCCTGACAAATCACTCCAAATGTCCAAAAGTTGAACAATTTGCGTCCGCTGTCCGAAATTTGGGCAGCGGGCATTTTGTGTCTATGGAAATGCGTGTATCATCGGGTTATGCTGAACTCGTAAGGCAGCCATACGTCGCGGCTGCCGCGCAAGCGGCGAGCGAAATGGCGATGGATTTCAAAAAGGAGGTCACACCATGTACTATTCCAGCGGCAACTACGAAGCCTTTGCCCGTCCGAAGAAGCCGGAGGGCGTCGATCACAAATCCGCCTACATCGTCGGGACCGGCCTCGCGGCGCTGTCCGCAGCCTGCTACCTTGTCCGCGATGGACAGATGAAAGGCAAGAACATCCACATCTTTGAAAAGGACCCCATCGCCGGCGGTGCGTGCGACGGATGGAACGTCCCCGGCGTCGGCTATGTCATGCGCGGTGGGCGCGAGATGGACAACCACTTTGAGGTCATGTGGGATCTGTTCCGCTCCATCCCGTCTATTGAGACGAAGGGCGTCAGCGTCCTCGACGAATACTATTGGCTCAACAAGGAGGACCCCAACTACTCTCTCTGCCGCGCCACCGAAAAGCGCGGTCAGGACGCGCACACGGACGGCAAGTTCGCCATCTCCGACAAGGCGCAGATGCAGATCATGAAGCTGTTTTTTACACCGGATGAGGAGCTCTACGACAAGCCCATCACCGACTATTTCGACGACGAGGTGCTGAACTCCAACTTCTGGCTCTACTGGCGCACGATGTTTGCCTTTGAAAACTGGCACAGCGCGTTGGAGATGAAGCGTTACATTAAGCGCTTTATCCACCATGTCGGCGGTCTGCCCGATTTCACGGCGCTGCGCTTCACGCGCTACAACCAGTACGAGAGCATGATCCTCCCGATGGTGAAGTATCTGGAGAGCTTCGGCGTGCAGTTCCACTTTAATACCAAGGTCGTCAATGTCGAGTTTGACATCAAGCCCGGCACGAAGCTCGCCAAGCGTATCGAGCTGCTGGCGGACGGCGAACAGCGGTTCGTCGACCTCACGGAAAACGATCTCGTGTTCATCACGAACGGCGGCTGCGTCGAGGGCTCGACCATTGGCTCCCAGACCGAGCCCGCAGAGTTCAACACGGAGATCAAGCCGGGCGGCGGCTGGGATATGTGGCGCAAGATCGCCGCGCAGGATCCCGCTTTCGGCAATCCGGAGAAGTTCTGCTATGACGCGGAGCAGACCAACTGGATGAGCGCGACGGTCACGACACTGGATCAAAAGGTCATCCCGTATATCAAGGCGATCTGCAAGCGTGACCCGTTCACCGGCAAGGTTGTCACGGGCGGCATCGTCACCGTCAAGGATTCCGGTTGGCTTTTGAGCTGGACCATCAACCGCCAGCCGCAGTTCCGCGAGCAGCCAAAGGATCAGTGCCTTGTGTGGGTGTACAGCCTGTTCACCGACCGTCCTGGCGATTACGTCAAAAAGGCGATGCGCGACTGCACCGGCGAGGAGATCTGTCAGGAGTGGCTGTATCACCTTGGCGTGCCGGAGAATGAAATCAAGGAGCTGGCGCGCAGCAGCTGCAACACCGTCCCGGTCATGATGCCTTATGTCACGGCGTTCTTTATGCCGCGCACGGACAGCGACCGCCCGAAGGTCGTGCCGGAGGGCGCTGTCAACTTTGCGTTTATCGGCCAGTTTGCCGAAACTGCGCGCGACACGATCTTTACCACCGAGTATTCGATGCGCACCGGCATGGAGGCGGTCTACACGCTGCTGAACGTCGACCGCGGCGTGCCGGAGGTCTGGGGCAGCACCTATGATGTGCGCGACCTGCTGAACGCGACCATCAAGCTGCGTGACGGCAAGCCGCTGACGGACATGAGCTCGAACTTCATCACCGACGCCGTGTTCCGCGCGGTGCTGGGCAGGCTCGAAGGAACGGACGTTGAGAAACTGCTCAAGCGTTACCGTGTGATCGACACGCTCCCGACGCGTGAGCTGCCGGATGCGGAAACGGTTAAGGAAACCGTCAAATCCGCGGCACAGGATATCGCAAACGACCGAAAAAAGCGCATCGCAGCCGCGGCCGCCGCAGGCGCAGCCATTGTGATTGGTGCTGCAAAAAGACGCCGCAGACGTTAAAACGCATATGTCCAGTGAAAGCGGGGTCTCGACTTTACGCGAGGCCCCGCTTGTTTCATTTTTTCAGCTGATAGCATTCTATAATTTTATCGTGTCGGCTGAGTGAAGAGGAGCATCAAAAGCATGAAGAAGAGCGTTGGCGAGGTCGCCAAATTTTTACTGGTGAGCTGCGTTGTCGGCGTGATCCAGCTTGTACTGGTCAACACGCTGTACTTCGGCCTGAAGGGTAGGAGCGCGCCGCTGCCGGCTTTCCTGCGCGGCATCTTTTCCGCCTCGGCAGTCGGTGAAGGCAACGACAACTGGGGATATGTGCTGCCGTTTCTCGTTTCAAACGCCGCAGCAAACATCTACGGTTACTTTCAGAATCGTAAAACAACCTTTCGCGCGGAGAATGTGCCGAAATACTGCCTCGGCATCTATATGGCGGCGTTGGCCGCGCTGATTTTGTTTTCAACATGGCTGCAGGGCGTCATCGTGAATGCCATCGTCAGCACCGGCAAGCTCACGGCGCTTGCGCCGACGATTGCGATGCTGTGCGCAAATACGCTGCAGCTTGTGATCCTGTTCCCGCTGGAGAAGTTTGTGCTGTTCCGGGAGCGGGATGGTAACCGTGAAAAATAGCATCTTTTCCTGCAAATTGCCTGTATTACGAGGCCGTTTGCCTGCCCGTTATTCAAGCGTCATGGAGACATTTTACATCCCTATATTCTTTCATTGCCCGCCGTATCTTCTCCAAAGCCTGCTTGCATGTTTTTTCCACCGTGTCCGGCGAGGAAAGCCCGAAATCCAGCATGATATCCTCGTATGTCTCCTTTTGGAGCGGCCTGCCGTCCTTGTCCCTGACACTGAAGCACTCCGGACAGAAACCATAGTGTCTCGCCAGCATCTCGCGTTCCTTGTAGTCCAGCCCACGGAACGCATCGTACAGCGCGTCCATCTGATACGTCTGAAAGAACAGCGCGCTCGGCTCGTCGCTCAGGCTGCCGATCTCCATCGGCTCGTCGTCTTCGTCGTCGGTTTCGCGGTCGAGTTCAAGGACGCGCATATTCTGCGTCCCGCTCCGAATCATTTCCAGCGCAGTTTTTGGCTCACGGTGGATCGCTGCGGCAATCGCGGCAACGGTCTCGTCGTCCGTCTTTTCGCCGTGCTCCGCAAACAGCCGCATCGCTTTTCTCAGCAGGTAATACTCCGTGTCGTTCGGCACGGAGCAGCCTGTCCGCATCGTCCTGACATAATCGTGCATGGCCCGTTCGACTGTACGCTCCGCGTATGGGACGAACGGGCCTTTTTCTTTTTCGTAACCGTCCAACGCATCCAACAAGCCCTGCACATAGGCTTGCTTCAAGTCCTCGAAGTGCCCTTGCATTGCATATTGCTGCACAAAAGCAGTCACTTTCTTGTTCACGCTCGGCTCATGCCAGTGCAGAAACTGCGCGAAGAATCCCGCATCGCCGGTCTCCAAATACATCTCGATGCACTCCTGCGGCTCCCGCTTCGGCGGTGCCGGATCGAGCTGATACAGCTTGTAAGTATTTATTTCCAGCACCGCCGTCGCCTCCTCTCAGTGTTCTGCGTCGTGGTAGAGCTTTTCGCGCTCCATATCCTTCTCGTACTGCGTGACCGCGTATTCGTGGTCAAACTGCGCCCGCTGCTTGTGCTCCAGCGCCAGTGCCTTGGCCTTCGCCGCAAACTCCGGCGTAATCGTGTCCCGGCTGAGTTCCGCGCGGATCACGCTGCACCGGCGATTGTAAATGTCCGTGACCGGATCGCCCTCCGCCAGTTCCTTGCGATGAACGTAGGCAGCGTAGGCGCGGCAGGTCAGGCGCTTCCCGCGCGCCTCATAAGGCGACATCCCGGAGCAGTAGATTGTCCGTCGTGCGCTCTGCATCAGGAAATAGCTCTTGCAGACCGGGCAGCGGCGCGGATAGTGCCCGTGGTGCAGGCCCTCGAAGAAATCGGTCAGGATGAAACTGTAGTATTGGTCGAAGCGGAGACGCCGCGCCACCGTTGATTCGGTGCTGCGCTTGTTCTTTTTCAGCCCGACGTATTCCTCCGTCAGCGGGAACGGCACCGAGCCGAACACGTCCAGCGCGATGGGCAGCAGATGCTTCTCGTCCAATCGCTCCGCCTCGTCGAGACGTGCGATGAATGCACGGAGCTTCTTCTGCGCGTCCGTCATATCATCGCTCAGCGAATCAAAAAAGGCGAGGATGGCGTTGACCTCCGATAGCAGCGCCTCCATTTCCTCAACATACGAAAGGTCACAGCGCCAGTTCATAACACCTACGCCCACCAGATTCTGATCAGTCTCGCTGATCTTGTCACGGCTGCGGAAGTATTCGCAGATGCGCTCGCCGTTCTCTTCCGTGAACAGCTCCGCCACCTGCTTTCGCATTGCGTCCACGTCCAGCGTATCAAACGGTCGAAGCCAAGGCAGTGCCTTCAGGCTTTCCAGCGTGTTGCGCCCGGTCTTTTCATATTCTTCGATGTTCAGATACCCGCAACGGAGCTGTCGCCGGATGTTGTAAGTAATCCCATCGGAGAACACCGCGATCCGTGCCGCCGTATCGTTGACGTAGTATTGATTCAGAAATTGCAGGACGAAGTATCCGGCAGGATACTTCTTGCCACCGAGATAGACACAGCCATCCCGATAGTCCGCTGTGAAAATGCCATCTGAGAACGTCATCGCCATGTACCCAGCCTCCATTCTGCCATAGGTATTGTACCATATACCGTACCGAAAAAGAATTTTTGAAAATCTTTGATAAAATTACGCTGCGATTCCGTACATCGAAATCCATCATACCATAAGAATCGCTTAATATCAACGATTTCTCGTTGTTGCGCTTTTTGATTTTACCTTGTTGCGCGATTCCATTGAAAACCGTGATTTCGACGTATTA